>CAZRFD010000072.1:0-34253 GCA_964599085.1 uncultured Enterobacterales bacterium | reverse complement strand
CGGACTTGTGACGCCCACGACGCGGCTCACGGCTCAGGCCCTCGCGCCCTCGCGCCCTCGCGCCCTCGCGCCCTCGCGCGCGCGGCTACCGGCTCCATGCTCTCGCCCCCGAGGCACTGCGGTGGAGCTACACGGGAGGGTGGCGCGTCGATCGTCCCTGCCGACATGGCTCCGTCACCCTTGACTTTCGCCGGTTCTTCGCGGTCATCGGCGTTTGTGCGGCGGGGCGAACGACTGGGGCAAACTGCCTACCGAGGTGCATGTCTGAGGCCCGACGGCCACCGAAGCCACTCGAGGTAGTCCTGGAAAGCTTCATCGTCGGGGAATCAGGCGCGCAGCTCGGCATGGCTGCGGCGTTGGTCCCACCCGGGGCGGAGGCCTGGGGGGAACGAGGCTGAGTCACCACTACATCTTGTGCCATCTGCACGTACATGGATACCCCGGTTCCCATACCCTTTTCCCGGGGCGCCGCAGCGCATCGCGTGGCGCGATCCGGAAGATGCGGCGGGAGGCGGCGCTGCCTCGGCTCGTTCGTTCCGCTGAGGGGAGCATGCGGCGGGACGCGGCGCTGCCTCGGCTCGTTCGTTCCGCTGAGCAGGGCGCGGTGAACGCGACCGCCCGCAGCCCGGTTCAGGCCGTGGCGGCCGCCGGCGCTTCGTCGGCCGCGTCCGCCGGCGGAGCGAAGCAGGACCGCGGGAACAGCTTCACCCAGGGGCGGTCTTCGCTGTTGGGGACCACGGCGCTGCGCTTCGTCAGCACTTCGCAGCCACTGGCCGTGACGACGACGGTGTGTTCGAACTGGGCGGACAGCGAGCCGTCGCGGGTGATCACCGTCCAGCCGTCGTCGAGGTGTTCGATGTCGTGGCCGCCCAGATTCACCATCGGTTCGATGGTGAAGGTCATGCCCTTGCGCAGCCGCGGCCCGCGGGAAGGGCCGCGGTAGTGGGGGATGCTGGGTTCGGCGTGGAAGACCCGGCCGATGCCGTGGCCGGTGTATTCGCGGACCACGCTGCAGCCCTTCGCTTCCACGAAGCGCTGGATCGCGGCGCCGATGTCTCCGACGAAGGCGCCGGGTCGGACTTCTTCAATGCCGATCTCGAGGGCTTCTCGCGCCACCTCGACCACGTGCCGGGCCAGCGGGGTGGGCTCGCCGACGTAGTAGGTGATGCTGGAGTCGCCGTGGAAGCCGTTGCGTCGCGGAAAGATTGGCGTGACGTCGACGTTGACGATGTCGCCATTCCTGAGCAGCCGATCTTCCGGGATGCCGTGGCAGACCACTTCGTTGACGCTGGTGCACACCGAGCGGGGGAAGCCCCGGTAGTTGAGCGGGGCGGGGACCGCGTCGTGGTCCAGCGTCCACTGGTGGACGAAGCGATCGATCTCGTCGGTGGACACGCCGGGCACGATGATGTCGCCCACCGCCACCAACAGGTCCGCGGCAAGGCGGCAGGCCTTGCGCATGCGGGCGATCTCCTTGGGGCTGTGGACGACGATGCGGCCCATGCGGTCCTCTCAGAAGGCGCGGCTGCCGCGCTCGAGCTGTTCGGCCTGGGTCTTGCAGTCGATGCAGACGCGGGCCACAGGCCGCACCATCAGGCGCTTGTAGCCGATGGGTTCGCCGCAGGTCTCGCAGGTGCCGTACTCGCCGTTGTCGATGCACTCGAGCGCGTACTGGATCTTGGAGAGCATGCGGCGTTCGCGGCCGGCGAGGCGCAGCGAGAAGTCGCGGTCGGACTCCGACGTGGCGACATCGAGGCTGTCGGCGTCCTGGTCGCGTTCGCGGGTCAGGTTGTTGACCGTCTGCTGCCCAGATGACAGCAGGGCGTTGGCCTGATCCACCAGCACCTTGCGCAGCTCGAAGAGCTGTTCGGGGGTGAGGTACTCGTCGGCGGGCAGGGCGCCGGGGTTCTTGGCGTGTTCGATCATCAGCGCTTCTCCGTTGCTGTGCCCGGGGGACCTCCGGGTGGCCAGGGAGGCGCCGCCTTCTAACGCCGCCGGCACCGAGCGCAAAGGGGGAGGTAGCGGCTCACTCGCCGAGCGCCTCGAGGTGTGCTTCGAGTTCGGGGGGGAGGGGGTCGGAGAAGATGGTCTCGTCGGGCAGCATGATCCCGATGGCGTGCAGCCACAACCGGCCGGGGAAGGCCGGCACGGGCCGGAAGCGGCGCGGCCTGTAGCGGTCGTCGCCCACCAGCGGGTGGCCGAGGCCGTGGAGGTGCCGTCGGATCTGGTGCTTGCGGCCCGTCGCGGGCCGGACCTCGAGCAGCGTGAAGGCGCCGAGCCACTCCAGGCGGCGGTAGCGGGTCACGGCAGGCAGGGGACGTCCGCGGCGGGCGTCGGCGAGGGGGCGACGGATGATGCCCTTGCGGTGCGTGCGCCCGTGGACGAGGGCGACGTAGCTCTTGTCGATCTCGCCGCGGGCCAGCCAGCCGGCGACCTCTGCCCGGACGGTGGCGTCTGCGGCGCACAGCACCACCCCGGATGCCTGGGCGTCGAGGCGGTGGACCGGCCGGCAGCCCGACGGGAGATCGTCCTGGGTGTCGAGCCACGTGCACAGGTCGGGGCGGTCGGGCACGCCCGCCGGGTGGACCAGCATCCAGGCCGGCTTGTGCACGGCCACGATCCCGTCGTGGGTCGCGATGACTCGCGGTCCGTCCGCGGCTGCGTCGACCCCCGCGGGGGGAGGAGAGGGAGGTGGGCTGTCGGTCATGGGCTGCTCTCGGCGTCAGGGGCCAGCTCGGTCCAGGTGCCGGCGACGAGGTCCAGCGACCAGACATCGCAGACGAAGTCGGGGACGGCGTCGGACACGGGGTCGCCGCAGGCCAGGGTGAGGGTGCGGCCGTCGGGTGACAGGCCGCTGACCTGGGCGTCACGGGCCAGGGGGTGCGCCCCCTCCGCCCCGAGGTCGGTCCACGAACCGGCGGCGGGATCGAAGAGCCAGGCGTCGGTGTCGCTGGCGCTACCGCCCCAGATCGCCAGCCAGGACCCGCTGCCGCCGCGCAGCCCGCCGTCGAAGGCGCCCATGACGTGGCTGGCGCGCACCGGGGGGCCCTCGCCCGTCCAGAGCTGCTGCCGCCAGGTCCACGTGTCGACGTCCAGGCTCCACAGCCAGTCGGTGCGCACGTTGTCGCCGTCGTAGCCCCCCTGCAGCCACACCGTGCCGGTGTCGGGCGCGTACGCCAGTCCCTGGCGCCAGGATCCAGTCGGCCCCGCCGTGGTGGCCCGCTCGGTCCACTGGCGGATGCCGGGCTCCCAGGTCCACAGGTCGCCGAGGATCACGTCGGGATCGCCATCGTTCTGCTGACCACCGTGGACCAGCACCCGGCCGTCGATGGCCACGGCCTGGTGCTTCTTGCGTGGGGCGGGCCAGTCGCCCGACGGGTCGACGGACTCCCAGGTGTCGGCGTCCAGGTCCCAGCGCCACAGGTCGGCGGTGTCCGAGAAGGCGCCGTCTTCTCCGCCAAACACCCACAGATCGTGGCCGATGAGGGTGGCGGTTCCGCGGAGCATGGGGCGCGGCAGGTCGTCCAGCTGTTCCCACGCGCGCTCCGCCAGGTCGAAGCGCCAGGCGTCCGAGAGCACCCCGTCAGCGCTTCCGCCGCCCGCCACGTAGAGATAGCGTCCGTCGGGGCCCACGCCGCCGACGGCGCTGTAGCGACCGACGGGGGCGGGGGCGGGTCCGCAACCTCCACCGCACAGCGACATCGACAGCCCGACCACCACCAGGGTGGCGTGCGCGAGGGTCCACTCCGGGGCGCGCCGCCACCATCGAGGAGACGCCATGGCACTGCCGCTGCTCACCACTCTGCTCCTGACCTCGGGGGCGGCACGGGCAGAGACGGCCCGCGTGCTCCCCGAGGGGTCCACGGTCGTCTATGCCGGCCTGGGTCTCTCCACCTCTCGAAAGCTGCGCTACGGCGACGGCAGCACGACGAACGCATCCGGGCAGACCATCGGCGATGCCACCCTCGACCGCCTGGTCAAGCCGCGCGTCGACCTCTACGCCAGCCACGGGCTGACGCCGTGGCTGCAGCTCTCCGGCTGGCTGCCGCTGGTGTCCTCCTTCGCCACGACCGACGACAGCAGCGGCCCCTGCCCCAACCAGGGCCCCGAGGGTTTCTGCGATCCGGAATTCGGCGTTGGCGAGGCGGGGATCGAGGCCCGCTTCGGCGTCGTCCGGGGTGACCTCTCCCTGACGCCGGCGATGGCGGTGACCAGCGACATCTGGAACGCGGGCTCGCGCGGGCAGTACACGTCGCTCGGCGACGCCTCCGTGGCAGTCGTGCCCGGGCTGCTGCTCGGCTACGAGCGGCGCATGGGCGACTGGTCGCTCGGCGTCGTGGGCAGCGGGCGCTACGCCTGGAACGTGGTCCGTCGCTCGCTGGACTTCGGGTCGGCAGCCCCCCTCAGCGCTCCCGGTGACGAGCTGTACGAGGTGGGGGAGGTGAAGCTCGGCCTGCCGGTGCCGGTGGAGCTCGGCCTGTCGGTGGAGGGGGTCCAGCGGCTGTCGGGCCAGGACTGGGAGGGCAGCTACTACCAGGAGTACTGGGTGGACAACGACGACCGCTGGACCGTGCTGCGCTACCAGCACCTCGCGGTGCGGGGGCGGGTGTCGGTGGCCCTGGGTGACGACATGGGCCTGCACCTGCAGGGCGGCAAGGTCGTCGACGTCCGCAACGGACCGCCGGACACCTGGGACTTCGGTATCGGCTGGCATCGCTACTTCGCCCCCCGGTCGCGCTGAACGGGCGCCTGCAACGCAATAGGGGCCGGGCATGCATCCGGCCGCGCCAGGACCGCTTCCCGACGCCGGCGCCCGCACGCCGCGGGAGCGGCGGCTGTGGACGCTGCTGATCTGCCTTCACCTCTTGGCCATGGCGGCCAGCCTCACCAAGAAGACCGCGGTGGGCGCGGCGGTGCGGTCGGTGACCGCGCCCTACGAGCGCCTGCTGGGCGCCTGGCAGAGCTGGGGCATGTTCGGCCCGAACCCACCGCTGGGCACGAGCTGGCTGGTGGTCGAGGGCACGACCCGCAGCGGGGCGGTGGTCGACCTGCCCGCTCCCGTCGGCGAGAAGCCGTTTGACCGCACCGACTGGCACTACAGCCGGATCCAGAAGGTCGAGCGCAACATGTTCGACAAGACCAACCACTCCCTGCGCCAGGGCTACGCCGCCTGGCTGTGCCGGACCCGGTCGGTGGATGACCCGCTGGTCGAGGTGCGGATCCGCAAGGACCGCCACATGACCCCCGCCCCCGGCGAGCGCGGGGGCGACGTCGTCGTCAAGCCGATCCCGCTCGAGACCGTCGCCTGCCCTGAGCCGGGCGCATGACCGGGCTGGCCGCTCGCTGGGACCGCTTCTGGTTCTCGCCGGTGCCGGCGCGGACCGTGGGGCTGATGCGGGCCGCGCTCGGCCTCCTCCTGGTGATCGATCACCTCTGGCTGTGGTCCCAGCTCGACTTCTTGTTCGGCAACGACGGCCCCGTCCCGGTGGCGGCGGCGGCCGGCGACCTGCCCTGGCCACGCCTGACCTGGATGGACTTCGTCGATGGCCCCGTCGCGCTGCGCCTGGTGTGGGCCGGCGGACTGCTCGTCTACCTGCTGTTTGCGCTGGGCTACCGCGGCCGGCTGATGGCCCTGCTCGCCCTGGCGGTGGAAGTCTCCCTGTACCAGCGCGACCCCTTCTACCAGCACGGCGGCGACCGGGTCTTCCGGCTGGTCACCCTGTACATGGCCACCGTGCCGTGCAGTGCCGCGCTGTCCATCGACGCCTGGCGCCGGGCTCGCAGGGGGCTGCCAGCCATCACCACCGTGCCGGCCATCGCCCACCGCCTCATCCAGCTCCAGCTCATCACCATCTACGTGCACTCGGGCTTCGTGAAGGCCCAGGGCTTCACCTGGGAGCAGGGCACGGCCCTGTACTACGCCATGTCCAACGGCCAGTACGCTCGGGCTCCGTGGCTGCTCGAGCCCCTGCTGCGCTCGGACGCCGTCGTGCTGTTCTCGCGCCTGGCGACCTGGGTTGTGCTCGGCTGGGAAGCAGGCTTCCTGCTGCTCATCGCGTGGAGGAAGACCCGCCCCCTGGCCATGGCCCTCGGCATCTTCATGCACCTCGGCATCTTCTTCAACCTCAACGTCGGCAGCTTCAGCCTGGTGATGCTGTGGTGCTACCTGTCGTGGTTCGACCCGGCGTGGCTCGACCGGCGGATCGGGGGGGTGGCGTCGCGGCTGGGGTTGGTGCCTGCATGAGGGGCCCTCCCCCCTGTCACAGGCCGAAGGGCGTGAAGCCGAACACGCGCCTGCAGTCGTCGCTCTGCAGCTCCTCCCAGCGCAGCACCCAGTCGGTGCCGCCGAACAGGCGCCCGGCGTAGTCGACGCTGGCGCTGTCGTGCAGCTCGCAAGGCGCCATCAGGGTGGTGAACCGGTCGTCGCGCGGGTCGTAGAGGGCGAGCATGCCCACCTCTCCGTCGCTGGCCTCAGAGACCACGTTGAGCAGCCAGTCGCCAGCGCCCGGACGCTGTCGCACCTCCGTGATGCCGAGATGCGCCGGCAGGTCGTGGGTGTGCCAGGTGTGCCCGTCTTCGTCGAGCCAGCCGGCGCCACCTCCTTCCCACCAGAGGGCCGGCCGGCCGGCCGCTTCCAACAACTCGACGCGACCGGCATCGACCACGCCCTCGGGCAGATCGATGCGACCGACGCACTCGGCGGTCGTCAGGTCACACCCCCACAGCTCGTACGGCCCCACACTGCTGGCTCGCAGATCCCACAGCACGTCCCCGATGATCCGGTCGCCGCTGCCCAGGAAGGAGAGGGGGAGCTCGGTCTTCGTCCCGGGGGCCAGGCGCCAGAGCTGTGCGCCTTCAGTGTCGGGCTCGATGAGCCACGCGGCTTCGCTCCCCGGCAGCAGGAAGAGGCTGCAGTCCGGTTCTCCGTCGGCGCAGCCCACGAGCTGACGGCCCGCCAGCTCACCCGTCACCGGGTCGAGGTGGTCGACGCGCACGAAGTCGATGGGGCTGCCCGCGCGGGACCATGGCTCGACGAGGTGGTCGGCGCTGGCCACGACCTGCCGGAGACTCCAGCCGTCGTCGGACTGTTGCGTCCACGGCGACTGGATCTGCAGCTCCAGGTTCGGAGACCGCCAAGGGATCCGGGGGGCGGCCGCGTAGACTGCTTCCTGGACGCGCTGCATCGCATCGAGGTCCAGTGTCCCGGCGTCGACGTCGCTGTCGTCGAGGGCGGCGGGGGAGGCGGCGACCTGATCGAGGGTCGAGGGAGTGACGTCACACTGTTCGACGAGGGTGCGCCACCGATCCAGGTCGAGGGCCCCGAGCTCGCAGAGCAGCGCGAAGCCCTCCGCGCGCTGCGTCCGCGTGTTCTTGCGGCCGTATGCATCCAGGGACGTATCCGGTGGGAAGAGCTCGGGGTCGCCCTGCGAGATCCCGTCCTGCAGATCGACTGCGTGGCAGAGCTCGTGGCGTGTGGACGTCGGTGGATCCCCGTACTGCGTGAAGACCTCGACCCGTTGGCTACGACGGTGGAACGCGCCAGCGGCGGCCATCTGGCCGTCGGTGCTGACAGGAGCGTCGTGGTGTACCTCGATGCTCCGGACGCAGGCGCCGTCTCGACCCGACCAGGCTTGGAACTGTGCCAGCGCCTGCTCGACCGCATCTGCGTCGGCGTCATCGACATCGCCGTCGAAGGCGACGTCGACATCCTCCCACGCCGAGGGCTCGCACCGACCGCAGCCCAGCAGCGAAGTCCCGACAAGTAGCAGCGGCAGCATCCCCACGACCCGCGTCGCGCGTGGCGGCCGTCCGCGGCCCGGTTACCGAGCGGCCATGGCCAGCCTACCCGACACCGAGACCCTCCGCGACGCGGCCCGCCGCCTCAAGCAGCAGGCCCGCCTGGTCGACGCCCTGGCCGCGGCTGGTGGTGACCGCCACGCCCTCCGCAAGACCCGCCAGCAGCTCGCGAAGGTGGGGGAGGTCGACCTCGCCGCCCCGCTGGCCGCCGTCGATACCTGGCTGGAAGAGGAGGCCGCCACCCGGCGCAGCCGCCTGGCCCGCCAGCTCCGCGACCGCTGCGCACAGGAAGGCATCGAGCTGGAGGTCATCACCCGTGATCCCCTGGAGCTGCGGCTGCCGCCGCTGGGCGTGCAGGTCGACGTCGACGCCGACCGGGCGGACCTCGTCTTCGGGCGGCATCGACTGGCGCGGGTCACCGCGGACGCCGACGCCGTGATGGCCGCGCGGCAGGAGGTGCTGGCCGAGCTGGACGCCCACGGCTGGGACCCGGCGGCCTTCCACCGAGCGCTGCGGACGGCGTGGTCACGGACGGCAGGGTCGCGGGCGCCGGGCGAGGGCTACAAGGAGCTGCTCGACATCTTCCCCCAGCTCGTCCTGGCGCTGCAGAGCGCCCGCTTCCTCGACGACCCGACGGCGCGCAACCTCCGCCCCTACTCCAAGGCCGCCTTCTGCTACGACCTTTGGCGGCTGCGCCGAGACCGCAGCCTGCTCGTCGACGGCTGGCGGCTGTCGCTCGGCTCGGCGACCGGCGGGAGCACGCGCGACAAGAAGCGCGTGTTCTGGCTGGAAGACGACCAGGGACGCGGCCAGTACTTCCTGACGCTGCGCTTCGTCGCCGACGAAGCCGAGGGGGCCGACCGTGGCTGAGCCCTCGGCGGCGCTGGCCCGCCAGATCCTGCAGCGCGTGGGCGAGATCGGCCAACCGCCAGAAGTAGGGCTGCAGTTCCTCAACGTCGGCAACGACTCGCTGCTCGACGTGCTCCAGCACGAATACCTCGTCCCCATCGCGCAGACCGGGCGCGGCTCCTCCTTCAAGCTGGTCCAGGCCTACTTCGGCGGCGGCAAGACCCACTTCCTGATGTGTGTGCGCGAGCTGGCCTGGAAGCGGGGCTTCTGCAGTGCGGTGGTCGGGCTCAGCCCCGACGAGTGCCCCTTCGACGACCCGCTGCGCACCTACCAGGCCGTCGCCCGCGAGCTGGCCTGGGCCCCGGCCGATCCCCTGGTGCCGCCGGCCCGCGGCATCGAACAGGCCCTGCGCACGGCCCTCGACGAGCGCCTCCAGCAGGTCGATCCCGACGAACTGCGCCGCTGGCTGACCCACGACCTGCGGCGGCAGCCGGTGGACTCGCCGAGCTACCGCTCGGCCGTCGTGGCGCTGCTGGTGGCCATGCTCGACGACGACGTCGACAGCGAGGAGCTGGCGACCGCCTGGCTGCGGGGGGACCCCGTCGGCGCCGCAGAAGCGCGGGCGCTGCGGATCCGCGAGCCGATGACGAAGACCAACGGCTTCCGCATGCTGCGCAGCCTGCTGCAGGTGCTCCAGGCGCTGGGGGCGCCGGGCACCCTGCTTTGCTTCGACGAGCTGGACCGGAACCTGTCGCTGCCGCCGCGCCGGCGTCGGGCCGTCGCCGACAACCTCCGACAGCTCATCGACCTCTGCGGTCGGGAAGCCCTGCCCGGGCTGCTCTGCCTGTATGCGGCCCCGCCGGAGTTCATGCGCCACGTCGTCACCGAGTACCCGGCACTCCAACAGCGGCTGGAGGGGCCCTCGGCGCTGTCCGAGCGCAGCCCCCAGGCCGCGGTCATCGATCTGGAACGGCTGGATCTCGGCGCCGAGGCGCTGCTGGTCCGGATCGGCCTGCGTCTGCTGGACCTGTTCCGCATCGGACGCGACCCGGACCTCGACCCGGACCTGCAGGAGCGCAACCTCCGTGCCCTCGCCGAAGAGGTCCTGGCCGGCTCCTTCGAGGTGGCCCACCGCCGCGCCTTCGTGAAGGCGGCCGTGGACCTGCTCCACCGGCAGTCCGGTGACCAGCGGCCGGTCAGCCACGGCGAGCTGGGCGAGCTTGCCGGGCACGGCGCCCAGGTGGTCATGCTGCGGTCCGACGACGGCTTCGAGGACTTCTGAGGTGGCGCTGGTCGCCGGCGCGAGGGTGCAGCACGAACGCCACGGTCCCGGCGTCGTGGCCCGGGTGATCGACGGTGGCCGCAAGGCGCTGGTGCGGTTCGACCGGCGTCCGGCGGTGCCCCGGGTGGTGCCGGCGGCCCAGGTCTCGGTCGAGGGGGAGAGGATGGGCGTCGAGGCCACGCAGCCCGCGTCCTCGTCGCCGGCGCCGTGTCGCCGCCACGCCGCCGCCCCCGACCGCCAGACACTCGAGGCGCTGCGGCTCGGCGTGGTTCCGGTGGCCGGCCTCACGGCGCTGACGGTCGGCCGCCACGAAGAGCAGGCCCGGGTCGAGCGGCTGCTGGACGCTCGCCGCGGCATGCTGGTGCTCTCGGGCGGCTACGGCACCGGCAAGACCCACATGATCGAGCTGACCGAGGAAGCCGCCCACGCCCATGGCTTCCTCGTCGCCCGGGCGACCTTCGACCCGGTCGAGGTGCCTCCCAGCCACCCGCTGCGCCTGTATGCGGCCCTCCTGCGGGACCTCCGGCACCCCGGCGGCGCCGCCCGGGGGCTGCGACCGCTGCTCGATCGGCTGCCCGACGACGAACAGCTCCTCACCGGCGACCTGCACCACCGCTGGCTGAGCCCGGCGCTCTTCGCCGTGCACCACGCCCCCGAAGACCTGGCGCTGGACGTCCTCGAGTTCGTCTCCGGCCAGTCTCGCGCCGACCACCGCGAGCTGTCCCGGCAGCTTCGCCGCATCGGCTATCGCGGCCCGCCCATGCTCGGGCTGCCGGACTACCGGACCTTCGGCCAGATCATGGCCCACCTGCTGGGCGGACTGTCGGCCTGGGCGCGCCACGCCGGACACGCCGGCCTCGTCGTCCTCCTCGACGAAGCCGAGTACCTCGACCGGCTGGGGGCTGTGGCCCGGCAGATGGCCGAGAACGTGCTGCGCTACCTCGCCATCGCCGCCGTCCCCCACCACGGCCTGTCCTTCTCGCCGGACGGGGTCTACCGCGGCGGGCAGGCCGCCCACCGCAAGGTCGAGCCCGTCTACGCCGACGACCAGCCCCTCGTTGTGCTCTGCGCCTTCACGCCGAACCCCGATGTCGACCGGGTGCTCGCCCGGACCCTGACCGACGAGGCCGCGCGCCTGCGCCTCGACCCGGTCCGCCCCTCCCTGCTCCCGGTCCTCGCCGAGAAGGTCTACGACCTGGTCAAGGCGGTCCATCCCCGCCTCGACCCGCACCCCGAGCACCGCCAGCAGGTCACGCGGGCCCTGGATGTGGCCTTCCGCACCGGACAGGTGGCCACCACGCGCCAGGCCGCGCGGCTGGTCGTCGAGTTCTGGGACCTGTACCGCCACGACCCGGCGCGCGCGCTGCGGGCCCTGCACGGCGTCGGCTGAGGCGGTGGGCCGCTCGCCGACCCCCGACCTGCCCGCGCCCTGGTCGCCCGAGCGCTACCGCGCGGAGCTCCCGCGGCTCTACGGGGCCCTGCTCGCGCGGCACGGGGGACCCAACGGCCTGCAGCTCGCGGCGGCGCCGGCGCTCCAGGCCGGGGGCGACCTCCTGGTGCAGGCGCCGACCGCGTCGGGAAAGACCGAGGCCGTGCTGGTGCCCCTCGTCGAGCGCCTGGTGCCGCCCCGGGCCGGCGAGGCCGCGCGCGTGCTGGTCGTCAGCCCCACCCGGGCGTTGGTCAACGACCTCGCGCGACGGCTGGGGGAGCCGCTGGACCGCGTGGGCGTCGGCGTGGGGCGCTGGACGGGCGATCACCACGACGGCGGCCGGCTGCACCCGGTCACCGTCCTGACCCCCGAGGGGCTCGACAGCCGGCTGGCGCGGGTGCCCGGGCAGCTCGACGAGGTCCGGGCGCTGGTCCTCGACGAGCTGCACGTCGTCGACGGCGGCGTCCGCGGCGATCAGCTCCGCCTGCTGGTGGCGCGGCTGCGCAACCGCCACGCCGCCGGGGGACGCAGCCTGCAGGTCGTTGGCGCCAGCGCCACGGTCCCCGACCCGGGGGGGATGGCCGGGCGCTACCTGCAGGGGGGCGCGGTGCTCTCCCACGGGGATCGACGGCGGCTGCGCGCGCGGCTGGTCGAGGAGGGCCGCGACGTCGTCACCATCCAGCAGGAGCTGACCGCGCTGCTGACCCGCGGCTTCCGCAAGATCCTCGCCTTCGTCGACACCCGGGAGGGGGTCGAGTCGCTGGCCGCGGCCCTGCGGGGACGGCCCCCCTTCGGGCACGCGGTCTTCGCCCACCACGGCAGCCTCGCGCGGCGGGTCCGCCTGTCGGTGGAGGAGCGCTTCCGGCGCAGCCCGGTTGCGCTCTGCGTGGCGACGAGCACGCTCGAAGTCGGCCTCGACATCGGCGACGTCGACCTCGTCGCCCTCATCGGGCCACCGCCCGACGTGCCGGCGCTGCTGCAGCGGGCCGGTCGCGGCGGCCGCCGCGGCGACAGCAACACCGTGGTCGTCTTCTGTGCCGGACACTTCGAGGCCGAGGTCGCCCGGACGCTGCTGCGGGCGCAGGCGGCGGGCCGCTGGCTCGTCGACCCGCCGGCCTTCCACCCCTCCGTGATCGTGCAGCAGGCGCTGAGCCTGGCCGGGCGTCGCCGAGGCGGCGTCGACCCCGGCGCGCTGCTGCGACGCCTGCCGGACACGCTGCAGCCCCAGTGGCCCACGGCGCGGCTGGCCGAGCTGCTCCGGTCCGCCTGCGACGCGGGCTGGTTGCTGCGGGTGGGGGAGGGCCCCCGCTGCGTGCTCGGCGACAAGGGAGAGGCGGCCTGGCGTCGGGGCCAGGTCCACGGCAACCTCGAAGGCGCCCCGACCGTCACCGTGGTCGACGCCATGACCGGCGACGCCGTGGGTGCGGTCTCCGAGCGCAGCGCGGGCGGGCTGTCGCTTGCAGGGCGCGCGCGGCGAGTGCTCAAGGACGAGGGGGAGCGTGTGGTCGCCGCCTCGGGGGGGGGCGGCGGGCTGCCGGTGTTCGGGGCGAGCGCCGCCCTGCCGACGGCGGCGGCGCTGGCGGCAGCACTCCTGGAGGACCTGCGGATCCCGGTGCCCTGCCGGGTCCGGCTCCCCGGCGGCGAGACCATCTTCCACGGCCTCGGCTCCGGCGGCGGGACGCTGCTGGGGCGGGTGCTGCGGCGCGGCGGGATCAAGCTGCGCCGCGCTGGGGCCCTCGCCGTCGTGCTGCGCTCGGCACCCTTCGACGATCTCCCGGCCACGGAAGCCGCCCTGAAGTGGCCACGGGCGGAGCTGGTCGCCCGCGAGCTGGACCTCGGCCATGCCGGCCTCGCCCGAACGCTCGGTCTCGGCGCCTACCACGGCGTCCTGCCCGAGGAGCTGCAGCGGCACACCGTGGCCGTGCACGTCGGCGCCGCCGCCGTTGAAGCCTTCCTCCGTGCCGGCCTGCCCCCACGGGTGCCGGTGACCGACGAGGCACTGTGGGAGGCCGCCGCCTGGCGCTGACGGGCGCTGACCGTCACACCGTCGCCGCTGGCGCCGAGCACCCGGTGCGCGCGCGGGCCGCTTAGAGTGCAGCCACGGGCTCGGAGCCCGGACCCACCGCCCTGCCAGCAGATGTCCCAGCCATCGGCCCCGCCCCCGTCCCACGAGCAGCTCCGCGCGGCGCTGGCGGCGCTCGAGCCCTTCGGCGCCCACCCCGACACGGGCGCAATCC
This sequence comes from uncultured Enterobacterales bacterium, assembly GCA_964599085.1. Taxonomy (GTDB): domain Bacteria; phylum Myxococcota_A; class UBA796; order UBA796; family UBA2385; genus J125. Next base: position 20,659 of record CAZRFD010000072.1, on the reverse strand, counting down.
ACGATCCCATCTACGAGCTGCTCGTCGACCCGCTCCCTGGCGTACCCAACGAGCGCTTGCTGCGCGCGCTCCACACTGCGCTGGATCGCGCCCCCCACCACCCGGCCCAGGCGGGCGTGCGCCGCGCCCTCGGCGAGGGCTTCGTCCTTCCGCCGCGCACCCTCGCCCAGGTCCTGACCGAGCTCGGCCCGTGGACCTGCGAGGATCCGGTGGACGAGGTCGAGCACCGCTTGCGCAAGGCTGCATCGGTGTACAGGCTGCTCCAGGACAAGACGGACGAGCAGGATCGCACGATCGGCCAGCTCAACCGCAGCCTGAACGCCATGGCCGCCGTGGCCGCGCTGCTCGCCCTCTTCGCCCTGGCCGGGTGGCTGGGTGCGCTCGACGTCTGGCAGATCGAGTGGTTCTCCCCCCCGCAGCCACCCGCCAACCTCGTGCCCCCGGAACCGCCGCGATGATCAGCGACCGCTCCCTGTTCTCCTTCGTCGTGCTCGGCGTCCCCGTGGAAGTCGGCACGTCTGCGCTGCTGCTGTTGGGTTTCTTGGCGCTCTCTTTCGGGCGGAGCGGCACGGCGGGGCTCGTCGCCGGCCTGACCTACGCCGTCGTCCTGCTGTTCTCGGTGCTCGTCCACGAGCTGGGACACGCCGTGGTCGGGACCCGGCTGGGGCTGCGCCCTCGGCGCATCGTGCTCCACGGGTTTGGGGGCTTCACCGAGTACGGACGCAGCCCGCGCCCCAAGGAGGGCGTCATCTCGGCCCTGGCCGGCCCGCTGGCGGGACTCGGGCTCGGCGTCGTCTTCCTCGTCGTCCGCATCGCTGCCGGCGGCAGCCTGCCGGCCCAGGTCGTCGGGCTGCTCAACGCGGGGATCTTCGTCAACTTCTTCTGGTCGCTGTTCAACCTGCTGCCCATCTTTCCCATGGACGGGGGGCAGGTGCTGCGCCACGCCCTGCTCATCCGCCTGCCGCCGGTCCGGGTCGCGAAGATCGTGCGCAACGTCACCGTGCCCACCGCGATCCTGGTGGGGCTCGGCGGCTACCTCGCAGGCTTCGTGTTCATCCCGCTGATCTGCTTCTTCGCCGTGATGCAGGTGCTGCGCGTCTGAGGGCGACGGCCCGGCGCGCGCAATCTGCGCCGGAGGCTGGCCATGGCCCGGTGGCTGCGCTACTTGCGCCGCCTCAGGGATTCCCAGGAGATCCGATGCCGGCGATCCGTCGTCAAGTGCTCATCGCGGCCCCGCCGCGCACGGTGTGGCGGGCCTTGACGACCGCCGAAGGGCTGACCGGCTGGCTGGTCGACGAAGCCCGGGTCGACGCCCGCAAGGGGGGGCGCGTCGTTCTCGTCGGTGAAGACGACGAGGGCAACCCGATCGAAGACCTGGGCATCATCCACAAGTGGCGCCCGACCAGCCACCTCGAGATCACCTTCGACCGCGTCGGCAAGGGGCCCTTCGCCGGCTCGCGGCTCAGCGTCCAGGTCGCCCTCGACGGTGGAGAGACGCGGGTCTCCATCGTCCACGCCGGCGACCCCATGGAAGACCCGGAACGCCACCCCCAGCTCGACAAGGAGTGGCGGCAGGCGCTGAGCGCCCTGCAGTCCCTGCTCGATCAGGCCTGAAGCCCTCCCGCGACGGGATAGGGGGCCCCCACCCCTCCTTCTCGCCCCGACCCTCCCTGGAGCGATCATGTCCGACTTCGATCCCAGCGGCCTCGGCTCCATGATGGCCGGCCTCCAGCAGCAGATGCAGCGCATGCAGGAAGAAGCCGGCGCCACCGAAGTCACCGGCAGCGCCGGCGGTGGCCTGGTGGAAGTCGACGCCAACGGCCAGCAGGAGGTCCTCCGGGTGCGCATCCAGGAGGGCGCCATGGACGACCGTGAGCTGCTCGAAGACCTGGTGGCCGCCGCGACCAACGACGCCATGCGCCAGGCCCGCGAAGTCATGGGCAGCAAGCTCGGCGCGCTGACAGCGGGCCTGCCCCTGCCGCCGGGGCTGCTGGGCTGACTCGCCCGCGCGACGGCGTGGTGGACCGGCCCCCGGTCACGTGGCTGATCCCGGTACGCGACGGCGCGCGCTGGCTGGGCGCCGCCGTGGGCAGCGCGCTGGCGGACAGTCGCCGGGACGATCTCGTTGTCGTCGTCGACGACGGAAGTGTCGACGACCCCGCGTCCGCCCTGCCCGCGGACCCGCGCGTCTCGCTGCTGCGCCAAGCCCCTCGGGGCATCGCGGCGGCGCTGGAGGCCGGCCGGGCGGTCGTCCACACACCGCTCATCGCGCGCCTCGACGCCGACGATCGGGTCCTGCCCGGTCGCCTCGACGCACAGTGGGCGCTGCTGGCGTCGGACCCGGGGCTCGCCGTTGTCGGCGGGGGCGCACGGCTGCACCGCCCGGGTGGTGCCGTGCCCGAGGGCATGCAGCGCTACGCGAGCTGGGTCAACGGGCTCCACGGCCGCGCGGCGCTGTCGGCCGCGCTCCTCGTCGAGTCACCGCTGTTCCACCCCGCGACGCTGCTCCGCGCCGACGCCCTGACCGCAGTCGGTGGCTGGCGCCAGGGTGATCTGCCCGAGGACTACGACCTGTGGCTGCGCCTCGTCGAGGCTGGCTACGGCCTGGACGCCGTCGAGCGAGACGTCATCGAGATGGCCGATCGCCCCGATCGCCTCACGCGCAGCGACCCGCGGTATCGCCGCGCCGCCTTCCGGCAGCTCAAGATGGACTTCCTCGACCGCGGTCGCCTCGCGTCGCCTGGCCGCGTGGGGCTGTGGGGGGCCGGGCGCACGGCGAAGCCCTGGCTGCGCTGGCTGCTCGCGCGGGGCCACGACGTGGTGGTGGTCGACCCCTTCGTGTGTGGCCGGCGCCGCGGCGTCGAGGTGCAGCAACCGGAAGCCCTGGCGCGTCAGCCCCTCGATCTCCTGCTCGTGGCGGTCGGCGCCCGCGGGGCGCGCGACCTGATCCGGGCAGAGCTGGCGCGCCTCCGGCCGGACCTGGTCGAGGGGGAGGGCTGGCTTGCGGTCGCGTGAGAGGGGGGGCTGGATGGCCGCCATCGCATGAAGGGCCGTCGCATCGTGCCAGGGCTATGTTGGAGCCGCCTCGCCGCTCCGGACTCCCGATGCTCCTTGCGTTCAGCGTACCGCTCGCCTCGCTGCCGGTGGCCTGCATGGCACCCAAGGGGGACACGGCCGCTGACCTGGGCGGCGACTCTGGCTCGGTGGACGCCGCCGCCCCCGGCGTGCTCCGCCTGGGGCCGCCCTCGCCCACGGTGGGGATCTTTGGTGTGGCTGCTCACCCCGACGCCGACTTCGTCTACGTCTCGAACCTCCACGTGCCCTGGATCACCCTCGTCGACAAGGAGACGGGCGCCTGGGCAGGGTCCCTGGATCTGCGAGACGTCGGCCAGGATGAAGCGTACTTCCCCTTCCTCTACATCGACGGACGCAACATCTGGGCGACGAACTGGGCCGAGGGAACCATCGGGGGCTTCGCCCTGGCGGACCACGCCCCCCTCGACCCCATCGTGCTGCCGGCTGATCCCGGCGAGGGTGCCACGGAACACGCCGGCTCCTTGTGGGTCTCGCTCGCCGATGGCCGGCTGGTCGAGTACCGCGACGGCGAGGAGATCTCGACGGTGGAGGTCGGCGCGTCCCCGGGGATCCTGGCCGTCACGGACGATCGGATCGCGGTGCTGCACGAGGGCCGCGTGGTGACGCTGTACGACCGCAAGGGCACTGCGCTGTGGAGCCGCGCACTCCGCGAGACGCGGGTCGAGGCCATCGCGATCATCGGATCGTCGGTGTACGTCGCCGACCGCGCCAGCGGCGACGTCCTTCGCATCGAGGAGGGGGAGGAGCTGGGCCGCGTGCACACGGGCTCCGACACCTTCGGCCTGTTCGTGCACGACGGGCGGCTGCTGGTCACGAACCGCCAGGGGGCGGAGCTGCCCGAGTCGGGCACCTTCGAGGGGGCCCCCGGCCTGGTGACCGCCCTGCAGCCCGATCTGAGCGTCGACTGGACGCTCTCGCTGGCCACCACGGTGCACTTCCTGTCCTGGGACGGACAGGCGATGTGGACAGCCAATGAAGACGACCTGGTCATGTCCCGCGTCGATGTCGACCAGGGCGTGGAGCTGCTGCGGGGCCCTCACATCGGCCTGACCCTCGATGTCCTCTCCGAGCACGACGGCCGGATCTGGGCTGGCAGCCACCTGACGGACCAGATCTGGGCGGCCGACTTCGACAGTGCCTCCGCCGCGTCCGTGGACGTCTGCTCCTGGCCCTTCCAGGCCCTGTTCACCGACGCCGGCGAAGCCTGGACGGTCTGCCAGGAGGAGGGGGCGCTGGTGCGCTTCGACCCCGACGCCATGGTCGAGCTCGAACGGGTCACGCTGGACCACGGGCTGCACCGGCCCTGCGTCGACGGCCTGTGCATCGGCCACAGCCTGCTGGCCTGGGTGGCCGACGACCACGGCGACGTGGCCTGGACCTCGCCCTACGACGTCTCGGTCCACTGGAGAGATGGCACCACGGTGGCCCTCGAACCGGAAACCGTCGACACCATCGGGCTGCAGCACATGGGCATGGTGGCGGTCGACGACGCCCTGTTCGCCTGGAACCCCCTGGACAGTTCGGTCTCGCGCATCGTCGACAGCACCGTGCTGGACCGGGTCGTGGTCGAGGGTTCGCCCAAGGGGGTTCCGCTCGTGGCCGACGGCAGCCGGACCTGGGCCGGGAAGCAGGCCTTCTCTGCCGACCTGGCCGAGGTGGCGCGGCTGCCCCACGACCGCACCGTGGTGGCTGCCGGTGCCGGCGTGGTCGTCGGCCTGGACGATGACTCCCTGGCCACCTACGACGCCGACAGCCTGGAGCTGCTGGCGAGGCTCGATCTGGACCGGCTGCGCGTCGTGCCCGGAACCGTCAAGGGAGGAGAGACCACGCCGCAGCGCTTCATCGTCACCAGCGACGGCGAGCTCATCGTCGGCGACCTGTTCAAGGGGACGCTGGAGCGCCGCAGCCTGCCCGACCTCGGCCCACTGGGCGACGACGAGATCGTGTCGGTGGGCGACTGGGCGGAGCTGCCGGGGCTGGAGCAGTAGGGGGCTGCCTGCTGGAGGCAGCGTTACACCGCCGGGCGTGTCCCCCCGCCCACGCGCCACCGTTTCGACTCTGCTGTGCTGTCTGTCGGTGGCGGCCGGCTGCCAAGAGCCCTTCGACGTCGACCGCAAGGACCTGGGACCCTTCCGGATCGCAGCGGTGGGGGTGGAGGACGGGGTCGCGCACGCGGCGATCTGGAGCGGACTCGGCGCCTACCACGACGACGCGCCGCTGCTGTCCTGGTCCCTCGATGGTGCGCCGCTGGGCGAGGGCTTCGACGTGGCGGTCCCCGAGAGCGGGCGCCTGCAGCTGGCGGTGACCGCCCCCGACGGCGGCGTGCACCTCGCCGAGGTCGACATCGCCCCGGCGCTGCCGGCGCCGACGCTGTCGCGCCAGGCGGTGGCGGTCGGCGATGACCTCTCGCTGCAGGCCCGCAGGGATGCGCCGGCCAGCGACGTGGACACCGCCGTGCCGACCGGACAGGCGGCGCGCTTGTCCCTGTCGTTTGATGAGGGGACGGACAACAGCGGCTGGACGACGCGCTGGATGAGTGCGCTCGGACAGGGAAGCCTGCTGGAGGTGGAGCAGTTCTCGGCCGACGTGCTCGCCGATGAGGTGCTGTTCGAGGACGGCGTGGTGGCGGAGCGTACGCCGGGCGACGATGGCGTCTACACGCAGCTCGCGCTGGTGTTCGACGGCACTGGCGGCAACCGCTGGACCTGGGTCGACGCCGCCTTCGGTGACGACCCTGGGCTGCGGCGGCACGAGGGCCGGCTGCTGGCGCTGCCGGAGGCCCCGACCAGCGGGATGGTCGCCGTCACGCTGGAGCGCAGCGACGACCTGTGGGGGCTGCAGCCGGTCGACCCGGTGGAGGTCGAGGATCTCTCGGCGCAGGACGCGCTGGCGTGCGCACCGTCGGGTCAGCCCTTCCGGCTCTCCTGGGTGGTCGAGGGCCGCTGCACCCGCCCCGAGGTCGAGGGTGCCGTCGTGGTGCTGGACCTGTGGTGAGCGCGCTCCTGCTGCTGCTGGCCGGCGTCGGCGCCGCCCGGGCCGACACGGTGCGCCTGGTGCTCCGCGAGCGCGGCTCTGGCGCGCTCGTTGACGATCCCTGGGCAGAGGTCGCCGGCGTCCACACCGAGGGCGCGGACGGCGTCGTCACGCTGCAGCTCGACGACGGGACCTGGACTGTGCGACTGGGCGCACCGCTCCACCAGCCCCTCGATGTGCCGGTGGAGGTCCCCGGCCCCGCCGAGGTCCAGGTCTTCCTCCTCGCCGATCTCGCGCCGCCGGAGATCGTGGTCGAGGCGCGCCGCCCCTCTCCCCACGTCTCCCGCCAGATCCTCGACAAGGAGCGCGTGGAGCAGACGCCCGGCGCCTTCGACGACCCCATCCGCCTGATCCAGTCCCTGCCAGGCGTCGCCGTTACGCCCGAGTTCGGGTCCGCGGTGGGGGAGGTCGCGATCCGCGGGGCTGCGCCCTCCGAGTCGCGCTTCTACGTCGACGGCGTCGAGCTGCCCTACCTCTACCACTTCGACCAGTACGCCAGCGTCGTGCCCATCCGCGTCCTCGACGAGGTCGCCGTCTACCCCTCGGGCTTCGGCCCGGCCTTCGGCGACGTGGCGGGGGCGGTCGTCGACGCCCGCACCAGCCAGCCCGACACCGAGCGGGCCCACGGTGGGGTGGACCTCAACTTCATCATGGCGGGCGCCCACCTCTCGGTGCCCGTCTCCGACACGGTGGCCGTCAGCGCCTCGGCCCGGCGCAGCTACCTCGACCTCGCCGAGTCCAGCAATGACCAGTACACGGTCTGGCCGATCTTCTACGACTTCACGACCCGCGTCGACTGGACCCCGGGGGCCGACCACGATCTCGCCTTGATCGCGCTCGGTGCGGGTGACGGCTACAGCCGCTACGCCGGTGACGTCGCCGCCCTGGATCCGCTCCAGGCCGAGTCCGAGGACGTCTTCTCCTCGGACCGCGACTTCCAGGCGGTGATGCTCCACGACCGTGTCTCCACGGAGTCGCTGGTCGCGCGCACGGTGTTCAGCCTCGTCGCCGACCGGTGGATCGGCACGCTCAGCTCGGCGTCGCAAGCGCGCCGCGAGCTGCAGCTCGGCCTGCGCCACGACACGACGCTGACGCTGGGGCCTCACAGCCTCGCGCTGGGTGCCGACGGCATCGTCGAGCGGGTCGATCTCGCCGTGTCGACGGATCGGGCCTGGCCGGAGCTGGGGGGAGAGGCGCCGCTGCTCGACCAGGGTGTGCCCCTCGATGAGCGTCGAAGCCGCCTGGCCGGCGGCGCCTTCGTCGAGCCGCGGCTGCAGCTCGACGTGGTCGGCGTGCAGCCGGGCGTGCGTGTGCAGGTCGACGACAGCGTCGCGTCACCCGTGGCCCTCGACCCGCGGCTCACCGTGCAGGCCGAGCCCGCGCCCGATCTCCGTCTGCGCGGCGCGATCGGGCGCTACAGCCAGGCGCCCGAGGCCGAGGATCGTGCGCTTCGGGAGGCCGAGGGTGGCGCCCCGTTGTCGTGGATCCGGGCGGAGCACGCTGTGCTCGGCGCCGACGTTGCCATCGCGGGGCGGTGGGAGATCGGCGTGGAGGGCTGGGGCCGGTGGTTGCAGGACGCGGTGGTCCTGGACGCGGACGCCGGGGTGCAGGTCGTCGATGGCCAGGCGCTCGGTGTCGAGCTGACCAGCCGCTACCGCATGCGGGAGCGCTTCTTCTCGTCGCTGGCCGTCACCCTCGGCCGTGCGCGGCGTGGCGACGCGGTCTTCGCCTACGACCAGCCCTTCGCGCTGAACATGCTGGCGTCGTGGGACTTCCGTCGCGGCTGGAACGCCGGCTTCCGCTGGCGCTACGCCACGGGCCTGCCGTACACGCCAGTGGTCGACGCCTCCTACGATGGCGACAGCGACAGCTACCTGCCGATCACCGGCGATCCCTACAGCGAGCGCCTCAGCGACTACCAGAAATTCGATCTGCACCTGCAGCGGGACCTGTCCTGGCGCACCTTCGAGCTGTCGCTGTACTTCGAGCTGTGGTGGGTCCCGGCGGCGAACAACACGCTGTACGCCGTCTACTCCTACGACTACAGCGAACAGGCCTTCGTCCGCGGCCCGCCACTCGTGCCGCTGTTGGGCCTGCGAGCCGGCTTCTGATCCGCCCGTCCCGATCTGCCCGCTGCGTTCAGCCCGCAGTGTCGATGCGGCCGGCGTCGACGTCGATGATCACGCCGTCGAGCCCACCACCTGCCGGGTCGACGTCGACCGTGCCCAGATCGAGCACACGGTCGTCCTGGGTGGGACCGTCGTCGCCCTCGTCGATGTAGACCCGCAGCTTCACGGTCTCGCTCTGGCCGGTGGCCAGCGCGAAGCGTCCAGGGCCCGCCATGCGCACGCTGGTGAGGACCGCGGGTTCGGTGCTCGGGTCGGTGGCGTCGTAGGCGTCGATCTGCAGGCTGCCCTGCTTGTAGCCAGCGAAGCGAAGCGTGCCGGAGACCTTGGGACCCTGACCGGCCGGCCCCCCCTGGGCCCCGTCGGGCGACTGGCTGACCGCGGCGCCCTCCGGGTCGTCGGGCTGGTCGTCGACGTAGGGATCGACGTAGTCGGGGATCGGCTCTCCGCTGCCCTCCGTCATGACGGTGCCGCCCTCTGCCCAGTGCCTGTCCTTCAGCAGTGCCGCCAGGGCGTCGCCGATGAGCGCGTGGCCGCGGGCCGTGGGGTGCATCTGGTCGAGGAAGAGGTCGTGATCGGTGAGCCCCGAGGCCTGGAAGATCGGCGGGACCTCGAGCAGGGGCGCGCCGTTGCGGGCCGCGGCGTCGCGCATGACCTGCCGGTAGGGGTCCCAGGCAGCACCCGGTCCGCCCTCGACCTTGGGCACGTCCTCTTCGTTGGCCAGCATCACGAACATGGCCTCTGCGCCGTTGCTGCGGGCCATGTCGACCAGGGTCTGCAGGTTGCGGGCGTACTCGTCGATCTGTACGCGACGCTTGCCGACCTGGTAGTCGCGGCCGAGCATCCAGCCGACCTTCTGGATGTTGACCGCGGTCTGCTTCACGCGGAGCTGCCAGTCGATGAGGCGGAAGATGGCCGAACGGGTGAGCAGCCGCCGGCTGCGGGACACGAAGCCCTCTTTGTAGGCGCGATACTCGGTGAGCAGATCCTTGTCGACGAAGCTGTCGAAGTTGTTGTCCGACCAGATGTTGGCGATGACGATGAGGTCAGGGTCGAGGTCGAGCACCCGCATGCGCAGCAGGTTGATCGACTGGTAGCTGGAGTACCCGGGGATGGCGCCACAGAGACCCTCGACCCCCGGCCCCAGGCGGTCGGCGGCGACGCGGTTGAAGACCTCATCGTCTTCGACGCCGAAGCCGAAGACGCTGCTGTCACCGGTGGTGACGAAGCGGCGCATGCCGGCGGGCTTGGGCACTTCCGGTTCGGGACCGCGCAGGCCGCGGCTGTTGATGGTGATGCGCACGCCCTGCTCGTCGCGGACCCCCGGGGCGATCTCCCAGAGCAGGTAGGGGTTGCCCAGCATGTTGGGCGCGCCCTGCTGGGGGGAACGAGGGGGGGCTTCGTAGGCCTGCAGCTCGGCCTGGAACAGCCAGGTCACGGCAGCTTCGGCCGTGAGCCAGAGGCCGACGGAGACGGCCATGGACAGGGCGAGCTTCTTGAGCGCTGCGGAGGAGGCCACGGCGTGTCGAGGGGAGGGGAGTGGAGCTGGGCGCTGGCGACCGCGGTGGATCGGTCGCGCCGGAGTGTCAGGGGGCAGGCGGGGCGGTGGCTTCGATCTCTTCCTCCACCCGCCGGAGGTTCTCCCGGGCCGCCGGGTCGTCCGGTCGAATGCGTAGCACAGCGCGGAAGGCTTCCGCAGCCTGTTCCAGCTTGCCGGCTTCGGCGAGGACGACGCCGACGCCGAAGCGCGCCTCGGCCAGGTCGGGCGAGAGGATGATCGCGCGGCGGAAGTCCTGCTCGGCGCGGTCGCCCTGACCGAGCAGGTAGTGCGACGAGCCGAGCAGGTACCAGCCGAAGCCCGTCTCGTCGAGGGCCAGGGCGTCCTCGGCGAACTTGAGCGCGGCGGCGGGACGGTCGGTGTCGAGCATGAGCTGGGCGAGCGCGTGGTGGGGGGCCAGTTCCTTTCCGTCGGTGAGGCGGACGGCCTGGCGGAGGCTCTCCTCGGCTTCGTCGCTGCGCCCCTCCTCCGCCAGGAAGACCCCCAGGTTCTGCCAGGTCCGCCAGTCGCGGGGAGCCAGTGTCGTCGTCTTCCGGAGGGCGTCCTCCACCTTGACGCGATCGCCTCGGGCACGGGCCGCGCGTGCCAGGCCGTTGAGGGCGGGGACGTGGTCGGCGTCCAGCTCGAGGGCCTGCTCGAAGTCTTCGGTGGCGACCGTGACGTTGGCCCGCCCCAGCGCGATCTCACCCAGCAGCACGAGGGGGCGTGGGCTGGTGGGGGCCAGCATGCGCGCCGTCGTGGCGTAGCGAAGCGCTTCGTCCCACTGCTTCGACGCCAGCCCCTCCTGCAGGGCCAGGGCCATGGCTCGCCGACCGTCGGCGAGGTGCGGGTCGATGAGGGGCTCCAGCGTGGCGACACCGACGGCGCCGCCGGCGGCCTGGAGCTCCCGGGCGCGGCGGAAGACCGCCTCCATGTTGCCGGTGGTGGCCTCTCCGAGGAGGTGGAGGAAGGAGGCTCGGGCCTGCCGTCGCGCGTCCAGGGCGGAGGCCAGCCCGTCGTCGTCCAGCTCCCAGAGGGCGGTGGGGGCAGAGAGGTGCTCGGCGAGGGTCGCGAGGTGGAGCAGGGGCTTGTGGGTGGCGGCCTGTCCCGGTGCCAGCGCGGTCAGGCGGGGAGGGGCGTCGAGGGCATCGGCCCAGGCCGCCAGAGCGGGGCCGTCCGCGACGGCCAGGCTGAGGAGATCGGCCCCGCTGTCGAGGTCGGCGTCTGCCAGCGCTTCCCCCCCCTGGTCCAGGGCCGCGAGGACAACGGATGCGGAGGGTCGCGCACCGGTGGCGACGAAGATCAGGGTGTCGGCGCCAAAGGGCGGCAGCCAGGCCTGGACGAAGGGGAACTGACGCGCCAGCGCGCGCGCGACGGTGGCCGGCTGGCCGGCGTCGAACCACGGCAGGTGCAGGGCGAGCACGTAGGTGCCGTCCGGCGGCAGGCGGGACCGGACGGCGTCGAGGTGGACATCGGTGATCGGTGCGTGGGCCCCGTCGGACCAGGGCGCGTGGCCCACCTCGACCACGGTCTGGACCGTCGGCCCCAGGCGCAGGGCCTGGTCGGGGTGTAGCGAGCGGAGCCGGACCCGCGGGTCCAGCCAGGCGGCCTTGCGATCCGGGTCGACGGCGGCGATGGCCCGGATCATGGTGGGCTGTGGCGTCGCCACCTCGACCAGGCCGACCGGGTGATCGATGACAGCGCCCACGACCTGTCCCAGGTCATCGCCGAGCACCAGCACGTCGGCGTTCGCACCGGAGAACAGCCCGGCGAGGTGACCGGCAAAGCGCTCGGCTTCTGCAGCGCGGCCGACAGACTCGCTGATCAGCCCGTCGCTCTCTGCGATCAGGACCGGCCGGGCGCCGCGCTCGAAGCGTCCCCGAGCGGCGTCCCAGCGATCGGTTGGGACCCGCAGGGCGCTGTCGGCAGCAACGGGGGAAATGTCCGCCGCCAACATGGTGGTCTGTGCTCGGGACTCGACGTCGATGGCGACGGCCTCTCCGGTCCGGGTCAGCGGCCAGGCGGCCTGCACGAGGATCGACGGGTCGGGCGCCTGTCCAAGGATGGCGAGGGCCACCGCGCCGGCACCCAGCGCCACCCCGGCGGCCTGCGGGGCGCGCTGCAGGCTCCACAACAGGGCCGAGAAGCCGGTGAGAGCGGCGAGCCACAGGCTGCTGTCGAAGTCCAGGATCGCCGACAGGGCCACCGCGAGGGCGGCCGCCCAGAAGGCCCCGGCGCTGCGCTGGCGTGGGCCCCAGCAGAGCCCGAGCAGCCCGCCGAGGATGAGCCCCGCGACGACCAGCGGGAGCGTGCGCAGCCAGCTTGTCGGCAAGGGCCCCGCGCCCGCCGTGCCCGTCAGGACGGCCATCCGTGCCAGCCCGGGGCCCTTCCAGGCCAGCACGCGCGCGCCGAGCAGGGCCAGCGCGCCGAGGAGCGGAGACCAGCGGGCGGGCGGGGCGAGCCCCCGGAGCATCGCCGCCGCGGCCAGCGCGGCGAGGAGGCCGGTGAGCAGCTCGGACGCCGCCGGGGAGCTGATTCCGCGCGCCCAGGACAGCGCGAGCAGCAGCCCGGCGCCGGCGAGGGCCGTGCCCAACACCTGGTGGGGGCCGGCGCTCTCGGCGCGGGGGTTCCGACCTGCCCGTGGCCGCTGGTGGGCCAGCTCCACGAGCACCGCGCCCGCCAGCGCTGCCAACGGCGGGCTGATCGACAGCCCCACCCCCCCACCTGCGAGCAGCGCCAGTGCGTCGGTGGCGGGTGTCGGGCGCTGGTCGTCGACGCTGGCTGCTGCCCGTGCCGCGAGAGCGAGACTGCCGAGGGCGGCCACAGCGACGCAGCCGAAGGCCCACAGCCGGCGGTCGGTCGTGAGCTGGCCCCCGAGGCGAGCGAGGGCAGGTGCAACCGCCACCACGAGGGGCGCCAGCAGCGACAGCGGCAAGAAGCTCCGGCGCCAGCGCCGGCCGACGGGAAGCGCCGCCAGGCCCAGCGCCGTGGGAACGACCGCCGCGCCGAGCGTCACGGTGAGCGGTGCGGCTCCCGCGAGCCGCGCCGCGGTCAGCGCCCACGCCGCGCCGGCCATGGCGAGGCCGGAGAGCGTCAGCGCACGGGTCGTGGCTCGGGCAACAGCGGACATCGCCGCGCAAGATAGCGCCCCGCACCCCGCCGTGCTCCTGCACGACGCGCGGCGGGCCGAGGTGTTCGGCCACTGCGGCCTTCCTTCGCGCCGCGCGGCGCGCCGTCCGCCACCCGCCCGGCGACACGACCCGACGAAAGGAGCCACGCCGTGACCGCGTCGGTCGCGTGACCCACGCAAAAGCACGCTGACGTCTTGACCATCCGGGGGCTCGCCTGCTAGAACGGGCTCCGCGGCGCGCACCTCCAACCCTCCTCGGCACCCCCAGCAGTTGACCAGTCAATCAGCGCGTCAGTATTCTCGCGCTGTCCGCCGGCCCTGCGGGCTCGGGCTGTACGCCTCGCTCACCCCCTGGAATCCCTGATGGCGCTGTTCTCGAAAAGTCGCCCCTCCATCGGCCTCGACATCGGGTCTTCCCACGTCAAGCTGATGGAGCTCGAAGAAGATCCGAAGAGCGGTCGCTACCGCCTGGTGAACTTCGGCATGGCAAAGCTGCCCCCCGAAGCCATCGTCGATGGCGCGGTCATGAACACCAACGTGATCGTCGACGCGATTCGCGAGCTGATCCAGCGGCACCGGGTCAAGACCAAGAACGTGGCCGCGTCTGTGTCCGGCAACTCGGTGATCATCAAGCGGATCAACCTCCCGCTGATGACCAGCGACGAGCTGGAAGAGTCGATCCAGTGGGAAGCCGAGCAGTACATCCCCTTCGACATCAACGACGTCAACATCGACGTGCAGATCCTCGAGGGCGCCAGCGAAGACCCCGGTCAGATGGAGGTGCTGCTGGTGGCCGCTCGCAAGGAGCTGGTCAACGAATACCAGGCGCTCATCCAGCAGGCCGGGCTCAAGCCCGCCGTCGTAGACGTCGACGCCTTCTCGATCTCGAACATGTTCGAGCTCAACTATGACGTGCCCGCCGAATCGATCGCCCTGGTCAACGTTGGCGCGAGCAACGTCAACATCCACGTGCTGCGCAACGGTGTGAGCGCCTTCACCCGTGACATCGCGGCCGGGGGACGCCAGTTCACCGAAGAGATCCAGCGTACGCTGAACATCTCCTACGAAGAAGCCGAAGCGATGAAGGTGGGCGGCGACGATCGTGACCAGTCGTCGGTCGTTCCGGAAGAGATCGAGCGCGTGCTCGCCAACGTCGGCGAGAACCTCGCCACGGAAGTCCAGCGCTCCCTCGACTTCTACCTGTCGACGGCCGCGGACGGCGGCCTCGCCCGGGTCTACCTCTCCGGCGGCGCCGCGCGCACGCCGGGGCTGGCGCGGGCGATCAGCAAGCAGACGGGGCTGCCGACGGAGATCATCGACCCCTTCCGCCGTATCCAGATCGACGAGCGGGCGTTCAACCCCGCCTTCCTCAACGACATCGCGCCCCAGGCTGCCGTAGTGGTCGGCCTGGCGCTGCGGAGGCCGGGCGACAAATGATTCGCATCAACCTCCTCCCCGTTCGCACGACCAAGCGGCAGGAAGCCGTCCGCGGCCAGCTCCTGATGGCTGGCACGGGCGCCATCGCCCTCGCCGTGGTGCTCGTCCTGTTCCACATGGTGATGATCACCCGCGTGGCCACGGCCGAGTCCGACGTGCGCGAGCTGAAGACGGAAGTCGATCGGATGAAGACGATCGCCGCCCAGGCCGAACAGGCCGAGAAGCTCAAGGACGACCTGCAGCGCAAGCTCGACGTCATCAAGCGGCTCAAGGCCAACCGGACCGGCCCCGTGCGCATGCTCGACGAGCTGGCGGATGCCACCCCCGAGAAGCTCACGATCAAGTCGCTCGACGAAAACAAGCGGCGCCTGCGGATCAGCGGGATCTCGGTCAGCAACGAGGTCATCTCCCAGTTCCTCAGCAACCTCGAGCAGTCCGAGTACTTCGAAGACGTGTACCTGAACTCCATCGAGCAGAGCGACAAGGACAACGTGTCCATCAAGGTCTTCTCGGTCACGGCGCGCCTCGTCGTGCCGGGCACGGAAGTGAAGTCGGAAGAAGCAGCGCCGGAAGGCGGAGCAGGCAAGTGACGGCAAGCCGGCACCGCACCTCGCGGTCAAGGAGCGCCCAGTGAACGGTTCTCGCATCCTCGAGCAGCTCGGCCGCCTGCCGCGGTCACAGCGCCTGCTGCTCTTCTTCGTGCTCTATCTGCTGATGGCCGGGGCCTACGTGTTCTTGCTGTTCATGCCGGCCAACGAGAAGATCGACCAGCTTCGGCAGGAAGAAGCCAGCCTTGCGCAACAGAAGGCGCAGCTCGAACAGCGCCTCGAGGACAAGGAACGCTTCGAAGCCGAGCTGCAGACCTTGATGGCGGACCTGAAGGAAGCCCTCAAGGAGCTGCCGAACGACCGGGAGATCCCGGGCCTGCTCAAGGGCATCAGCAGCATGGGCAAGAAGGTGGGCCTCGAAGTCCGCAAGTTCCAGCCGCTGCCCGAGAAGAAGCAGGAGTACGTGGCGGAGGTGCCCGTCGCTCTGGAAGTGGCCGGCTCGTACCACGAAGTCGCGCTCTTCTTCGAGCGCCTGTCGAAGATGAACCGCATCGTCTACGTGCAGGACGTGGAGATGGGCGACGCCAAGGAGATCGGCGGTGAGACGCGGCTCAAGGTGACCGGCAACGCGGTGACCTTCCGCTTCCTCAGCGATGCCGAGATCAGCGCGGCCCAGTCGGCCAAGACCGGCAAGGGCAAGGGCCGTCGCGACCGGCGCGGCAAGGGAGGCAACTAGTGGATCGGACGCTGATCAAGGCCGCCATGCTCGGCCTGGTGCTGGCCTCGCCTGGTTGTGACTTCTTCGTCTCCGGAAGCGGTGAGAAGAAGCCCGCCCCTGCGGCGAAGAAGCCCGAAGTCCTGCCGGAAGCCGCGAAGTCCAAGCTGGACAAGGCGATCGAGGCGCAGGACGCCTACACCTACAACCCGATCGGCAAGCGGGATCCCTTCCGCAGCTTCCTGTCGACCGGCGAGCGGGCCGGGGACGATGTGCCCCAGACCCCGCTGCAGCGCTACGAAGTGGATCAGTATCTGCTCGTGGGCATCATCTGGGGAGTGGAGCGGCCACGCGCGCTGGTCCAGGACCCCGAAGGCGTCGGTCACGTCATGGAGATCGGCACCTACATCGGCAAGAACTGGGGCAAGGTCACCGCGATCGGCGCAGACGAGGTGATCGTGACCGAGGAATACCAGACCATCCGGGGCGACCTGGTGGTGAACGACATCAAGCTCAGCCTGCCGGTGTCGGACGGATGAGCAACCCCTGGGCTGCAGCGGCCGGTTCGCGGCCATCCACCCCTCTCTCCCCCGTGGGAGGTCTCAAGATGAAGTCGGTCGAACGCAAGATTCGCGGCCTGTTCGCTCTCGGTCTGGCCGCCGGGCTCGCCCTCGCTTCCGGTCCAGCCGAAGCACAGCAGGTGCAGGTCCAGGCGGTCCAGGTCGTCCCCGGTGACACCACCCAGGTCGTCCTGACGCTGGACAAGGTCGCGGCGGGTTCTGCCGTGAGCAGCTTCACGATGAGCGACCCCGATCGCCTCATCATCGACATCGCCGACGCCTCGCTGGCCGACAGCGTGTCGACAACGGACGGGGCTGGCGACCTGGTGGATCGTGTCGAGGCAGAGTCCTTCGACGACGGCCAGGGGCTCATCACCCGGGTCCGCGTCTACCTGACCGGTGCCGCCGACCACAAGGTCGTCAACGAGGGCGGCGTGGTGCGGGTCGAACTGACCCCGGCGACCGGCGCTTCCGACCCCATGGGTGATGCGCTGGCTTCCGGCGCGCTCCCGCCGGCGGACGCTGCGGCATCCGGCGCGGGTGGCAGCGCCGGCGACGCCGCCAACTTCACGGTACCCGGGCAGTACACCCAGGCGCCGGACTCCGCGGGCGGCCTCCCCAGCGGCCCCTGTCTGTCCGGCTCGGGCTGCGCCGAGACCGAGCTGCCGGCGGGTGCGCGCGTCCGGTCGCTGGACTTCAACCAGCTCGACGACGTCAGCCGCATCGTCATCGGCACCCATGCGACGATGAACTACACCGCCTCGCAGCCCAGCGAGAACCTCATCGTGGTCGACCTGCCGGGCGCCTTCGTGCCCCAGTCGCTGCGGCGGGTCATCGACACCAGCCAGTTCTACTCGCCGGTGAGCGCAGTCCGTGCCTACCCGACCAGCTCGGGCACGCGCGTCGCCATCAACCTGCGGGCGAACACGCAGTACACGGTGCACGACGGCGGCAACAGCCAGATCTTCGTCGACGTGACAGTGCCTGCCTCCATGCGGCAGCAGGCGGCTTCCGGGCAGCTCGGTGGAGACGTCGCCCCGGCGGGTCCGGCCGACGAGAGCCTCAAGAGCGCCTACGCCAACGAAGTCTACATCGGCGCCGGTGGGGCCACCGCAGCGCCGCAGTCGGCCTTCAACCAGGGCGTCGGCATCGGTGACCCCAGCTCGGTGCTCGGGATGTCGACCGGCTTCATGGTCGACCAGGCCGCGGGGACCGGTGTGACCTACACCGGCCGCAAGATCAGCCTCGACTTCGTCAACGCCGACATCCACTCGATCTTCCGCCTGATCTCGAGCGTGTCGCGCCTCAACATCGTGGCCGGCGATGACGTCAAGGGTCAGGTGACGGTCCGCATGGAGGACGTGCCCTGGGACCAGGCCTTCGCGGCCATCCTGCAGGCGAAGGGGCTGGGCTCGCAGCGCTACGGCAACATCGTGCGGGTGGCTCCGCTGGAGACGCTCAAGGCCGAGCAGCAGGCACGCCTCGAAGCCAAGCGGGCGACCGAAGAGCTCAAGGACCTGAACATGATGGTGATCCCGCTGAACTACGCGGACGCCAGCGATGTGATGGCTCAGATGAAGACGATGGTCTCCCCCAAGGGCAACGTCGACGTCGACGAGCGCACGAACCAGATCGTCGTCCGTGAGACCGACGATCGCCTCGCCCAGATCCGAGAGCTGGTACGCCAGCTCGACCTGAGCACGCCGCAGGTGCTGATCGAGGCGCGTGTCGTCGAAGCAAGCAGCAACTTCAGCCGGGCGCTGGGGATCCAGTGGGGCGGCTCCTTCGATGCCAGCTCCGCCACCGGCTACAGCACCGGCCTGCTGTTCCCGAACAGCATCCGGGCGAACGGTGCCCTGGACTCGGTGCAGGGCGGTGCGGTGTTCTTCACGGAGAGCGCGGCGTCGACGGACACGCTCCTCGTGGACCTGGGTGCCAGCGGTGCCAACTCAGCGATCAACCTGAACCTCGGCAGCATCCCTGGCCTGCTCGACCTCGACGCGCGGCTGTCCGCCGCTGAGAGCGACGGCTTCGCCAAGGTCATCTCGGCGCCGCGGATCACCACGGTCGACAACGAAGAGGCACGCATCTCCCAGGGCCAGCGGATCCCGTACCTGTCCACCAGCGCTGGTGGCACGCAGGTGCAGTTCATCGTGGCGGCCCTGGAGCTGGGTGTCACGCCGCACGTGACCTCGGACGGCAAGATCTTCCTCGACGTGTCCGTGGCCAACAACCGCGCGGACTTCTCGGTGACGGTCCAGGGCCAGCCGGCGATCCAGATCAAGGAAGCCGAGACGGAAGTGCTGGTGCCCGATGGCGACACCACGGTCATCGGTGGCGTGTTCTCGACCGAGGAAGCGGAGTCCTACGCCCGCACCCCGGGCCTGTCGAAGATCCCGCTGCTCGGCTACCTGTTCCGCAACAGCAGCAAGAGCATGGTGCGCAACGAGCTGCTGGTCTTCCTCACGCCCCACATCGTGACGCGGGCCGAAGAGTCCGACTGAGCACGTCTGCGTGTGTGAACCCGATGCCCAGGGGCCCGTCGGCGTCGCGCTGGCGGGCTTCATGGCGGTGGGCAAGACCACCGTCGGGCAGCTCCTCGCGACCCGGTTGGGGCTGCGCTTTGTCGATCTGGACGAGGTGATCGAAGTGCAAGAGGGCACGTCCATCCCCACCATCTTCTCGACCCGAGGAGAGGCCGCGTTTCGCGCCGCCGAGCGTCGCGCGTTGGATGCGGTGCTGGGGACAGGCCCAGCGGTGCTGGCCCTGGGGGGCGGGACCGTGCACCATGCCGACAACCTGGAGCGAGTGCGCCAGGTCATGCCGGTCGTGGTGTTGGACGCGCCGTGGACGGTCATCGCCGAGCGGCTTGCGGACTCGACCGATCGCCCGCTCGCTTCCGGGGGACGGTCGCTGTGGCAGGCGCGCCGCGCCGGCTATCTCTCGGCGGGGCCGGTGGTCGACGTCGCGAACCTCGACCCGGAACAGGTGGTCGACCGGGTCATGGCGGTGCTGGCATGATGATCGACGTCGACCTGGGGGGCCGTGCCTACCCGATCTACGTGGTGGCCGCGGGGCTCGAGGGGCTCGGAGACGCCGTCGCCGAAGCTCTACCGGCGGGTCCCATCGTGGTGGTCACCAACCCGGTGGTCGGCGCCCTATACCTGGACGCTTGCATGGCGAGCCTGCGCAGCGCTGGCTTCTCGCCCACATCGGTCGAGATCCCGGACGGCGAAGCCTTCAAGACGGTGGACACCTGGCACCGGCTGGTCCTCGACCTGCTCGGCACCGGGCTGCGCCGGAGCACGCCGGTGGTCGCGCTGGGGGGCGGGGTGACGGGGGACATCGCGGGCTTCGCCGCGGCGAGTGCGCTGCGGGGGGTGCCCCTCGTCCAGGTGCCGACGACGCTGCTCAGCATGGTGGACAGCGCTGTGGGTGGGAAGACGGGCGTGAACGTCCCGGCCGGCAAGAACCTCGTCGGCGCCTTCTACCAGCCGCGCCTGGTCTACGCCGCCATGCACACCCTGCGTACGCTCGACCCGGCCGAGGTGCGCTCCGGCCTCGGTGAAGTCGTGAAGCACGGCGTGCTCCGCGATCCCGTCCTGTTCTCGCTCTGCGAAGAGCGCGCCGCCGACGCGCGTGCGCTGGACAGCGACGTGATCGCCGAGATGGTCGTGCGGAGCTGCCGGGTCAAGGCCGCAGTCGTCGCTGCCGACGAACGCGAGACGGGGCTGCGCGCCGTCCTCAACCTTGGGCACACGGTCGGTCACGCCGTCGAAAACGTCCTCGGCTACGGCACCCTGCGCCACGGCGAGTGCGTGGGCCTGGGGCTCGTCGCCGAAGCGCGCTGGGCTGCGCAGCGCGGGGACTGCAGTGCCGCCACGGCCGACAGGATCGCCACCACGGTGCGGCGCCTCGGCCTGCCGCTGGCGCCTCCCCCCGTCGACCCGGCGGCGCTGATCGCCGCCGCCGGATACGACAAGAAGGCCGCACGTGGTATGTTGACAACCGCGGTCGTCGAGCGGATCGGGGCCGTGCGACTGGAACGCGTCGCCTTCACCGAAGTCCCGAAGATGCTCTCCCAACTCCCCGCGCACCTGGAGACGTGATGATCGCCGCCCTGCTCGTCGCTACGCTGACCGGCTGCATGAACAACCCCCTGCAGGCGCCCGCCACAGCGGCCATCGCTGCGCCCCCTTCGGTCAAGCTGGCGTGGGGAAGCAGCTACAACGGCCTCAACGATGGCCTCGGTGCAGTCGTCATCGGTGACTTCTTCGTCTACGACACCGAGACCGACATGCCGCTGCAGAACGTCGCGGTCGAAGTGACCAGCAACTCGGCGGGCACCTACCTCATCCCGCAGGAAGCGCTCAAGTTGGCCACGCCGCCGGAGATCCCCGAAGGCTACTCCCTCGCCGACTGTGAAGACGAAAACGGCAACTTCGACACCGCGACCTACGAGTGGTGCGCCTGGGTG
>CAZRFD010000071.1:0-34711 GCA_964599085.1 uncultured Enterobacterales bacterium | reverse complement strand
TCCCTGACCCTGGACATGTGCGGCATCTTCGAGCGGGACCTCGCGACGCTGGCCGGACACCCCAGGCTCGCCGCGCTGTCGCTGGCCTTCAGCGGCGTGGCGGATCTCCGCCCCGTCCGCGACCTGCCGGCCCTGCGCGCGCTGAACCTCAAGGCCAGCTACCGCCTGCGCGACCTCTCCCCCCTGGCCGGGCTGCCGCTGACCCGGCTCGGGCTGGAGGCCTGCAACCGCATCCGGGACCTCGGGCCCCTGCTCGAACTGCCGGCACTGGAGCAGCTCGACATCGCGCGCTGCGACGAAGCCCCCCTCTCCCCCGTGCTGCTGCACCCCACGCTCACCGCCATCGAGGGCAGCGACGAGCAGCGCGCCGCCTTCGCCCGCCGCGGAGAGCTGGCCGGCGTGACGCCCGAGGGGATCCGCGCCGGGCTGGCGTCCGCGGACCCCGCCGCCGCCGCCGCCGCCCTGGACCAGCTCGCGAGCTGGGTCACGCTGACCAGTGCTGCGGACTGCAACGGGCTCATCGACCTGCTGCAGCTCGGCGACGACGCCGACGACGCCGATGTGCCCGTCGACATCCCGCTGCTGTCGGCGGCGCTGGCGGCGCCTGGCCTTGACCCGGCCATCGCCGCCCGGGTCTTCGCCGCCTGCTTCCGCAGCGTCGGCGACAACTTCGCCCCGGCCCTGCAGGCCGCCGACATTGTCATCGACCACGGCAGCCTCGCCGACCAGCAGGCCATCGCCGACGCCGTCCTCTACGCCCGGCGCAACTACGACGCCGGGCACCGGATGTGGGAAGCCAACGTCCACGAGACGATGCTCGATGTCCGGCTCACGAAGCTTGGCGCGCCCGCCATCGCCCACCTGCTCGACGGGCTCAGCGACGACGACATCAGCAGCGACGCCGTCGAGGACCTGTTCGTGGCGGCCTACGCACGGGCCG
This sequence comes from uncultured Enterobacterales bacterium, assembly GCA_964599085.1. Taxonomy (GTDB): domain Bacteria; phylum Myxococcota_A; class UBA796; order UBA796; family UBA2385; genus J125. The sequence continues at coordinate 33,771 of CAZRFD010000071.1, read as the reverse complement.
ACGACGCCACGACGGCCCGGCTCGACGCCCGGCTGCGTGGCTACGTCGAAGAGCAGCGCGAGTACAAGGACGCCGAAGACAACATCGACCTGCTGGGCAAGATCGCCGCCGCCCAGCCCGACGCCGAGGAACGCCTCGCCGACCTGCTGCCGTCGCAGCAGGGCGTGAGCTGGTCGGGGCGGCTCTCCGGCGTCACCGGGCCGAGCGACGCCATCGAGGCCCTGACCGCCCTCGTCGACGCCGTCGACGCCGGCACGCTGTCCATGGACGAGGTCAAGCCGCTGTACAACCCGTTCAAGGAAGCCACCGCCAAGGCCGCCCTCATCAAGCCCGCCCTTGCCCGGCGGCTCCTGAAGCTGGCCATCGCCGTGGGCTACGACGACTGGATCGACAGCAACGTGCTCTACCCGCTGGTGCGCAGCGACCTGGACTGGCTCGCCAGCCAGGACGACAAGCTCCGCCGCATCGTCAGCAAGCGGCTCGCGCCCATGCAGCGGCACGCCACCCGGTCCGACGGCGAACGGCTGCTCGCCGCCCGGGCCCGCCTCGAGGGCCTCGACCCCGCCGAGCTTCGGCGCAAGGCCGTGGTCGAGGAGATCGACCGCAGCCTGCGCCGCGAACCGGCCGAGGCCTTCGCGGCCTTCGTGGCCTTCGGCGAGGATCCCTTCCCCCTCGACATGAACGGCAAGCGCACGAAGAACCTGGCGCGCGCCCTCGATCAGCTCCGCTTCACCGGCCTGCCCGACGACACCACCGACCTGATGCAGGAACTGTTCAACCTGCGCGAGCACCTGGACTGGTCGCCCGAAAACCAGCAGTACGTGCTGACCTACCTGCTGCCCCTGGCGGCCGAGGAGGGCCCCGACTTCTTCGACGAGGTCGTGCAGCCCTGGCTGGACGACCAGGAGATCGTCGAGCCCCGCTTCGCCTACAACCTGGCCTGCTACCAGGCACAGCACGGCGACACGGCCGCCCTCTGCGCCGCGATCGAGCGGGCGCTGGCCCTCGGGAAGCCGCGGGAGCAGTTCCTCGACGACAGCGACTTCGCCGGGCGGCTGGACGAACCCGAGGTCCAGCGGATCCTCGCCGACGCTCCCAAGCCGCTCCGCTACTACGCGATGTCCCGCGTCAGCTACTACAACGCGCCCTGCCGCTTCGTCGACAAGGGCTGGAAGCCCGACCGCCCCTTCTGGTGGAAGCACCGGTGGACCGAAGGGCAGCCGCTCCAGGGCGAACCAGACCTGCCGCTGCGCTTCCCGTTGAAGCCCTTCAAGGAGCACGCCTCAGAGATGAGCCGGGATCTCCCGCTGATCGATCTCCGCAAGGTCCCGCTGATGCACGAAGGAATCGTCGAGGTCCTCGAGGCCCACGGCGCCAGGCTGGAGAAGTTCCCCGCCGTCTTCGTCGACCCCGACGACGGCAGCGAACACGGCGGCTACTACGCCGTCAACCTGCTCGGCGTGATCAAGCCCGAAGCGCTCGGCCGCTTCCACGGTCGCGTCAGCGACCTCGGCCACGTCGACGGCAGCGGCATCAGCGATGAAAAGCAGGTGCAGGAGCCCATCGACGGCCTCGTCTGCGCCTGGATCGACGACACCTCCACCCTCGTGGTCTTCGAGCCGCTGCGCGACGCGCTGCAGGCCGCCGGCTTCACCGAGCTGCAGTTCAACGATCTGGGCGAGATCGCCATGTAGGCGGTCGCGGGCCCAGCCTGCGGGGCGGCGCAAGCCGCGGCGCTACTGGTAGACCCGCACCCAGTCGACCACGAAGTCCTGCGGCAGGGCTCCGTAGTCGACGCCGCAGTAGCCGCCCCAGTCCCCGCCCCAGGCGAGGTTGAGCAGCAGGTGGAAGTCCTGGTCGAAGGGCCAGGTGTCCGGGTCCCCCTGCCCGTCGTTGTCGAAGACGAGCACGGTCTCACCATCGACGGTCATGACCAGGCCGTCGTCTCGCCAGTCCACCGCGTAGAGGTGGAAGCTGTCGGCGGCGTCGCGGGTCGTCGAGCCCGACCGCTGCGTACCGATCAGGTGGTTGTAGGCGCCGGTGTGCACGGACTGGTAGACGACGCCGAGGTCACAGCCGACGTGCTCCATGACGTCGATCTCCCCGGAGTCGGGCCACTCCCCGTAGACCCGGTCAGTGGGCAGCATCCAGAAGGCCGGCCAGGTGCCCACGCCGCTCGGCACCCGGACCATCGCCTCCATCCGGCCATAGGTCCACTCGGCCTTGGCCTCTGTGACGAGGCGGGCGGAGGTGATCGAGCCGTCGGACTCCTGCCGGGCGGTGATCGTCAGCAGCCCGTCGGCGACGTCGGCGTTGGCGTCGCTGGCGGTGTACTCCTGCAGCTCGTTGTTGTAGGTGTACGCGGGCAGCTCCAGGCGGGTCCACCGGTCCTCGTCCAGGGCCGCGCCCGAGAACTCGTCGTTCCACACGAGCAGCCGCTCGCCGTCCACCGCCCCCGTGCCGGTCGAGGTCCAGGACAGGTCGTCGAGGTAGACGGAGCCGGTCGCGCTCCAGTCGTCGAGGGAGAAGCGCAGCCCGAGCCGCCCCGAGGCCGCGCCCGGCGGGACCGTGGCTTCCACCCGCAGCGCCTGCCAGGTGTCCCGCGGCCAGGTCCCGTCCACCGGGTCGCTGGTCACGTCTTCGATGACCGCGCCGTCGGCGTCGAGGTACTGCAGGAAGAGCACCGCCCGCGTGCCGTCGCCGATGGCGTCGTCCGACGCGGTGAACACCATGGCGGAGAGCACGTGCGTGTCGCCCTCCGACAGGTCGACCAGCGACAGTCCCTGCTCGCTGTCGTTGGGCAGCTCGCCCCAGTACAGTCCCCAGAACTTCTCGCTGTGGCCGCCCTCGTAGGCCGAGAAGCTGTCGGGGCTGTCGTAGATGGGATCGCCGGTCGCCGCCCACGCGTGGTTGACGAAGCCCGCGGGCCGGGTCCAGCTCTCCCCCAGCTCGAAGCCACCGTTGACGAGCCGGTTGTCGAGGCCGCCGCCGTCGCCTGAACCGCCGTCGCCTGAACCGCCGTCGCCTGCGCCGCCGTCGCCGGCACCACCGTCCGAGTCGCCTGCGTCCGAGGCGCCCGCGTCCGAGGCTCCCCCATCACCCGCAGCCGAACCAGCATCGCCAGGATCCGTCTGGGTACAGGCGGCGAGGAGGAGCGCCAGCGCGGCGACGCGGGCCGCTGTGGTCGTCGACACGCTCATGGCAGCCCCACCCGGTCGGCGGGCACGAACACCCGCAGCGACCGGACCCGGCCATCCCGGGCGAACAACGCAGCCGTGCGGTCGGCGTCGAGCTGCGTGCCCTCGACCGCGTCCACCCGGCCGTCCGTCCAGGCCAGCTCCATGTGCGCCGGCCCCGCCTGGACCGCGAGCACGACCGGCACCTGGGCGAGCGTGAAGGCCAGGGCTTGGTGGGGAACGGCGATCGACTGTTCATCCCCGCCGCGCCCCACGAAGCGCCAGGTCGTCGGGGAGGGCACCAGCTCCCGGCGCCGCAGCAGGCCCGGCTCGAAGCACAGGCAACCGGCCCGCACCCGCACACCCAGCTCGCGCAGGCGGGTGAGCAGTTCCTCCTTGACCTGGCCCGTCATGCCCGGCTGCTGCGCGCCGAGGTGCCACGGCGTGTGCGAGTAGGGGTCGGTGGGGAAGGCGCCGTACTCGACGACGCTCTTGTTGAAGGACAGCCCTGCCCGGACCCGGGTGTAGCGGTCCGCGAGGTCAGCGGCCGCGGGATCCGCGGCGTCGACCGCCCGCTGCCAGCACTCCTGCACGGCGACCAGCAGCTTGCTGACCATGTGCCAGTAGATGCTGCCGAGGCCCTCGTACTTGGTCATCGTCCCGGAGCGCCCGGTGAAGGAGAGGTGATCGAAGGTGGCTTCGTAGGCGTCCAGCGCCCGCTGCCGGCCCTCGGCCACCGGCTGCGTCCACGCCGGATCACGGGCGAGGTTGTCGAGCGCGTCCGCCAGGGCGTCGGCGTTGTCGAAGTCGGCGTCGAAGCGCCAGGTGCCCGCGTCGTCGCGGGCCACGAAGCCCGGCAGGCCCGCGTCGGCGATGGCCGAAAGCAGCGGCTCCGCGCGCAGCCGGTCGTCGGAGAGGGCGTTGCGGTCGAGGAAGGCCGGGCGATCGCGGAAGGGGTACAGCATGAAGCTGTGCTGGTCTGGTCGGTACAGGCGACTGTCGTACATGGCGTCGAGCAGCGACACGCACTCTGTCGCGGACAGCAGCCCCGATCCCAGCAGGTTGACCTGCCCCTCCAGCATCTCGTAGAGGTGCCGGATGCGCGCGCCGCCCTCGTCGAGCTGCAGCAGGTTGTAGCTGTGGAACAGGCCGTCGGGCCGCCGGTTGCTGGCCAGGCTGTGATCCACCCACGCCAGGGCGTCACGGCACAGCGCGACCACCTCGGCGTCGGTGACCCGGGACTGGTCGGTCGGGACCGACCCGTAGACCGCGTCCCGGTAGACCGAGAACGCCGTCCCCAGGGCGTCGAGGAGCGCCCGCCGGGCGGAGGGATCCAGGGAACCGCCCGCCGCGGCCTGCAGCGCGCGCCGGTCCGACAGCGCCGCGGCCACGTCGGAGAACCACGCCTGCACCGGCCCACTCACCGCGTGGCTGCCCGTCCCCTCCACCAAGGTGGCCAGGAAGTCCAGCGCCCGGCGGAGCTGGGCGAGGGTGACCACCGACAAGCCCTGGCCCACCAGGGCGTTGTTGGCGTCGTTCCACTCGGGCCGCTGGGTGTTCATCCAGATGCCACCGTCCACGACGAGGTTGGACAGACGCGCCAGGACGCAGACGAGCAGCTTCTCCAGCAGGCTGACCAGGGCCACCCCCGCGTCGTCATGCACAAGCAGCCCGTCGCCGCCGATGTCGTCGGCCCGCGCCACGGCGCGTTCGTGGGCCGCGGCGTCGAATTCGATGGAGTCCTTGGCGTCCAGACAGAGCCGGTCGTAGGGCCGGATCCGGTAGGGGACGTCCGCCGAGCTGAACCACGCCCGGTCGAGCAGGCGGCGCACGCTGCCGGGCTGGTGGGCTTGCGCCGCTTCGAGCAGCCGGAAGAGGTAGACCACCTGGTGGTCGCCCCAGTAGCCGATGTTCGACCAGGGGTCGTCGGGGTCGGGCACCTCCCAGTCCACGCCGGCCCGCGTGATCCGGTAGGGGTTGAAGCCATCCACCGTGCTGGCGTTGACGAACTTCGAGATCACGGGGATGAGGAAGCCCGGGAAGCTGCGGCAGAGGGCCTCCCAGTTCTGGAAGATGTCGCGCCAGTTGCCCTCGTAGGCGTAGCGCTGGCGCCCATCGTCGTCGTACAGGTGGATGCTGAAGGCGTTCCACGGGCGGCTGGGGTCCCCGTGGCGTCGGCTGAACACCAGCGGCAGGTACTCCATGCACAGTCGCACGAGCTGGGGATCCCCCTCCGCCTCGGCGCGGGCCACCAGGAGCGGGTGGGCGATGCGCTGCGGCAGGCCGTCGACGAAGGCGGCGTGACGCGTCGCCACCAGCCGGTTGCGCTCCGCCAGGAAGTCCCGCAGGTCGGGCACGAACACGTCGAGGTCGTGGGCGAAGACGCCGCCGCGCATGTTGTTGAACACGACGTTGGCGAAGTGGTGCACGCAGGCCCGGCGATCAGCGCTGTGCTGCAGCCCGTCGGCGCTGGCGATGTTGGCGCGGAGCGCCCGGGCGCCCTCGGCGATGTCGGCGTCGAGCCGTTTGCGCACGTCGTCCTGCCGCAGCGCCTGCAGCAGGTGTACCAGGGCGACGTGGTCGAGGTGGACCTCGCCCACCAGGTCCCAGGTGACGGCGGCGCCCCTTGGGTCGACGATGGCACGCACGAAGCAGGCGTGCCGCTCCCCGAACCACAGGCGTCGATCGCGGCTGGCCCGCCCCGCGCGGAAGTCGGCGACCGCGTCTTCGGACAGCACGGTCTGGGCGCCCTCCAGCCCCCGCCGCCACACGAGGTTGCAGCGCAGCGCCTCCGCAGGGGCGGCCTGGTCGGAGAGGTGGGCGTCCATGGACAACAGCGCCACCCCGCCGGGCAGCAGCTCGGAGCGCTTGTAGGCGTCGACGAGAGTCGAGATGGCTTCCTGGGCCCGCGGCGGGACGTCGGCGGGCATCAGGTTGCGGAGCCCATCGAGCAGCTCCACGGCGGCCGTCGGTCCCTCGCCGAAGCTGGTCAGGGAGCAGCGCCGCACAAGCCCGAAGCGCGGGGCCGTGGTCCAGCGCTCGCGGAAGCAGAGGCCGAGGTCCGGCGCCCGCTCCTCGCGCTCGAACCAGTGCCCCTCGGCCGCCTTGCGCAGCAGGCGCTCCCGGCCCGGGGCCAGCCCCCGCGGATCGAAGGGCTGCCACAGCGCCTCGCCCACCCGCAGCAGGGTCAGCGCGCCCGTGGTGCCGGCGGCGTGGTGCAGGCGGTCGTCGGTCTCGTAGGGGAACAGCGCCCGGCTGCTGTCGACGCGACCCGCCGTCAGGCCGCCGCTGGTCGAGATGAAGGCCCAGACGTCGCTGGAGCTCACCAGGCTGACGAGGAAGGGCCGCAGCGTCTCCGCGCCGGTGATCTCCCAGCATTCGCGGCCGTCTGCGTCGACGAGGAGCTGACCGTGGGCGGTGCCAGTGATGTCGAGCCTGCTCATGCGGTCTCCGGAGTCCCGCGATCATTGTACGATAACCGCACAAAGTCAGCTCAGCATAACCGCTGTGAGCAGGGCCGCCGACGGGCAGGTGAGCGAGGTGTGGCGACCGCCGAAGCGAAGCGCGACCTCGACGGCGTCCTCGGCTTCATTGAACAGGTGCAGGACGTGCTCTCCCCGCGGCCCGACCAGCGCCGCCGCCCACAGCCCGGGCGGCCCCTGCAGGTCCACGTGCACCGCGACCGCCCCCGGCCGGGTCGTGCGGGAGACCTGGCAGAGGATGTCGAAGAGCGGGGTGCGGTAGACCTGATCGCCATCCACCAGCACCGGGGCGAGGCAGTAGTTGCCGACGTGGTTGGGCCCGCCGTGGCGGGTGAGCACGAGGTTCCAGTCCACCCAGCCCGACAGCCAGTGACCCAGGCCACCGACCAGGTCGCGGGCGTAGCGGAAGGCGGGCGCGTAGGGCGGGTGATCGCGGCTCCGCTCCGGTTCCGGTGCCCAGCTCCACCCCCAGTCCCTCGCCTCCTTGCGCCAGAACCAGGCATCGTCCCGCCACCACGGGGTCGGCGCCCCCGGCCCCCGGGGCTCACCCCTTGGGTAGACGCTGTCGATGCAGCCCTCGGTCTGGACGATGGCGCGGTCGGGCCAGGCGGCGTGCAGGGCGTCCAGCTCGTCTTCGTAGACCCGGAAGGTCGAGTCGTACCAGTGCACGGCCGTGCCCCAGGCGTGGGGCGCCGACGCCGGGTACGAAAACAGGAGGTCGGTGTAATCTCGCATGTGGCGGCGGTTCTGGTCGTAGACGAGGATCCGCGGGTGCAGCCCCCGGGCGCGCAGCACCCGGCCCAGCGTCGCGACATAGGCGGTCTGCTCAGCCGGCGACATCTCCATGGACTCCCAGGCGCCGCTGTTGCCCACGGGCTCGTTGACCGGCGTGAGGCCCCAGACGGGCAGGCCGCGGGCGGCCATCTCCTCGCAGTAGCGCGCCGTGTACCGCGCGAAGCTGTCGTGGTGTTCGGGCAGCAGGCGGCCACCACGCCCGGCGGCCGTGTCGAAGAAGCGCCCGTTGTCCTTCATCCAGGGCGGCGCGGTCCACGGCGAGGCGATGAGCCGGAAGTCCGCCCCCGGCGCAGCCGCAGCATCGCGGAGCAGGTCGAGGTGGCCGTTGTCGTCGTCCACCTGCAGCGAGAAGGCCGCCAGCGAGGGGTCCGCGTCGGGCGCGTAGCAGTAGCTCGAGGTGCTGAAGTCACAGCTCCCGATGGGGGTGCGCACGACGCTGAACCCGCCACCGGCCGGGCCGAAGGCATCGGCCAGCACCTGCGCCCGCGCCCCCACCGGCAACGTCGACAACGCCACCGCCGACGCCTGGGTCAGCGCCGTGCCGATCCCGATGATCTCCTGCCGAGGACGCGCGGGATCCACCGTCACGCGCGCCCGCCGCGCCGCCGGCACGGACAGGGCGGCGGGTTCGACCTGAGCCTGCGCGTGTCCGTGGGCCGACGTGAGCAGGAGCTTCATCCTGGCGTCCTAACCAACGACTGCTGGCGGTCGCCGACGAGAGCGCTCGACACAAGGCCCCGCACTTGACGCCACCGCCGCGCGCGCCGAAGTCCTGGGGGCGCCCGCCGGCGCCGTGTCCCTCCCCCGGGAGCCTTCGTGTCCTACCGCCGCTACCCCCTCGCCCCCGGCGTGGTCGACGTCGCCACGGCCCGTCGCGCGGTGGCCGAGGTCGCCCAGGAGCGCGACGCCCTGGCCCGGCAACTCCACCGGTCGCAGGCCCATGCCGCCTCGCTGCAGCGCCAGCTCGCCGCCGCTCGCCAGGAACGGGACGAGGCACTCGCCGAGCGTGACCGGGTCCAGGCTGCAGTCCAGTCCGCAGAAGCCGAACGCGACGCGCTGCGGCAGGCGGCCCCCGAGGGCGACCGGGTGCAGCGCCTCGCCGCCGACCTCGCCAACCTCCGCCGGCACCAGGACGACGCCATCGAGCGCGGGATCCGCGCGCACACCGACCGCCTCCTGCTGGAGCTGCTCAGCGTCCGCGACTCGGTCCAGCGGGCGCTGTCCTGGCTGCCCGAGGGGGCCACGGCCTGGCAGGACGGCCTGGCGGCGGTACGCGGGCGCATCGACAGCGTGCTGGAGGCCGAAGGCGTGCAGCCCATCGGCGCCCCGGGCGAGCGCTTCGATCCCACGCTGCACGAAGCCGTCGGGACCACGTCGTCGGCGTCACCCGGACACGTGGTCGACGTCGTCAGCAGCGGGCTGCTCCGCGCCGACGGCACCGTCGTGAAGCCCGCCCAGGTCGTGGTCGGCGCCCGGGAGCGGGCACTGCGCTGAGGGCGAGCGTCCGCGCGCGCTCCCGCGACGAAGCCCTGCTCAGTCGCCGACCGACATGGCCTGGGCGCGGCGGCTGACGTCGCTGGGGTGCCACCGGACCGTGATCGACACGGATCGATCGGTCTGGGCGTTGTCCTGCCGGAAGTCGCCGCGGGTCGCCCTGGAGTCTGTCTGCTCCATCGCCTCGCCCAGGTCGACCACGCCCTCCGTGAAGGACGCGCGCAGGGCCTCCAGTCGCTGGTTCAGCGCGGCGTGCACGACGCCGGTGCGACGGGCCGCAAGCGCCCGGTTGCGCGCCAGGGCGTCTTCGGGCGAACGCGCCGCCAGCCAGCGCGCGCTGGCGTAGCCGGTGATCTGCAGCTCGAACATCGCGCCCGGGTAGACGCGGTCGACGCCCAGCATGCTCCCGATGACCTGGTCGAGCGTGTGCTCGTCCTCCGGTCCGAGGGTGTCCTCGGCCGTGCGGAAGTACAGGGTCGTTGTCAGCAGCACCTGGTTTGCAGCCGCCGACTGGCGCGCGTCGTGCTCCTCCAGCGGCTGCAGCTCCCGGTCGTCGACGGTCATGTCACCGGCGCCGATGGTGGTTCCGATGCCGCCGGTCAGGGTCGCGCCGATCCGGCCGCTGAGCTCGGGCGAGATCCCATCGCGGTCGTGCCGGTTGCTGTCGTGCTCGTCCGACTCCTCGTCCTCGCCGCCACCCAACTCCACGCCACCGATGTCCGGCCCGCCGGCGTCGAACGACACCTCTCACATCGGGAAGGACACCGTTCGGCCCTCGTTCTGCAGCATGATCCCCGTCCCCGACCAGCCCGCGTGCCCAAGCTCCATGCTGGCCGGTCCCTGGTCCACACCCGCGCTGGCGGAGGCGTCGACCTCGACCAGGCCAACGAAGGCGTTGCAGGCGTCGTCGGGCGAGAAGTACAGCAAGGGTGGATCGGACTCGAGCGGATCTCCCTGCGACAGGATCGGGGACAGGCTCACCGACGACCCACCGCCCTCGTCCTCGTCCGTGGACACCGACACCTCGGGCCCACCCTCGGCCGTGGCCAGCAACAGCATCACGGGCTGGCTCCACCGCATGCCCAGGTCGTTGTGGTATTCCAGGGTGGCGCCGACCGCGCGACCACTGATCACGTCACCCAGGTTGACCCCCCGCCCCGTGGTCAACGTGTAGTGGTGCACGATGCGGTCACCCCGGCTCAGCCCCAACCACTCGTAGTAGTCGGCGCCAAGGTGGGCGTTGAAGGACCCGATCTCGCGGATGCTGGCGCGCATGGTGCCGTGGTCCAGCGCCTGCCGCATCGTGACCGGGTTGGGCACGTCGTCGAAGCGACGCCGGTACATCTCGCGGAAGTTCGACGACAGGCTGTTGAGCCCGCTGACGTCGAAGACGAGATCGGCGGACTGGCGCTGCGCCGCCCAGGGCGCGACCGCGGCCCGGACCTGGTCGGCGAAGGACGCGATGAGCTGCCGCTCGCTGTCGGTCTCCGTGCCTGCACTGCGATCATCGGGGGAGCGCTGGCCGGCAGTCTGACTCAACTCCATGCCGTTGTCGATGGACTCGGGCTCGCCCGCCCGACCGCCGCCCAAGCCCAACCGGTCCAGGCGAGCCTGGTTGCCGCGACCGCCACCCCTCTGGGGGCCGCCCGACGAACGGCCGGCACCGTCCTCTTCGTGTGTGGGTTGACCGTCGACGAAGTGGGACTGGAGGAGGGACACGCTGCACCTCGCATGGGGACCCGGCGCGGCCTGATGCGAGCGGTCAGCCCCGCGGGGCAGGCCGGTGACAGAGATCCGCGACATCGCGCCTTGGCCCGACGCGATGCCTGATCCTATGCACCTCCAACCGGGACGGACAACCCACATGATCATGTGAGAGCGCTGCCCGCGCTGGGTCATCGCCGGTCCATCAGGCTGAAACATGGTGTTAGGCTCCGATCCCAGGCGAAGCCTTGAACCAGCCACACGACACCAACCCCGCCCCCGCGGCGTGGGGAGACTCTCCCTCGCAGGTGCTTCGGGCACTGCGCCCACAGCGACGTGGCGATCGGCCCTTCGACGCCACGACATGGGCAGTGCTGGCCGCGATCCTGCTCACCGCCGAAGCGGTCAGCCGCTCCAACTACCTGCTGTTCCACTCCCTGGTCGAGGGTGCAGCGGTGGCGCTGGGCGTCGCCCTGTTCATGCTGGGCTGGAGCCTGCGGGGTCAGTCCCGCGACGGCTTCGTGACCACCGTGGGTGTGGCGTACCTCTCCGCCGGCAGCCTCGAAGCCCTGCACCTGCTGGCCTACCCGGGCATGGGCGTCTTCGCGAGCGACACCAACCTCGCCGCCCAGCTCTGGATCGGCGCCCGGACGGTCGAGGTGCTCGGGCTCATCATCGCGGTCTCACCGCTGGGGCGGCGCCTGCCGCCGCTGGTGGCCCTTGTCGGGGGCGCGGGCGTGACGTTGGCCATCGGCCTCCCCATCGCCGTGGGCGCCTTCCCGACCTGCTTCGTGCCGGGCCAGGGCCTCACCGCCTTCAAGATCGGCGCCGAGTACGCCCTCTGCGGCGCGCTCGCCGGGGCGGCGCTGTGGCTGTCTCGCGACCGGCTCCGCTTCGACACCCACGTCCGCCGGCTGATGATCGGCGCGATGCTGGCCACCGTCGCGTCGGAACTGGCGTTTACGCTGTACACCGACGCCTTCGGCATGTGGAACAAGGTCGGCCACCACCTGCTGGCGGTGTCGATCTTCCTCGTCTACCTCGGCGTGCTGCGGGAAGGGGTCACGCGCCCCATGGCCACCACCTACCGGGCGCTGGAGCTGTCTCGCCAGGACCTCGAGCTGCAGGTCGCCGACCGCACCCGGGACCTCCGAGAGCTGACCGAAGAACTGCGGCAGGAGATCGCCGAGCGACGCCAGGCCGAAGCAGCGCTCCGGGCATCGGAACAGGAGATCCGCTCCATCATCGAGCGGCTGCCCCAGGCCATCGCCGTCCACCAGGGCGGCCGCTTCGTGCTCGCGAACCCCAAGGTCGGCGAGTTGCTGCGCATCCCCACCGACGACCTGCTCGGCACACCCATCATCGACGTCGTCCACCCCGACGATCGCGCCGCGGTCCGCGCGCGCGTCGCCGAGATGGCCCGCACCGGCGCCCCGCCGCCGGTCGTCGAAGAGCGCTTCGTCGCCGCCGACGGCTCCACCGTCCTCGGAGAGGTGGTCGCCATTCCGCTGACCTTCGATGGCGCCCCCGCCGTCCTTGTGGCGGTCCGTGACATCACCCGGGAACGCGCCGTGCAGGCCCAGAGCATGGACATGGACCGGGTGATCACCATGGGGCGGCTGGCCGCCGCCGTCGGCCACGAGATCAACAACCCGTTGACGGCGGTGACCTCCAACGTCGACTGGCTCCGCCAGCGGCCCGGTGCGGACACCGAAGCGGCGCGGGTCCTCGCCGACGTGGCGGACGCCGCCGAGCGGATCCGCGCCACCGTCGCGGCGCTGCGGCAGCTCTCGGCGCCCATCGACGAGACGCCGGCCCGGGCATCCCTCACCCCCATGATCGAGGGTGCTCTGGCGCTGGCCGGCAACGAGCTTCGCCACCACGCCACGGTGGACCTCGACCTGCGCGCCCACGGCCTCGTCGAAGCCCCCGCCGGTCGCCTCGGCCAGGTGTTCCTCAACCTGCTGCTCAACGCCGCCGAAGCCATCGAGCGCGCCGGCCCCGGCCCCCACAACGTGAGGGTACGCACCGCCGACGAGGGCGACCGGGTGGTCGCCGAGGTCTGCGACACGGGGCCGGGCCTGCCCGACGACGACGCCGATCGCATCTTCGAGCCCTTCTACACGACCCGGGCGACCCGGCTCGGCTCCGGCCTCGGGCTGTCCATCTGCCGGGACATCGTCGAAGCCAACGGCGGCCACATCACGGCGAGGACCCTGCCGGAAGGGGGCGCCTGCTTCCGGGTCGAGCTGCCGGCCTGCGATGCACCTGCACCTCCGGCCCCGGCCCCTGCGGCACCACCGCCCCCCGCCACGTCGACCGGCGCCGGCCTGCCCCGCGTGCTGGTGATCGACGACGAGGTACTCGTCGGACGGGTCGTCACCCGCATGCTCCGCGGCCAGGCCGACGTCGAGGTCTGCCGAGACCCCCACGCCGGCCTGGCGCGCCTGCTCGACGGCGACACCTTCGACCTGGTGCTCTGCGACCTGATGATGCCAGGGCTGACCGGAGTCGAGCTGCACCGGCGCCTGGTCGACGACGCTCCCGACATCGCCGCGTCCATGGTGTTCATCACCGGCGGGGCGTTCACCGAAGACGCCGCCGCCTTCGCCGCCGAACACGCCGACCGCGTGATCCACAAGCCCTTCCGGGCCGAGCAGCTCACGGCGCTGCTGCATCCTGCGTCCGGCTGACCGCGGCCGCCTGCGGCGCCCCTTCATGATCGCCGCGCCGTCGCCCCCGCGCAGCGGTCTCGCCCATCCGCAGCAGCACCAGCGTCCCCGACGCCAGCGTCAGCACCGCCACGCTCCACACCGCAGCCGACAGGCCGAAGGCGTCGGCGATGACGCCGGCGGCCAGCGCGCCCGCGGCGTAGCCGGAGTCGCGCCACAAGCGGTAGACCCCCACGGCGCTGGCCCGCCACGAGGGGTGGGCGACGTCACCGATGGCGGCGAGCAGGGTCGGGTACACCATGGCCGTGCCCGCGCCCAGCAGCGCCGCGGCCAGCGCGAAGCCCGAGAACCCGTGCGAGAGGGCGACGAGGCCGATGCCCACGGCCTGCAGCCACATGCCCCCGACGATGAAGGGCTTGCGGCCCAGCCGGTCCGACGCCGCCCCGGTCACGAGCTGCCCCACTCCCCACACCGCCGGGTAGATGGCGGCCAGCCAGCCGATCTGCTGCAGCCCGAGGCCCGCGGCGGCGAAGACGAGCGGGAACAGTCCCCAGGCCATGCCGTCGTTGAGGTTGTTGACGAAGCCCGCCTGGCTCACGCTGGACAGATCGGGGTGGGTGAGCGAGGTCTGCAGGAAGATGGCGCGCTGGGAGAGCTGTGGCCTGTCCGCTTCGGCATGCGCACGGACCTCGTGGTCCACGTGCCCGCGCGTCTCGCGGACGAACAGGACCGACAGGAGGGTCCCGACGACGGCGAAGCCGACGCCGAGGAAGAAGGGTTGCGGCCGCAGGCCGAAGCGGGTGGCGACGTAGCCGGTGGCCAGGGCCGAGCCGGCCACCGCGAGGTAGCCGGCGAATTCGTTGAGCCCCATGGCGAGGCCCCGCTGGCGCGGCCCCGACAGGTCGATCTTCATGATCACGGTGGTCGACCAGGTGAGCCCCTGGCTGATCCCGAGCAGGGCATTGGTCGCGACGATCACGCCCCAGGTCGGCGCCCACATCAACAGCCAGGGCACCGGCAAGGCCACCAGCCAGCCGACCACGAGCACCCACTTGCGGCCCCAAGCGTCCGACAGGCGTCCCGCGAAGTAGTTGGTGGCCGCCTTGGTCAGGCCGAACACCACGATGAAGGACAGCACCGCCGTCTTCGCCGCAAGCCCGAAGTCGGCTTCGGCGATGGCCGGCAGGATGGCCCGCTCCAGCCCGACCATGGCACCGACGAAGGCGTTGACCAGGACCAGCAGAGAGAACTGGGCGAGGTTGGCCCGGATCCCCAGGCGGGGGGCGCGCTCCCCTCCCCTGCCCGCTGTGCGCGTCCGCCCCATCACGCCGCCCCCACGGCGATGGCGCCGCCGTCCGCGCGCCACTCGGCGACCCCCTGCTCGAAGCGGACCGCGCGGCGGCCGCTGTTGCGCAGGGCGCGGACGGCCTGCGCCGCGAACACACAGGTGGGGCCGCGGCAGGTGGCGACGATGAGCTTGTCGGGCGGCAGCCCGTCGAGCCGCTCGGCCAGCTCGGCCAGCGGGATGGAGCGCGCGCCGGGGACGTGGCCGTGGACGAACTCATCGGCCGGCCGCAGGTCGACCAGCACCACCTCGCCCGCCGCGAGCCCGGCGCGCAGGGCGTCGGCGTCGATGGTCTCGGCCGCCCCCGCGCCGGCGAAGAAGTCCCGCCGGGCCAGGGTCAGCTCGGCGCTGCGGGCCTCGGCGAGCCGCCGCAGCGCCACGAAGACCTCGGCCACTCCCGGAGCGAGGCGGTACTCCACCGCGGTGCCACGGCGGGTGGTCTCCACGACCCGCGCCCGCCGCAGCACCTGCAGGTGCTGCGAGGTGTTGCCGACCGACTGACCGACACCGTCGGCCAGCTCGTCCACCCGGAAGGGGCGCTGGATGAGCAGGTCGAGCAGCTCCAGCCGCTTGGGGTTGGCCAGCGCCTTGGTGACGTCGGCGAAGGCGGTGTAGGCGGCGTCCTTGAAGGCACGGGGCTGTGTTCCTTTATTCTTCATATCTATTGAATATATGGTTTCGAAGTCCTGGTCAACCCCGCCGGCACCCTCGCCCCAACATCGCGTGTTACGCCAAAGGCAAGGGGTGACCTCCCGCTTGCACCGGTTCCCCCGGACAAGTCCGCCGCCACGCCAAGGTTCTGACAGTGTCCACTCCTCCGACGCGCGTCATCGTGACCTGCTCCGACCCTGAGCTCGCCAGGGCCGCAGCCGACGGCCTGGCCGCGGCGGGCCACGACGTCACCATCGCGTCCTCGCCGGACACCGTAGGCGCCAGCGACGCCAGCGACGCCAGCGACGCCAGCGACGCCAGCGCCGTCGTCGTCAATGTGGCGGGGGCCGATGCGGCGGTCGACGACGGCAGCCGGGACCGCTCCCCCGCCCCCGCGGCAGCGTCCCAGGATCCGGCCGACAGCCTGTCGCGCCTGCGCCGGGCCAAGGGCACCCTCCGCTCCATGCTGGACGGGCGCCCCGACTACATCTGGGCCCTGGACCGACAGCTCCGCTTCACCATGTTCAACACGGCCTACGCCGACATCTACGAACACAACCACGGCGTCCGTCCCGTGATCGGCGAAGACTCCGCGGCCCGACTCAGCCCCGACGAAGAAGCGTTCTGGCGGCCGACCTTCGACCGCGTCTTTCAAGGGGAAACCGTCACCTTCGAGTTCGCCCAGCGCTTCCCCGACGGCGTCCGCCACTACCGCACGACACTCTGCCCCATCCGCGAAGACGACCGCATCACGGGTGCGTCGGGTGTCAGCGTAGATATCACGGCCAGCGTCGAGCTGAAGGACGCGCTCCGCCAGGAGCGGGATCGCTTCCGGCACATCGCCGCGGCGTCCCCCGGCGCGATCACGTCGGTCCGACGGGATCCCGACGGCATGTTGCACCTGTCCTACTTCAGCCCGGTGCTCCGCCGGATCTTCGGGCTCCCCTCCGACTCGATGCCGCTCGACGCAGACCTGCTCCTCTCCCTCGTCCACCCCGACGATCTGCACAGGATCGAGCAGGAGATGGCGGAGTCGGCCCGAAGCGGGAAGACCTGTCGCATCGAGTACCGCGTGCGCAACCCCTAACGCGGCGTCGTCTGGGTCGAGAGTCACCTCGCGCCAGGACAGGACGCCGACGGAGGGCATACCTGGCACGGCGTGATCACCGACATCACCGATCGACGCCTCGCCGATCGGGAGCTTCGTGACTCCGCCGAGCTGATGCGGCGCTTCCTGGCGACAACCACGGACGCTTTCCTGTTGGCCGACACGACAGGACGGATCGTCGACGCCAACCCCGTCTATTGCGACCTGGTCGGCTGGTCGGTCGACGAGCTGCGACAGAGGCGGGTGCAGGACATCGAAGCCCGGCTCTCGCCCGACGACGTGCGCCGGCGCATCGACCGGATGGTTGCCCGTGGCCATGACCGCTTCGAGACCTGCCACCGCAGCCGCGACGGCCGGATGGTCCACCTCGCCGTAAACGCCGTCCTGATCTCCCAGGATGTACGCCCCCTCGTGGCGGCCTTCATGCGCGCGCTCACCGATCCCCGCTGATCAGCGAACGGAACCCCGAGGGTCAAGCCAACGTTCGTGTTCGCTTCGACGCCTACTTCTTCTTGCCGATGATGGTCTTGCCGCCGACGCGCAGGCCGCCCTTGCCGACCTCGACACCCTTGTCGCCGCCGACGCGCACGCCCTGGACGTCTTCGTCTTCGTCACCGCCGATGATGACGCCCTGGTCGCCGCCGACCTGGACGCCGTTGACTTCGTCGGTGGCACCGACCTGGACGCCGTACTCGCCCCCCGCCGTCACCCCGCGGTCGTCGCCGTCGCGGCCCACGTGGACGCCGTCTTCGTCACCGATGTGCACGCCCTCCTGGGTGCCGTCTGCCCGCGCGGAGGCCGAGGTGGCGGTGGCGCCCGCCGGTGCTTCCGCGGCGGGAGCGGCGTCGACAGGCGCCGCCGAGGGATCCGCCGCCGGGGGCGGCGCAGCCACGGGCGCCTGACCTCCGCAGGCGAGCAGCAGCGTGAGGGCGAGGCAGGACACGGCGACCTCCCGTTGGGAACCGACCTCAAGCTACCACCGCGACATGCCGCACCGCAGCGTCGATGGCTTCGCATTATCTGGAGTGCAGCTCTGTCCCGACTCCCGATCCGGAGGACACGATGTCTGTCCACCTCGCCCCCCTGACCGTCACGGTCCTCGGCGCCTCCCTGCTGGCGTCGGCCGCCCACGCTGACGACGAAGATGTCGACGCCGGCAAGGCGCTGTATGCCCAGTGTGCTCCCTGCCACGGCGCCGACGGCGGCGGCAGCAAGGCCAAGGGCGCGCCCCGCCTCGCCGGACAGCGGGACGACTACGTCCTGCGGCAGCTCCGGTACTTCACCGAGACCGTGCGCGACAGCGACACCATGCACGAGCAGGCGTCCAAGCTCGAAAGCCGCACCGACCGCAAGAACCTCGCCGCCTACATCAACACCCTCGACTCTGCCACCCCGCCCGACACGATCACGGGCGACGCGGACGCTGGCAAGAAGACCTGGACGCTCTGCATGCAGTGCCACGGCGGGCGCGGGCACGGCAGCTCGATGTACGACACGCCCCGGCTGGCCGGGCAGCACGACTGGTACCTCGTCAAGCAGCTCGAAGCCTTCACCAGCGGGCACCGCGGCACCGACGCCAGCGACGTCTACGGCAACAACATGCAGCAGGCTGTCGAGGTCATCACCGACAAGCAGACGATCCGCAACGTCGTCGCCTACATCAACACGCTGGAGTAGCTTCCCTCCCGCAGCACCGCTCCGCAATACCGCCCCGCAGCACAGCGGCGCCACGGGGCGGCGGGTGCCACCATCACTCAGAGCGCGGGCTGGGTGCGCTTGACCAGCAGGTCGATGATGTCCTTGCTCTCGTAGAGCACGTCGCTGCCACAGACCAGGGCCGGGGCCTGGCCCTTGCCGCCGACGGTCTGCAGGTGCTCGAGCGCCGCGGCGTCGCGGCTGACGTTGGTCACCGGCAGGCCGTCGTCGAGGTGCATGTTCTTGCGGGCGGACAGCGCCCACCGGCTGAACATGCAGTGATCCTTGACGTAGAGCGACGTGTTGTCCGGCAGGCCCGCGGGGGCGGCCGCGGGGCCGGCCACGGAGCCGTCGAAGGACGCGTCGATCTGCTCGCAGAGCGCAGCAAGCTCGGCGATGTCACGCTTGCCGGCCGGGGTGACCGAGCTGACGTGGCGCACCGTGCCGCCGGCGTCGATGATGACCGTCGCCCGGTCGGTGATGCCCTTGTCCGCCAGGTAGAGGCCGAAGCTGTCCGCGACGGCACCCTTGGGCTGGAAGTCCGAGAGCAGCGGCAGGCTGATGCCGCCGAGTGACTCCGCCCAGGCGGCGTGGCTGTACACCGAGTCGACGCTGATGGCGAGGGGCTGCGTGTGGGCAGCGAAGAAACGAGACCGCAGCGCTTCCAGCGCTGGAACCTCGCTGCTTCACGTAGGGGTGAAGTCCAGGGGGTAGAACAGGAGCAGGACGTGGCGCCGGTCGCGGAACTGCGCCAGCGATACGCTGCGCCCGAGGTGGTCGTTCAGGGTGAACGACGGGGCGGGTGTGCCGAGTGCGATCACGGGTCCTCCGTGGGTGGGGGGCTGGTCGTATCCGAGCCGGCTACGCCTCGCTGCACTGCCCGCGACAACACGGCCGAGGGGTCCGTCAGGACGTGGACACCGGGCAGTCCGGGGTCCACGATCGCTCCCCGGCCGCCGATGACGACCGACGTGTGGGCCGGCACCGCGGCCCGTGCCGCCGACGCGAGGGCCCGCAGCGCGTCCTCCCCCAGCTCCTTCGTGACGGACAGGCAGGCCACGGCCGGCCGCCGCAGCCGGCAGTACGAGCCCAGCGCCTCCAGGGGGAGGTCGATGCCGAGGTAGGCCACCCGCCCCCCCAGCAACGCCAGACGCACCGAGAGACCGAGCAAGCCGATCTCGTGGCGCTCGCCCGGGGGGGAGGCGCAGGCCACCAGCGGTCCCCCGGGAGCCCCCCCCTCCAGGCGGGCCAGCATCGCCACGAGCTGATCGCGGACCCACGCGGTGACGAAGTGCTCCTGCGCCACCGTGCAGAGGCCGGTCTCCCAGCCGTGCCCGACGTTGACCACCAGCGGCATCAGGACCTCGTCGATGATCACCTCGAAGGACGCGCCGGACAGCGCCCGCAGCTCCCGCCCCGCCCGCCCGCGATCGAAGCCCAGCAGGCTCTCCTGCACGCCGCGCAGCACGTCTGGAGGCGACCTCATGCGGCCGGGGCCCGGTGCCCGAAGCGGTCGCCCGCCCCGGGCCGCGCCCGCGGCCGGCCTCCCCGCCCGCGCCCGCACCATCTCCACCGCCTCGCTGATGGACAGCCCCCCGTCGACCAGCGTCTTGAGGCGCCCGAGGACCTCGACGTCTTGGTCCGAGTACAGCCGGTAGCCGTTGTCCGCCCGCCGCGGCGCCACGATCCGGTAGCGCCGCTCCCAGGCCACCAGCGTGTTGCGGGGGATGCCGGTCAGCTCGGCGACGGTCTTGGTTCGATAGGCCATGGAGAGCCTCCTGCAGGCTCAGCGGCCGGTCGTGAACAGATCGCCGAGGTGACCATGGAGCGCGACGTCGTGGGTCGGCAGCTTCGAGGGACGCGGCCGCACCCCCTCGACCAGCGACCGCAACAGCGCCCCCCCGGCCAGCCACAGCCGCACGGCGGTCGGCACGACGGTGCGGCCGTGGAGGGCGTCTCCCCCGTGGCGCGACAGCAGCCGCCGGCCGATGGCGCGGTACACGCGGGCCGCGACACGGATCGCGAGGCGAGCCCGCCAGGGGATGGCTGCCATGCCCCGCTCGGCGCTGTCGTAGTAGCGCGCCGCCAGCACCAGCAGCTCACGCACGACCGCGGCCACCGCCGTCGACGAGGCCTGGCCCGCCAGCAGCTCGGCCTGCGAGGTCCCTGCGGCGATCAGCCGGGTCTGTGGCAGGTAGCAGCGCTGCCTGCCGGCGTCCTCGAGCACGTCCCGACAGATGTTCGTGAGCTGCATGCCCACGCCGAGATCGACGGCGAAGGCGGCGGCCCGTGGATCCTGCACGCCGATGAGCGGGCACATGGCCAGCCCCACCGCTCCGGCCACCCGGTAGCAGTAGCGGAGCAGCTCCCCGTCGTCGGCCACGGCGACGGTCCCGAGGTCTCCCTCCACCCCGTCGACGAGGTCGAGCAGCGCATGCAGCGGCACCCCGCGACGCGACGCCAGCGCCCTCACAGCCGCCACCTGCTCCCCGGGCGGGCGCTCCCCGCGCAGCTCCGCGCGGATCCGGGCGAGTTCGAGCGCCGCGTGCGCTGGATCGTCCGCCTCGTCCACGAGGTCGTCGACGTGCCGGCAGAAGCTGTACAGCAGCGCCGCATCCCGTCGCTGATCGGGTGAGAGGAAGCGCGCCGCCAGCCAGAAGCTGCGGCCGTGGCGTGCCAGCACCGCCTCGGGCGACTCCCCAACCGGCGAGGGCGCGGGGGCATCGGGGACAAACACACGCCCCGCCGTGGTGACCACTGCGACGTCCATCTCTCACCCCGCCCGCAGGGCCGGAGGCGCGACGGGCAGCCCCGCCGCGGGTCGGTCCACGACACGCTCCAGCACCTTTGCGCTGCACAGCGTCCCCGGCATGCCGGCACCGGGGTGGGTGCCGGCACCGACGAAGTACAGACCCCCGACCTCTTCGCTGACGTTGTGGTAGCGGAACCACGCCGACTGCTGCAGCACCGGCTGCGGCCCGAAGGCCGCCCCCGAGTGCGACCGCAGCGTGTCACGGAAGTAGCGAGGGTCCACCGAGAACTTCGTGGTCAGGTGGTCCTTGAGCCCCGGCAGGACGCGTCCGTCCAGGTGGTCGAGGATCCGGTCGAGGTAGCCGTCGGCCAGCGTCGACCAGTCCTGCCCACCCGCGAGGTTGGGCACCGGGCTCAACACGTAGAAGCTCTCGTGTCCCGGCGGCGCCACGCTCGGATCCGTCCGGGTCGGCGCGTGCAGGTACAGGGAGAAGTCATCGGCGAGCCGCTTGCGGTCGAAGATGTCGGTGAGCAGCCCCTTGTAGCGGGGGCCGAGCACGATGCTGTGGTGGGCCAGATTCGGCCAGGTGCGATCCGCCGCGAAGTAGGCCACGAACAGACTCATGGACTGCTTCATCCGCGCGACGTGCCGGTCGGTGCGGACACGCCGCTGCACCGAGGGCAGCATGTGCGTGTAGACCATGCTGGGATCGGCGTTGCTGACCACGATATCCGCGGCGAAGTGCTGGCCGTCCTCGGTCCGAACGCCCCGGACCGAGCCGTCGCGGGTCTCGATCTCTTCGACCGGTGCGTTCAGGTGGATCTCCACCGACAGCTCTTCGAGCAGCCGCACCAGCCCTGCGACGATGCTGGTCGTCCCCCCGAGCGCGTAGTGCACACCCCACTTGCGCTCCAGCCAGTGGATCAGCATGTAGATCGAGGTGGTGTCGAAGGGGTTGCCACCGACCAGGAGCGGCTGGAAGCTGAACACCTGCCGCAGCCGCTCGTCGCGGAGGTACTTCGACGCCAGGCCGTACACGGAGCGGTAGCTCTCCAGGCGCAGCATGTCGGGCACGACGCGCAGCATGTCTGAGAGGCGGGTGAAGGGTGTGTCAGCGAGCTGCTCGTAGCCGACCTCGAAGATCCGCTCGGCGTGGGCCGCCATGCGGCGGTAGCCGTCGACGTCTCCCGGCGACAGCCGCTCGATCTGGGCGAGGATGCGGTCCTCTTCACCGACGTAGTCGAACTGTTCACCGCCGGGGAACATGACCCGGTAGAAGGGGTCGACCGGCACGAGGTCGTAGTAGTCGCGCCGATCCCGGCCCACCAGCTCGAACAGCTCGTCGAAGAGGTAGGGGGCGGTCACGACCGTGGGGCCGGCGTCGAAGCTGTAGCCATCCCGCCGGAACACGCGCGCTCTGCCTCCGGCCTGATCACCGGCCTCGAGCAGCGTCACGCGGTAGCCCATCGCCCGCAGGCGGACGGCGGCGGCCAGGCCGCCGAGCCCGGCACCGATCACGACGGCGTGGCGGTGGGAGGAGCTTGCGCCCTGCGGCGGGAGGGAGGAGAGAGCGGTCATGGGGTCTCCACGTGGAGGGAGGACAGCGGCAGCTCGGAGAGCACGCGGGTGGCGAGGTGGCGCCCGAGGGCGTGCAGGCCCGGTTCGGCCTGCAGCCTCGGGTCGGAGTCGAAGGTCCGGGTCAGCGCATCGATCCGGGCGAGGACATCGGCGAGCGCACCGCTGCGCTGGAAGCGGGTGGCGGCGGCGGCGATGGCCACAGCGGAGGTCTGCTCCCGGGGGGTGCGCAGCAGGTCGAGCAGCCAGGCGCGGTCATCGGGGCAGCGCGCCAGGTGGGAGACGACCAATGCGCTGACCTTGCCCTCCTCGAGATCACAGCCCCGGCGCCCGCGGCCCTTGTCTCCATACAGGTCGAGGACGTCGTCCTGGAGCTGGTACAGCATGCCGGGCACGGCGAAGGCATCCCCGAGCGCGGCCGCTTCAGCGGCGGGTCGCCCGGCGATGAGCGCCGCCCCCTCGACGACGAGCGACAGCAGGGCCCCGGTCTTGCCGGCGATGGCGCGGGTGAAGCTGTCGGCGTCCAGGCGCGCCGACGGCAGGAGATCGAGGTCGAGGGCCTGCCCCCGCACGACCGAGGCGGCGCGGCGGGCCAGCGCTTCGCACAGCCGCCAGCGAAGCGCGTCGTCGACGTCGGCGTGGGCGACGGCCGAGAACGGCAGCATCAGCATGAGGTCGCCGGTGTTGATGGCCTGAGCCACGCCGTGGCGGGCCCAGGTCGTCGCCCGGCCACGACGCACGCGGTCGCCGTCCTGGATGTCGTCGTGCACCAGGGTCCCGTTGTGGAGCAGCTCCACGGCCGCCGCCCAGCCGATGGCCCGGCGCGGGTCGCCGCCCAGCGCCGCGGTCGCCGCCAGGGCGAGCCGCGCCCGCAGCCGCTTGCCCCCGGACGCGAGGTGCTCCTGCGCCATGCCACCGAGCAGCTCCAGGCGGTCGCCCGCACACAGGCGCAGCGCCAGGGCTTCTACCTCCGGGAGGAGGCGGTCGAGGTCCACAGCCTCAGCACGTGCCGCTGCTGGCGACGCCGGCGCCTCGAGCTGTTCGGCGGCGATGTGGGATGTCGGAACGGACATGCTCTGCTCCCTCTGTTCGGTGTCAGATGCCGGCCGCGGAGCGGAGGGCGGTGATCCCGCTGCGACCAAGCCCCGCTTCGACCAGCTGCCAGCGCAGGGCTGGGGCGGCCTCGGAGAACACGCTGAGCATTGTCTTCGCCACCCCGTCCGGCGGCAGCACGTCGGAGAGGAAGCCCTGCCAGGCGTCATCGGGGAGACGGAAGAAGGTGTCGAAGAGGGCCCGTGTGCGATCGGCGTCGAGACTGCACAGGGTCTCCATGCCGAAGCGGTACAGGTCGTGCTTGCGGCGTGCCGGCCGGGACCAGATCTCCTGCCAGGCCGCGCGCGCCGCCGTGCCGGCCCCCCCCTGCGACAGGCCCGTGGCGATGGCCCCGGCGACGGCCGGTGCGGTCTGCAGCACGCGGCTCAGCATGTAGCCGGACGCCGGGTGCACCATGCCCGCGGCGCCTCCGAAGGCGACCAGCCGCTGGTCTCCGTCCGGGAGCGCGCCGCCCATGACGATGGTGCAGCGCTCTTCCTCGTTGACCTCGAGCAGGTCGAGGCCCATGTGGTCCAGTCGTGCCTGGAGCCGGCGCCGCAGCTCGCCCATGGCCAGGGCGGGACGGGCCACCAGGGACGTCTCCTCGACGAAGACCTCGGTCGCGGACAGCGGCAAGGCGTACAGGAAGGTCGGCCGCTGTCCCACCGGCGCCCCCGGCGGCGCGCGGAAGTCCATGAACACCATCTCGCCGCGTGGCCAGGGGTGCGACCGGACCCGCGCCCGCAGGCCGTAGGCGGTCTGCCAGGCGACGCGTTCCCGCCCGACGGCGCGCACGAAGGGCGAGCGTCCCCCCGAAGCGTCCACGACCACGCGGGCCTGAAGGGCCCGTCCGTCGCGAAGCTGTACGGTGCTGTGGTCACCGCCGTGCACCACCCGCGCGACGAAGCCGTGGTGGAGGTCCACCCCGGCCATCCGCGCCCGCAGCAGCATCAGCGACTGCAGCGCCTCGACGTCGAAGCGCGCGTACCGGCGGAGGATCTCGTGGCGGCTGCGGGCGTCGGTGTGCACCACCGGGCTGGCCCAGGTCTGCGCGACGGCGCCGGACTCCGGCAGCGCGTCCACCTCGTCCAGCCAGGCACCGAAGCTGCGCTGCCACCGAGCGTCCGGCCAGGGTGCGACGACCCGCGTGCGCAGCCCGGCGGCGGCCGTGGCCCGGGCGATGGCCAGGCCTGCAGGCCCGGCACCCACGACGACGACGTCTGTCTGCGCTGCACCCGGCTCGGACACGACCACCTCCTGTCGCGTCGAGTCCGGAGCGACCCGATCCGCGGCATGGTTCAAAGGTACATCAAACATGGTGCGTCGGCAAGATCCTAACGCATCTATTTTGCATCAACTATCTGAAACGCAGCTTCCACCTCGGCGCACCCCGCATCGGGGCTGAGCGCCAGCAGCCGGAAGCTCGATGCAGCCTCGTCGGCTCGCACCCGCAGCGAGGCTGCGAAGATCGGCACCGAGGCTCCGAGGGTGCGCTGCTCCAACTCCAGGACCTCGACGCCGCCCGCCAGCACTGGCTCGGCGTCCTTCGGTGCGGCCTCCCCCCCAGGCTCCGCACCCCACAGGCGCAGGTGTGCGAGCTGGGCGACGTGGATCTCGACGCGCTCGAAGACGGGGATGTCCTCCAGCAGGATGGTCCCGCCCGGACGGCCGTCGCCCTCCCAGTCGACGACGCCGGTGTCACGGCCGCGCCGGGGCACCGTCGTCCGCAACGTCGGGTCCCAGCCCACCGCCTGCGCGCCGAGATCGATGCGCCACATCGGGCGCCCCTCCCCCCCCTCCCGCACGGCTGCGGCCTCTCGGGTCCCATGAGCGTCGACGAAGGCGTCGGGCACCACGACCCGGCCCGGCCCGCGCTCGCCCTCCACCGTCACGTCGCAGTTGGTCAGCCACCACCGCGCCCGCTCCGGGATCTCGGGGGCGATGTCCAGCGGCTCCACCTCGACCAGCACCGTGCTCGTCGTCCGCCCCTCGGCGACACCGAGGACCGGCACGCGGGTGTGGGTGGCGAGCACGATCTCCAGGGCGTAGCGGCCCACTGGCAGCCCGGGCGCCGTGGCCGGTGGCCGTGCCGCGTCGGCAGGCGCGGGGGCGGCAAGGGCCGGGGCCAGGCTGAGAGAGAGCGCCATCAGCACTTGAGGCTCCGAGTCGGGAGTGGGTACACCAAATCGCCCAGACCACGGTCTTCGGCCGCGCACAGCGCCGCCTGCAGGCCCGACAAGGCGGCCAGCGGCAGGCCACCGCCGGGGTGAGCGCTGCCGCTCGCCACGTACAGGCCGGGCATGGCTGCGACGCGGTTCGGAGCCCGCCGGAAGGCGGCGGAGAGAGTGTTCGAGGCCGGGCCGTACAGGGCGCCACCGCTGCCGGGGAAGGCAGCGGCGAGCTGTGCGGGGGTGCGGGTCCAGGCGAAGCGGTCCTCGGGCGCCGCGAGCCCGTGCCCCGCCAGCCGCTCGGCGACCCGGCCGGCGTGCGCATCCCAGGCGTGGGCATCCTCGGGGGCCGATGCCCCCGGCGCCGGCGCGTTGGTCATGACGAACAGGGCCTCGTGCTTCGGCCAGCCGCGTCGGCCGTGGCAGGGCTCCTGCGCACAGACGTAGATCGTGGGGTCCACGGGGGGCCTGCCGTGGTCGAAGATGTCAGCGAACTCGCGCGCGTAGTCCTGGGGGAACAGCACCTCGTGCGGGACGCGGCCAGGCCTCCAGCCGGCACGCAGGATGCCGGTCCAGGCAGACATCGACGCCGGCGGACGGCGCCGCGGTCGGGCGAGCGCCGGCACCAGACTGCCGAGCGCTCCCACGTCCCCGCCGAACACCACCACCGAGGCCGGCAGCGCCGCTCCCCCTGC
The DNA here is from genome assembly GCA_964599085.1 of uncultured Enterobacterales bacterium. Classification (GTDB taxonomy): domain Bacteria; phylum Myxococcota_A; class UBA796; order UBA796; family UBA2385; genus J125. Next base: position 7,367 of record CAZRFD010000071.1, on the reverse strand, counting down.
CAACTCCACCCCGGCGACGGCGCCGGGCCGGGACAGGATCCGCGTCACGGGCCGGCCGCAGTGGAGCTGCACGCCACACCGGGTCGCGACCCGGACCAGCGCGTCCACCAGGGCGGACATCCCCCCCTCGACTCCGAAGCCACCCAGGGCCAGCTCGACGTGGGCGATGCAGCCAAGCGTGGCGGGCGCCCGCCGCACGTCGGAGCCGTTGTAGGTGGCGTAGCGCCACAGCAGCCAGCGCAGGCGCTCGTCGCGCACGCGCAGCGCGACCGCGCGCTGCATGGAGCGCAGGGGATCCACCTCGGTCAGCATGCGCAGGCCGGACCAACCGCGTGCCAGCAGCGCCGACACCGTCGGCGCGGGCCCCTCGACGAAGGTGGGCGCGGCGATCTCCCAGGTCCGCGCCATCGCCGCGAGGTAGCCCTCCAGCTCCCGGGCCGCCCCCGGGCCGAAGGTGGCACCGACCGACGCCAGCGTCTCCTCGACGTCGTGGTGGACGTCGAGCACCGAACCGTCGGGGTAGCGGTAGCGGAAGGCCGGGCTGTGCCGCCGCAGTCGCACCTCGTCGCGCAACCGCGTGCCCGCCGGCAGGAGCACCCGGTCGAAGGCCTCGGGCAACGTCAGGACACTGGGCCCCGTGTCGACCTCGACGCCGTCGACGACGGCGACGCCGGCCTTGCCCCCCGGCCGATCGGCCGCCTCGACCACATCGACCGACAGGCCGAGCGACGCCAGCCGGATCGCCGCCGACAGCCCCGCGACGCCGGCTCCCACCACCACGGCATGATCAGGCATGGTCGACCCCGGACAGCCGCCAGAAGGACCGCAGCAGGCGGCTTCCAAGGCCCGTCTCGGGCGAGCTCTCCCGACCGGGGACGAGCGGCGCGTAGCCGCACAGCAGCGGCCCCTCCTCGCGCGCCTCCTCGGCGGCATCGAGGCCCGCCACGATCCGGGCCTCCAGCGCCTCCATGAAGCGGTCCCGCGACCCCGCGACCAGGGGCGACCCGAGGTCGACCAGCACGACGGGACGCGGTCCCTGCCCCCAGCCGTAGGACAGCGACACCGGCACCACCGCAGCCCCCGAGCGCCGCGCGAGGTGGTGCACTCCCCGGAGCAGGACCAGGGGGCGACGGTGCGCCGGGACCTGGCGGCCCTGGGGAAAGATCCACAGGCTGTCGCCGGCTGCTCCCAACGCGGCGACCCCCGCCCGCAGGCCGGCCCGCATCGCAGCGGGAGACGAGGTGTCGAGGGGCAGCGCGCCGAGGGGCGAGAAGAAGGGCAGCCGGGCGAGGTTGGCCGCGTCCATGAGCACCCGGCCGCGACCACCGAGGGGGGCATCCACCAGCGGCAGCAGCATCGCGTCCCACCAGCAGACGTGGTTGGCGGCGAAGAGGACCGGGCCCCCGGTGAGCACCCGCCCGACCTCGTCGAGGCCACGCACCCAGACGCCACCGAGGTCCCGTCGGACCCGCCAGCGCACCGCCGACGCGAACACCGAGCGCAGCAGCCGCCTGCCGAGGGCCGTCATGGCTGCTCCGCGGCGATCCGCGCAGCACGTGCCGGGTAGCTGCGGCCCGCCCAGGCGATCCGGCCGGACCGACTCCACGCCATCGACCGGGCGGCGATCCCGACGAAGCCGAGGATGGCGACGGGGTGCAGCGGCACCGACCACCAGGGGTGGCCGAAGCGCTCCGCCAGCAGCGCGCGCGCCGACAGACCTGCGGCGATGCCCAGGGCCGCTCCCGCTACCACCGCGGGCGCGCCGCGCAGGACCCCTACCGGCAGCAGGACCCAGGGCAGGACCCACGCCCACAGGTGGGCCGCGACCACCAGCAGCAGCGCCAGCGGGGTGCCCCCCACCCCCTCGTAGAGGTTCTTGGAGAAGCCGGCGACGAGGCTCTGCAAGCCGTCGTACATGCGGCAGTCGGCCAGGTCGAAGCCGTCGACGAAGACAACGCGCCCCCCGGCCTGCTTGACCCGGCGGCACAGCGCCATGTCGTCGACCACCTCGCCGCGGACGGAGGCCCAGCCCCCGATGGCGTGCAGGGCGGCCCGGCGGACCAGCAGGACCTGGCCGTTGGCCGCGAGGACGCGTGGGTCTGTGACTGCAGGGATGAGCGCCAGCGGCAGCCACGCGGTGTAAGACAGGTGCAGCAGCGGCATCAGCAGGCCCTCGGGCCGCGTCGGCATGGCCTGCCGGGGCACCGCGGTGACGACGTCGGCACCGGGGTGTCGGTGCAGCTCCGCCACCAGCCCGGCGACGGCCCCCGGCCGCAGCCGCACGTCGGCATCGACGTAGAGCAGCAGGTCGCTGGTGGCGGCCGCAGCGAGCTGGTGGCAGGCGTGGGGCTTGCCCACCCAGCCCGGCGCCAGCGGCGCCCCCGGAAGCACCCGCAGCCGAGAGTGACGGCTGGCGAGCGCCGCCAGGACCGCGTCGCTGCCGTCGGTGGACGCGTCGTCGCACACGATCAGCTCGGCGACCGGCGAGTCCGCATCCGACGATCCGGCCAGGATGCTGTCCACCAGCCCCGAGAGCTGCCGGGCCTCGTTGCGGGCCGGCACGAGCACGCTGACCGCGGCCCGCGGGGCTTCGTGCAGCGGCGCCGGGCGGCGCCACGTCCAGCGGTTCACCACGACGATCGCCAGGGTCAGCACCGACGGCAACGCGACGAGCGCGGCGAGCAGGAACGGCACCGCCCCCATCAGGTGCCCCCTGAGGCAGCGGTCCCGCCGGTCCCACCGGGCGCGGCAGGCCCGGAGGAGGCCGTCGCAGTCGCCGGCGGCTCGGGCATGCGGAGCAGCCGACGCAGCCGGCCCTGGCGCGGCCCGGAGAACAGCGGCAGCCAGAGCGAGTCACCACCCGGCGCGCCGGCCACCCGCATGCGCACCAGCGGCCGCAACCAGGGCATGTCGATGCGGCCCGGCAGCACGACCTCCCCAACCCCCGGGCCACGCTGACCGCCGCAGGCGCCCTCGACCAGCAGCCGCTGGTAGAAGGGGCCGTCGTCCACGACCGCCGTGGTCCGGACATCCAGCGGCGGCCCCTCCCCGTGGACCCGGAGCTGCTGCGGCCGCCACGGGCCCCAGGGGCTGCGGCTGCGCGCCTCCACCTCGACCCGCACGGCCTCCTGCACCGAGGCCCGTCCGCGGCGATCGATGTCGACCCGCAGCGTCCGCGCGCTCTCCCCGTCGTCGGGGTGCAGCCCGTAGACGACGACCTCGCGATCGGGCAGGGCGACCCGCAGCCAGGTCCAGGAGGCGATGCCCAGGTCGGGCAGCGGCAGCGCGCTGGCGTTGCCGTCGAGGTAGCCCCGACCGTACAGCTCGACGAGCGCCTCGTCTCCGAAGCGCAGGCGGGCGTGGCCCCAGCCGGGCGCGAGGCGCGGCGCCCAGGCGTGCCGCCCCGCCACGAGGCCCAGCCTTCGCTGCCGCAGGTCACAAGCGGGCCCCCGCAGCGTGATGTCGCCGACGACCCGGCGCTCGCTCCCCGGCACCTCCAGGTCGAGCCGCGCGCTCAGCTCCAGTCCACCATCCGGACGCTCGGTGAGCGCGATGCAGCTCTCCCCCAGGCGCCAGCGATCTCCGGTCTCGTCCCAGTCGACCTCGCCCGGCGGCAGCCGCTGGAGGAGGTAGTGGACCGGGGCCCCCGCACGGTAGACCGACAGCGCCAGGGCGGGTCCCTCGGCCGGGATCGGGGGTGCGCCCTCCCGCAGCCCTGCCGCCACGCCGGGCAGGAAGGGCAGGCCCTGGGACCAGATGAGCACGACCCCGGACCCCGCGTCGTCGACGAGGTCGAGGTAGTGCCACACGAAGCCGCCGGGGGTCGACGCGATGGCCGTGACGTCGGTGGCGTGCAGGGCGCCGAGCTGGATCATGGGAGCACTCCCGGTGAGCTTCTCAATGCATACATGTACCATCAATCAACCATTCCGCAACATGTTTGTATCCACTTACTGATGCCCGGGCCGGAAGCGGCCAGCGCAGCGCAGCCCGGATACCGTTGTCCCCACCGCCGCTCCCACCACGGCGGCCCCCCCGACTCCCCGCCGCAGAGCGTCCCGATGAGCTACCGCATCAAGACCGTCGCCGAGCGCACCGGCATCCCCCGCAACACCATCGTGGCCTGGGAACGCCGCTATGGCCTGGTCGAGCCCACGCGCGCCGCCAACGGCTACCGCGTGTACTCCGACGCAGACGTGGCGCGTCTGCAACAGGTCAAGCTCCTGCTGGACCGCGGCTACAAGATCAGCGAGGCGATCCGCCTCCTGGACCGCCCCGACCCGCTCTCCACGGGGCCCGCACCGGCCGCCGACGCGCTGGAGTCGGCCGTCGAAGAGCTGCAGAAGCTCCTCCTCGACTTCGATCGACCGGGCGCAGACCGCCTGAGGGCCCACTTCTCCTCCCTTCCCTTCCGCGCCGTCATCGACGACCTGTTCTCACCGCTGGTCCGCCGGGTCGGCCACGGCTGGGAGCGGGGGATCTGCACGGTGGCCCAGGAACACTTCGCCACCGCCTGGGTCCGCGACCAGCTCGCCACCATGCTGCTCCAGCTCGGCGGCGGCCCCCCCGGCGGACGACGCGTCGCCTGCGCCACGCCGCCCGACGAACGCCACGAGCTGGGCCTCCTCGGCCTCGGCGTCAAGCTCGCCCTGCTCGGCAACCGCGTCGTCTACCTCGGCCCCGACCTGCCGCTGGACGCGCTGGGCGCAGCCGTCATCGCTCAGGGCATCGACACGGTCTGCCTCTCCGTCGTCAACCGCACCGACGCCGGCTCGCTGCGCGAGCTTGCCGACGATGTCCGCGCGGTGATCGGCGAGGAGCCCCGCGTCGTGCTGGGCGGTCCGGGCGTCCCCGAAGACGTCCAGCTCGGCCGTCCCGGTGTGATCACCGCGACCACGCCGGAAGACGCCCTGCGGAGCTGAGCGACCGCGGCGGCGTCAGCACGCTGCGCTCCCGGCGACGGTCAGAGCATCGACCGCAGGGCCCCCTCCAGGTCCGGGTGCTGGAAGGAAAAGCCAGCGTCCGTGAGCACCCCGGGACGCACCCGGGCACCCGCGAGCAGCAGGGCCTCGCCCAGCTCTCCCATGACCAGCTTCACCGCCACCGCCGGCAGCGGCAACACCGCCGGCCGCCGCAGCACTCCGCCGAGGATCTTCGCCTGCTCAGCACTCGTCACCGGGTGGGGCGCCACGGCGTTGACCGGACCGGACAGGTCGGGGCGGGACAACAGGAAGCCGAAGACGGCGACGAGGTCGTCGAGCGCGATCCACGACACGAACTGTGCGCCGCTGCCCACCGGCCCGCCGAGGCCCAGCCGGAAGGGCAGCAGCAGCCGGGGCAGGGCCCCGCCATCGGGGCTCATCACGACCCCGATGCGCACGTGCACCACCCGGATCCCCGCGGCACTCGCCGGCGCTGCCGCCGCCTCCCAGGCCTGGCAGACCTCGGCGAGGAAGCCGGTGCCCGGCCTGCTGTCCTCGTCGGCCCAGGCATCCCCTCGGTCGCCATAGATCCCCACCGCCGACGCGACGATGAGGGTCTGCGGTGGCGTCGGCAGTTCGGCGAGCGCCGTGGCGAGGCGGCGCGTCCCGTCGACCCGGCTGTCCCGGATCCGCTGCTTGCGGGCGGCCGTCCAGCGACCGCCACCGATGTTCTCGCCGGCGAGGTGGACGACCGCGTCGGCGACGAGCCCATCGGGGAGAGCGTCCCCCTCGGCGGGGTTCCAGCGCACCTCTCCGGCGGCCGGCGTGCGCCGCACCAGGGGGAGGACACAGTGTCCCTGGGCAGTCAGCGACGCCGCCAGCGCTCGACCGACCAGGCCGGAGGCCCCGGAGATGGCGACGGTCATGGAAGCGGCGGAGGTCGGCGTCGGGTTCATCGGGGGCATGCCACCGCTGTAGCCCGATGCAAACATGAGGCAACATCGTTCGTGTGCTCGCCGGACGACTGCGACCGGCACCTGGGCCGGCCGCCCGCCCCGGGTGACCCGACCGGTCAGGCCGCCGCAGCCGCCAGCCGGCCCTTCAGGTCCTTGAGCGCAGCCTCCAGGCCCTCCTCCAGCACCGGGTGGTAGAAGGGCATGTCGAGGGCATCGTCGACCGACATCCCGGCCTGGACCGCCCAGGCCAGCAGGTGGCCGATGTGCTCGGCGTGCGGCCCGATGACGGTCGCCCCGGTCAACCGCCCGCCGGTATCGGCGTACACCTCCAGGCGTCCGGCGTCCCGCCCCAGCACCTTCGCCCGGGACTGGAAGGCGAAGTCCAGTGCGCCAATGGCATCCCCGCGGCGCCCTACCACCGCCACCTGCGGGTCGGTGAACACCAGGGCCAGGGGCGTCTTGCGGACCTCGGCGACAGGGTGGGGGTGACGAGCGGCGTTTGCGCCGGCGATCCGCCCCTCGTGCGCGGCCTCGTGCAGGAGCATGTTCGTGCCGGTGATGTCGCCGGCGACGTAGATGTGGCTGTCGCCGAGCCGGCCGGTCTCGGGGTCGATCTCCGGCAGGGGGTCGAGCCCGGCGGCGTCGAGCCCCAGGCCCGCCAGCCGCGGCCGGCGGCCGGCAGCGACCAGGACCCGCTCCCAGGTGGCGGTGTGCTCCTGGCCATCCTCGCCGCGGAAGGAGACGGCGATGCCGTCGTCGACCGGCTCCACCGAGAGCAGCTCGTGACGCAGGTGCAGGTCCATGTGCAGCGTGTCGCGCAAGACGTCCACCAGGTGGCTGTCCTGCAGCCCGGCCAGCCGCCCGGTGACATCGAGCACGGTGACCCGCACGCCGAGGCGGTGCATGGCCTGGCCCAGCTCGAGCCCGATGGCACCCGCCCCGACGACCAGCAGCGACTCCGGCAGGCGCTCCAGCTCGAAGATCTGGTCCGTCGTGATGACAGCGTCGCCGAGGCCCTGCCAGGGGGCGGGGATCACCGGCGCCGAGCCTGTGGCCAGGACGATGGCCCGGGCGCTGTACTCGACGCCGCCGGCCTCGAAGCGATCGGGCCCGGTGAACCGGACCGTCGCGGGGACGGGGTCGCCGAGCCGCTCGATGCCCTGCTTGGTCTTCGACACGAACAGGTCGCGCATCTTGCGGACGCGCTGCATGACCGCGGCGCGGTCCACGTCCACCGTGGTGCGCACGCCGAAGTCCGGACCGCGCGCGGCGTCGTGGGCCAGCTCCGCGGCGGCGATGAGCAGCTTGCCGGGCATGCAGCCGACGCGTGCGCAGGTGGTGCCGAGGGGGCCCGGGTCGAAGATGGTGACCGATGCACCATGGGCGAGGGAGGCCCGGCGGGCGTTCAGCCCGGCCGTGCCGCCACCGATGATGGCGACGTCGAGGGTCTTCATGGCGTCACCCGAGTGCAGCGAGGACGCGCTGCAGA
>CAZRFD010000070.1:0-34846 GCA_964599085.1 uncultured Enterobacterales bacterium | reverse complement strand
GTCCCAGCGTTCCAGCGTCGCGTCGTACTCGCAGACATTGGCACCGCCAGGGTTGCAGCCGGCCGTGTCGTAGCCCGCAGGCCGCGCGGCCGCCGAGCCGGACCAGAGCGCGAGGCCGAGGCCACAGCGCCGCCAAGCACAGTGCGACCAGCCAGGTGAGCAGCGGCGCAAGCACCAGGAGCCGCCGCCGCCAGTAGGGGCCGGGCGTGCGGCCGCGTGCGCATCGCACCGGGCGGCCCGACCGCGTCCTGTCGCGACCGCCCCCGAGGTAGAGCCCCCGAATTCGCAACACCGCCCGAGTAGAGCCCGCGTTTTCGCAACAGACCGGGTCGCAGCCCGGCGCTTCGCTGGTGCAAGTGCAGCAATCACGTGGCCGGACCGTGGCCAATGCCGCGCCCAGGCGCTCGGAAGCAGGTCTTTGTTGCGAAAACGGTGGCTCTACATGCCGCGTGTTGCAAAAGCCGGGGCTCTACATGGGGCGGCGGCGCTGGCGACGTGTCTGGGGCGGCCACAGCATCCGTCGCGCCAATCCGCCACCGCCCCACCACCCCTACTCCACGTAGCCCAGCGCCCGCAGTGCCTCCTCGCCGTCGTCGCGGTCCGCATCCCCAGCGCTTCCGTGCATCGCCCCCGCTCCCGGCAGCGGCGGCAGCAGCGACTCCAGGCTCTGCTGAACGGTCGGCGCATCCACCGGGTGTTCCTCGTCCGGCAGCCGATACAGCCGGCGCTGTTCACCGTCGGCGGTGGGGCGGGTGCGGAGCTTGAAGCGCGGGGTCCGCACGGCGCGCTCGCGGGCCTGCTCGGCGGGCCAGCGGGCGGCGACCGTCTGCATGTGGGCGACGACGTCGGGGTGGTCGCCGGACAGGTCGTGGTGCTGCTCGGGGTCTGTGACGTGGTCGAAGAGTCCGTCCGTACACCACGACCACGGCGCGATGTTGACGCAGTTGCGACCGGTGGCGCGACCGCTGCGCAGGAAGGTGTGGAGGCGCTCCTGCAGCGCGGATCCGGAGATGGCGGCGGCGGCGACCGGGCGGTCGGATCCGAGCAGGTCGACGCCGTCGGCGTCGGGCAGCGGCGGCAGGCCGGCGAGGGACAGCAGCGTGGGGGCGATGTCCTGCAGCGTGGCGACGCCGTCGTCGACGGCGGGGCTGATCCCCGGGCCGGCGAGCACCAGCGGGATTCGCAGGGCGGCGTCGTGCAGGCTGGGACCGTGCTCGTAGTACAGACCCTCCTCGCCCATGTTCTCGCCGTGGTCGCTGGAGAACACGATCCAGGGATCGTGGAGCGCCTCCCACAGGGCGGGGATTGCTTCGTCCACGGCGGCGACCTCGGTGTCGTACAGCAGGCGGCAGTCGGACAGGGCGGCGCTGGCCCGGCCGTCGAAGTCGCCGAAGATCCACGAACGCGACAGCTTGCGGTCGCGCGCAAGCTCGCCCAGCTCGCGGCAGCGGGCCGCCGCCGGGCCGTGACGGGGCAGGTAGGGGAAGTGCGGGTCGGTGAGGTGCACCCACAGCAGGACCGGGCGGTCGTCGTGGGGGATCGCTGCGACGGCGGCGGCGACGAGGTCCGTCGCCCGCGGGTCCGCCCAGACCTCGAAGTGCTCGAAGCCGGCGTCGAGACCCTGGTCGGGCCCGGCGACCGGCGTGCCGGAGAAGCCCATCGTGTGCCAGCCGGCGTCGCGGAAGGCCGCGGCCAGCGCGGGCGGTGACGACACGGGCTGCCCGACCTCCTCGCTGCCGTGGTGCTGCGGGGTACGGCCGGACAGCATGGAGGCCAGCGCCGGTGTGGTGCGCGGCAGCGGGGTGGTGGCCTGCGTGAAGCGCCGCCCCCGCGCAGCCAGCGCCTGCATGCTCGGGTGGTCGATCGTGTCGGCGCGCAGGGTGTCGACGGTGACGATCAGCACGTCGTGGGCGCCCGCCGCGGGGAGCGGTCGGTCGGTGGGCGCCGGCAGGTCCCGGGTGTCGGACGGAGCGGTGCCGTGGTGGGACGGCGCAGGTGCAGCGCGGCGGCGCGTGGGCGGTGGCGCCGGGTCTGTACACGCCGTCCACAGCAGGGTGAGCGCGACCAGGCGGGCGTTGATCACGACGACGCGGCGCCGGCCAGGTCGGGTTCCCGGCGGCGGCGCCACAGCCAGCCGATGTCCCGCAAGAAGCTCATGCTGGTGATGCCGACCCCCAGCGCCGCGGCCAGGCTCCCGGCCGGCGGGGTCAGCGCTACCGCGGCGATGAGGGCGGTCACGGCTGCCCCGCAGGCCCACCGGCGCGGCCGGAAGTCATCGAGGGGGGCCCGCAGCCAGGGGGCGATGCTGGCGGCGAGGACGAAGGCATAGCGCCAGGCCCCGGCGACGAGCACCCAGGCCCCGGCGTGACCCTGCCGCCAGGACAGCAGGCCGAGGACCACGACGGTCACCGCGTCCAGCTCCATGTCCAGGCGGGCGCCCAGGCGGCTGCTGCGGCCGGTCCGCCGGGCGATGGCCCCGTCGAGCCCGTCCAGCGCGAAGGCGAGGCTGGCGACGCCCACCATGGCGGCCTGCGGCCCCGAGGCGGTCGCGGCCCACGCCGCGAGCAGTCCCACCAGCGCCGATCGGAACAGGGTGACGCCGTTGGCCAGCCCCACGCCCCGGCCGTGGTGGCCGGTGCGGTCGGGCCAGGCCCCGGTCAGCATGGCGAGCTGCACCAGCAGCGCCGGCCAGGCGGGCAGCCCGGCGAGCACGCAGGCGAGGGCTGCGCACGCAGAGGTCAGGGCCGCGGCGGCGGCGATGTCGGCTCGGGGGAGCGCCATCGCCCGGGGTTAACCTGCGACGGTCCCCCGCGACCGGTGGTCCAGCCGTGTTCCTCCTCCTCCCTCTCCTGGTGGCCTGCGTCGCCGCTCCCGCCGACAGCCGAGCCGGCGGGCCGTGGCTGGAGCAGCTCGCCACCTACAGCAACGATGAAGACTACGTCTACGACGTCGGCTGGTCGCCGGAGGGCGACCTGCTGGCCACGGGCAGCGTGTCCTCGCTGCGGCTGTTCTCGGTGGATCCCGACTCCGGGCAGCCGACGCTCCTCGACGTCGCCAGCAGCGACTTCCGGTTCAACAGCATCACCTGGTCGGCCGACGGCCGCTTCATCATCGCCCCCAATGGCGACCGGGTGCGCCTGTATCCGGTCGAGGGCGATGCCCTCGGCACGCCTGTCGACGGGCCCTCGCTGGGGGTGGAGCTGCAGCGGGCCGCGCTCTCGCCGGACCAGCGCATGCTGCTGGCCTGCGACCGGGAGGGCAACGTCAGCCTCCTCCGCCTCTCCCTCGACGAACCCGGGCTCTCCGACAACCCGGTGAAGCTCCTGGCGACCCTGCCGGTCCACGAGCGCTGCACGCGCGTGGCGCTGTCGCCGGGCGGGCACCAGGGGCTGTCGGTCGGTACCGACGGCCTGGTGGCCCTCTACCGGATCGACGTCAACGGAGATGTGCTGGCCCTGGCGTGGACCATCGGCTTCGGGGTCGAGACGGGTGAGGCCATCTTTGCGGGCAGCGAGGAGCGTGCGCTCATCGGTCTGTTCGGCGGGGATCACGCCCTGTACACCGCCGACGTCGAGCCTGGGATCGCGTTCTCCCTGGCGGAGTGGTACTCGGGGCACGACAGCGGTGTCGGCGCCCTGGAGATCGACCACGCCGGCGACACCCTCATCAGCGGCGGCCACGATCACACCACGCACCTGTGGCGCATCCTCCCCAACGACGAGCTGGAGCGGGTCTACGACCACCCGGACGCCGGGTTCGGGGTGCACAGCGCCCGCTTCTCGCCCGACGATCACCTCGTGGCGGTGACGGCCAGCAAGCTGGACCAGCTCGACATCTTCGCGTTCCATGACCCGGACTGAACGCGGCGCCGTCCTGGCGGTCGCCGTCGTCGCCGCGGCGGCGCTCCTGCTGCGCCTGCACCTGCCGCCCTACGACGACGCCTTCTTCTTCCTGCGCTTCGCCCGCAACCTGGTCGACCACGGCGTGTTCGCCTGGAACCCGGCCGAAGGCCCCGTGCACGGACTCACCTCGCAGCTCTTCGGTCTGGCCACGGTGCTGGTCCACCTCGTTGCGGGACCGTACACGGTGCTGGCCAGCCGCCTGCTGCTGGCTGCCAGCCTGCCGCTGGCGGCGTGGCTGCTGCTGCGGGCGGGTGGTCGGCCCGTGCCCGTCACCCTCGCCCTCTGTTCACCGGTCGCCCTGGCGACCATCGCCTCGGGCCTGGAGACGGCGACGGTGCTTGCCTTCGGGGCGCTCTGGCTGGCCGCGGTGGAGCGGCAGCAGCGCGCGCCCGACGCCGTCGTCGGCGCCCTGCTCGTCGGTGGCTACCTGCTGCGTCCGGACACCGTCCTGCTCACGGCGCCGGTGCTGGTCCTCGACCGCCGCTGGCGCGCCCTCGTCGTCGCCGGCGCGGGGCTGGCGCTCACCCTCGGTGTGCTCCACATCGTCTACGGATCCGCGCTGCCCCTGTCCTTCGGCGTGAAGTCGGGGCTCGCCGACCTCACCGGGCCCGACTTCCTCGCCCGCTGCCGGCAGGCAAAGCTGCGGCACGCCCTGTACTTCGCCCTCGTGGCCTGGCCGCTGCTGGTCGCGGCGCTGAACGGTGGTCGGCGCATCCTGCGTATCCTGCTGCCGGCCGCGCTGTTCGTCGGGTACCACCTGTTCCTGACCGTCGACATCATGGGGCTGCATGCCCGCTTCTTCGCCCCGGCACTGCCCTGGCTGGCCCTGGCGGCATCGGACCACCGCAGCCGGCGCGCGCTGGTCGCGGTGGTCGGCGGCCTCGCCGTCGTCCTCGTCTTCGCTGTGGGACTCGACGCGCTGCCGCCCGACCAAGGCTGGGCCATCGGCCGGGTCAGCCCCTGGTCGACCGCGGCGTGGGTGGTCGCCGTGCTCGTTGCGGCCGCTCCCGGCCCCGCGTGGCCCGGGGGCCGGTTGTCCCTGGTCGCCTCGGCCGGCCTCCTGGGCATCGCCCTCGGAGACGGTCGCCTGCCCGACCGCGTCCCCGACGACGACGGCTACGCCGCCGCGCTGTCGGGCGAGGTCACGTCCTGGCGGGGGGCGGAGCGCCTGCGCCGCTGTGTCGGCGAGGATCTGTCGCTCTTCCACTCCGAGATCGGCGTCCTCGGTGTCATGTTCCCCGACGCTCGAATCACCGATCTCGGGGGGCTGATGACGCCGGCGGCGCAGCTCGACGACCTCTCGGCGCTGTGCGACGCGCGCGCACCGGACGCGATCTTCCTGCCCCACCGCAACTACCGGCGGCTGAACGCCCGCCTCGCACAGAGCGGCTGCATCCTGGGCTACACCCAGGTCACCGAGGGGGGCAGCTCACCGCTGTGGCTGCGGGATGACCACCTGGCGGCCTGGGACTGTGACAGGTCAGGCAGGCCCTGATCGGCGGCGACGGGGGGCGGGACCCCGCGGCAGGCCGAGCACGTCGGTGTGCCCGACATCCAGCCGCAGCTCGCCCGCGTCGCGCCGGGCCTGCCGGCGCTGGCGCCAGGCCTCGACCCGCGTGGGCTGTGGGCTCAACTCGGCGCTGGCGTGTGCGATGCCGTCGATCATCTGTTCGAGCAGCGCGTCATCCTCGCCCGTGATCCGCCAGTCGGCGGGAGCGGTCCGGACCTCGAAGCCCGCCTCCTCCAGCAGCGAGGCGAAGCGGTCGGCCGCCAGCGGGCCCGGCGACGGTCCGAAGCCCCGGTCGGTGTGTTGGTGCGCGCGAAACCACCGCATGACGTCGCTGTCGTCGGCGTCCGAAGGCGTCCAGCGCACGCGACCGTCCACGGTGAGCGCCGCCAGCACCGGGGTCTGTTCACGCGCACAGCGTCGGGCGAGCTGGTCCAGCCAGGCGTCCGAGACGAGGTCGAGCAGGGCGCTGGTCACGACGAGGTCGGCCCGCCACGCCACCGCCTCCACCCCCGGCTGGAGATCGAGGGCGACGGCCTGCACGTCGACTCCCCGCGGTGCCGGGAGCGCTCGCAGCGCGTCGAGCAAGACGGGGTCGTGGTCGACGACTGTCCAGGTCTGGGGCAGCGGCAGGCGCGGGGCGAGGTAGCGGAGGTTCGAGCCCAGCCCGCAGCCGAGGTCGACGACCCGCAGCGGCGGCTCCACGTCGCGCCGTCGGAGCCATGTGGCCAGGCGCTCTGTGAGGGCTTCGCTGCGCGCAGCGTGATCGAGCGGCTCCCGCAGCCGCAGCCAGTCGGCGGCGAAGTGGTCGCCGCGATCGGCGCCCGCCAGCGCCCGCAGGCGCGCCAGCACCCGGTCGATGCGCCCGCTGCGGATGTGGTCGCCCCAGGCCCCGTCGGCGAAGCGCTCGCTGCGCATGCAGTGCGTCAGCATCGCCCGCAGCTCGGGCAGCGTCGCGCCAGCGACCGCGTCGGGGTCTCGGAGGCGCGGGCCCTCCCGCGTGGGATCGTAGCCGTGGTCCGTCCAACAGGGCTGGCGCAGCTCGGCGAAGAACTCCTCGACCGACGGCGCGTAGCGGACGCCGGGGCCCCAGGCGGCGCCCTCCAGCTCGACGTGCTGGCGATCGAGACGCGCACCCAGCGAGAGCAGGCGCGCGATCTGCGCGGGGTTCGGCAGTGCGTGGTCGGCGGGCATGTCGCAGCTTGGCACGTTCGACGCGGCGCTGCGGTCCTGCCGTTGGGGGATCGAGTGGTGCCGGCTCGCCGGAGCCCCGGGCGCTCGATCCGCTGAGAGGATTGAGCGGGGCCGGCTCGCCGGAGCCCCGGGCGCTCGATCCGCTGAGAGGATCGAGCGGGGCCGGCTCGCCGGAGCCCCGGGCGCTCGATCCGCTGAGGGGATCGAGCGGGGCCGGCTCGCCGGAGCCCCGGGCGCTCGATCCGCGCGGCGGCGCATGGGTGGAACACGCTGCCCGCTCATCGAGCCCAGCGGCGCCGAATCCCTCAGGCGTCGAGGTCCTCCAGCTCCTGGTCGGAGCCGGGGGGCAGGTCGGCGATGGCGCGGGTGACGATGCGGACGTGTTCCGTCTCCTCGTCCCGCAGCTCCTCGAAGAGCTTCTTGACGCCGGGCTCGTCGACGCTCTGCAGGGCTTCGTCGTAGAAGCGGAAGGCCTTCTTCTCGGACGACAGCGCGACCTCCAGCGCGGCCAGCGGCGACATGTTCCATCGGGGGGAGCCGGCGTCGGGGGCTTCGACGTCGAAGATGTCGGAGCGGCTGACCTTCATCGGCTTGTCGCCGAACAGCTCCTGGCGGCGCTCGTACAGCTCGTCGGCGTGCTTCTGTTCGTGCACGGCCATGTCGCGGAAGACGCTGGAGGCGTCGCCCGGCCCGGTGTAGCCGAGCTGCTCGGCGAACAGCTTGTAGCGGGCGAGGGCTTCGGCTTCGATGAGGATGGCCAGGTCGAGCGCGTCCATCAGGTCGAGTGCACGGAAGTCGAGCTTGGCGGACATGGGGTGCCTCCGGGGCGGCTGCGGGTCGGGCTGCGGGTAACCGCCGCGGCTGGCGGGGCCTGCGACGCCTTGTCTTCCGTCCGCAACCGGGCTCGACCGTTGGCATCCTCTGCCACCGCTGTCGCCCGCCGCGCTGCCTGGTCCGCCCTGCTCCTCCTCCTCGCCAGCACTGTCGCCGCCGCCGGCCCAACCGACGCGTGGGCGCCCGGTCCCGGTGCGATGATGCTCTACGGGGGCGTGAGCGTGAGCCACTTCAGCACCGAGGTGTGGAGTGGCGGCAAGACCTTCACGCTGCCGGCCGCCGTGACCACCTGGCGTGCCGACCTCATCGGAGAGGTGGGGCTGTTCGAGCACCTCGCCGTGGGTCTGCAGCTCCCCTTCGTCTACGGTGACGCGCGCGAGGTGTCAGCGACGAACTGCGCCTGGGGCGGCATGTGCGACGACGTGCTCGGCCTGGGCGACGTGGCGCTGGCCGCGATCAGCTCCTGGGATCTGGGCAGCGTGCGGGTGGCGGGCCGCGCCGAGCTGGCCAGCGGGCTCGGGTACCGGCACGGCATCGACGACCTCGCGGCGCCCGGAGATGGCAACACGGACCTGCGGCTGGGACCGGCCATCGACTGGTGGCGAAGCCTCGGGGTGGTCGGTGTCGGCCTGTCCGCCGGGGCTGGCTACGAGCTGGCCCTCGGCGTGCCGGGCGACGCCTGGTACGTCGGCGGGGGGCCGGAGCTGCGCTGGCGGTACCTGGAGTGCGCTGCCACCATGTCGCACTATGACACCCTCAGCGGCACCGACTTCGCAGAGGCGACCACCGCCCCGGACTTCCCCGACGACCCGCTGCGCTTCGTCGACCTGCGCAACCGCACCACCGAGCTCTATCTGCGGCTCAGCGCCTTTACAAACCCCGTCGCGCTCCACCTCGGCGGGCGCCTGACCCTCGCCGCCAACAACGGCCCGCGGGATCTGCGGGGCCTGTCGCTCGGCCTGAGCTGGGTGGATTGAGACCCGCCACCCCTCCTCCGCCGTCATACTGCACCGCGTGCCTGTCTACCGCATCCCCGCCGAGCACGTCTTCCCCCACCCCAGCCTGGCCGAGCCCGACGGGCTGCTGGGGGTGGGCGGCGATCTGCACCCCGGCCGGCTGCTGCTCGCCTACGCCAACGGGATCTTCCCCTGGTACAGCGAGGGCCAGCCGATCCTGTGGTTCTCGCCCGATCCTCGCTACGTCCTCTTCGCGCGCGACCTGCACCTCGGCCGCAGCCTCAAGAAGCGCATCCGCCGTGGGGACTACCGGATCACGCTGGACACGGCCTTCGGCGAGGTGCTCGCCGGCTGCAAGGATGCACAGCGACCGGGGCAGCGCGGCACCTGGATCACCGACGACATGGAGGCCGCCTACAACGAGCTGCACCGCCTGGGCTACGCCCACTCGGTCGAGGCCTGGCAGGGGGATGCGCTGGTGGGCGGGCTCTACGGCGTCGCGCTGGGCGACCTCTACTGCGGCGAGAGCATGTTCGCGCGCGCCTCGGATGCATCGAAGGTGGGCTTTGCCTGGCTGGTGCGGCAGCTCGAGATCTGGGGCTACCCGCTCATCGACTGCCAGGTGCACACGGCCCACCTCGAGCGCTTCGGTGCCCGGGCCATCCCCCGCAGCGCCTACCTCCGCCGCATCGAGGGGCTGGTCTCGAGCGAGCGGCCGCCGGGGCCCTGGCAGTTCGACGAGGGCTTCGACCCGCTGGCTCAGTCGGGCAGCAGCGACGTCAAGCCGGCGTAGTCCAGTCCGCCGACGATGGTGCGGGAGATGTTGCCCTCGGCGTCGATGAACACGCTGGTCGGGAAGGCCGTCACGCCGTACTGCTCGGTGATCAGCGAGTCGCCGGCGCCGACGGGGTACTCGATGCCCAGGCGCTTCGCGTGGGCCTTCACCTTTGCGTTGTCACCGCTGTCCATGGCGATGCCGAGGATGTCGATGTCGTCGCCGTGCTCGGCCTGGAGCTTGTTGAGGTGGGGGATCTCGGCCTTGCAGGGGCCGCACCACTGCGCCCAGAAGACCAGCAGCACGGGCTTGCCCCGGTGGCCGTGCAGATCGAAGGTCTCGCCGTCGGTCTGGGTGAGGAGCACCTGGGGTGCCGGGCCGCCGGCGGCGAGGTGTTCGGGCTCCTCCATGGCGAACCAGCCCACCACCACGATGGCGATGAGCGCCACGAGTCCGTAGTCCTGCAGCCAGCGCGGCATGTCGCCTCCCGGGTCGGGCGCCCGACGGCGACCAGCCCTCACGATAGGGACGGCGGATGTCGAGTCAAGTTCCGCCGCCTCCCGCTGACGCGCCCCCCGCCGATGCGGCTCCCGCCGACGCGCCTCCCGTCGATCCCCCGCTCATCGGCGACGACCGCAAGCAGCGGGTCGCCGAGGCCCTGGAACGGCGGCTCGGCAGCGTGGTCGTCGTCTGCGAGGCGGTGAACCGCCGGCACAACGTCAGTGCCATCCTCCGCAGCGCGGAGTGCTTCGGCGTGCACGAGGTGCACCTCGTCACCAACCGCTTCAAGCCCAGCCACGGCGCCTCCCGGGGCTCGGAGCGCTGGCTGGAGCTGCATCACCACCCCGACACCCGCTCCTGCCTGGAGGGGCTGCGCGCGCGCGGCTTCTCGCTCTACGTCGCCGATCTCGCGGCGGACGCGCACTCTCCGGACTCGCTGCCCGTCGACGGCCCTGTGGCCATCGTCTTCGGCAGCGAGCTGAGCGGCGTGAGCGACGACGCCCGCGCGCTGACCGACGGGGCGGTCTGCGTGCCCATGCGCGGCCTCACCGAGTCGCTGAACGTGTCGGTGGCGGCGGCCTGCACGCTGCAGCGCGTCACCGAGCGTCGCCGCCAGGCCGTCGGCGGTGGCGACCTCGAAGCTGCGCGCAAGCAGGCCTTCTTCGACGCCTGGGTGGTCGCCGAAGAAGAGGTCAAGGCGGGACGCCGCGCCCGCGTGGGTTGATCAGCCTGTGATCTGCGGCCGCCCGAATTGCTGCTCGAGCACGGCCTGGCGCGGGTCGCCGGGGGGCAGTCCCAGGCGCAGGCGATCGACCATCTGTGGGAAGGCCGGGGACTCGTCGTTGCGGGCGGCGAGGGCGGCGATGTAGGCGTCGTCCCAGGTCGGCTGCTGGACCATGTTGGCCAGCAGGCCGAGGACTTCCTTGGCCCGCTTGGGATCGAGGCGGTCTTCGAGGTAGAGCCGCGCGAGCATCCGCAGGCTCTCCAGGTCCGGCGGCTTGTAGCCGCACTTGCCGGGGGTCTCGCACTTGCAGACGCGCATGCCGGACTCCAGCACCTGCATGGCGCCCAGGCGGTCGCCCTGGCGGATGCGGATGCGGCCGAGCATGCGGTACAGGCCCAGATCGTGGGACGACTGCTGGATCACCTGGGCGGTGAGCGCCGCGGCTTCGTCGAGCTGGCCCATGGCTTCGAGCAGGCTGGCGCGCGTGGCCTGCAGGGCGGGGTCGGTGCCCCGCGACAGCTCGGCGTCGACGACGTCGAGGGCGCGCTGCAGGTCGCCGCTCCGCGCGTAGAGCTGGGCGAGCATGATGGCGGTGTGGTTTCCGCCGATGCGCTGGTGGCCCAGGGCGTCGCCGAAGCTGGCGAGGTCGCTGGCGGCCTTGGCGTGCTGACCCAGCGCCATGGCGGCCCGGGCGCGGTCGTAGCGGGCCGCGGGTTCGTCGGCGACGTAGGCGGAGAGCGCCTTCCAGGCGGCGTCCGCCCGCCCGTCCTCCAGCAGCAGCACGGCTTCCGCGAAGCCCTTGCCCAGCTTCGCCAGCCGCTCCTGCAGGTCGGCCGGCCAGGCCTCGATCAGCATGGCGAAGCGGACGCGCGGGTCGCTGGGGGGGAGGCTCCACAGCGCGTCGCTGCCCTCGGGCGTGATGACCTCGGCTTCCTGCTTGCGGGCGGCTTCGGCCTTGCGGCGTTCCGCGCGCGCTTCGCGCGCCTTGCGCCGGACGGCGCGCAGGTCGTCGGCGGTGGCGCCGAACTCCTTGGCCATGGCGACGTGTTCCTGGCCGCCCTCCTCATCGCCCGAGATGAAGCGCGCTTCGGCTTCTTCGAGGTTGCGCGTCACGAGTGCCGTCAGCGCTTCTGCGCGCACGGCTTCGGCGGCGGCCCCCTCGACCCCCTCCAGCTCGAGGCGGGCTTCGTTGGCTTCGCCGTTGTCGAGGTAGCGGCGGGCGCGTTCCACGCGCTCCTGGGGCGTGTAGACGCCGAAGATCCTGGCGATGAAGCCCATCAGTTGGTGTCCTGGTCGGAGACGGACTCGGCCCAGGACTGCAGGGCGTCGTCGTCGAGGAGGTGTTCCACGTCATCGTCGAGGGAGTCGGCGTCGAGGGAGTCGGCGTCGACTTCTTCGCTGTCGTCGTCCGCCCCCCACGGGAAGGCGCCGAAGCGGCGGTACTCGTCGAGGAAGCAGAGGGTACGTGGGTCGACGCGGTCGAGGTAGACGATGCCGTCGAGGTGGTCGCACTCGTGCTGCGCCACCACCGCGGCGAAGCCCCGCAGGTGGAGGATGACCGGTTGTCCGTCCTGGTCCAGCGCCCGCACCTCGACCGCCGAGGGGCGGGCGACCGCGCCCCGGATGTCGGG
This sequence comes from uncultured Enterobacterales bacterium, assembly GCA_964599085.1. Taxonomy (GTDB): domain Bacteria; phylum Myxococcota_A; class UBA796; order UBA796; family UBA2385; genus J125. The sequence continues at coordinate 22,822 of CAZRFD010000070.1, read as the reverse complement.
CACCGACAGGCAGCCCTCCATGGTGACCGTCAGCTCTTCCGTAAGCGGCCTGACGACCGGGTTGATCCACACGCGCATGCCGGCGTCGTCGCCGAGGTGGAGCATCACGAGGCGGCGGCTCACGTGCACCTGCGGAGCCGCGAGCCCGGCGCCGTCGTAGGCGTCGACGGTGTCCAGCATGTCGGCGATGAGCCGCTGGACTTCGTCGCTGGGGATGTCGGCGGGGTCGATGGGGTCGGCCACCATGCGCAGGACGGGGTGGCCGAGGCGAGCGACGCGGAGGATGGACATTGCCGGGTCCTAACCACGCCTGGGCGCCAGAAAAGCGTGACGGGCCGCGCCCCTGCCGGGGCCTTGCCGCGCCCTTCCGGCCCGGGTAGGTGGCGGCCCTCCAAGGACATAGGAGCCCGTCATGGCCGATCCCGACAACATCTGGGAAGACAACATCGGTGGCAGCGCCACGATCGATGGCAAGAAGGTCTCGTTCTACGTCGACCAGGAGTGCATCCTGTGCTCCGTCTGCTCCGATGCGGCGCCCAACAACTTCCGCATGAGCGACGACGAGGATCACGACATCTGCTACAAGCAGCCGGACAGCGACGAAGAGCTGGCCCAGTGCTACGAAGCGATGGAGAACTGCCCCGTCGAAGCCATCGGCGACGACGGCAACGGCTGATCCTGAAGCGCTGACGGGGACGGCGGCCGCCCTCAGCGCCGCCCGCTCCCGAAGGTCAGCCGCTCCAGCCGGCGCAGCTCCTGGCGGGCCTGTTCCGCGACGGCCGCGATGTCGGGTCGCTCGGGCATGGCTTCGTCGAGGTCGATGTTGCGCTCGACCGCCCGCGCGACGCGTCCGTCGGTGACGACGGCCCGCAGCTCACCGACGCGCATGGTGCCGTGGTGAGCGCGGACCCAGATGGCGTCGCCCACGCGGAAGGGTTCCGTGAAGCTGCGGTGGTGCCAGGCGTCGACCACGACGTCGGCGAGGCCGTCCTCGGCCAGCCTTCGGGCGACGTCGGGCAGCTCGTCGGCCATCAGCACGACGACGTCGGCCTGGTCCTGCAGCTCTGCCAGAACGCGGCGGGCGGCGCGCTCTGGATCCTCTACCGTCCAGCCCTCGGGCGCCATCCAGGCCGGGCCGGACGCGGCGATGCCCGTGATCCCGATGGTCAGGTCGCCGCTGTCGATGATCAGCCGGTCGGCGACGGCGAGCGGGATGGGCGCGGCGGCGTGCAGGTGGGCGCTCACCAGGGGAAGCTCCGCAGGCGCGCCGGGCAGCTCGGCGAGAGCGCGAAGCTCGTTGGTGCCGACGTTGAGCGCGGTCGGTGCGAGCATGGCGAGCCCGCGTACCATCCAGGCGTTGCGCTGCGGGACGTCGGGGCGCGTGCTGCCGTCGATGTCGGCCTCACCCGACAGCCAGCCGCCGGCGTTCAGCGTGAGGACAGGGAGGGCCGGATCCTGGGCCTGGACGGCGTCTCGCCAGGCCGCCTGCCGGGCGACGCCACCGCGGGGGCGGTGCTGGCAGCCACACTGGTCCAGCGAGCCCTCTTCTTCTGCGCCGTAGAGCAGGACAAGGTCGGCGTCGTCGGGGGGCGCGAGGCGCTGGTCCAGCGGGCCCTCGGTCAGCAGCTCGGCGTGCAGGCCGGCGATGACGGGGGTGCTGCGCGTCGTGACCGGGACCTCGGGCAGCGGCGCGGTCCTGGCGCAGGCCAGGGCGAGCAGGAGGGGGAGCAGCAGGGGGAACACGGCCGCAGCCTACCCGTACCAGGCGGCCAGCGAGCGGATGGGCTGTGCGCAGGCGTCGACGTGCAGGGCGCCGAAGCGGTCGGCGTCGAGCGCGGCGAGCTTCTCGAGGCGGCCGCGGGGGCGGGAGTTGACTTCGATGACGTGGGGCAGGCCGTCGGGGTCCAGCACGAGGTCGACGCCCAGCTCGAGCGCCAGCGCGCCGTCTTCGTGGGCGGCGATGGCCGTGGCGACGGCGTCGACGGCGGCGGCGATGGCGCTGCGGGTCGCGGCGGGGAGCACGTCGTCACCCACGGCCAGGGCGGCCCCACGGGCGGCGTTGACCACGGGATCGTCGGTGCTCTGGCGGACGACGGCGGGCCACTGCCGCCAGGAACGGTCGGGCAGGCGCTGGCAGAGGACCCGGACGCTGCGCCCGGCGTAGCCGGCGGGCGGCGCGACGGCGCGCTGGAGGATGGCCGGCTCGTCGTCCAGCAGGGCGCGCACCCGTGCGGGCAGCGCATCGCCGGGGAGCACCCGTCGCACACCCGCCCCGAGCGCCCCGTAGCGGGGCTTGAGGAAGGCGACGCCCCAGGCGGCGAGGCGGTCGGCGAAGCGGGTGGGGTCGTCTTCGACCGCGGGCAGGGTCAGCCCTTGCGCTTCGAGGTGCCGCTGGCAGCGCAGCTTGTCGCGACACAGCAGGGTCACGGCAGGGGCATTGGCGAGGGGGAGCCCGGTGGCGCCGCGCTGGATCGCGGCGAAGGCGTCGGCGCGACGCTGGCTGGGGAAGCGATCGTAGAGGGCGACGGGGCGGGCGCGCGCCGGTTCCCAGGTGCCGGGTCGCGCCCGGTGGCCGACGATCCAGCCCTCGTCGACGGTGTCGCCGAAGACGGCGTCGACGCCCTCTGCGGCCAGGGCCAGGGCTGCGCGACCGATGGGGCGGTCTTCGGGGCGGCCCGGCGGCGAGCCAGGGGCGGTGGGGACGAGCACGGCGATCACGGTCATGCCGGCCGGCTATCGGCGGGGTGAGGTGGTGGCGAGCGGACCTCGCCGGGAAGCCCTCGGCTAAGGTCGGAGCCGTCGCCTCTCCCGAACTCCTGCGGATCCCGCGTGCCCCGCTTCCTGCGACAGCTCAACGAACAGCTCCTCGTCGGCCTCAGCCGCTGGCGCTACCAGCTCGAGAAGGGTCAGCCCCACCTCAAGCTCTTCGTGGTGCTGCTCATCGCCATGGTCGGGCTCATCGTCGGGGGTGGCCTGGTGCTCTACGTCGCGGGCGCCAGCCCCTCGCCCCTCGACGCCATGTGGTCGGTGTTCCTGCACCTCAGCGACCCCGGCTACCTCGGCGAGGATCACGGCCCGGTCGAGCTGGTCGTCGGGCTCTTCATGACCCTGGCCGGCATCGTCGTGTTCATGTCGGGGGTCATCGCCATCGTCACCAGCCTGCTCTCCACGCAGCTCGCCCGCCTCGCCGAGGGCGGGCACGACGTGGCCTTCCGCGACCACATCGTGATCATCGGGTGGAGCGAGAAGATCTTCGCGCTGGTCTTCGAGCTGCTGCTGGCCGACAGCGGCAACGACATCGCCATCCTGGGGCCGCGGGACAAGGCCAGCGCCGACCACGACCTCGAGCGCCGGGTGTTCGCGCCATTCGACCGCCGACGAGCGGCGATCCAGCGGGCGCGGCTGCGTGACGACCCCCGGCGCAGCGTGGTCTACCGCCAGGGCGTGGCCCTGGTCGAGGCCGACCTCGACCGCGTCGGCAGCGCCCGCGCCAGCCGGTTCATCCTCCTGGCGCCCGACGAACGGCGCGGTGAGGCCGGCGACGTCGAGATGCTCCGCGCCTACCTGACCGTGCGGGGGCACCGGCTGCGGCGCGGCGGGGGGCTGGGCGAGCACGATTGCCGCCGTGGCCGCACCCGCTTCTCCTGCGTCGTCGAGATCGCCGAGAACCGCCTGCGGGAGCACGTCTTCCTCGCCGCCGGGCTCGATCCCCGGGCGGATGCCTGGGTCGCCGAGGCAATGCGGCTCGACCCGCAGCGCCACGAAGCCGTGCCCGATCTCCCCGCGCCGACCATGGGACCACGGGACGACCTCACCCTGATCAACGGCGACGAGCTGATCACGCGCGCGCTGGTGCAGTGCGCCGTCCAGCCGCGGATCAGCGGCGTCTACGACGTGTTGCTGTCGTTTGAGGGGCGCGACCTGACGGTGGTGTCCTCGGTCGAGCTGCAGCAGGGGCTGGTGCTGGAGGGGCGCGGGCGCGGCAGCCGCGCCGAGGCGCTGGAGGTGTGGGAGTCGCTCTGCGCGCGCATCGAGGGTGGGGAGCTGCCCGACAGCGAGGTCTTCACCGAGCTGGGGCGCCGCCTGTCGAACATCCGCGTCATCGGGGCGCTGGAGCCCCTCGACGAGGGCGGGCACCGGCTGCTCTTCGAGGCGTCGAGCTGGCGAGCCCGGGTGCCCACCGGCGATCCGGCACGCGATCGGGCGGAGGGGCGCTTGCCGCTGATCGTGCTCGGTGACAGCGTCCGGACCGACCGCGGCGCGCACCGGCAGCCCATCGCCCTGCGCGAGGTGCCGCTGCCTCCGCCCGCCCCGCGACAGGCTACGGTGGAGCCGGTGCCCACGCGAAGGCACTACCGGGTCCTCATCCTGGGCAGCAACCGGCGGCTGAGCGTGCTCATCGAGCAGTTCGCCTCCTTCACCGAGCAGTACGAGTACCTCGATCTGGCGCTCACCATCGTCGATCCGGAGCTGCCCCCGGATCTGAGCAGCACGCTGGGACGGGCGGCGGCCCGGGCCTTCTGCGACAACGCCATCCAGGCGCGGCGCGAGGACTTCTCGGAGTGGGAGGTCATGCAGCGCCTGCTCGCGGATGCACCGGCGCAGGGGCCGGCCTTCGACTCGGTCGTCCTGTTGTCCGAGGACTGGACGGAGGACGATGTCGGCGTCGACGCGCGGGTCGTGCTCGGCCTCGTGATGCTGCGGGCCTTCCGCAGCGACCCGCGGACCGCTCACCGGCTGGAAGGCACCAGTGTGGTCGCCGAGATCCTCGACCCCGACAACCGGGCGCTGTTCGAGCATGAACAGTGGGTGACGGACGTCATCGTCACCAACCAGTACGTCAGCCGCTTCGCCGCCCAGGTGGCCCACGACGTGCGGGTCGAGGAGCTGTACCGCGAGCTGTTCGACTTCGGGGGCTCGGAGATCTACGTGCGGGCGCCGGCGGCGTACCTGCCCGATGCGGGTGGCCGCTTTCTCGACGTCATCGCAGAAGCCGGGCGCCGTGAAGAGGTGGCGCTGGGCTACCTCCAGGAGGTCTCCCCCGGCGTCGTCCACCCGGTGATCGGTCCGGATCCGGGCGACATGGTGCTGTCTCCGGTGGGCGTCGTGGTCGTCGCCGAGCGCTGAGCGCGGACGGATTCTGTCCGACATGGGCGGACACTTCGTGTGAGGCTTCCGGCATGGACCCCCAAGGCCTGCTCATCGCCGCCCTCGCGCTGCTGGCGCTGACCCTGGCGCTCGGCTGGTGGTGGAGCGCCGGCGGCGCCTCGCGGGCCAGCCGGGCGCGGGTGCGACGGGCACTGGACGGCGAAGATCTCGCCGAAGATCTGCTGGAAGACGCGGGCTTCGTGGTCCTCGACCGCCAGGTGCGCGCCCAGGGCCGGGTGCAGGTCGACGGTCAGGAAGAGCGCTTCGAGGTGCGGGCCGACCTCTTGGTAGAGGCGCGCGATGCGGCCGGGTGGGCGCCGGGTTCCGTCCTGGTGGCAGAGGTCAAGACCGGCAGCCGGGCGCCCGACCCGGGCCACCCGGCGACGCGCCGGCAGCTCCTCGAATACCAGCGGGTCTTCCAGCCCGACGGCCTGCTGCTCGTCGACGTCGATGCCGGCGACCTGATCGAGGTCTGTTTCCCCGACGCCTGAGCGACCGTCCGCTTGCGCCGGCGGGGAGGGCCTCGAAGGACGCGTCAGACCGGCTCCGCGGCCACCAGCCAGTCGTGGCCGAAGCGCAGTCCGCCCTGCCGCTTGCAGGTCTTCAAGGCTGCGGCGCGCAGCGACGCCACCTGTGCCCGCATCGTCTCGGCGAGGGCGGGGTCGGCGAAGTGGGGCAGCTTGCGCAGGCAGACGTCGAGCTGCCCGTCGACCCAGCGCTGTCCGTAGACGATGGGCACGCGGCTGCGGGCGGTGACGCGGAAGCCGGCGGCGTCGAGGTGACGTTCAACCCAGGACAGCGGGTACTCGCGGTAGCAGCGGTGGCCCGCCAGCAGGATGCAGGCGTCGCGCAGGCGGGCGATGGCGCGGACGGTGTCGCCGGCCTCGCCCCCACCCTCGTCGCCGTAGGGGCCCAACCCCACCACGTAGAGGCGACCGGCGACGTGGGGCCGCAGGCGCTGGAAGAGCTGGTCCTGGAAGTAGGGCGCGAAGCCGTCGAGGGCCCCCAGCAGGTAGTCGGCGAGGACCGTGTCGAAGCGTTCTCCGGCCAGGAGCGCAGGATCCGACCAGTTTCCGGTGACCAGGCGGTCGCCGGGACGCATCCGGTGGCCGAGGGTGTGGCGCAGCTCGTCCTCCCGGCTCTTGCCGCCGGTCACGGCGGTCCAGGCGCTGGTGGACAGGCCGAGCACCCAGCGCAGGCTGTGCTGTCCGGTACCCGCGTCGAGCAGGCGACCCCAGTCGTGGTCGCCCTGCCAGGCGACGAGCTGGTCGAAGAGGGCGTCGGTGACCGGCTTGGGATCGGTGGGGCGGCGGAACCAGGGCATGGCCTTGGCTATGCCGGTCGAGGGAGGGTTGCCGCGCCCGCCCTCCGCTGACCTTCGCGATAGGCCCCGGCGGTGAAGCGCGCCACGCCCGTCCTGTTGCTGGTCGCCCTGGTGGCGTGGTGGACGGTGTCGGTGCGTCCGGCCTGGCGGGCGGTGACCGGCGTCAAGCACGGCCGCGACTACGCGACCTACCACTACGCAGTGATCGAGGCCGTCTCCCCGGAGCGGTCGGGTCGGGGCGACCCCTACGACACGGCGGCCCTGGGACAGCGCGCCCGTGCTGAGGGCACGCGGCGCTCGGTCCACCCCTTCTTCTACCCGCCGCCCTTCCTGCTGGGGATGCTGTGGGTGACGCCGCCCTGGGCGGCTCCCTTGTCGCTGGCCACGGGATATCGGGCGTGGTTCTGGATCAACCAGGGGCTGCTGCTGGCGACGCTCTGGGCGCTGTGGCGCTGGTTCCGCGCCCATCCCCTCGTGCTGGCCGGCGTGGCCCTGGCCCTGTCGCCGCTGCCGGACAACGCCAAGATGGGCCAGGCCAACCTCCCGGTCCTGCTGCTGAGCGTGCTCGGCCTGTGGCGGGGCAGCGGGCTGCTCGTCGGCGCGGCGGCGATGGCCAAGATGTCGCCGGCCCTGTACCTGGTGGCGTGGGCGGCACAGCGGCGCTGGCGACCGGTCCTGGCGGCGGTGGCGACCGCGATGCTGCTCAGCCTGCTGGCCCTGCCGCTCGTCCCGGTCGCGACCCAGCTCCGCTTCTACACGGAGATCCTGCCCGGCTTCTCCAGCGGCGACTACCACGGCCTCACCGTGCCGATCACGCTCCCGGCCAACCACTCGATCCCCGACCTCTTCAACCAGCTCCGGCCGGGCCCCGACGCGCACACGCTGTCGACGCAGGCCCGGGGGGCCAGCCAGGTGCTGTCGCTGGCGCTGCTCGGGGTGCTGACCTGGGCGGCGGGCGCCCGGCGGGCCGTGCTGGCTCGTGACCCCCTGGCCTCGGCCAACCTGTTCGGTGCGCTGTCCGTGCTGATGCTGATCACCCCGGTCTACACCTATGAGCACCACCTGGTCGTCATGCTCTTGCCGCTGGTGGCGCTGGCCCAGGCCTTCGTGGAACGCCGCCTGCCGCCGACGCTGCTGGCCCTCGCCCTCCCAGCGGGCTTCTTCGTCTGCTGGCCGCTGCGGTGGCTGCGCGCGACGCAGGACCTGCTGCCGGCGGCGTCGTGGTGGCTGCAGGAGAGCAAGTTCTTCGGCGTCGTGGTGATCGGGGCACTGTGTTTCACGGCCGTGTTGTCGGCGAAAGAACCGCAATAATGACGGTAGAACCGTCACTTCGCGCGGGTGTTCTACGTGGAACGCGCGCCCCCCGGCCGTGGAACGCCGCCCGCGTGGAACGCCGCCCTTGCGTGGAACGTGCCGGGTGAGTGCGGCGCCAGCGAGCCAGCCACCGGCCCGCCCCTCCGCGCGGTGGTCGTCGAGTGGACCGGCTGGGATAGGCCCGAGCGACCCCGGAGCCCCCATGATGCCTCCCTTCCCCGAGCTCGAGCCCGTGTTCGCCGCCATCCGCGGCGGCCACCTCGACAAGGCCCTGGCCATCGCCTCCAACATCGCCGACACCGCCGACGGCCCGCTGTCGCTGGAGGCTCGGCGCCACGTGGGCCTCTGCTACTTCCACCTCGGCGACTACGCCTCGGCGGTGCCCAACTTCCTGCAGGTGGCCAAGGCCCAGGGAGACCGCCAGAGCTGGTTCGTGCTTGCGCTGTCGCGGACTCTCGCCGGAGACCCCACAGGCGGCGCGCAGGACTTCGAGGCGGCGCTCTCGGCCCCCGAGCCCCCACCTGAAGCCGGAGAGCGACAGCTCACCGAGCACTTCATGCGCTTCGACTATATGCACGTGCTCGCCGACACCTGGCAGTGGGAGGCCGCCAAGGCCCAGCTCGACAAGCTGACCGACGCGGTCTGCGGGCTGTCGCGGCACGACAACGGCTTCCTGATGGAGCACGGCTACCCGCTGCTGCAGGATCTGCTGGAGGGCGGCCTGCGGGTGCTGGAGATCGTCCCCGACAGCAACCCGATCCAGTGGCTGACCCGCATGCGGCGCAGTGTCGACGCCGACGGCCGCAAGAAGGTGGACCACGCTCTCGTCGTGCTCGCCCGCAAGATCGGGCCGCAGGTGCAGCGCTGAGCCGGTCGTGACGGGGACAGAACTGACTGTTGGTCAGTTACTGGGATGCCGTCGAGGATCCTCCGAGCCGTCGCCGCGGTTACCTGGACGGGTGGCCGCTGCACCGGCGGTCGCGCAGGAGCACCCGTGGCCAGCTTCGACCTCCACCTGCCCTTCAAGCCCGCCGGCGACCAGCCGCAGGCCATCGCCGAGCTGTGCGCGGGGCTGGACGCGGGCGTGCGCGAGCAGGTGCTGCTTGGGGCGACGGGCACCGGCAAGACCTTCACCGTCGCCAACCTGATCGCGCATGCGGGGATGCCCACCCTGGTGCTCTGCCACAACAAGACGCTCGCGGCACAGCTCTACGGCGAGTTCAAGCGGCTCTTCCCCGACAACGCCGTCGAGTACTTCGTCAGCTTCTACGACTACTACCAGCCGGAAGCCTATGTCGCCGCCAGCGACACCTACATCCAGAAGGACTCGCTCATCAACGAGCAGATCGACCGGCTGCGGCACCGGGCGACGCGCGCCCTCCTCGAACGCAACGACGTCATCATCGTCAGCTCGGTGTCCTGCATCTACGGCCTGGGCAGCCGCGAAGCCTACGACGACATGCTGCTGCACCTGCACGTCGGAGACGAGGTGCCCCGGCGGCAGATCCTCACCCGCCTGGTGGACATCCTCTACGACCGCAACGACCACGACTTCCACCGCGGAACCTTCCGGGCGCGTGGCGACGTGATCGAGGTCTTCCCGGCGCACGAAGAAGACCGCGCGGTGCGCATCGAGCTGTTCGGCGACGAGGTGGAGCGCATCTCGATCATCGACCCGCTGCGCGGCACCCGGCTGCAGGAGCTGGAGAAGGTCGCGGTCTACCCGGCCAGCCACTACGTGACGCCAGCCGAGCAGCTCCAGCATGCTGTTGACAGCGTCCAGGTCGAGCTGCAGGAGCGGCTGGCGGTGCTGCGCGACCGGGACTGGCTGCTCGAGGCCCAGCGGCTGGAAGAGCGGACGCTGTTCGATCTGGAGATGATCCAGGAGACCGGGCGCTGCAACGGCATCGAGAACTACAGCCGCCACCTGTCGGGTCGGTCGGCCGGAGAGCCGCCGCCGACCCTGCTGGAGTACTTCCCGGACGACTGGCTGCTCATCGTGGATGAGAGCCACGTCACGGTGCCCCAGGTCGGTGGGATGTACCACGGAGATCGTTCACGCAAGGAGACCCTGGTCCGCCACGGCTTCCGGCTGCCGAGCGCGCTGGACAATCGTCCACTTCGCTTCGAGGAGTTCGAGGGGCACCTCAACCAGGCCGTCTATGTCTCGGCCACGCCGGGACGCTACGAGCTGGAGAAGACCGGCGGGGTGGTGGTCGAACAGATCATCCGGCCGACGGGGCTGCTCGATCCGGTGGTCGAGGTGCGGCCGGCGGGCGACCAGGTGGACGATCTCCTCGATGAGCTGCGGAAGGTGGCTGAGGCAGGCAACCGTGCACTGGTCACGGTCCTGACAAAGCGCATGGCCCAGGAGCTGACGGACTACTACCAGGAGCTGGGTGTGCGCTGTCGCTACCTGCACAGTGACGTCGACACCTTGGAGCGGGTGGAGATCATCCGCGATCTGCGCAACGGGGAGTTCGATGTTCTCATCGGCATCAACCTGCTGCGGGAGGGGCTCGACATCCCGGAGGTGAGCTTCGTCGGCATCCTGGACGCCGACAAGGAGGGCTTCCTCCGCAACCCGACGTCTCTGGCACAGACGATCGGGCGGGCTGCCCGAAACGTCGACGGGCGGGTCGTGTTGTATGCGGACAGCATCACCCCCTCGATGCGCTTCGCCATGGACGAGACGGAGCGTCGGCGGACGAAGCAGGCCGCGTACAATGAAGAGCACGGCATCACGCCAGAGACGATCCGCAAGGCGGTGGACAGTCCTCTGGCGGCGCTGCTCGACGGTGAGCGTGTGCTCGCACCGAAGGCTGCCCCCCGCGGCGACGGGGATCGCATCACGTTGGAGTCGCTGCCCGGGCGGATCAAGGCGCTGCGCAAGCAGATGCGTGACGCGGCGAAGCGGCTGGAGTTCGAGAAGGCGGCCGAGCTGCGGGACCGGATCAAGGAGCTGGAGGCCTGGGCGCTCGAAGCCCAGGAGGCGCCGGCGGACGCCTCGGCCGAGCAGGTCGCCTACGCGCCGGCAGGGGCGGGGCGGTGAGCGTCCGTCGCCGGCCCTACGCCTTTCTGGGGCGGCACCTGACCGGGATCGACCTGGCCAGTCAGGTCGAAGAGCACGCCGGGCTCCGTGCCCTGCGCGCAGCGCTGACGGATCGCCTGGGCGCGGAAGCGGCCCAGGAAGAGGCGGAGTCGGTGCTGCGGCAGGCCCTCGACGACCTCGGCGGAGAGCTGGTCACCGAGATCAGCCGGGACATCGACGCGCTGCTCCGGACCTGGGGCCGGCTCGCCGACGACTACCGCAGCGCGTCCGACCGCAGCGAGATGGGGCGCGTGGCGCAGCAGCTCGCCGACCTCCCCGGGCGGCTCGAGGAGCGGGTGCGGCTGGTGCCCAACGCCGGCGGCCTCGTCGCGGCAGCGATCCCCACGTCGCTGGTGGCGCGCCTGCGCTACCCCGTGGCCGCGGGGCGGGTGCAGCCGGCAGAGCTGGACCGCCTCGGCCAGCGCCTCAAGCTCGCCCTGCCGGCGTCGGTGGCGCGCGAGCTGGTGCGGGTCGACGCGCTGGATGCGCTGGTCCACCACGCGGTGCAGCCGCTGTTGCGGGGGCTCGAGGTGCTCCCCGGTGGCCTCCTCGAGAACCCCCGCGCGGCGACGACCGCAGAGCCGGAGACGGGGTGGGTGGGGGTCGACCTCGACGCGCTGCGCGTGCGCCTGTCGGGCGGCCCCCTCCTCCTCGACCGGGTGTGGCCGGCCCAGGCGCCGCCCACGTCGGAGCACCTCCCCCAGGCCATCGAGGACATCGCTGTGTCGCCGGACGGGCGGGTGGCCGTGTGGGGCCGCTGGGAGCCCTGGGTCCACCACCTCGAGGGCGGCCGGACGGACCACCGGCTCGGACCACAGGATGCGCGGTCGTGGTGGCGGCACTGCATCGCCGCGGCGATCTCGCCCGACGGCCGCCAGGCGGCAACGGGTGGGGCCGGGATCACGGTGTGGGACCTCGACAGCGGGCGGGTCCTCGTCGACCTCGCCGAGGTGGAGACCCAGGAGCTGCACGCCCTGGCCTTCTCGCCATGTGGCCGGTTGCTCGCGGCGGTGGGGGCCAGCGCGCGCCTGACGCTGTTCGACGCGGCGACCGGCCAGACCCGCTGGTCGGAGGCGCTGGATGACCCGGCCCAGGCCGTGGCCTTCTCGCCCGACGGCATGCGCGTCTACGCTGGAGGCTGGACCGGCGCGGTCTCGGTCTTCGGGACCGCGGACGGGGCGCGACATGCGGTGTTCGACGACATCGGCGGCTGCATCAACGGCATCGCGGTGGACGGATCGGGCCGCTGGGTGGTCACCGCCGGAGGATGCGGCTGCGCGACCGGGGCACCGCTCAACAGCGGTGAGGTCGGGGTGCGCATCTTCGAGGCCTGCTCGGGCGCGGTGGTGGGCGATCTCGCCGGCCACAGCCACCCGGTCGGGCAGGTGGCCATCGCCGGCGACCGCCTGGTGAGCATCTCCGACGACGGCAGCCTGCGCCTGTGGTCGCTTCCCCGGCGTGTGCTGCTCGGTGTCGTGGACCTCGACCTCGTGGCCGACCAGCCGACCGCGCTGGCGCTGGGTCCTGCGGACCGTGTCTTCGTGGGTATGCGCTCGGGAGCGGTGGCGGCCTGGCGGCTGGGATAGCGCTCGGACATGGGCGTGGTCATCATCACCGGGTGCAGTCGTGGCATCGGGCGGCACGCGGCGCTCGCGCTGGCGGCGCGCGGCTGGACGGTCGTCGGGACGCTGCGCAGCGACGCAGGGCGCGATGTCCTGGAGGGCGCGGGGGTCGAGGTGGAGCACCTCGACGTCACGGACGCCGCGGGCGCTGCCGCGGTGGTCGACGCGGTGCTCGCGCGGCACGGTCGGCTGGACGCCGTGGTCGCCAACGCGGGGCGGGGGCTGTTCGGCTGCTTCGAAGACGTCGATGACACCGAGATCCGCGCGCTCTTCGATGTCAACCTCTTCGGCGCCATGCACATCGTGCGGGCGGCGCTGCCGGCGCTGCGCGCGGCCCGAGGCAAGGTGGTGCTCGTCTCCAGCATCGCGGGGCGGCGAGGGGCGCCGGGCAGCGGCAGCTACAACGCCACGAAGTTCGCGCTGGAGGGCTGGGGCGAGGCGCTTCGCTACGAGCTGGCACCCTTCGGGGTGTCGGTGACGCTCGTCGAACCGGGGGCGACGGAGTCCGGCTTCCTGGACAGCCGGGGGCGGGGCGCGCGGGTCGGCGGCGGTGTCTACGCCGGGGTCACCGCTCGGCTCCAACAACTGCACGCCGAGCTGACGGCTTCGCGGGAGCCGGTGGACGTGGTGGTCGAGCCCCTCGTTCGGATCCTGGAGGCGGACTCGCCGCCGCTGCGGGTCCCTACAGGACGCTCGACGCGGTGGATGCTGCTGGCGGGACGCCTGCTGCCGTGGCGGGTGTACGACGCGCTGGTGCGGCGAAAGCTGCGCTTGTACGCAGGCTGAATACGCGGTGATGTCTCGGCTTGTGATCCACCAGCGGTGTGGCGTCCACCTCGGCGTAGGGTAGTCTCAACCCGGGAGCGTCGGGCACCATGCTGTTCCTCATCGCAAGCGCTGTCGCCATGGCCGCACCTCGGCCGGCTGCGACCGACACCTGGGTCCTCGTCGACGACACGGTCCTGATGTGCGCCCATGCAGGGCGGCAGGGGCCCTGTGCGCGCTTTCGCCAGCCGGGCGTCGATGATGCCGCCAACGTCGGACCCCGCGTCTTCCGGCTGGTGTCGCGCAGCGGGGGAGAGGTGGAGATCCAATCCCAGGTCGGCGCGTCGGTGAGCGCCTGCGGGATCACCCCGTACCGCATCACCTCGTTGAGCCTGCGCGTGTGGGTGCCGGCGGCTGCGGTGACCGAGCTGTCCGCGGCGGACGCCTGCTTCGACGCCGCGCGACCCTACCCCGAACCGTCTGCCGCGGGGCCAACCGATCCTGTCGGCGTGCTCGCCAGGAACACCCACCTGCTGTGGCCCGATGGTTCTCTGGCGGGCATCACCCGGTGGGACCTGACCCTGACCGGGGATCACGCGCCCTACGCGGAGGGGGCACGCTCCTGCGCCACCTTCTCGCTGGGGCCGGACGACGGGGGCGCGGTCACCGACCGTGCTTTCGATCTCTGCTTCGACTCCAAAGCCCTGGGCGGGTCGCCTTGAGGATGGCCTGCCCTGGCACTCGACCCCGGCTGGCGCCGCCGTCCTGGCCGTCACCGCTCCCTGTCCACACGTCGGGGTTCATCCCCGTTGACTTGATAGACCCTCGTCGGCCGGGGTAGCGTTCAAGCGAGTCCCTCTGCGGACACCTACTCGAGAGGATCGTGTCCATGCATTCGTCAACACCGTCGCTGCTCGCTCTTGCTGGTGGCGTGCTCCTGACCGCCTGCGCGCCCGACGGCGAGCTGCGCTACTCCGACCACATCTGGCCGGGGATGGACGACCCCAGCGCCGACCCCTGGGACTTCCAGGGCCGCATCGACGTCGAGATCTGCGACGGCATCGACAACAACGGTGACGGCATCATCGACGAGGGCTGCACCGGCACCTGCGACAACTTCACGACCCGCCTGCCGGACTACTGGGCGGCGGAAACATGCGTGCTGGACGGCACGGCGACGGGCTTCACGCCCTTCCCCATCAACCTGGGCGCATCCGAGACCTACACGACGTCGGCGGCGGTCGTAACGGCGCTGTCGATCGACCCGGCGGGCGACGCGCACCTCAAGCTGCGCAAGCAGCTCCTGACGGCGAAGCTGAACATGACCTTCTTCGCCCTCGACGACATCCAGGTGACAGACTGGGACGGCGACGGCACGCCAGAGACCTTCGCCGAGCTGGTCACCCTCGCCGATGCCCAGTACGACAGCGGCATCGACTGGATCCAGAACGTCTGGTACAACCAGCTCTGGGAGATGAACCACGCCGGCACGGGCATGCCCCAGTGGTACGACGACGCCTGCAGCGTCGCCGCCGAGTACTGCGACGGGATCGACAACGACGGCGACGGACTCATCGACGAAGACTGCGGCTGCATCGAGACCTGCGGCGACTCCTACGACAACGACTTCGACGGCTTCGTCGATGAAGGCTGCACGGCCTGCACGACCTACCAATCGCGCTCCAAGGACTTCTGGACGGGTGGGTCTTGCGTTCTCGACGGCACCCTGGGGTTGACCTTCCTTCCGATCACGCTCGGCTCGGCGGACACCTACACAACCAGCTCCGCCGTCATCGCCGCAATCTCCGCAGACCTCGCGGGCGGTGACCCGCTGCTGCGGCTGCGCCGGCAGCTCCTGATCGCCAAGATCAACCGGATCGCCTTCGGCAAGGGCGCCGACCTGGTGGCGGACTACAACTCCGACGGCACGCTGGAGACCCTGGACGAGCTGATCGCGCTGGGCGACACCTACTACGACTCCGGCGCCAGCTACCTGCGGATCTGGGTCGCGACGGCCCTGCGCACGGCCAACAAGCTGGGCGACCCGGACCCCATCTGGTTCCGGGCGGACTGCGCCACCGACGGCGAGTTCTGCGACCTCATCGACAACGACGGTGACGGCGTCGTCGACGAAGACTGCGGCTGCGTCGAAGCCTGCGACGGCTACGACAACGACTACGACGGCTCCATCGACGAAGACTACCCGGCCGGCTGCCCCACAGCCGAGATCTGCGACGGCATCGACAACGACGGCGACGGCCTCATCGACGAACCGGATGCCACCGACGCGCAGGACTGGTACATCGACGCGGACTCCGACACCTACGGTGACCTCGCGACCTTCACGCACGAGTGCTACGCCCCGACCGGCTACGTCGCGGACAACACCGACTGCAACGACGCCAACGCCGCAGTGTACCCCGGCGCCACCGACGTCTGCGACGGCGTCGACAACAACTGCGATGGCACGATCGACGACCAGGGCCCGACCCTGTATCGCGACAAGGACGGCGACTCCTACGGCGACCCGGGCAACACCACGACGCTCTGCTCGCCGACGGTCACCTACATCAGCGACAACACCGACTGCGACGACAACAGCGCCCTGACCTACCCGGGCGCGCTGGACACCTGCGGCGACGGCATCGACCAGGACTGCAACGGCTCTGAAGTCGGCTGCTACTCGCCGGTGGGCACCGGCGACGCCAGCTTCGTGGGCGAGTCGGCAGGCGACCAGGCCGGCATCAGCGCCGCGCGCGTCGGCGATGTCGACGGCGACGGCGTGGACGACGTCCTCTTCGGCGCCCGCTACAACGACGCCGGTGGCACGGACGCCGGTGCTGCCTACCTGTTCTACGGGCCGGTGACCTACACGGGCGAGGTCAGCCTGGCCAACGCCGACCTCAAGCTGGTGGGCAACCTCGCCGGCGACCGGGCGGGGCGGACCACCATCGGTGGCGCCGACCTGAACGGCGACGGCACGGCGGACGTCACCATCGGTGCCCCGAACGAAGACACCAGCGGCACCTCGGCGGGTGCAGCCTACGTGTTCTTCGGCACCACCCTGTCCGGCTTCGTCGACCCGACGGTCGCCATGTCCTCGGCGGACTTCACGGTGTATGGCCGCGACGCCTACGACTACCTGGGCGCGCGCACCAGCTACTCCGAGCTGACCGGTGACGCGACGGTGGACCTGCTGCTGTCCGTCACGGGAGACAGTGTGTCGGCCACGACGGCGGGTGGCATCTACGTCTACGCCGGTCCGATCTCGGCGGGCTCGGTGGCGATCAGCGACGGCACCTGGGCGGCGCGCATCACCGGTGAGACGGCGGCCGACCAGATCGGCCTCGCGGTCGGCACCAACGGCGACCTCAACGGTGACGGTAGCGGCGACGTGGTCGTCGGCGTCCCCCGGCAGGACGGCGCGTCGACGGATGCGGGCGCGACCTACCTGGTCTCCGGGCCGCTGTCGGGCACCATCGGCCTGACGGCTGCGGACGCCAAGATCAACGGCGACAGCACCGGCGACAAGCTCGGCTCGGCCGTCAGCATGGCGGGTGACCAGAATGCCGACGGGTACGACGACTTCTACACGACGGCACCCTTCGACGACACGACGGCCAGCAACGCCGGCTCGGTCTACCTCGTCTACGGCGCCGCGACGCTCAGCTCGCTGGACGCATCGGCGATCAGCAGCGTGGCATCGGCCTTCGTGCGCGGCAAGGAGACCAGCGGCCAGGTCGGCTCGTCGGTGGCCGGCGATGGCGACCACGACGGTGACGGGACCTTCGACCTGCTGACGGGCGCCAACAACGACGGACCCTCGGCCGAGGGCGCCACCTACCTGTACCTCGGGCCGGTCTCGGGCACGCTCGCCTGGACCGACGCGGACTACAGCTTCAGCGGCGCCACCGCCTATGACCACACCGGGTCCTTCGTCAGCTACGGTGGTGACCTCCGCAGCCTGGGGCGCGACGCGCTGATCATCGGCGGTCCGGAAGCCGACTTCGGATCCTCCGCGGACTCCGGCAAGGTGTACGTCGTCTTCCAGGCCACGCCCTGACCGACGGTGGCAGGCCCACAGACGAACGCCGGGCAAGTGCCCGGCGTTCTTGTGTTTGCGGCCGAATCAGGCCCGGGTCTTGAGCGTTGCGGCAGCAGGTCGGTGGGGCATCACGCCCGCGGCGGCCGCCAGCCGTCGAGGGCGGCGTGGATCACGTCGGCGCGATCCTGCCCCCACACCAGCAGGTCCGGAAGGGTCTCGCCGCTCGTCGTCGGGCCGATGATCCGCCAGGTGGGGGCGCCGCAGGCCCCGAGCCGCGCGGCGTCTTCGGTGTTGGCGCGCAGCGCTTCCTTGATGGCCGAGTCGCGGGTCGCGGTCAGGAGGGGTTCATCGTCGAAGCCTGCCCCTCGGATCACGTTGCGGAGGACCTCTTCGTCGCCGATGTCGCGGCCGTCGACCCACAGGGCGCGGTAGATCGCCGAGGTGAGGCGCGGCTCCGCCAGGGCGACCCGCAGCGCGGTGACGGTTCGCACGGGGAAGCAGGAGGGAAAGAAGAACGGGACGTCCCACCACATCGCCCAGTCGTGCAGGTCCGTCAGCATGTAGCGGGCCTTGGCCTGGGGCATGGCCTGGAGCGGCACCATGGGGGTGCCGATGGACCGAAAGAGCGCACCGAGCAGCATCGGGCGCCAGACCAACTCGGCGTCGTGTTCCGCGGCGATGCGGTCGGCCTGGGTGCTGGCCAGGTAGCTGAAGGGGCTGGAGAAGTCGTGGAAGAGCTCGATGCGGGCGGGCGCCTGGGGGGGGCTGGCCGAGTGGCGCGGCGGCAGCGCGCCGTCGCGATCGAGCGGGGCGGGCGCGGAGTCGCGGCTCGTCGCACCGAGCAGCGCGGACTCGGCGAGGTGGAGGCGGTCGACCCCCCACCAGAAGCGCCCGTCGGGGTGGCGGTCGGTGCGGGCCCAGACAGCGGGCACGCCGAACAGCCCGAGGGAGACGGCGTGGTCGGTGCGACGTCGCAGCTCCTGCTTGATGGCTGGATCGTCGATGGCTGTGGCGTCGAGGCCGAAGCGGGCGGCGATGGTGTCGAGCTCGGCCCGGTCCGAGATCGTGCGGTTCTCGATGTGGTAGGCCTCGAAGAGGGCGCGACTCAGCGCCGGTCGCATGGCTTCCGGCGCCGCCACGATCAGCCGCATGGCGTCGAGGCTGCGAACGGGGTGCTGGGGGTGGCGCGACAGCGGAACGTCGCGGAGGGCTGCCTGGCGAACGAGGTTGTCGTCGTCCGTTGCCAGCCGCGCAGCCGCGTGCTGGCTGGCGGGATCGTCGGGTGAGCCCACCGACCGGAGGATGCCGCCGAGAAGGACGGGCTCCCAGACCAGCTCGGCGCCGACACGGGCAGCGAGCTCCTCGACCTCTCGGCTGGCGAGCCAGGCGTAGGGGCAGACGATGTCGTAGAAGAAGTGGATCTGCACGAGGGGCTCCCGACCGGTCGCTGCGCCGCCGGGTCGGGGGCGCGGCTGGTTAGGCCGCCATCATGGCCCGGCGAGACGTCAAGGATCCAGCCTCCGAACCGGCGCAGGGCGCGGCGGCGGCGGTGCGCATCGACAAGTGGCTGTGGGCCGCTCGCTGCTTCAAGACGCGCTCCCAGGCCACGGCAGCCTGCGACGGCGGTCACTGCAGGGTCGACGGCAAGACGGCGAAGCCCTCGCTCAAGGTGCGGCCGGGGGCGCGCGTGGAGGTGCACACCCCCGGCGGGCTCCGCATCCTGGAGGTCGTCTCTCTTGCAGAGCGGCGGGGTTCCGCCACGGTCGCGGCGACCTTGTTCGTCGACCACTCGCCACCCAGGCCGGTGCGGAGTGCGGACGACCGTGTCCTGGACGCCGTGGTCGCTCGGCGAGAGCGTGGTGCTGGGCGCCCGACCAAGCGGGACCGCCGCGCCCTGGCGCGGTTGCGTGCGGCGCGCAGAGGTGACGAGTGATCGGCGTCTTGTCGTTGGCGCTGCTGGCTGGACCGGCGGGTGCGTGGGCGGGCGATGACGGCCCCGACGATCCCCTCTTCGACGACCCGGAGCCCCCGCTGGCGTCCGTGCGTCGGCAGGGCTCCTTCGGGCTGGGGCTCGGCGCAGGCACGAGCACGGCGGGGATCTCGACGAAGTACTGGATGAACGAGCTGCTGGCCGTCCAGGCGGTCGTGGGGGCCGGATACCACCGCAGCACCGATCCGCCGGGGTCGCAGTCCGCGTCCAACGGCTGGGAGTCGAGCTTCGCGCTCGGTGCCGACCTGCTGTTCGAGCAGCCCTCGTTCGCGGCCTTCGACGAGGTGGAGCTGGGATGGGGGCTGGGCCCTGGTGTCGGCGCGTGGGTCGGGCCGGATCCGGCCGTCGCCATCGCGGGCGTGGTGGGGCTGGAAGCCTGCATGACCTCCTTGCCCATCGACGTCGTGATCGAGGTGCGGCCGCGCGTCTACATCCTGCCGGACCCGGCGTTCCAGTGGTTCTCGCTGTCGGGTCACGCCCGCTGGTATTTCTGACCGCGCGGGCTTCCTCCCTCCTCCCTCCCATCACTGGTGCTGCTGTGCCCTTGACGAATCAAGGGTTAGCCGTCGCCAGGAGATCCCGATGCGCTTCTTCCTTCCGCTCAGTCTGCTCGTGCTCCCCTCGTCCGCGCTCGCCATCACCGGGCCGGGCGAGTTCCGCGAGCCTGGACGCTTCGGCCTCGGGGTCGGCGCGGGGACCAGCACGGCGGGGCTGTCGGCCAAGTACTTCTTCAGCGACGACCTCGCCCTGCAGGGCGTCGTCGGCGCGGGCTACGGCGCCAGTTCCTACGATCCGGGGCCCGGCGGCAACTGGGACTCCAGCCTGGCCCTGAGCGCCGATCTGCTGTTCGAGATGCCGGCCTTCTACTCGACCGAGGGCGTGGATCTCGCCTGGTCGATCGGCCCCGGGATCGGGACCTGGCTGTCGGACAGCTACTTCGCCCTGGCGCTGTCGGGCGCCGTCGGCTTCGAGGTGAACATCACCGCCGTGCCCGTCGACCTGGTGGTCGAGTACCGCCCGCGCGTCCTGCTGGTGCCGGATGTCGCCGTCGACTTCTACAACCTCTCCGGGCACTTTCGCTACTACTTCTAGTCGCGGGACGGTCCGGTGGGGTGGTCAGCCCGCCGCGGATCGCTTCCGGAGCGCCCGCCCGGCAGGTAGGCTGCGCAGCGAGGCGGTGTCGGGTCCCCCGGCGACCCGCACACCAGCGGAGTGAGCGTGCGTGTCCTGCTGATCAACCCGGCGATGAACATGCGCAAGCTCGGCCGCTTTGCCGGGCTGCTCGAGCCGATGCCCTGCATCGGCCTGGCCTACATCGCGGGGGCGCTGGAAGCACACGGCGTCTTCGTGCGTGTCATCGACATGTTCGCCGAGAAGCTGTCCGGCGACGAGGTCGTCGACAAGGCGGCACGCTTCCGCCCCGATCTGGTGGGGATGACGGTGCTGACGCCGTCGGCGCCGGTGTGCTCCGAGCTGACCGCGCGGCTGCGGGCGCGGCTTCCGGACGCCCGCATCGTCTGGGGAGCGATCCACGCCGACGTGTTCGCCCACGACATCGTGCGGGACGGCGACGCCGACTATGTCGTCCACGGCGACGGCGAAGAGACCATCGTCGAGCTGGTCGACGCGCTCGCGGGTCGAGAGGTCGACCTCTCCGCGATCAAGGGCCTGACCTGGCGCAGCACCGACGGGCAGGTCGTGCGCAACCCGGAGCGACCGCTCAACCGCGATCTCGACGCGCTGCCCTACCCGGCCTGGCACCTGTTTCCGTACCACCGCTACGGGCTGCTGCCCTTCGCCGACTTCGCCAAGCCGGTACTGACGATGGCGGCCAGTCGGGGCTGTCCGTATCGCTGCGACTACTGCAGCCTGATCAACACGGGCGGCAAGGTCTTCCGGCGTCGCGACCCCATGAAGGTCGCCGACGAGTACGAGTACCTGGTCGAGCGCTACGGCGTGAAGCAGATCGGCTTCGTCGACCCGATCTTCCCACTGGTCAAGGCCGATCTCGCCCCCTTCTGCGACGAGCTGCAGCGGCGGGGGCTGGACCGCAAGTGCCAGTGGCTCAGCGAGACCAGGGCCGACCGCCTGGACCCCGAGACCTGTGCCCTGATGTACGCCGGCGGTTGCCGGCGGGTGCTCATGGGGATCGAGAGCGGCTCCGACCTGCTGCTGGGCAACGTCAACAAGACCTTGAAGACGTCGAAGGTGCGCGAGGGCGTGGCCAACGCCCGCGCCGCCGGCATCCAGACCGTGGGCCTGTTCATGATCGGCCTCCCCGGCGAGACGCCCGAGCTGACGCGACAGACCGTCGAGTTCGCCGTCGACCTCGACCTGGACTTCGCGAAGTTCGCCATCACGGTCCCGTTCCCGGGTAGCAAGCTCTTCGAGGACCGCTGGCAGAAGGACCTCTTCCGGGACGACTGGGAGAACTACACGACCTTCAACCCCGACCCGGACGCCCTGGTCTACCACCCCCCGGGCTACGACCCCGCAGAGCTGATCAAGCTGCAGAGCTGGGCCCTGCGCCGCTTCTACATGCGGCCCGCGCAGATCCGCCGGCAGATGGTGGAGCTCCGGACGATCTCGCCCAAGATGCTGCTCTACGGGCTCTACGGCATGGCGGTCTGAGCCGCCTTGCACGCTCAGCGGAAGCTGACGTCGCCACCGGCGAAGGTGATCTCGACCATGGTCGTGTAGGTGTCCTCGCCCTTGATGTCGACGCTGGTGTCGAAGGACGTGACCCCGTCGAGATCGACGACGATCTCAGCGGTGTTTGCGTCGGAGTAGGTCGACCCCGGGTAGTCGTGGACGACCACGGTGAAGGTCCCGTCTTCGGGCTGGGGCAGGCTGATGAGCTCGGGGCCGGTCCCGGCGATGTCGTCGAGCTCGAGCAGCGGGTCGTCCTCGGTCACGCCGGGGTCTCCCCAGTCCAGATCGCCGCCGGTGCAGTTGGCGTAGTAGCAGTCGGAGTCAGTCTCGAGGCGGCCGTCGGGCGCGAGCAGGTGCAGGTCGAGATCATCGCCCTCGGCGCTCCACGCCAGCCACACCTCGAGGCTGGGGTTCACGCCGGTGGACGACCCGCCGTCGCCGCCCATGCCGCCGTCGCCGCCCATACCGCCGTCGCCGGATCCGCCGCCATCGCCGGCTCCACCGCCATCTCCGGTTCCGCCGCCGTCTCCGGTGCTGCCGCCGTCTCCGGTGCTGCCGCCGTCGCTGCTACTGCCGCCGTCTCCGCTGCTACCGCCGTCTGCGGTGCTGCCGCCGTCTCTGCCGCCGTCACTGCCGCCCCCGTCACCGGTGGCGGACCCGCTGTCCATGCCGAGGTCCCAGCCTCCTGAGCCGTCCCCGCCCCCGCCGTCTCCGTCTCCGTCGCCGCCTGGCTTGTACTTGTCGAAGCAGCCGGTCAGCGGCAGCGCCAGCAGCAGGGTCAGCGTCGGGATGGAGGTGCGCATGGAATCTCCTCGCGTTCTCTGACGGATCTTCCCCCCATTTGTATGGATTTTATTGCGCGGAAGCATCG
>CAZRFD010000069.1:0-35358 GCA_964599085.1 uncultured Enterobacterales bacterium | reverse complement strand
CGCGAAGGGGAAGAGCATGCTGTCGAGGTCCTTGACCACGAGGTTGTCGCGGTCGAGCACGGTCGCCTTCGGGATGAGGGGCGAGTTGACGGGCACCATCGCGACCTGCCGTCCCTGGCGCACCGGCATGTTGAGCATGCCGTTGCGGGTGCGATCGATGACCACGTCGCGGTTGACCTTCACCCCGTAGCTGCCGAGCAGCCCCTCCAGCCCGTGGAAGACCCGCTGCGGGCGCAGCGAGCGCATGTCGGGCTTCATGTTGCCCACGAAGAAGGCCACGCCGCTGCCGCGCATCAGCACCTGGTCGAGCTGGTAGAGCGCTCGGTCGGTCAGCGGCCGCTGGGGCCCGACGACCAGCATGGCGTCGACGTCGTCGGGCACGCTGCCAGCCCCACCCAGCGGCACGATGCGCAGGTTGTAGCGCTCGGTGAGCCGCTCCCGGAGCCGGGCGAGCGGGCCGCTCTCCGCCAGCAGGTCGGGTTCACCGAAGCCCGCCGCCCAGCCGATGGTCTTGCGGTCTTCGTCCGTGGTGAGCGACTTGACCGCCCGTGCGAGGTCGTACTCCAGCGTCGCCGTCTGCGTGATCGCCGGCAGCACCTCCTGCTTGTCGCCATAGACCAGCGCCACCCCCATGTAGACCCGCTTCAGCTCCTTGACCGTGGCGCTGTCGTAGCGGTACTGGATGGGCGTGATGCCGAAGCGGCGCGCTTCGGCTTCCTGTTCGGCATCACCGGTGGGGTCGACGACCTCGATGTTCATCCGGCCGCCGCTGTAGGCCCGCATGTCCTCGAGCTTGTCGACGACGATCTGCTCGAAGTTGTTGTAGGGCGCCTGCAGCCCGCCGGTGAAGTAGACCCGCGCCGCCAGCGGTCGCTCCAGGCCATGCATCAGCGAGCGCGTCGCCAGGTCCAGGCTGTAGAGCTTGTCACCCGTCAGGTCGAGGCGGGCGAAGCGGTGCGCGCCCCAGGTGTTGGCGAGTACGACGATGGCGATGACGAGGACGAGCTGCAGCCAGGCGTCGGCGAGCAGGTTTCGGCGAGGGTCGAGCGCCATCAGGCCAGCCGCCGCCGCTGCAGGGAGAACACTGCGAGGTGCAGGAAGAGCGCGACCACCGACCCGTAGAAGAGCAGGCTGCGGGTGTCCACGACCCCGCGCGCCAGGCTGTCGAAGTGGTAGTCGAAGCTGAGGTGCTGCACGACGGGCAGGATCCCCGCCGGCACCCGCGACAGGGCGAAGCCCGTGGCGAAGTGCAGGATGCACAGCAGCAGCGCGCCGAGGAAGGCCACGATCTGGTTGCTGCTGCTGGCGCTGGCCGCGGTGCCAATGGCGCAGAAGGCCGCGCCAAGCAGGAACAGGCCGAGGTAGCCACCGAGCACCGGGCCCGGGTCGAGGTCGCCCAGCGTCGCCAGGGTCAGCGGGTAGGTCGCCGTCAGGACGAGGGCCAGGCTCATCAGGCTCAGCGCCGCCAGGAACTTGCCCGCCACCATCTCGCCCTCGGTCACGGGCATGGTGACCAGCAGCTCCAGCGAGCCGGTGCGCTTCTCCTCGGAGAACAGCCGCATCGTCACCGCGGGGATGAGCAGCAGGTAGGAGATCGCCGACCAGAAGAAGACCGTCCGCATCGTGGCCACGCCCGCCGCAAAGATGTCGCTGAACCACAGCGAGAAGCCGCCGACGATGGCCAGGAAGGCCGGGACCACGATGTAGGCCAGCGGGCTGTCGAAGTAGCTCGACAGCTCGCGGCGGAAGATGGCGAGCACGTTGCGCATGGCGGCACCCGCCTATGCGATGGACCGTCGAGATCAAGCCCCGGCCGGCCACGTGGCATAGGTTCCAGGGCCCCGCGCCCGACCCACCGACGCAGCGGAGGGCCCCCGCGGCTCCCTGCACCCGCCGACAGGACTCCCATGACCTGGCTCTCTGCGTTGATCTTCGCCCTGGCCTGCACCGGCTCTCCCGCGCCCGCTCCCGCGCCGGCGGAGACGCCCGCGGCGCCCGACGATGCGCCGACCGCCACCGCATCGGCAGCACCCTCTTCACCGGCGACACAGCCGGCCGCTGCCCTCGACGGCAAGATCGATCTCGACGCCCCGATCGCCGTCGCGTGGACCTCACCGCCGGCGTCCTGGCGCCCGTCCAGCGCCGACACCTCGCCGTCCCGGCAGGCACTGCTCCCGGCGGTCGCGGCGGTCGACCCCGCTGCACCGCAGACCCTGCAGAGCCCCGCCCCCGCGCTGCGCGGGGCACCCGACGCCTGGCAACCCCGCTGGGGCCGCGTCCAGACCGACATCGCTGGCAAGTGGCTGCTGTGGTGGAACCAGGAGGAGCCGCGCTGGGAGGCTTGGCGCGTGAGCCTGGATCGCGGTCGGGCCGAGAAGCTCTACGAGGGCCCAGCCGACGGTCGGCCCGCCTGGCTGGTGGCCGTGGCCACGCCCCCCGGCCAGGACAGCGCCGAGCCCTCCCAGGCCACCGCCGCCGACTGGTGGCAGCGCTACGACGCCGCGCTGCAGCTCCCCGCGGACGCCTTTGACGCGCGTCTTGCGCTGGCCCGCGACCCGCACCCCGCCGTCCGCGGGGCCGCGGTCGCCGCCCTGACCTGGACGCTCCGCCACGCCGACGACACCGCCACGCTGCAGGCCCACGCCACCGCGGTGCAGCCCCTGCTGGCCGAGCTGGTCGCCTCCAACAGCCCCCGCGATCGCATCGGCGCCGTCGGGCTCGCCCTGAGCACCCTCGACCCCGGCGCCGTGGCCGCAGCCGTGCCGCTGCTCTGCGACCCCGATCCCGACGTCGGGCCCGCCACGCTCAGCCTGCTCGCCGATCTGCTCCCCCCCGACGCCCTCGCCCCCTGGCAGCTCCACCCCCGCTGGGACATCGGGCAGATCGCCGCTCGCGCGCTCGCCGCCCCCGCGCATCCCGACGACGGCAGCCCCCAGGCCGTCGCCTGGCCCGGACTGCGCGACGCCGCTGCAACCGCCTGGTCTGCGGCTGGCTGCACGCCTGCCTTCCAGGGGCGCTACGACGTCGGCCTGTGGTCGCCGTCGCTGGTGGACACCTCCGCCACCATCTCCCTGCGCAGCGAGGACGGCGCCACCCTGACCGAAGCACAGGTCTCCCCCTCCGCCTCGTGGACCGGGGCCGTCGCGCTCTCCGTCGACCAGCCCCCTGCCACGATCGACGTCGTGATCGGCGACACCCGTGCATCCTCGCCGGCCCCGCTCGGCGGCGGCGCCGCGCTGGGCCTCGCCTGCGACACCCCCACCGCACCCCCCGACATCGCCGCCGACCCCGCCGAGCTCTGGCGCGCCACCCGGGCCAGCCCCGGCCGGGCCCGCTGCCTCGCCGCCGTCACCCCCGCGCTCGTCTCCCACGCGACCGCGCTCACCGACGACGCTCTCCTCGCCGAGCTCGCCGACCTGCTCAGCCCGCAGGAGGCGCAAGCCGTCGCCGGCAGCCTCGTCCACTCCACGGCCCAGCGCGAGCTGCGGCGCACCCTCGCCCAGCGCTTCCTGCTCCCCCTGCGCGGTGCGGACTGCGCGCCTGGCGCCCGGGCGCTGCTGGGCACCGATCTGGTCGAGGGGGACCTCGCCCTGCGCCTGCGACGCTGCCACAGCCAGCATCCCGATCTCTACGCCGACGTCCTCGACGCGGTGGAGGACGGCACCGTCGCCGTCAACAACCTCCTGCCGATGCAGCCCGGCCTCGACGACGACACCCTCCTGCGCATCCAGCAGGTGGCCGCCGACGCCCTCCGCACCGCCGCCCCCGACGCCCGCGAGGCGCCCTTCCGCGTGCTGATGGGCGCGTCCGGTGGCAACCCACGGCGGGGCCCGCGCCACACCACCATCCTCACCCTGCCCGAAGGCGGCGCCGCCATCGGCCTGCCGGACCCCTGTGCGGGCGAGGGTGAGGGCGGCTTCGACCTGCAGGGCGGCGATCTGATCCTCGGCCCGACGCCGACCACCGCGGACGGCCCGCTCCGCGTCGAGCTGCTCACCCCGGCGCAGGCGTCTGAGCTGGAGCGCATCACCTGCGGCGACCGCGAGCTGTGGACGGCACCGCAGCGCTGAACGCGGTACACCCGACGGGCACAAGTCCTGACAATCACCGCCGGGCGGTGGCACCATGGGCGCCAGGACCGGACGTCCCGATGGAGGAGAGAGACCATGACGCTGACGATCCTCGCCATGCTCACCCTGGTCGCCTGTGGCGACAAGGACGGTGACACCGGCATCGATAACACCGGGTGGGACGGTGGGAGCACCGACGGCGGCGGCACCGATGGCGGCGGAGGTGACGGTGGCGCCGACGGTGGCGCTGACGGTGGCGCCGATGGCGGCAGCCCCGATGGCGGCAGCCCCGACGGCGGCGCTGGTGACGGCGGCACGGCCGGCGGCAAGGGGCTGCTGACCTTCGCCGGCACGGCGACCGTGACCGACACCACCTACACCGGCTCCGAGACGCTGCTGTTCAAGGGCGACGACGGCGACGGCGACGTGCTGTGCGAGATCACCGTGGGCCTGGAGTCCACGGGAACCCGCGCGGACTGCGGCAACTGCGACTGGGCCTTCGACCTCCAGGTCACCGGCGTCGACGTCGCGACCAACGTCGCCTGCGACGCCATCGGCTACGACAAGGCGACCCTGGCCGCCCTCGTCGGCTCCACGCGCGGCTACGGCTTCGACCCCGAATACTTCGGCCACGCACCGACGCTGATGGTGCTCGAGGGCAAGACCTGGAACCCCGTCGCCTACGCCAGCTACGACTCCGGCTCCGGCGCCTTCGAGTACGACGGCGTCGACGGCACCTACTCCTACTGATTCCCGAGGCATCCCATGACCATCATCCCCGCCCTCGCCCTGTCCTCCCTCCTCGTCGCCTGCGGCGACAAGGGCGGCGACACCGGCGGCGACACCGGCACCAGCGTCGAAGCCAACATCTTCATGACCGACGCCAACAACTTCTCCTATGTCGGCGACATCAACGTGCCCTCGTTCACGACGGCCAGCGGCACCGACATCGAGGTCTGCTGGTCGAAGATGACCCAGGACCTGCAGTGCCACGACATCGACCCGGTTGAAGACATCGACAACGTCGGGCTCGTCCGCTTCCCCCACCTCTCCGAGTCCGAGGTCGAGGACGCCCTGTCGGCCAACTCCCTGCAGCAGGCCGACATCTCCGGCTACGTCGAGTGGAACACCAACCACAGCCAGACCTGCATCAACCTCTCCGAGTTCTCCTTCTTCGGCACCGCCATCGACATCACGGTCGAGTACACCGAAGAGGGCGGCACCTACATGCTGATGTTCGCCGAGGGTCTGGAGCCCGGTGTCGGCGCCCGCAACCTCGTCTTCCTCAACCCCGAAGCATCCAGCGACGTGACCCGGGTCGACGTCGGCAGCGGCTGTGGCCTGCTCGACTTCTCGGCCGACATCCACTCGCTGACGCCGTCGACCGTCCCCGCGGACGGACCGTGGGTGGTCGACTGGTCGGCGATCACCGCCGATGGCCTGGGCAGCGAGATCGCCCTCGAAGACATCGACGAGGTCATGCTCGCCTTCTACGAGGGCAAGACCGCCACCGACCTCGAAGCCGAATTCCTCGACCTCGAGCTGATCGCCGATGAGCTGTACACCATCCCGCTGGAGGGCGGCAGCAAGGCCGATCTGGCCGAAGCCTCCGGCAGCGCCGGCACCTTCACCGGCTTCAAGGACGGAGGCACCTGGATCTTCGCGCTGAACTGCAGCACCTGCTACAACCCGGCGCCGCTCTTCCTGACCGTGCTGGAGACCCAGTGAACGTTCTCGGGTTCGCGCTGTTCGCGCTGATCGGCGGCTGTGGCGACAAGGGGACGGCGGTCTCCGTCCTCGACACGACCGCCACCGTCAGCGACGACATCGCCACGGTCATCACCGTCGACTGGACCAGCGACATCGACGCCACCGGCTACGTGCGGTACCGCACCGACGAGGGCGCCTGGCAGACCCCGGTCGACGCCGGCGGCACGACCCACCAGGCCGTGCTCCTCGGCCTGCCGCCCGGCACGGACGTGGAACTGCAGGTCGTCGCCCAGCAGGACGGCGTCGACGTCGTCACCGGCGACCTCGTCAGCGTCACCACCGGCAGCCTGCCCGCCGACCTCCCCGGCATGACCGTCGAGGGCGACGGCGCCACCCAGTACATGCTCGCCCCGCTGATCGGCGCGGTGACCGGGCCGGTCATCATCGATCCCCAGGGGCGGGTCGTCTGGTACCACGAAGACACCCGCGGCCTCGACATCTACCGGGCGCGCATCCTCGAAGACGGCAGCGGCGTCATCTACGCCGCCGCCAGCGTCTCCGGCGACCCCTCGGCGGACAGCACCCTTGTGAAGGTGCCCTGGGATGGATCAAGCGAGACCGAGGTCCCGGTCCCGCTGCTGGCCCATGACTTCGTCTTCCTACCCGACGGCACCATCACCGCCGTGGCGGTCGAGTATGGCGACAGCCCCGACGGCGAGGTCCGCGGCGACCGCCTCGTCGAGATCGCGCCCGACGGGACGGTGACCGACCTGTGGACGAGCTGGGACTGCTTCGACCCCGCGGTCGAACCCGGCGACGACCCCGAGCTCGGCTGGACCTGGGTCAACGCCCTGGACTACGACGAAGCCGAAGACGCCTATTACGTCGGCATCCGCAACTTCAGCAGCATCATGAAGCTCGACCGGGCGACCATGAGCTGCGGGTGGATCGTCGGCGACCAAGCCGCCACCATCGACATCGACGGGCGCCGCTTCATCCACCAGCACCAGTTCGAGATCGAGGGACGGCGACTCCTCGTCTTCGACAACGAGGGCCTCGGCGGCACCGCGAGCCGCGCCATCGAGTACGACCTCGACGTCGACGCCGGCGTCGCGACAGAAGTCTGGTCGTACGAACCGGACCCATCGATCTACAGCTTCGTGCTCGGCGACGTGCACCGCTACGACGATGGCGACACCCTCGTCACCTGGTCGGTCGCTGGACAGATAGACCGGGTCTCGGCCGACGGCGTGCCCAATTGGTCCCTGAACACCGAGCTCGGCTACGCCTTCGGCTTCAACACGCTCTACGACGACCTCTACGTCACCCGGTGAGCCATGCTGCCGCTGCTGCTGAGCGCTTCCTTGCTGATGGCGGGGGCCTGCACCTCAGCCAAGGACAACCCCGATGACAGCGGCACGGCAGGCGGTGACAGCGGCCTGACCACCGACGGTGGCTCCATCGACGGCGGGAGCGCCGACGGCGGCTCTCCGGACGGAGGGACCACCGACGGCGGCGCGCCCGACGGCGGCGCACCGGATGGTGGCGCACCGGATGGTGGAGCGCCGGACGGCGGCGCAGGCGACGGCGGCAGCACGGTCGAGCTCGCCGCAGACTTCGCGCTTGCCGAGAACGAACAGGTCAGCACGATCCTGCAGGCGACCTGGACCATGCTCGAGCCCGCCGACGCGGTGTGGCTGAGCTTCGATGTCGACGGCGACGTCCTGACGACTCCGCCCAGGGCCCTCGAGGTCGGTGCCGCCAGCGAAGCCCTGCTCGGGATCCCCGCAGAGACCGACGTGACCGTCACCCTGCACGTCCAGCAGGGCGACAGTGTGTACGACATCGACTTCGGCACGGGGACCAGCGGCGCGCTCCCCGACGACCTCGACCTGCCCGACGTCACCATCTGGGACCCGCTGCACGCCGACCCCAGCCCGTACGCCCTCGTCTCCGTCAACGTCGGCAGCTACGACTTCTACGGTCCCTGCTACACCGTCATCATGGACCGGCAAGGCAACATCGTCTGGTACACCAAGACCTCCGGCAGCCGGCTCACCCTCTTCCCGCGCGTCAGCCGCGACGGCACCCACGTCACCTACGACGCCACCGTCTACTACGTCCGAGACGACCCCAGCATCACGCGGCTCACACTGGACCGGCGCCTCGAAGACGAGATCATGATCCCGGACTTCGGCTTCACCTACGACGAGCTCGACGACGGCAGCTTCGTCTTCGACGCCGGCGAGACCGCCTACGACTACTTCCTCGACCGGCTCTACCCCGACGGCACGCGCGAGCGGCTGTGGGACTGCAACGCCTGGATGGATGCCTACACCACCCAGTACTGGGCCTGCGCAGTCAACACCGTCCTGTGGAGCCCCGAACGGAACACCATCCTCTGGAGCATGTTCGAGACCTCCACCGTCGCCGAGATCGACGTCGAGACGGGCGAGCGCCTTCGCTACTTCGGCCAGACCCCCGACGGCTGGGAGATCGTGCCGGAGTCGTCCATGCTGGAATTGCAGCACTACCCCAACTGGACGCCGGACGGTCACATCATCACGACGACACACCTCACCAGCGGGCCAGCCCGCCAGGTGATCCGGGAGTTCGCCCTCGACGATACCGCAGAGACCGTGACCGAGGTCTGGTCGTACACACCCGACGCCGGCTACTACGGCAGCTATTCTGGCGATGTCGAGCGACTCGAGAGCGGCAACACGATGATCGGCTACGGCACGGCCGGAGTGATCCAGGAGATCACCGCCGACTCCGACGTCGCCTGGGAGGTGGAGTGGGGCGGTCACTTGACCGGACACTTGACCCTCATCGACGATCTGTACACTCTGAACGAAGGCTGGTAGCGCGCTGCTTGCACAGCGCTCGCCGCGCTACTCCTCGTCCGGCGCCTTGATGCGAGGGGGAGGAGGGGGTGAGGGTCGTGCCTTGCCGAGCAGGAGTGCCCGGCGTCGGGCCAGCTCGTCAGGCGTGAGGGTCACCGTGGCACCGCCCTCGTCGTCATCGACAAGCGCATCGAGGGCGTCGAGATCGAGGGTATCGAGCTTGTAGGCCTCAATGTCATCGGGGGAGAGCATCACCGTTGCGGCATCGGCGGAGACCGAGCCCCCCGTGGCGATGGCGTCGGGCAGCGGCTCCAGCGGGGCGTCATCAAGCTCGACCACGTCCAGGTCCACCACGTCCGGAGGCACCGCGTCGTCGTCCAAGGGCTCGATGGCGACCGGGTCGAGGGCGTCGAGCGGCAGCGCGTCAGCCGGATCGGGAGGCGGCGCCGCCGTCCCGCGAATGCGGGCGAGGAGATCTTCCGCCGCGGTCTGACCACGCGAGCGCCGGGACTTGCGCGGCGGCCGAGGCGGCCGGGTCCACGGCGCGGTCTGTGCGGGCGCGCTCGGAGGGCGGGGCACGGCCGGTGGCGGGCCAGCAGAGGCGGGCGTCGGTCCGGCCACGGCCGGCGGCTGTTCGTCGTCGGCGGCGGCGGCGCCAGCCTTCGTCGCACCGGCGGGGGTCGCCGGCGCCTCCCGACCCGAGAGCCGCGCCTGGAGACGCTCCGCGATACTCGAGGGGCGAGCTGGGGGAGGGCCCGGGCTCGGCGGTGGCGGCGCCTCGATCGGCGCCGGGCCGTCCACCGAGTGCTCGGAAGCACCGGTTGGCTCCGTGTACTCGTCGTCGGGGTCCTCGATCTCCATGTCGAAGGCGTAGTCGAGGGCGGGCTCGACCTCGTCGGCAGGCGCTGCCGCCGGCTCCGGCTCCGGCTGCTCTGGCCGGTCGACCACAGCCCCCGGGTTGGCCACCCGGTAGCGAAGGGAGGCGATCTCGGCTTCCAGGGCAAGCCGGCGGCCGTCGAGATCCTCCCGCTCCACCACCAGGGCGCGGTAGCTCTCGCGGGCGTGCGCGATCATCTCCCGTGCATCGTCGACCACCCAGCTCCGGTCCGCGAGGTGCTGCTCGGCGATCGCGAGCGCCTGCTCGGCCACCACCAGCTCTCCCCCTCGGGGGCGCTCAACCCGATCCAGCGTGCGCTCGCACTCCTGAAGGCCAGCCCGCGCCACGCCGAGGCCGTCGACGCACGCGGCCTGACGCTGCAGGGCTTCCGCGAGCGCCTCCCGCGCGTCCTCCAAGCGGAAGGGAAGCTCGGCGACCTCCGCGTCGCTGGCGAGGACATCGCCGAAGAGTCCCGCGAGGGCATCCTCAGCGTCCCGGCACTCGGCTTCCACGGAAGCGAGGCGCGCCTGCTGTGCCCGCAGCTCCGCGTGCAGTCGCGCCGCCGCTGCCGCTGCCGCCGCTGCCGCATCCGCCGCCGCCGCTTCCGCCGCTGCCGCTGCCGCTTCCGCCGCTGCCGCTTCCGCCGCCGCCGCTTCCGCCGCTGCCGCTTCCGCCGCTGCCGCTTCCTCGGCGCGGCGAGTCGCTTCGGCCTCTGCGTCCGCCTCCGCAGCAGCCAGGCGCTCTCGCACCTCGGCGACCTCGGCCTCCAGACGCTCCTGCTCGGCCCCGGCGGCCGCCTGCTCCGCCTGCGCCTGGTCACGCTCCACGACGGCGCGCTCCAGCTCCGCACGCGCAGAGTCCAGATGCGCCGCGGCGGCGGCAAGCGAGGCCTCGGCTGCCGCCTGGAGCTCCAGCGCGGTGTCCACGGCGTCGCCATCCACGGTGTCGACGGGTTTCGCTTCCTCCACAGCCGCCAGCGCACGCGCGACCTCGTCGGCACGCGCGACAGCCGCCGCAGCCACGGCTTGCGCCTCGGACAACGCCGACTCCACGCCCTCGAGGCGCGTCGCCGCCGCGTCGACCGCAGCGGCCTGCTCGGAACACGCGGCGACCGCGCCGTCCAGGGCAGCGTCCAGCTCTGCGAGGGCCTGGTCCAGGCCCGCACGCGCCGCAGCCACCGCCTGCTCGGCCGCCGCTTGTTCGAGATCGAGCGCCGCACCCGCGCCCCGAGCCTCCTCCAGCGCCGCCGCCGCCGTCTGCCGTCGCTGCCGAACGTCATCGAGCGCCGCCACGAGCTGCTCGCCCAGCGCTGCGTCGTCGCCCTCCATCGCCTCGGCGAGCGCCGGCACGCTCGCCAGCGCCTGCTCGGCCGCCGCGAGCTCCTGCCGCCGCTCTCCGGCGCGCACCTCGGCCGCCTGCAACACCTCGGCTGCCTGCTTCTGGCGCGCTTCCACGGCGAGCAGTCGCTCCGTCACGGCATCGCTCGCCGCCTGCAGGTCCTCCAGCTCCGCGAGCAGGGCACCCAGGGCGCCGCCTGCATCGTCCGCGACTGCCTCCAGCCGAGCCCGAGCATCGAAGCAGCCCGCCTCCGCCGCGGTCAGCGCTGCCGCCGCGGCCTCCTGCTCCGCCGACAGCTCACCGCGGGCAGCGTTGGCGAGCGCAAGCTCTTCCCGGGCTGCCGCCAGCGCCGCGGTGCCCTCGGCGAGGCGTTGCTCGGCGTCCGCAAGCGCACGCGCCGCGGCCTCCTCGGAGGCGTCCGAGGCCTGCGCCGGTTCCGGCTCCCGCAGCTCGTCCAGGCGCTGCCGCGCGAGCTCCGCCGCCGCATCACGGGCCGGGACCAGGGCCACGGCGCTCTCCAGCGCGTCGCCGACGGCCTCGAGCCGCGCTGCGGTCGCGTCCGCCGATGCCTGCGCCGATGCCCACGCCGTCTCCGCTTCGTCGAGCCCCGACTCGGCCTGCCCCAGCGCCGCCTCCTGCGCTGCGAGCTCGGCCTGCAGGGCTTCCTTCGCCTCCTGCCGCGCTGCTTCCTCGGCCGCCTGCCGCTCCGCTTCCTCGGCCGCCTGCCGCGCTGCTTCCTCGGCCGCGCGACGGGCAGCGTCTTCCGCCGATGCATCCACTTCAACGCTGGCAGCCGCGTCCTCACCGACCGCCGCTCTCGCCGCCAGCCGAGCCGCAACCCGGCCCATCACCCACACGTCGTCGTCGTCGGGCAAGGCCGCCCGCAGGTCGTCCGCCAGCGTCGCGATGTCCTCGCCCACGAAGCTCGCCACCGCGTCCAACGTCGGCAGCAGCGCTTCGGCGACGTCGCGCGCATCGTCGAGCCACGCGCCGCCCCCTAGGCCGCGGAGCGCATCCGCGGCGACGTCTGCGTGCTCCTCGAACAGCTCGCTCACGGCGGCGAAGCTCAGCGGCTCCATCTCGCTGGCGAAGGCCAGCGCCACCTCCACCGCCCCCACCCACGCGACCAGCGCACGCCCCAGCGGGTCTTCGACCAGCGCGGCCGCCCGCTGTCCACCGTCGCCGTCGAACAGGCGCGCTCCAAGCATGCCGATGAGCAGCGTCCGCACGGCGACGTTGCGCCCCTGCTCGAACTCCAGGTCAGAAGCGGCTTCAAAGTCCTGGTGGGCGTCGAACAGCGCCAACGCGCGGCGCGCTCCGAGACCCTCGCCCGCCAGCGCGTCCCCGCGATCCAGCGCCGCAGCCACTCCACCCAGCGCTGGATCCAAGCTCCCGATCCCATCCCAGGTGCCCGGCAGCACGTCCAGCCCGCCGGCCGCAGCGAAGGCCTCCTGCACCGGTGCGCTGCCCAGCACAGCGGACAGCAGCCGGCGTCCGGGGTCGTCGGCGGCGGTGGGGACCAGGAGCGGGTCGAAGGGGGTGCTCACGGCCCCAGAAGGTACCGCACCGCGGTCGATCCTGCCCCACCTCTTTGGTTGCCTACCACCGCTAGGCGCGGTCCTCCCGCACCAGCATGAAGTAGGCCCCGATGCGCCGCCCCTTCTTGAAGGCCGCTCCGATGGTCACGTGCCGGCTGACCCGCCGCATGAAGTCCCGCGTCTTGTTGTAGACGAACATCTGCAGGCCGCGGCTGTTCGGCACGACCCGGGGCCACGCCTGTAGAACCTCGTGGGAGGGGACCTGGAAGTAGTCGATGACCGTGCCGCCGCGCCCGGACCAGCGTGCTTCGTGATCCGTGCCCGTGTGCAGGAAGTAGCCGGGGCCGATCAGCGGCGTAAACGGCGAGTCGTTGTACCCGAAGAGCAGCCCGCTGCCGTCGGGGCAGCGGGCCATGGGCTTGCCGAAGCGGCGCCCAAAGGCAGGCAGCGGCAGGCTGTTCCAGCCGTGGTGGACGACCGGCTGGCCCGCCGGCTGGTCGGCCGACACGAAGTAGTCGAGGGTCAGTGGCGGCGCGTGCTCCGCCAGATCGAAGAGCCGTGGCTGGATCCGCCGCGGCGACCGTCGCACCTGCGCAAGCCGTTCGTCGTGGTCGAGCGCGTCGAGGAAGCTGGCGATCTCCAGCAGGGTGCCCCCCCCCAGCACCATCTCGGTCAGATCACCGCTCACCATGGCGCGCCCGGTCGGAGTGCGCTGTGCCTTGTCGTTCATCGAAGCCTTCCCTCTGCTCACCCGGCGGCCGCGCCGGGAAGCACTCCTGTGTCCCCCGTCCGCGCCCACTTGGCAACCGCTTCGTCGTACGACAATGGCCGGCCCTCTCGACGGGCCAGCGTCAGCTTCGCCGTCTCGAAGAAGCCCTGCATGGTGCGGAACATGCTGCTGGTGTCGATCCAGCAGGCCCGCATGCAGCCCTCACAGCTCGCAGCCTCCAGCATGCGCTTGCGCTCGTACTCCGCGGAGTGGAAGTACGCCTCGAAGTCGGGGTCCATGAAGTCCAGGTGCTGGTGGACCGTCCGGTGGCAGATGGTGAACTGCCCGTTGGGGGCCACGCTGAAGTAGAGCCGGCCGGCGTCGCAGCCCTCTGGCGGGAAGCGCCCGGTCTTGAGGTACATGCGGCTGGCTTCCAGGTAGGGGCTGCTGTTGAGCACGGGAAGCCCCCGCGCCTTCATGTCGAGCAGGCCGTCATAGGCCCGGTCGATGCGGTCGCGCACCTGGCTGGCGGTGTCGCCGCCGGAGAGCCCCATCTCCGGCCGGTAGCGGATGAAGCGCGCTTCCCAGTTGCGCACGCCTTCCTTGGGGTCGTTGAGCAGCTCCACCGGCAGGAAGCTCACGGCAAAGCCGATGTCCTGCGCGAAGCGCACCATGTCCGGAAGCTCTTCGAGGTTGAGGTTGCTGACCACGCAGTTGATGGTCGGCATCGCCCCCGCCACGTCGTACAGACGGCTGCTGATGTGGGTCATCGTCTTGACGGCCTGGTGCCAGGCGCCCTCGACCTCACAGATGTAGTCGAAGCGTTCGGGGTGCAGGCTGTCCAGGCTGATGCTGAAGTTCTTCAGGCCGAGGTCGATGCAGCGATCCACGCGGTCGAGGTAGCCGCGCCCCTCGACGACGTTTCGGCCGTTGCCCACCGGCACGCCGTTCGTCAACACCCGCAGGTTCAGCCCCTGGCCGATGAAGGCTTCGACCGCGTCTTCCAGGTGCGGCGACGCGAAGGGCTCGCCCCCGCCGATGCTGAGCTGGACCACGCCGAGCCGCGCCATCTTCGCAGCCATCACGCGGATCTCGTCGGGCGTCAGCTCTTCCTTGCGGTCGCCGTACCGCCAGATCCCGCACATCTTGCACGTCAGGTTGCAGCGGTGCGTGATGCCCCAGTGGGCGTACACCGGCACCCGCCGGGTGACGGCGGCCTTGGCGATGCGGGCGTAGTTGCGAGCGGTGAAGCGGATCATGGGTCCGGCCAGCTTAGCCCGCTGTCCCGCGCCGTCAGGCGCTCACTTCCAGGCAGGCCTGCCGCGTCGCCTCGATCATGTGGTCAAGGTCGCGCGGCTGCAGGTTGGGGTGCACCGGGATGTGGAGCAGCTCCTGGTGGGCCCGGCTGGCGTTGGGGCAGCGCGCCGCGAACTCGGCGAACAAGGGATTGGTCGACAGGTCCGACATGTAGCCCACCGTCGTGTCGACCCCCCGCGTGCGGAGCGCCGCCGCCAGGGCGTCGCGGCGGGCGTGGTGTACGACGAAGCTCATGTAGATGGGCTCGGCACCCTGCGGGTAGGTCGGCACCGTGAGCCCCGGCACGTGGGCCAGCCCCTCGTCGAGCCGACGGCCGTTGCGGATCCGCGCCCCGTTGAGCTGTTCGAGCCGGTCGAGCTGGCGCAGCCCGACCGCCGCCTGGGCCCCCCGAGCCTGACTGGCCGTCTTGTAGTGGGGGGGGAGGGAGTCGTAGCGCACCTCGGCTTCACCGAAGCGGTCGTGGATCGGGTCCTGCCCCATGGCGTTGCCCAGCACCACGGCGGGATGCACCGTCGCCCAGTACACCAGTGGATGCGTGGCCAGGAACATCGCCAGCCCCGTGGCCGCCTCCTTCGCCAGCTTCTTCTTGTCGGTGAGCCCTCCCGCGCGGATCGTGCCGCGGATCCGCGAGGCCACGGCGGCGTCATCCGTCGTGATCATGGCGCCCGACAGGGTCGTCATGTTCTTGGTCAGGCCGAAGGTGTAGTAGGCGGCGTCCCCGAGGTTGCCGACCCGGATGTTCTTGTAGCGAGCGCCGGTGGACTGCGCGCAGTCCTCGATCACCTTGACGCCGTGACGGGCGGCGATCCCCCGGATGGCGTCCATGTCGCAGGGCGTGCCGAAGAGGTGGGTCGGGACCACCGCCCGCGTCTTCGGCGTGATGGCCGCCTCGAAGGCATCCGGGTCGAGCACGTGGCTGGTGAGGCCGATGTCGGCGAACACCGGTCGCGCACCCAGCAGCGGGATCATCGCGGGCACCGCGAAGTAGGTGAGCGCGGGGACGATGACCTCGTCCCCCTCGCCGATGCCCATGGCTTGCAGCAGCAGGTACAGCCCGTAGCGGGCGCTCGGCACCATCACCGCGTGGCTCGCCCCGATGTAGCTGCGGAACTCCCGCTCGAAGCGCTCGACCACCTCGGCGTCGGGGCCCGCACGCAGCAGGTAGCGCGCGGCGACGAGCGCCTCCCGCGGTGAGAAGCTCGGGCTGAAGCGAGGGATCCGTCCGAACGCCATGCTGTCTCCTCCTTCAACGCCGGTCCCACGACCGGCGGGCTGTGCGACCGGGCCTGCGGCGGCTACCTATAGGCCAGGACCGGAGCTGTCGTGGCGATTCTGGAGATCATCGAAGCCCCTCACCCCGTGCTGGCCGCCAAGGCCCGGCCGGTGCGGGACGACGAATTCGGCGACGAGCTCGCCGCCCACATGCAGGACATGGCCGAGACCATGTACGCCGCCCCCGGCGTCGGGCTGGCCGCTCCCCAGGTCGGTGACAGCCGCCGCGTGGTCGTCGCAGATCCGGGCAACGACGACGACGAAGAGGGCGAACGCCACCTCTACCTCATGGTCAACCCGACGATCACCGAGCGCAGCCGCGAGATGATCGAGGGCGAAGAGCAGTGCCTCTCCGTTCCGGAGATGACCATCAAGGTCAAGCGACATCGCCGGATCCGCATTCGCTGGCAGGACCCCCACGGTGCCACGCACGACGAGTCCTTCGATGACTGGGCCGCCACCGTCATGCAGCACGAGCTGGACCACCTGGACGGCACCACGCTGTATGACCGGGCCAGCCGACTCAAGCGCAGTCGCTACGTGAAGCGGCGCAAGAAGGTGGCGAGAGAGCTTACCTACGCTCGCTAGGCCCCGCCCACAGGCGCATCCTGGCCCGCGGGCAGGCCACAGGCTAGGCCGGCCCCATGCGCATCGTCTTCATGGGTACCCCCGACTTCGCCGTCCCCAGCCTCGACGCCCTCGTGGCCGCCGGTCACGACGTGATCGCCGTCGTCGCGCAGCCCGATCGTCCCAAGGGGCGCGGCAAGAAGCTCGTCAGCCCGGACACGATCGTCCGGGCCCGGCAGCTCGGCCTCGACACGAAGCAGCCCCGCGCCATCAACCGCGGCCCCTTCCGTGAGTGGTTCACCACCACACCCTTCGACGTCGCCGTGGTCGTCGCCTATGGCCGCATCCTGAAGCCCTGGCACCTCCAGGCCCCGGGCCGCGGCTGCATCAACGTCCACGCCAGCCTGCTGCCGGAGTACCGGGGGGCTGCGCCCATCCACCACGCCATCCTCGATGGGCGCCGCCGCACGGGCGTCTGCACCATGCAGATGGACGAGGGGCTGGACACCGGCGACGTGCTGCTCTGTCGGGACACCGACATCGGCCCCGACGAGACCACGGCCCAGCTCTGGGATCGCCTCGCCCACATGGGTGCGGCGCTCCTGATCGACACCCTCGACCGCCTCGACATGCTGCAGCCCCAGCCCCAGGACCATGCCCGGGCCACCCTCGCTCCGCCGCTGACGCGGGCCGATGGTCGGGTCGACTGGACCTGGCCAGCGTCGCGTGTCCACAACCGCATCCGCGGCATGAACTCCTGGCCCGGCGCCTGGACGCGCTTCCGGGGCGACCACTTCAAGCTGTGGCGGTCCCGCCCGGTGGAGGGTCAGGGCACGCCCGGCGAAGTCATCGCCACCGACGGCCGCCTCGTCGTCTCCTGCGGAGAGGGTGCGGTCGAGCTGCTGGAAGCCCAGCTCCCCGGAAAGCGCCGGCAGGCGGGTCGAGACCTGGTCAACGGCGCGCGGATCGAGGTGGGCGAGCGCTTCGGCGACCCCGCCTGAGTCCGAGCCCCCGGGGTCAGCCCCCCGGCTCCAGCCGCTGGCAGACCACGCCGTCCACGCCCGTCAGCGCCGCGAGGCCCTCGTCGAGCGCGCCGCGATCGGCCGCCTCCCCCACCGCAGCGCAGACGATCAGGGCGTCGGGACCGGTCGGCAGGAAGGCGCCGGGCAGCGCCACGAGGTTGCCGCAGGTGATGTCATCGGCCGTGTCGAGAGGGAAGAAGGCCTCGCCAGCCTGGTAGACGGCCAGGTCCCAGGGACGCGCTCCCGGCGGGCAGGTCAGCCGGACGGCGATGCGGTCGCCGTCGACGAAGCGCGTCGCCCCGGCCCGCACGCTCCCGGCGCGGGCGCGGTCGAGGCGCAGCGACAGCTCGCCCCCCTTCCATGTCGTCGACGGCGCAGGGAATTCCGCGCTAGCGGTGTTCGGTAGCTGCACGACGAGCGCCGCCGCGGCGGCCGCGAGCAGGGCTGCACCACCCAGCAGGGGACGCCAGCGCCGCAACACCACCACCTCGCCCCCAGCATCGGGATCCGGGAGGGGCTCGCCGGAGTCCGCGGGCAGCGGCAGATCGTCTGCGAGGCCTGGCAGCGACGGCAGCGGGCGGCTGTCGGCCTCGATGCTCGCCAGCCGCGCCCGCAGCGACGGGTCCGCCGCCAGCGCCGCCTCGATCCCCCGGCGACGCTCGGGGTCCAGCTCGCCCAGCGCGAAGCGCTCCAGCTCCAGCCAGGACACCGTCACGCCAGCTCCCGTGCGAGGCTGCGGATCCGGGCGACGTGCTTGACCACCGTCCGCCGGCTCGTCCCGATCATCGCTGCGACCTCCCCCTGGTCGATGCCGTCGACGAAGTGCAGCGCAAACACCTCGGCGCCACGCTCGTCCAGCCTGTCGACGAGGCGCCCGATGAGCTCGACCGACAGCAACCACTCGTCGACACGCGGTGGTTCCCGCCACAGCAGCCCCTCCCCGTGGCGCTCGACGAGCGCCACGCGCCGGCGGTGGTCGCGGATCCGGTTGAGGCAGCGAGACGTGGCCGCCCGGTACAGGTAGGGCAGGTCCACGTCGGTGCGACCGCGGCGGATCAGGTCGACGAAGAGCTGCTGCACGATGTCCTCCGCGTCCGCCCGGTTGCCGAGCAGGCGCTCGCACTTGCGCAGGAGCGCCGGTGCGGTCCGGGTGTAGAGCTGCTGGGGATCCAAGCCGAGCCAGGGGCGAGGGGGCCGCGAGCGAGGGAGAGCGGGTCAGCCACAGGTACCGTGAGCAGGGCCGAGGGTGACACAGCTTCCGCCCAGCTCGGCCCAGGGGCAGTCGGCGTCGGTCTCGCAGGGGCGCCCATCGGGATCGCAGATCCGCAGGATGCCGTCGCCCTCGCAGGAATCGCT
This sequence comes from uncultured Enterobacterales bacterium, assembly GCA_964599085.1. Taxonomy (GTDB): domain Bacteria; phylum Myxococcota_A; class UBA796; order UBA796; family UBA2385; genus J125. Next base: position 16,736 of record CAZRFD010000069.1, on the reverse strand, counting down.
GGCGCAGTCGCTGTCGGCGACGCACGCATCTCCCGGCGCTCGCGCGCCGTCTCCGAGGAAGTCGCAGGAGTAGGGCATCACGTCGACGGGCGCGTCGCCGTCACCGTGCTGGTGGCGGCCGCACTGCGCATCGCCCTCGCAGCCCTCGCCGTCGCAGCACTCGCTGCACTGTCCCTGGCAGCAGGTGCCCGACGCGCACTCGCCGTCGGCGCCGCAGGCTTCGCCGATCAGCCGCGTCGCTGCGGCCGTGCACTCCCTCCAGCCGTAGAGCGCATCGCCCCAGGTCAGGCCGCAGACCTCGTCCGTCCCGCAGTCGGCGTCGGTGCTGCACTCGCTGCAGATCCCCACGCTGAGGTCGTAGTCTGCAGACGACACGATGGGCACCTCAGCACAGCTGCTGTCGCGGCAGCTCACGGTGGCGTCGCACTCCTCACCGAAGGGGGCCTGCACGTCCACCGGCGGATCGGGGCAGTCCTCCGCGGGCTTGCTCAGCGCGCGGATCTGCGCGAGCACCGCGTCTCCCGAACCGGTCTTGCGGACCCGGAAGCGCACGTCCTTCCACGTCGTCGGCGGCGTGATGTTGTAGCCGACCAGCTCGTAGTCGTCCGAGATCAGCGTGTGGCTGTACTCGGTCACCCCGTCGTCGTAGAAGTCCATCTCCAGCGTGAGCCCGACGCCATCGGCGGCGTCGGCGACCAGCTCGAAACGGATGCACTGCACGCTGCGGCTGACGTCTTCGACGGCCTGCGAGATCACGGTGGGGTCTCCGCGGAGCGCCGCGCCGTCCTCGGCGACATGCCAGGTGGGCACGCGCTCTACCTCTCCGGCCTCGACCTCCCAGTCGCACAGCGACTCGCCGCACCAGAGGTCGAAGGTGGGGTCGTTGATGAGGTCGTCACCAGCACAGCTGCTCTCCGCTCCCAGCCCGCTCAGCGATGCGCCGAGGGCGGTCAACAGGAGCAGGCGCCGGTTGCGCCGGTTGCGCCGGTTGCGTCGGGCGCGTCGGGTCGGGGTCATGTTCTCCTCCAATTCGTCGAGATCACATCGTGAAGCGAAGCCCGGTGGTCACGACGCGGCCGCCGCTGTCGTGGGTCTCGCCGAGCAGGTTGTCGAGCACCGGCGCATAGACCAGCTCGCCCTGCAGGTAGAAGCCGAGGTGCCGCCAGCCGCTGGCGCTCCAGGTGGGCATGAGCTGCACGCCGCCGCCGGCGGCTGCATGCACGCCCCAGAAGTGCTCGACGGTCGTGCCGTTCTCGCCGTCGTCGAACTCACTGCGGACGACGGCGGGTCCACCGCCGGCCTGGGCGTAGGGCACCAGCCAGCCAGCCACCAGGGGGACCTGGCCGCGCAGCGCCACGCCAAACCGGGTCCCGCTCCAGGAGAACCGGGTGATGTGCTCCGGGCCATCGACATCATCGACCTCCCGGCTCCAGGACTGCTGCTCCAGCGTGCCGACCGCACCTAGCACCGTAAGGAGCCGGTGCGGCGCCCAGCCGATGCTCATGCTGCCCGCCGTGGACGCCCAGCCCCCCTGCTCGAAGCTGAAGTCCCCGAGCCGCTCGGTGTAGCTGTCCGCGTTGCGGCTGCTGCCGCCGACCCCCAGCTCCAGGGTCCAGGTCTCCAGCCGGGAGTCCTCCATCGGAGCGCCCTTGCCGACCGTCGCGTCCGCCACGACTTCGTCGCAGTCCACCGGCGCAAAGTCCGTGGTCCGCCCCTCGGGCAGCGCCTGCGTACACGACAAGGTCACCTGCCCCTGGCGCCACAGCACGTCGTAGTCGGCAGGCGCCAGGGCCACCGCGACACGATCCGTCGCGACCTTGCTCACCTCGGCCGCCACCGTGCCCGAGCCCCGGTCGATCAACAGGATCTCGCCCTGGACGTCGGATCCGAGCAGCAAGCGGGCCTTGGCACCGGCCGGCCGGGTCAGCACCAGCCCGCCGCGTCCCCGCAGGTCCGTCTCCAGGGTCGCGTGCTGCCGGCCCACGGCCGTCGTCGAGGTGGCGACCAGGGTGCGGTCGTAGGCGTAGCGGTAGGCCTCGTCCAGCGTCACCGTGCCGTCGAGGTCCTGGTCGGCGGCGCCACGCAGCCCGACGACGAGGTGGTGCGTGAAGAAGCTGCCCTGCAGCTCGTCGGACTCCTGGGACAGCTCGCTGCCCGTGCTCGACGCGATCACCGCCATGCCCGCCGTGTCCAGCCCCTCCACCGACGCCGTCGAGAAGGCCGCCGCGGGTGCCACCCCCTTCACGTCGCTCATGGCGCCGGCCTGGCAGGCGTCGAGGACCACCAGGCTGACCGTGGCGGGGAGGGCCTCGAGCCGGTCCCGGAGATCATCGAGGGAGAGCTGCTCACCGCCGAGGTCCAGGCCCGCTGCGCGGGCGTGGCCCGAGTAGTAGAACAGCACCGAGGTCCGCTCGTCGCGGGCCTCCCAGGCGCTCAGCTCGTCACCGAGTGCGTCCAGGGCACCGAGCAGGTCGTCGGCTGAGGGGTCGGCGAGCAGCGTCACGTGGTCCTGCGGCACCCCACCCAGCTCGGTGAACACCTGCTGGATGCGTGCCGCGTCCGCCTGCGCCCACTGCAGCGGTGCCTGTCCCGGTCCGGGCTGGTTGGAACCGACGACCAGCGCAAAGCTGGCGGTCGGCGCCGGCTGGACGTCCTGGGCAGCCGCCACGCCGGGCACGGCGGCCAGGGCGAGAGCGGTCAGGTTCTGCGATCGCATGGGGCGTCTCCGGTGGCGTTTGGGGGTGCCGTCCGTCTCCATCACCCTGTACACACCCCTGAGTACGCAAATGGGAACCCCCCCAACAAAAAACCCAGATCCAGGCTTTGTCGGCATTATCGGCGGAGCCGCCACACAAGCGTCACAGAAGCACACGAACTTCTCATGGTCGGCGCCGCAAGCGGCCACCTACAGTGCGCTTCCCCTCAGGAGATACCCCGATGCAGCGCACCCTCTTCGTCTCCCTCCTCGCCCTCTCCACCGCCTGCTCCACCGGCAAGATCGGTGGCGACACCGGCGCCGTGGGATCCGGCGGCGACGCTGGCGGCAGCGGCAGCGGCAGCGATGGCGGTGCCGTCAGCGAAGACTGGTGCGGCGTCCAGTCGATCATCAACACCCAGTGCCTGTCCTGCCACTCGGCCAGCGCGAAGCTCGGGGACCTCGATCTCGAGACCGACCCCCACGGCACGCTGGTCGGCGGCGGCAGCGCCTACGCCGGCCGCACCCTGGTCGTGGCCGGCAACTCCGCCGAGAGCTTCCTCATCAACAAGCTCGAGGGCTCGCAGGCGGCCGGTGAGGGCGACATCATGCCGCCGGGCTCGGCGCTGTCCAGCAGCGACGTCGACGTGGTCCGCGCCTGGATCGACAACGGCGCAAGCGACTCCTGCACGGGCGGCAGCGACACGGGCAGCACCGGGGCCTACCACCCCGACGGCTACGCCGACCCCACGGTGCACGGCATGGAAGCCAAGCTCCACGATCAGACCTGCACCGACTGCCACGGCGCCGACCTCGCCGGCTCGGGCGGCGTCCCCTCCTGCGACACCTGCCATGAAGACGGGTGGCGGACGAACTGCACCTACTGCCACGGCGGCATCGAAGACAGCACCGGCGCGCCCCCCGAAGACATCGACGACGGCACGATCGACGTCGCCTTCGGGGCCCATCCCCGCCACGTCCAGACAAACAACCACGCCGCCTTCGACTGCACCCAGTGCCACGTCAAGCCGACGGACGTGCTCAGCAGCGGACACCTCTTCGACAGCACCGCCGCCCAGGCTGAAGTGAACTTCACCTCCAGCCTGTCGTCCCGCGGGACCTGGAGCAGCGGCGGCATGAGCTGCAACAACCTCTACTGCCACGGCAACGGGCGCACCGACAACGGCAGCGTCAACGTCAGCGACGCGCCGCTGTCCTGCAAGTCCTGTCACCCCGACGCCACCAGCAGCAGCAGCGACATCAGCAGCATGAGCGGCACGCACCGCAAGCACGTCGTCAGCGAGGGCGTGAGCTGCGACGCCTGCCACGCCGACACCATCGACGCCACCAACACGGTGATCGCCCCGTCGCTGCACGTCAACGGCACCCCGGACATCGCGATCTCGTCGGCCTACTCGACCATCACCTACCGGTCGAGCAGCAACACCTGCAACGGGAGCTGCCACGGCGAGGGTCACAACAACGAGAACTGGTACGACGACTGATCGACGCGGCGTGGCGAACAGGATGCTGACGGCCTAGCCGCGTTCGAACCACCGCAGCAGCTTCACCACCTCCGACAGGTCGCCGTCCACGGTCAGATCACCGCGAGCGGCGGCTGCAAGCGCACTCTCGTGCTTCGACGCGATTCGCTTCCAGGTCCGGGCCGTGGTCTGGATGGTCAGGTCGGGACGCACGCTGGCGAGCTGTTCCGTCGAGCGCAGCCGCACCTCGGCGACCCCTCGCCGGACGTGGACGAGGTAGACCCGGTCGAGGTCGGCGAACTCGAAGACCGCCCGCCAGTCCACGTCCAGCACGTCCTCGGCGCGCAGCCGGGTGGCCAGCGCCTGCATGAAGGGATCGATCGGCAGGCTGTCGACCAGCCCCACCGGGGCGAGGTCGGTCGCGGTGGGCTCGATGGTCAGCTCACCCCGAAGCTCACCAGCCTCGCTGAGGTACCAGTTGCGGGCGTTGGCGTTGATGTGCCCGCGCCCCAGGCCGTCGAGCGCATCGGCGAGCAGCGCGTGGGCCTCGGGGCTGTTCGGGTCGGCGTCCACCCAGAGCTGCCCCAGCTCGGCGGCCCACTGCAGGTCACCGGCAGCCAGCGCCGCCTGCGCCTGGTCCGGAAGGCCAGTCCCCGCCGCAAACGCCGCCATCATCCGGCGTCCCCGCTCGTCCGGGGGAAGCGGATCCAGGTGTGCGGCGTGGCCGTCGAACCAGCCCAGGTACCCGTCACAGATGCTGCGCACCGACCACGACACGGAACCGTAGTGCTCGGCCAGCCAGGGGTGCGACGCGAGATGGGGCGGCAGGCGGACGGTCGCCGCCAGCTCGTCGGCCGTCCGGCCGGAGTTGAGGCCGCGGACGGTCTGGTCGTGCACGTACTGGATGGCGTCCCGGTAGGCCGTCAGCGTGTCCTCGACCGCCGCGGCGCCGACCAGCGGTCGGGTGTGCTGGGGCACGAGCACCTCGGCGTGCAGGTCGCGCATCCGGTCCAGGCTGGCGACCCAGGCGCGCACGTCGCGGTAGGGCGTCCCGCGGATGGTGTAGAGGTTCGGGAAGGCCTGGTAGATGTCGTCGGCCGGCAACAGCACGCGACGCGCCGGCCACCACACCGCGATCTGGTCGTCGGTCTCTCCGGGGACATGGATCAGCCGCAGCTTCAAGCCCCCGGCGTCGATGTCGGCGACATCGTCGAAGGTATGGTCCGGGCGCGCCAGCGCGATGTCCTGTGGCCGGAAGCGCAGCCTCATGCCGATCCCGGCGCCGGTGCCGATAGGCTCCAGGAAGGTGCCGAACATGCGCATGCTGCGCACCTGCAGGGCGTCCCTGAGCACATTGACCACGCGGTCGAGCTGGACCTGCAGCGAGGCATGCGCCCACACGGGGATGTCGGGGTGCCCCTGGCGCGCAGCCTCCTCGACGAAGACCTGCCCTCCGAAGACGTGGTCGGCGTGGTTGTGGGTGAGCACGAGGGCGGCGATGGGCTTGTCCGTCACCCCGCGGATGGCGGCGAGGGCCTCCTCTGCCGACGGGCGCCCCTCGGTGCTGTCGACGATGACCAGCCCCTCGGGTCCCTCCAGCGCGATGACGTTGGCCAGGGCGAAGCCCACCGCGACGTGCACCCCCTCGACCGGCGTGAGCAGCTCCTGGTCGAAGAGGTGCGCCTGGGCCACGAGTGCCGGGTTGGCAGCGCCGTCGGTCGCGACGGGCGCGTGGTCGATGGGCGGCGCGGAACCGGTGGTACACGCCAGGAGCGAGAGTTCGACGAAGAACGGCAGCATGGGCGCCACGCTACCCCAGCTCAACCCCGCAACTCCTGCGCGGGTCTGCACACGGATGCCCGACGCGGGGCGAGCGGCTAGAATGCGCCCATGGACAAGCCCATGCCCTTGCAGGGGCTCAGCGTCCGGGTCGCGTCCCTCGATCCGGCCGCAGACGCGACCCGAACCGTGGCAGAGTGCCGAGAGCTGCTCGCGGCGCTCGCCGAGCAACGCGACGGCCCCGATCGCCAGGTCATGGAGGCCCTCGTACACGCCACGGCGGCCGAGGCCCTGCGCGAACTCGGAGATCTCCAGGGTGCGCTCGACCACGCGCTGAGCGCCCGATCGCGCGCGGATGACTGCGACGACGTCGAAGCCCACGCGCGTTCCCTGCTGGCCATCGCCCACGTCGAAGCCCAGGCGGGTCACCGACACCAGGCCCGCCGCCACCTGGCGGAGATCGATGCTCTCGACGGAGTCAGCAGTCGCGATCGCGTACGGGCGCGCATGAACATCGCCTCGGTCCTGCGCGCCGAGGGCCGCCTCGACGAAGCCGCCGCTGCCTTCGACGCCCTGCAGCCGTCGACGGATGAACTCGACCCCGAGCTGCTCGCGCTGGTCCAGATCAACGCCGCGAGCTGCTACCAGCAGCTCGGCCGGCTCGACGACGCCCGGCGCGCGCCGCACATGGTTCGGGCCCGCCTCTCTGCCCGGGCCCGTCCAGACCTGTGGGCATGGCTCGACACGATCGATGCCTGGACCCTTGCCCGCGGCGATGACGCCAGCGCGGCGACCGAGCTGGCCCTCGGCGTCCTCGACCGCGATCGGGCTGGCACCAACCTCGCCGTCCGCGGTAGCGCCGTCCGGGCCCTGGCAGCGGCAGCTCTGGTCGACGGCAGCAGCGAAGCACTGGCCCTCGCCCGCGCCCGACACGAGGAGATCCTGCCCATCGCGGAAGCGGAGCGCGCCCGCCCCGAGGTGGTCCACCTGCACCACTCGCTGGCGTCCCTCTGCGAACGCCAAGGCGACCTGTGCGCCGCCGTGCGGCACCTCCGCGACGCCCGACAGGTCGAACAGGCGCTGCACCAGGACAACGAGCGCGTCCGCCTCGAACAGGAGGCGCTCCGCCTCGAGCTCCTGCGCATGCAGGTGCAAGCCGACGCGCTCCGCGCCCACCACGACGCCCTCGCACAGGCCAACCGCGCTCTCCTGGCGTCCGACAACGCCCGAGTGCGGATGCTGCGCACCCTCGCCCACGACCTGCGCAGCCCGCTGACCCGGATCCTCGCTGTCGCCGACATGGTCGACCCACGCAGTCCCGAAGCCGTGCGTCAGGGGATGGACGACCTCGCCCACGGACCCCGTCTCAGTCAGCCGGCTCGTCGACAACCTGCTGTCCAACGCGCTGAAGTACAGCCATCAAGGCGGCCGTGTCGACGTGCTCCTGACCTCGCGTCCCGACCGGGTCGACCTGCGGGTCCTCGACCAGGGTCCGGGCTTCCCCGGCATCGACCCTTCCGAGGGCCTCCTGTATGGAAAGCAGCTCGAGAACCGGGCGACTGGCGGGGAGCAGAGCTGGGGTCTGGGGCTCCACACCGTGTACCGACTCCTGGCAGAGCTGGGCGGCTTCCTGTCGCTGGGCAACCGCGAAGAGGGCGGCGCCATGGTGCGGGTCACGCTGCCCCGGAGCTGACCGGGACGCCCACGGTCAGGTGGAGAACAGCCTGAGCTGCGTGTTGTCGGCGTGTCGACGCACCGCAGCCTGCCCCGGCGGAAGGCCGCAGAGCCACCCTCCCCGTGCTGCCGCCGGGGCTTCGAGCGCCGGGTCGGCACAGCGCACGAGCGTGCCCGGCCGGACGTCCGCGAGGTCGTCTGGCGTCCGTACCCACCGGTAGGTCCGATCGGCGAGGTCGACGAGGGACACGTCCACCTGCTTCGACAGCGTCCAGACCGCACAGCCCTTGACCTGCCCCGCTTCGCTGAAAGCCGTCCGAGCCGTGCTGCCCGGCATGACCACGCGCGCGTCACCGACCCGCAGCACCTGGCGAGGGTGGATGTGGCCGCAGGCGACGTCCCGAACACCGTTCGGCAGGTGCTGCGCGCCGATGGTGTCGCGCTGCCGGCCGACCCGGAAGGTGAAGCCCGGGACGCGGCAGCCATCGAAGGCCTGGTGGCAGAGCAGCAGATCCGCGCCCGGCCCGACGGCTCTGCGGGCCAGGTGCTGCCAGCCCGAGGCGTCCGCAACGAAGGGGACGGCGGCCAGCGCGAGGCCGGCGACAACGATGCGCTCTGCCTGATCGACGACATGCAGCCCAGGGGTCAGCAGGGGGAGGTGCGGCCGGAGTCCCCGGCGGTCGTGGTTGCCCGCGATGAGGAGGACCGGCACACGCCGGGCGACATCCGCCAGCAACGCTGCCGCCTGCGCCACGACGCGGCGAGGCGGGCGCGAGCGGTCGAAGAGGTCCCCGGTGTGGACCACGAGGTCTACTTCCTGCGCGAGTGCTGGCGCCAGGGCACGTCGCATCGCGTCCAGGTGATCGTCGGCCCGCGTCCACCCGTCCGGCGCGCCGCGGACGAACAATCGCGCACCAAGGTGGGTGTCGGTGAGGTGGAGGATCTGCACGACGACACGCTAGCACGCATAGGCTCGCGCGCACGGACAGAAGCTGTCCGCTCAACCCGACGGAGTCGCGCCCCGTGATAGGAGGCCGTCCGCCCCGGAGCCGCCATGCCCCTCGTCGCCCCCAGCATCCTCTCCGCCGACTTCGGCAAGCTCGCCGACGACATCGACAGTGTCTCCACCGCGGACTGGATCCATGTCGACGTCATGGACGGCCGCTTCGTCCCCAACATCACCATCGGCCCGCTGGTCGCGGCGGCGGCGCGGCGCACCCGCGACGCCCGCGCCCCCCACATGCTGGTCGACTGCCACCTGATGATCGTCGAACCCGACCGCTACGTCGCCGACTTTGCGAAGGCCGGCGCCGACATCATCACGGTCCACGCCGAAGCCTGCACCCACCTCGACCGCAGCATCCAGGCCATCAAGCAGACCGGGGCCAGGGCCGGCGTCGCGCTCAACCCCCACACGCCCGAATCCGTCCTCGACTACGTCCTCGAAGAACTCGATCTCGTGCTGTGCATGGCCGTCAACCCGGGCTTCGGTGGCCAGTCCCTGATCGACCGGGTCTTCCCCAAGATCGCCCGCATCCGCAACGAGCTGGACCGCCGCGGCCTGTCGACCTGGCTGCAGGTGGACGGTGGCGTGAAGATCGACAACGCCTGGCGCTTCGTCGACGCGGGCGCCGACGTGCTGGTCAGCGGCTCCGGCGTGTTCAAGGCCGACGACCGCGCGGCCGCCATCGCCGCGATCAAGGCGGCGGCGCCGCCGCCGGGGTGTGTGGGCTGAGTGCCCGACCGCGCCAGCCCCCGGGCCAGCCGGGCGTCGAGCGCCGGGGCTACTGCTGGCCACAGAAGTCGGCAGGCTCCACGGTGCTGCAGTCCCCCGCCGCCGGCTCCTGCAGGAAGCGGATCGGGCTGGCGTCCTTGCGGGCGTACTCGTTGTCGCCCACCATCAGCGTGTTGCGCCCCTCGACATACCAGCCGATCACCTTGTCTTGAATGCCCAGCGAGGTGAGGTCGATGGTGGTGCTCCACCCCTCTCCCGACGGCGTCAGCTCGAACTCGACCCACGGCGCCTGGCCCTTCTCCGACCACGATCGGTCATCGCTGTAGGACACGAAGACCGACACGGTCTCCGGGCTGCCGTCCACCTGGCCGGACACGTTCAGCTCGCCACCCGTGATGCTGGCGTCGGCCGACAAGACCTTGGGGTACCAGCCCGCGGGATCGTCCTCCCGGTAGAGCGCTTCGGCCACCAGGTAGGGGATGACCGTAGTCGTGGTCGTGTCGCCTGCGTCGCCGTAGCCGCCCGCTGGCGCCCCCGAGAGCCGCGAGTATCGCCAGGGCACCGTCGAGAGCTCGTCCAGGAACGTGTCTTCTGCACCGAGGATGTAGTTGTCGCCGTCGTGGCTACCGGGCTGGTAGGTGTCGCCGTCGATGATGATGAACCGCGGCTTCAGCTCGGACTGGTTGAGGTTGATGTCGAGCTGGTGAAGATAGAGCGCGCCGGCGGGCGTCTGCTCGTACCACTCCAGGGACCAGACGGCGCCCTCGGCGGTCTCTCCGGTGATCCAGGACCCATCGCAGCCGATCTGCTCGATCTGGTTGAGCGAGTAGGCCCGCAGGTCTTCCTTCGGGCTGCCGCCGACTCCCCCGACGACGATACGGTCATCGACAGCCAGGGCCAGCCACCCCGCCGCCCCCTCCTTGGAGAAGCCCCGCAGCGCGAACTGGTCCAGCTCGCCGCCCCGCTCTTCCGCCAGCCGCTGCGCCAGGGTGATGACCCGCATGTCTACCTCGGCCATGAAGCGCTGGTAGTTGCCGCGCACGAAGCCCGTGGGCTCGCACTCGTTCCGCGCTCGCATGTGCCCACCGGACGCGCGGTTCAGCTCGCCCTTGTCGGCGTAGCCGAGCTGCGTGAAGTTCGAGTTGTACTCTCCATGGTAGAAGACCGGCATGCCCAGCCCCCGGGCGATCGCGGCGGCGACACCGCTCTCCACGCTCCCCTCGTAGTGTGCCGCGTAGACGAGGGCCTTGCCACGAGCGGCTTCCGGGACCTTGTCGGGCCAGCCACTGGGGAAGTAGGCCGCGACCTTGCTGCGCATGGTGACGTCCATGTCTTCGCCGTCGCTCGTGACTCCCGCGAAGGGAGTCTCGATGTCGCCGACCTTCACGAGCACCCCATCGTCCTCGGCGTCGGCACCCGGCTCCCAGCCAAGGTCCGTCAGCGACATGGCCTGGATGGTGTCGAGGTCGAACAGATCCGCAGGAACCGAGGGCTGGCACTCGGCGCCTGCGCTCGTCAAGGTGCAGAAGGAGCAGTCGGCACCCGAGAAACCCTCGGGGCACTCGACGGCTTCTCCGGAGTCGCCGCTGTCGGGGGACGCGGTGTCGGCCGGGGTCTGGCAACCGAACAGCAGTGCGACGAACAGCATGGCGCGCTCCAGTCGAATGTTGTGGGCCCGATGCGATTCTACGGGTCAAAGCCGATCAATTCTCAGCCCTCACCGCGACACGGCGCCGCAGCTACGGGCCGGCCTCCGCCGGCGCCGGACCGGCGACAACTTGCCGCAAGCAGCTCCCGGGCTTGATGACCAGCAGCACGGACCGCGTCTGGACAGCGGTCGGTGTCCAATTGCTGCTCGACTCAGGGGACCACGGGCCGAACTGTAGCGGCGACGTCGGCCGCTCCGGCCTGTTCACCGAAACAGGATCCACCCCCCTCATCCTCAACGCCGATGGCAACTTCGAGGGTGGTGCATGCGCCGATTCGCGGGTCGTCGCTTGCTGCGGGGTGCGGTCGTTCTGATCGTCGGAACCCGACGCGTGCGGGCCGCACGAACTCACTCGTCGCCGTCGGCGTCGCTGTCGGCGTCGCTGTCGCTGTCGGCGTCGCTGTCGGCCTCGTGCTCGTCATCAACGCTCGGGCAGGCGCTGCCGTCGCCCTCGTAGACCCACTTCCGGCCACCCGACCCCTCCTCGAGGGTGAGAGAGAGCTGCCCCTGCTGCCCCGACAGGTCCAGCGTGATGTCGAGTCCGTCGCTCGGGTCGATGTCGACATCCGACAGCTTGCCGGTCTCCAGGCTCCAGCTCCCACCTGCCTCGTCGAGCTGCAGCTCCCACTCGGGGTCGTCCTGCTCGTATACGAGGGCGCCGTCGTCCGACTCGAAGGCGCCCGCCGGCACGGCGAAGGTCTCTCCATCGACGAGCAGCGTGATCCCGCTGCTCTCCAGGGCGAGCCCCGGGCAGTCGGCAAGTGACAGGTGGCCGGAGAGTTCCGTTGCCACGTCGTCGTGCTTGCGCTTGATCTGCGCGTCGACGACGTCGAAACAGGCCAACCAGGTGGAGTCGACGTCGACGTTGACGACACCGGGGCAGATGTCGAGGTCGTTGCCGACGTAGCCATCCGGTGCGACACAGGTCGACACCGCGACCGCCGGGTCGCCGAAGCCGTCACCGTCGAGGTCCTCGTACCAGGTCGGCTGGTCGGCGACTCCCGGGTCGTCGTCGTCGACCAGAAGATCACAGTCGTCGTCGACGCCGTTGCAGACCTCGGTGGCCGCCGGGTTGACGGCGGCGTCGGTGTCGAGACAGTCCCCGTCGATGGACACGAATGCCACGGGGGCGAAGCAGGCCACCGTGCTGTTGGACGGATCCCCATAGCCGTCACCGTCCGCGTCCAGGTACCAGGTCTGCTGGCCGGACACGTCCGGATCGGCGTCATCGACGAGGGCGTCGCAGTCGTCGTCGATGGTGTTGCAGGTCTCGGCGGCGTCCGGTCGGATCGCCGCGTCGCCGTCGTCGCAGTCGGAGCCATCCAGCACGGTGCCGGGCGGCTGGTCGCAGGACACGGCGGCCGCAGCGGCGTCGCCGAAGCCGTCGCCGTCCAGGTCGGCGTACCAGGTGTCCGGATCCAGCACGTCGGGGTCGGCGTCGTCGATCAGCCCGTCGCAGTCTTCGTCGAGCCCGCTGCACAGCTCCATGGCACCCGGGTGAACCAGGGCGTCACCGTCGTCGCAGTCGGTGGCGTCGGCGAGGTACCCGGGCGGCGTGACGCACGCATCGACCGCGTCGAGCGGATCTCCGAAGCCGTCGCCGTCCAGGTCTGCGTACCAGGTCGAGGTCCCCGTCACGTCCGGGTCGTCGTCGTCCACCAGCCCGTCGCCGTCGTTGTCGACGCCGTCACAGACCTCCACATCCGCGGAGTCGCAGACCCCGTCTGCGTCGCTGTCGGGACAGTCCTTGCACTTGCCGAGCGCGCCCGCGTCGTAGATCGAGCGGATCTCGTCATCGGACAGGGCAACGTCGTGGATCTCCAGCTCGTCGACGCCACCGGGCCAGAAGTAGCCGCCATCGGGCAGGTGATCGGTGCCAACCAGGGCCGCGCCGATGGTCGGGGGTCGAGCCGGCGTGTCGTAGGCGCCCAGGTCGAAGGGAACCGGGATGTCCGGTGTGTCGTCCACCCGCTCGCCGTTGACGTACAGGCGCAGGCCATCTGTGGTGTTGCCGTAGTCCCGCACGGCGGCCACATGGAACCACTCGCCCGCCGCGGGTGGCGCAGGCGACTGCGCCACAGCGGTCAGCGAGTCGGACCCGTCGAGCCGGATCTCGAAGTCCACCAGTCCGGTCCCCGCCACGCCGAGCAGGATGAAGGTGTTGGCCTCTGCCACGTACCCATCGCCATAGGCGAACAGATCGCGCCCGTCGCCAGGGGTCGGGATCGTGTCGATCCGCACCCAGCCGTCGATGGTGAACGAGGTGGTCAGCCGGTCGTGCAAGCTCGTCGGCAGCTCGACGTAGTCGCCGACGCCATCCAGCTCCAGCCCGTCGTCGACGACCGCGGGCGCGAAGCTCGGCGCCCCGACGATCACGCCGTCCAGGCCCGACTGCCGGTCGGCGGCGTCGCCGTCTTCGGCGTACCAGGCGACCAGCCCCGGGGGCGGGTCGATGCAGGTCGATGGCTCGGACAGCATCCACTGGCCGGCCGCGAAGGCCGGGAGATCGACCTCGAGGGCACCGTCCACGATCGCCGCGTCGCTCGTCCCCATCACGCCGTCGGCGATCCCCGCGGGCAGCCCGCTGAGGTCGACGCGGCCGTGGAGCGCCCGGTCGGTCCGGTTGACCGCGACGAGCAGCGTGTCGGCGCCGTCGCTGTACGCGCGGGCCACTAGGTCGGGCGAGCTGGTGGCCGGCGCGGGATCCAGCATGCCGGCCGGCACGAGCCCAGCGAGGGTCGCGAACTCGGACTCCGACAGCGCGAGGCGGTCCAGCAGGGCGGTTCCACCGCCGACGTAGCCGAAGTTGAACAAGCCCACGCCGCCCAGGGCGAGCTGCAGCCAGTCCATGCCGTCGTGCTGCACCGCGGTGGGCACGCCGCGCCAACGCACGGTGGAGCCGCCGGGGCGCACGACGTTGCGGCCGTAGCGCGGCACACCAGGCAGCGACTCGTCGAGGTAACGCAGCGTCGATGTCTGCCAGGCCCGCAGCGGCTCGCTGCCGACCCAGTTGTTCGTGGTCGTGATGAAGTCGAGGTCTGCCCCGTCGAGCTGCGCGCCCCAGTCGGCGACGCCGTCCACGGTCAGGTCGATGCCGATCGCGACCCCGTCGGGCAGAACCGCCCGCAGGTCGGTCGCCAGCGCGTCGATCTCTCCCGGGACACCGAGCTTGCAGGCCAGCGACGCCTGCGAGGATGTACACGCGCCCAGCCCCGGGCCACAGCCGACGAGGTTTGCCGCGGCGGTCATCGCTGGACGCAGGTCGCTGTAGTCCGTGTCGGTCCTCAGGTCGTTGCTGCACCGACTGCCAGCGCTCTGGATCAGCGGCTCGTCGAGCAGGATCCAGCGCGTCGGCTGGCCGCTGGCGGCGTAGGCCGCCGCGATCTCGGCGGCGTGCTGGAAGAACAGGTCGCGGTAGACGTCGTCCCGCCACATCCAGTGCAGCTCGAAGGTGTGTACTTCATAGGCGAGCCCCGCCGTCGCGGCGAAGGCGGCGTGCCCGACGTGAAGGCTCTTGTGGGGGTTGGACAGACCCGCAGCCCCGAGCCCGAGCCCCGCGAGCTGGTCCCAGGCCGCCTGGCTGTAGTCCTGCTCTGTCGTGTCGACGAGCACCGACTGCTGCACCCGCGACGCCCACGCCGGCGTCGCCGCCGCGGTGAAGCTCGCGGTGGTGTCCACCGCTGACCGCCAGGCGCGCGCGTCCGGCTGCCAGACCACGCCCGCCGCGCCGCTGGCGGCCCCGTCCGGTCCCGCCGACCGCGGCGCCAGGCTGGCCGTCGCGGCGGGATCAGCCGGACTGGCCACGACCTGCAGATCCCAGGTGTCCGCGGCCGCCGGCGTCAGGCCGAGCGCCCCGTAGGGGAGGGCCAGCTCGACGAGGCAGCTCGACCCGCAGGATCCTGCCGCCACCAGTTCACCGTTCAGATCGTAGCCATCGAAGGTCCGCCCGTCGGCAGCCAGCCGCAGCTCCACCGGCGAACCGGCACCGTCCGCGGGGTCCAGACGAAGACGCAGCGCGTCGTCGGCATCAGCGCCCGGCTGATCGACTCGCACGTAGAGCGCGTCGGTATCGTAGAGCAGCGAGACGACCGACGCAGTCGGCGCACCGTCGAGGTCGAGGAGCGGAGCCGTCGCGGCGTTCGTCCAGGCCGCGTCGTCGACGCCGTCGATGGTCGGGGTCGCATCCTGGGCGGCGTCGAGGACCAGCACCGGGGAGGCCCAGGACGTCGGCGGGTCGAGGTCCCAGTCGTCATCCCAGCGCGTGCAGAAGTCGCCGGACGCCGCGTCCCGCTCCACCCGGACGGCGTCGACCACGACTGCGTCGGAGCCCGTGGCCGACAGGCCAAGCACGCCCCACTCGGCGCTCCCGTCGCTGAAGGGGCAGTTGGTGAAGTGCACCTCCTGCCGGGCCCCGTATGCGGCGGGGCCGCTCGGCAGGACCACCTCGCCCGATCCCACCGGTGTGCAGGACAGCGCGACCGTGCTCGGATCGGAGGCGCAGGTGCCGCCACCGGCGTCGACCAGGACCCCCGCGGCGCTGTCCGAGGCATCCAGCGACACGGTCAGGCGGGAGTCCGTGCCCTCCGGTCGAGCCAGGAAGCTGACCACGACGTCGCTGCCGCAGGTGGCCGGGTCCAGCGGGTCCGTGCAGGTCGGGCAGGGCCCCTCGGGCAGCGCGACGCGCTGCACGACCTGGGTCGGGTCGATCCCAGCCGGCGCGGCGTCGAGACGCATCGCGAGGGCCCCGTCGCCGCCGGCGCCGGTCGACACCACCTCGGCCGCCGCCGAGGCCGTCCGGAGCTGGGCAGCCGTCAGCGGCGTGCCGCCCTGGTCCTTGACCGGTGCTTGGTTGCCCCACCACGCCGCCGTGCCGTCGATCTCATCTTCGAATGACGCGTTGGAGAGGGGGTTGTCGCAGGTCGACACCGCCGGCAAGGACAGCGGCGTCGCCGCCCGGTGGACGGCGACATCGGAGAAGGTGGCGGTGCAGTTGACGCAAGCGAGCATCAGCCGCGTGGGAACGGGGTCCTCGACCACGGCACCCGGGTTCCAGGCGTCGACTGCCGGCACCACCGTCGACCGCAGGTACTCCCCGTCCTGCCACGTCTGCAGCTCGTGACCGACGCGCACCATGCGGAAGCTCGTCGTGCGCCCCACCTCCGTCGGTACCAGGCCCTGGCCGGGTCCGGCGGCCCCGCGGTATCGGATCCGCGCACCGGTCCCCTCCAGGAGCTGGAGTCCCGTCCAGTCCTCGCCGCTCTCACCGTCGTCGAACACCACGCCCACGTAGGGGAAGGCGGTGCCGTCCTGGAAGCCGGACACCGGGTCCGCGGCGTCGAGGCGCACCGTGACCTCCAGCATCCAGTCGGGGTTGCCGAGCGCGCCCGCCGCGTCCAGGTCCGCGCTGAGGATGTTCTTCCCCGACGGCGGCGACCCTGTCCCATGTCGGTATGCGTACCAGTCGGCGACCGTGGTGGGGCCCACCTGGACCGACGCGGTCTGCGGCGGGGCCGCAGCCGTGCAGGTGATCCCCGAGCTGCTCCCCAACTCGAACGGAGCCATGCAGTAGGTGTCGCCAAGCGCCTGGGACCAGATCGGGCGCCAGTTGACGGCGTCGATGCCCCGGACGCAGCGGTCGTCGACGACGCCGTCACAGTCCTG
>CAZRFD010000068.1:25933-36132 GCA_964599085.1 uncultured Enterobacterales bacterium | reverse complement strand
TCGATGGCCCACGGGGGCGACCGTCGCAGCCGAAGCTGGTGTCCGGCGGGATGTCGGCGGGGCCCGCGATCGGCAGCGGCCGCGCCGGTGCCGCCACGGGCTGCGCGACCGGTGCCGGCTGGCGGGCTGCGCCGCGCGACCCTCGCCGCGACTCCTTGGCCACGACGTCGACGATGATGCTGGGAGCGCCATGCAATCCGCAAGTCCTGGTTGCTTCGGCGCGCCGTAGCGCTCACCAAGTTCGCAATCCACAAGTCCTGGTTGCTGTTGCGCCCGGCGAAGCCGGGCATCCTCCCAAGTCCGCAATCCGCAAGTCCTGGTTACTTGGGTCCGCCCATCACGCCATGGCCAACACCGACAGCCCCACGCCCTCGGGCATGGCCGCTCGGAAGCGGTCGAGCAGCTCGGGGTCGGCCCGGTCGGTGACGAGCAGCACGACGGGATCGCGGTGGCCAGCGCGGCGCAGGGCCCGCAGGTCCCGGCGGACCGCGGCCGGGGTGGGCGCCCGGGCCCGGAAGACGGGGCCGCCGAAGACGGAGCCGGGATCGAGGGAGGGGGGCGCCGCGAGGAGCACGGGGTGCGTGCGGGCCAGGCCGGCGAGCAGCCGGCCCAGGACGGCGGCGTGCTCGTCGGGGCCGGCGCGGTAGACCGCCAGCGACGCCGTGGGCGGCGGCGAGTCGGGGCCGAGGGTGCCCGGCTCGGGCAGCCGCGGCAGGTCCGGCGGTAGGGCGGGGCGGCGCCACCACCACGCCAGCGTCAGCAGCACGCAGGTCCCGAGCAGCGCGCCGAGGAGCTGCAGCGGCCGATCCCGGGCGTCGGGGCCCACGCCGGCGGCCGGACCGGCGACCGCCACCCGCGCCATCAGCAGGACGGCCACGGGCAGCAGCCCGACGGGGAGCAGCGCTGGTGCGGTGTTCTGCGTGCTGCCTCCACTCGGTGGAGCCCGACGGTACCCCACACCGCCGCTGCCTGCCCCGCGGCACCCCCCGCGGCGCCCCCGCGGCGCTCCCTCGGTGGTATGACCGAGGCATGTCGGTCATCTTCGTCCACCCGAAGACCCCGACCTTCATGGTCGAGATCTTCCCGATGTCCCTGCCCGCGCTCATCGCGCGGGCGCCGGCCCCAGTGCGGGGCTACTTCGAAGACGAGCTGACCGACGCGGTGATCCGCGCAGCGCGCGTCGTGCTGATGGACATCCACTGGTACGTCTCCCTCGCCGCCGCCGTCGCGCTGATCGACCGCATCAAGCGCGTCAACCCCGACGCCTTCATCGTCGCCGGCGGTGTGGCGGCCTCGCTCTTCCACCGGCAGATCGTCGACCGCACCCCCATCGACTTCATCATCCGCGGCGACGCCGAACGCCCCCTCCCCGCGCTCGTCCAGGCGCTCCTCGAAGACGCCGACTGGACCGGCGTGCCCAACCTCGTGACCCGCGACTGGACCTCGCCCCAGCGCTACGGCGTCACGACCGACGACCTCGACACCGGCGACTACCGGGACATCTCCTGGTTCCCCACCATGCAGCGCAAGGTGCTGCGCCTGCACCGCCAGGCCCGGGGCAAGTCCTTCCCGGTCTTCCCGCACCTCGTGTCCTTCCGGGGCTGTCCCCTGCCCTGTGAGGGTTGCTGCGGCGCCACCATCCCCCAGAAGCGCATCTTCGCCCGCCACTGGATCCGCCGCAGCGCCGCCCCCCAGCGCGACGACCTCCGCGCCTGGAGCGCCGACCCGCGCATCCGCTTCGTGTCGGTCTTCCACGACTTCGCGAGCATGATGAGCCTGGACCACACCCGCGCCATCCTCGACGAGGAGTACGACCTGTCGGTCTACTGGGAGTGGTTCCGGACCCCGCGCCGTGAAGCGCTGGACCGCGTGCTCGCCAGCTTCCGCGGCGGGACGCTGCTGTTCAGCATGGACCAGTTCCACGCCACCTCGGCCAAGGTGCCCGATCCCGACGAGCTGATCGACCGGATCCGCGCCGCGATGGCCGTCGGCCGCTTCAACGTCCAGCTCAACTTTGTCAGCCGCTACGCCAAGGAAGATCCGGTCTACCGCCGGACGCTGGAGCAGGTGCGCCGGGCGACGAGCGTGTGGATGCACAACGCCGACTTCTGGTGGCAGCACAACCCGATGCCGGGGCCCGAGGGACTGGCCAGCGACGACGACTACGACCGCTGCTTCGCCGAGCAGGGCCGCCGCTTCGCCCTGTTCAACATGGTCTTCCGCGCCGGCGTGCTGACCCACCGCTACGCCCCGCGCGTCGCCGAGCTGGGGGCGCGGCTCTTCCTGCAGCACTACCGCCCCGACCCGCACGAACCCTTCGTGACCTACGAACGCTGAGCGTCCGGTCGGCCGGCCAGCAGCGCGCCCGACCAGCCCAGGAAGGCCGCTCCCGACGCCAGCAGGCCGAGCGTCTGGGTGATGCGCACCGCCACGATGACCAGGGCGGCCTGCTCCCAGGTGAGGTGGGCGGCCATGACCAGCACGCCGCCGAAGGTCGCGTCCCAGGCGCCGAGGCCCCCGGGCATGACGATGAGGGCGACAGACGCGACGACGCTGGCGGCGTGGGCGACCAGCGCGGGCAGCACCGGCAGGTGCAGCCCGACGGCGAGGCCCGACAGGATGACGCCGGCGCCGAAGCAGGCATGCGACAGCAGGCTCCACCCCAGGGCCTGCAGCCAGGGGCCCATGCCCACGCGCGCGCCGACGGCGAGGTCGTGGGCGATCTTGTCGACGCCGTCGGCGAGCTTGCCCATGAGCACGCCCAGGCGACCTGGCAGGTGCCGGGCGAGGGTGCGGGGGGCGGCGGCGAAGATGCGCGACAGCAGGCGGGGGCGCAGGGCGATCAGGCCGACACCCAGGCCGGCGACGCCCAGCAGCCCGCCCAGCCCCCACAGCATGGGGACGAGCTGGTCGGGTACATCGACCAGCGGCAGCAGCAGCAGGACCAGCAGGCCGCTGGCGCCCAGCCCGCTGAAGCGGCCGTGCAGGGAGCTGGCGAGGGCGGTGGCCGTGGGCACGCCGTAGCGGCGGTTGAGCGCCGTGGCGATGGCCAGCTCGCCGGCGGGGCCAGGGAAGGAGAGGTTGAGCACGGTGGAGGCGACGAGGAGGGAGCCGGTGGCCAGCGCCCCGGGGCGGCGCCAGTCCCCGTGTGGCAGCAGCGCGAGGAAGCGCGGGCCGGCCAGCATCAGGCCACAGACCATGCTGGCGCCGGCGGCGGCCAGCCAGGCGGGCTGCATGGCGGCGAGTCGGGTGGCCATGGCGTCCGGGCCGCCCAGCCGCGTGACCATGAGCCCCACGGCCAGCAGCACCACCAGCACGACCAGGGCCATGGCGGCGGCACGCAGCAGGATGCGCCGGCGGTCGGTCAGGTCGAGTCCGTGTGCTCGGCCGGTCGGCGGGTCTCCTGCAGGAGCCGCGGCAGCTTCAGCGCGAGGCGTTCGGCGATGGGGATGAGTGCCCGGCTGCGCTCTCCTCCCAGCATGACGGCGCCGATGATGTAGGGCAGCCGCGGGCGCGGTGCCGGGCAGCGGCCGCAGATGCTGGTCGGGTCGAGGTGCCCCTCGGCGTGCTGGCGGCGGAGCTGCTGCAGCGCGGGCGACGCCCACAGGTCGGCGAGGCTGCGGTCGTGCAGGTCGCCGATGGGCACGGCCTGCCCGGCGAAGTTGTAGCAGGCATAGACGCGGCCGTCGTAGCGGGCGACCAGCGGCCCCCGCCACAGCAGGTGGCAGCGGTTCTGGCGCCGCCAGCCGTCGGCTTCGTACAGGGCGTGTTCGGGCAGGCCGATGTCTTCGTCCTTGAGCCGGACCCGGTCGATGCCGGGCGTGCCCTCCCACTGCTGCCGGAACAGGTCCTGTTCTTCGAGGTTGCCGGCGACCCGCACGAACTGCACGACCATGATCATCGGCAGCTTGCGGGCGGCCTTCTCGGCGGCGAGCGCGCGGACCCGGGCCACGGTGCGATCGAAGTCGCCGCCGGGGCGGAAGCGGTCGTAGGTGTCCGCCGTGGCCGCGTCGAGGCTGGCGATGAGGTGGTGCAGCCCGCTGTCGAGGAGCCGGCGGCGCCGGTCTTCGTCGAGCAGGGTGCCGTTGGTCGACAGGATGGTGGTCAGGCCGAGCGCCCGGGCGCGGGCGATGACGTCGAAGATGCGGTCGTCGAGGAGGGGTTCGCCGAGGCCGTAGAGGTAGACGTGGTCCCCGCCGAGGGCGGCGTGCTCTTCGAGCAGGGGCCAGAGGATCTCGTCGGGCATGTCGGTGGCGCCGTAGCCGCCGCCGGTGCGCGGGCACATCGGGCAGCGCAGGTTGCAGCGCACGGTGGTCTCGATGAGGAGCGCTTCGGGGCCAGGGCCGGCCAGGGGGGCGCCGCTGGCGTAGTCCCGCGCGATGCGCAGGCGGCGCAGCAGGGTGGAAGCGGCGGATGGCGAGGAGGCGTGGGGCATGCTGTAGGCTGCGTCGTAGCATGCACCGTAGCCGGACCACAGGCCGCAGGGCAGGGCGAGATCGGGCGTCGCCGCCGGCCGGGATCGCGCTGGTGCTCGGCATCTTCGCCCTCGCCTGCCAGGTGCAGGGCCTGCGCCTGTTGTGGCTGAAGTGGCAGGGCGTCGACGTCGCCGTCTTCGAAGCCGACACCTACGCCCAGGGGGTGCGCCACGCCGTCGCGCTCGGCAGCGCCTGGCCCTGGGATCTGACGGGGCGCTTCTGGCCCTTCCTGCTCATGGGCCCGGGGATCTACCTGCACGTGCCGCTGATGGCGGTGCTGCCCGGGGGGCTGCCGGTCCTGGTGATCCAGGGCCTCGCCATGGGGCTGACAGCGCTGCTGCTGGCGCGCCTCGCGCGCCGGGAGGGCGCCGATCCGGTGCTCGCTGCCGGCCTGGCCCTCGTCTGGATGCTCCACCCCATCACCGGCGTGGCCTTCGCCTGGGGGTGGAGCCCTTACGCCACCGCTGCGCCGCTGCTGGTCGGGGGGCTGCTGGCCCTGCGGGCAGGCCACCGGCGCCTCGCCGCGGTCCTGCTGGTGGTCGCGGCCATGATGAAGATCAACGTCGCCATCATGGTCGGTGGCCTCGCCTTCGCTGCCGGACTCGGCGTCGTGGGGGCGGACCTGCGGCGGACCGGCAGGGTGGCGACCGTGGTCGCCGGCGCCTGGGTGGTCCTGGTCGGGGCGGTCTTTGCCGGCTCGACCTGGTGTGTGGGCACCTTCTCCGAAGACATCAACGTCGGCGGCCCGGCCCCCGCCACCGCGGCCGGGAGCCTCACCCTGCTCCTCGTCCTCGTCCCGGCCCTGCCCCTGCTCGGGCGCCGCGGACTGCTGCTCGCGGCCGCCGCCACCGGCGTCGAGCTGGCCTACACCGCCCTCGTCAACCCGGCGAACTCGGGGCTCGTGCCCGCGGCCGCCGTCGTCTTCGCCGCTGCGGCCCTCGACCTGCCCACGCTGTCCCGACCCGGGCGCCGCCTTGCCCTTGCCGGACTGCTGGCCCTGGTCGGGCAGCAGCTCTTCCAGCCCCCGCGCGTCTCCCCCCTGCCGCTGACCCCGGCCGGGCTGGCCTACCGCGCCGACCCCCGCGGTGCGACGCTGCGCGCCTGGGTCGACGCCCTGCCCGACGACGCCTGGCTGCTCAGCTTCGACCCAGCCAACGGCGCCATCGGCAAGCACCCCGGCAAGGTGGTCGAGCCCCAGGACTGGGACGGCCACACCCGCGTCGCCGTGCTCGTCGACGAGGAGCTGGCGGGCAGGCTGCGGCTGAGAGGCTGCACCGCCCCACTGGTCCCCGGAAGCGACCGCGGGCCGGCGATCGTGGCAGGATGGTGCGGCAGCCGCCCCCCCGACCCGGAGGTCGCGGCCACCCCGAGCCTGGAGTGCCTGGATGGACTGGAGCTGGATCGACCGTGACGCCGAGGTGGGCCCCGTCGTGCGCGTCGGCCCCGACACCTACGAACGCGACAAGCCGAACAGCCGGGTCCTGCGCCTGACCACGACCTACTCGCCGGGCCTCGACTACGTGACGCCGGCCGTCGAAGCCTTCGCCGCCGTCGCCGACCACTGGGGGGCGCCGGTGCTCTTCGTCCTCGAACCCGACGTCAAGAAGCCCCCCGCCGTGCGCTTCCTCTACGAGTGGAGCCGGGCGGCCTTCGACAACGGCTCGGTCGAGCAGAGCTGGTTCCTGATGCACAACGCGTTTTCGCGTATCGTCGGCAACGTCGTCGCGCGCGGCTTCTGTGCGGGCGGCATGCCGTTTTCGGCGCTGAACGGCCGGGCCGAGCTGGACGCCATCCTCGCGGGCCTCGACATTTCCTGCCCCCAGGAGGGCTTCTCTGTGCGCCACACCGGGACGGCGCTGGCGGTGCGCCGTGGCCTGGGGGAAGGGGCCTATGGCCAACTCATCAAGCGGCTGCTGCGGCGGGTGAAGGGTTAGACCGCGGCGCCACTTGTCTTGGACGAGGGAGGAGCCGATGGGATCGATGTCGGGCGCGTGGCGCCCCGTGGTGATGCTGGTGGCGCTGAGTCTGTCCGGGGCGGCGTCTGCGGGAGAGGATCCGTCAGGGTCGGGGACCTACGCGGAGACCCGCGTCGTGACCGTGGCCATGGACGGCACGGTCGATGTCGTCGAGGACTTTCGCGCCACGGGGACGCAGGCAGTCAAGATGCGCGACGGCTTCCTGTCGGGCACGGCTGATGACTTCTTCGCGCGGCTGACCCGGTACGGGCACAACGCCTACAAGGCCGCAGCCGACGCGGACTGGTCCCGTGACCTGCCCGACGATCCTGCGGCGCCGGTGGGGGGGCAGGCGCGCTTCCGGCATGCCGCGATCGGTGGCGTCGACGCGGAGGGGGGCTGGCTGGAACTGCAGCCCGGCGGGCTGGTGCGCTACTGGCCGCCCGGGCTGACGCAGCCGGTGGCCCCTGGGGCTGCGCCCCCAGCGCTGCCGCCGCTGGACACCGAGCTGACGATCGAGGTCCACATTCCGGAGCTGTTCGAGCTGGACGCCATGCCCGAAGACCAGCACGTCGCGCTGGGGGCGGTCGCCATCGACCGCGACGCCGAGCTGGAGCAGGGCGTGCTGACCCTGCACTGGCGCATGCAGGCCACGGGAGCGCCGCTGTCGGCTTCCGATTCCGGTGACCTGGCCGCGGCGGTCGACGCCTGGGCCGCGCCGGTGTCGCTGTCGTGGTCGACACCGTCGGCAGCGGCCTGGCGCGCTGGGGATGTCGGCCATGCCCTGCAGCTCGACCAGGCATTGATCGCGGCCTGGCCCGACGAACCCGAGGTTCGGACCTGGCTCGTGGAGCACCTGCTGGCTCTGCACCTTGGCGACGCAGCGCACGCGCTGGCCGAGGAGGGGGTCGAGCGGTCCCCGGAGAGCACGGTGGCCTGGGAGTCGCTGGGCTACGCGCGGATGCACGACCGGTGGGGGCGCATGTTCGGTGGCGCGTGGGATCGCGCAGGTGCCGTCGATGCAGAAGAACAGGCGCTGGCGCTGGATCCGGATGACCCTGTGGCCCTGCATCGGCTGGCGCTGGCCCTGACCGTGTCGGAGCGCGGCGTCCAGTATGACATCGGCGTGGATGTCCGCCGGTCCATCGACCTGTTGTCCCACCTGTATGACCTGGATGTCGTCAGGTTCACATCCTTCGATTCGTCGCTGTTTCGCATGATGCTCCTGGACGGCCAGCTTGAAGCCGTGGGCTCCCTGGGAGACAACGCGCGCTGGATGTCGTGGGCGGCCATTGGCGCTGCGGCCTACGCCAAGCTGGCGTGGCGGGGACAGGCTGCGATGTACGACTTCATCGCCGGCTTCAACCTGGCGCCGGCACAACGCGACAGGGCGATGAACGAAGCCCGGCTCGCGGCGATGGTCGCGCGGGACTATGACCGCGCCAGGCAGTTTGCCGAACAGCTATCGTCCGCGATCCGCTCGTCGTCGAACATCGTCGAGAGGATGGAACGGACCCGCCCCTGGTCGAAGATCGTGGCCAACAGCGCGCCGAGCACGGCCGTGCTGTTGCGGACGAGCGCGGCCATGGTGGCCGGTGATCGCGACGCGCTCGGTGGACTGCTCACCGCCGACGCGCTGCGCTGGGTGGAAGCCGTGGACGGTGACCAGGCGTACGCGGCACCTTTCCTCCGTGCTCGGGCCTCGCTTGCGGTGCCACTGCAGTCGAGCCTGGACATGTCGATGGCGATGATGTCCGCACACCGCGACGCCACCGATCAGTGCCCGGTTCGCTACCAGGCCACCGTGGACGGTGACCCGGCGGGCAAGCTCTGGATGCAGCAGGAGGGCGACGAGTGGAGGGTGCTGGGGATCAACGATCCCGAAGCGCTGGCCTACGCCGCCGCCCTGCGTGCCGAGGCCGGAGATGAACAGAGCACCCGGATGCTCATGGCCTGCGTCGACGAAGCGCAGGCGCATCCGGTGCAGCCCGATGAGCCCCTTGCGCTGCTGCAGCTCCGGGCCGTTGCCCTGGTGGCGGCCCGGCACCCCGCCGCCGCGGAACCGCTGCTGGATGCAGTGTCCGACGCGGGCCTCTCGGTGCAGGCTCGCGGGAAGCGCGTGATGCTGAGGCTCGCCATCCTCGACCACCAGCGGCGGCGGCAGGAGCTGCTCGAGCTGTTGGATGGTCCGGATGCCGACCTGCTGGAAGCCGAGCTGCGAGACAAGCTGCGCGCCGGCTACCTGGCCATGCTGGGTCGCGCGGACGAAGCCCGTGCGATCGTCGAGCCGATGAAGCCGAGCGCCCTGAAGGACATGCCCGGCCTGCTCGTGCTGGTCGGCAAGCAGGAGCGGGCGCGCAACATCTGGATCGCCAAGGCGGCGGCGGGTGATCTTCGCGCGTCACAGCGGCTGGAGGCTGCCTGGCAGTTCCTGGCCGAACCCGCGGACCCGGCGCGCGCCCGCGCCATGGTCGACCCCATCGTGGCCGCGGGCGTCGGCGTCCTGGGAGCGGACGACGTGGCGTCGGCCCGGGCGGTCATCGCGATGTCCTACCTGGTGGAGGGGGATCTCGCCGCCGCCCGGGCCGAATTCGACAGCGCTGTTGATGACATCGCGCTCGTCGGCCACTTTGACCTGGAGTGGTCGCTGGTCCTCGGCACCCTGGCCGAAGCCTGGGGCCTGCCGGATGTCGCACGGGTCGAGTACAAACGTGTGCTGCCCATGACTCAGCGGCCGGGGATGCCGGGTGCGCTCGCCCGCGCCAGGCTGGAGGCGCTGGGCGGGTAGGGCGGGGCCGTTGCGGGACGGATTGCGATCCGGCTGCGACGCGCTGCCCCAGCCGGGTGTGGCCCGAGTGTGGGCCCCCCGCGGTAGCCTTCCGATTCACGGAGCGGAAGTCCCGCGCCGTGAGCCTCTTGGAGTCATCATGCGCTTCCCGTCTCTCCCCGCCCCCGACAGATCTCGTCGGCTGACGCGGCGTGAACAGGGGGCGCTGCCGCGATCGTTGCTGGCGGTGCTCGTGCTGAGCGCCACTGGCCGCCGTGCCCCTGCTGATGGTTCCCTTGAGCGCCTGCTGCGATCCACCGTTCAGAGATGACTGCCACCAGGCGCACGTGGCAGGCCGGAACGACGCCAACCTGGCGGCACGGCAGTGCCTGCCGCCCGGGTCTGTCACGGACGAGCTGGACTACATCGACCCCGACCGCGACAAGCCCGATGTGGAGCGGTGCTACGACGACGTCTACCAAGTGTACTACGACGACTACTACGCCTACTTCTGTCCGGACACGGGTGCTGCTGGACCATGACCGGAACAGCGCGGCGGCAGCAGAATCGGGAAGATTCGCCGATACCGGCTGGAGAGGCGCCGCTTCGGACTCCTGTCGGCGCAAATCGTATGTACATGCAACATGTGGAACATGTTTGTGCCGGATGCGGGGTGTGTGTCGGTGTCAACATGATGTACATCATTGGAGGTACGCTTAAAAGATGCTGCTACATCCATCACATCGGCGGAAATATCCATCACATTTGATATATTGCGGAGGTTCATGTCGATCATAATGTCTGATGCGGCGTTAACGGTGATAATATCAGCTTAGGATAGCAGCAAAGACGCTGTTTCCGTAATCAGTCCGGTACAAACAAATAGCACATTGGAGGTGTTTACGCAGTTCGTGCCGTTTGCGGTGCCGTTTGGCGTCAACGTAAACAACATACGCAAATGATGGCGAGATAAACACCGCTCCGAGGGTCGAGGCCACGCCT
>CAZRFD010000068.1:0-25833 GCA_964599085.1 uncultured Enterobacterales bacterium | reverse complement strand
GTCGCCTGTCGCCTGTCGCCTGTCGCCTGTCGCCTGTCGCCTGTCGCCTGTCGCCTGTCGCCAGCCTGGAACCGCCGCAACCCCCACGGGCTGAAGGAGTCGAGCACGGGCGCCAGCCCCACGTGCTGCCGGCTGCCAGCCCCGCGGGCTGGCGGCGTCGAAGGCGGTGCCCACCATCGGTGGCGGCGAGGGTGAGGCTACCCGAAGCAGAGCGCCACACCGCGCGGGTGCCGCGCCCGGCAGCTTCCGCGCCCAGCACCCTCCGCGCAACGCCCCTACTCGTCGTACCAGCGCGGCTTCCAGAGCTGGTTGACGCCGGCGAAGCCCTCGAAGCGGCGGCGGCCGCGGAGGGCGTCGATGGCCTGCATGGCCATGGTCCGGCTGATGGCGAGGGCGAACCAGCGGTGCATGTCCCGGCGGTTGCGGTGGGGGCTGAACATGCGCTTGAAGTAGCGCAGCGGCTTGTGCCCCACGAAGTCCCGGTAGTTCATGGCGGTGAGGTGGGCGACCTCTTCGCGGCTGAGGTGCTCGGTCGGCATGACCGGGTAGAACATGTCGAAGTTGTCGAAGTCTTCTTCCTCCAGCCAGCCGGCTTCCTTGGCCTGCTTGTACAGCGGCGTGCCCGGGAAGGGGGTGATGGGGTGGAAGGCGGCGAAGTCCAGGTCGGCTTCGTGGGCGAGGTCCAGCAGGCCGCGGATGTCTTCGGCTGTGTCGCTGCGCAGACCGGTGATGAAGGTGCCCTGGCGGAAGACTTCGGGGTAGCGGTCCCGCAGCAGGTGGAAGGCGGCGATGGTCTTCTCGCGGCTGTAGCGGTGCTTGTTGAGCCAGTCGTAGGCGCCGCGATCGGTACGCTCCACCCCTACGAGCACGTGGCGCAGCCCGGCCTTGACCATCAGCGGCAGGGTGCCGTCCTCTTCCTGCTTGAGCAGGTTGTCGATGCGGGTGAAGGCCCACCAGCCGAGCTTGTAGCGGCGGCGGATGATCTCGGTGCAGAACTCCCGCAGCCAGCGGTTGTCGACGTTCCAGGTGGCGTCGGTCCAGAACAGGTAGCGGATCCCGTGCTTCTCGTAGAGCAGCTCGATCTCCTGGATCATACGCTCCACCGACTTGCTGCGGTAGCCGGCCCGCACCTGCAGATCACCGTTCTCGTCGAGGGTGGGGCGCCCCTCCTGCACGATCCACGAACAGAAGTTGCAGGTGTCCACACAGCCCCGGGCCCGCTGCACGGTGACGGCCTTGGGCCACAGGTGGCCGAAGGGGGCGTAGCGGCTGAGGTCGACGAGGTCGTAGGCGGGGATGGGCAGGCTGTCCATGTCCTCGATGACCGGGCGCGGCGGCGTGTGGTGGAAGCCGTCGCCGTCGCGGTAGACGATGCCCTGGACCTTTGAGACGTCGCGGCCCTCGCGCAGGGTCTCCAGCAGGTCGCGCAGGGTCTCTTCGCCCTCGAAGCGGACGACGTAGTCGACTTCGGGGCAGGTCTGCAGCGTCCACTCGGGTTCGGCGCTGTAGAGGTGGCCGCCGGCGACCAGGACGGCGTCGGGGCAGGCCTGGCGCGCAGCGCGGAAGGCCTTGAGCCCCTCGTGGCCGTACAGCACCTTCTCTCCCACGCAGACGACGTGGGGATCCTTCTGGGCGAGGACGCCGGGCAGGCTCTTCCAGCCGATGCCCTCCAGGCAGCAGTCGAGGATCTCGACGGCCACGTTCTGCATGCGCTGCCGCAGGTAGGCGGCCAGGGCGGGGTAGCCCAGCGGAAGCAGGAAGTTGTCGCTCTCGTTGAGGATCGGCCAGTAGTGGCGGCCGGGGCGGACGAAGAGCACGCGGAGGGGGGCGGCGCCGGTGTCGAGGCGAGCGGACATGGACGTCCTCTGTTGGAGGAGGGTGCCCTCAGCGAGGGGAGGGCACGACGAGGGAGCCGGCCTGGCGGAGGCTGTGGAGCACTTCGGCGGGGCTCCGCAGGCGTCGTAGCTGGCGGAGCACCACCGCAGGGTGCCCGTAGAAGCGTCGCATGGCGCGGGCCTGGAGTCTACGGGCGGGGTCCGGCGGCAGGAAGCCCTGCTGGTCGCGGAAGGGGGCACCGGGGCGCGCGGTGGCGACGTTGAAGCTGGCGTAGTCGCAGCCGACGGCCACGGCGTAGTCGACGACCTGCAGGCCGGTCAGGGCCCGGGCCCCGGGGACGCCGAGCAGGAAGTGGCCGCAGACGGCGATGCCTTCCTGCCGGGCCCAGGCGATGCGCTCGCGGACCTTGGACGCCCGCAGTGGCTTGTGGAGGGACTTCAGCGTGGCCTCGTCGGGCAGCTCCAGGCCGAGCTGGAGGACGACGCAGCCGGAGCGCGCCAGCTCGCGGAGGTCCTTGCGCTCGAAGAGGTCGATGCGGGTGAAGCTGTTCCAGGTCATCGGTCGCGGCAGGTTGCGCAGGACCTGGAGCACGGCGGCCCGGTGGGTCCGGTCGGCGCCGAAGGTGGCGTCGCGGATGTAGCTGTGGCGGACGCCGTGGTCCGACAGCCAGCGCAGCTCGGCGGCGAGGTCGTCGACGTCGCGGGTCTTCCAGGAGACCTGCGAGGTGTTGCAGAAGCGGCAGGGGAAGGGGCAGCCGAAGCTGGACAGGGGGCTGCCGATGCGGCCGGGCCGGTAGGGCAGGCGGTAGCCCCGCCAGGGGAAGGCGTCGTAGTCGGGCAGGCCGTAGGCGAAGGAGCCGCCCTGGCGGGCGCGGGGGGGGCGGGGGCGGCCGCGCCACCAGGTTGCGCTGCCGCCGCCGTCCAGCGCGGTCAGCAGGTCGGGGGCGCTGAAGTCCAGCAGCGCCGCGTCGGCAGCGGGGAAGGCGTCGAGGCCGGTGGCCTCGAACTGGGGGAGATCGCCGCTGACGACGATGCGGGCGTCGGGGCAGGCGTCGCGGACGCGGCCAAGGAAGGCGGCGTCTTCGTCCCGGCTGGTGCTGCCGACCAGGCTGAGCACCAGGTCGGGGTGGGCGTCGCGCACGGCAGAGAGCGCACGGTCGGCGTCCAGCGCGCCGCCGATGGCGTCGACCACGGTCACGTCGGCCTTGCCGCGCAGCAACCCGCTCTGGACGAGGAGGTCCATGGGGAAGAAGCGGTAGGCCCAGCGCCCCTCCAGGCTGCAGTAGCCGTCGCGCAGCCACGCACGGCTGCCCGGAGGGTTCAGGAGGACGACGGAGGGCTGCATGGCGGCAAGCTACCCCGAGAGCCCGAGCCCGGCGGTGTCGCTGCGGCCTCTCCACGGCCTGCTGGGCGGCCCGCGCGGGCCGTCGCCCGAGCCGTGATCGGGCCGCGCCCCGGCACCGGGGCGGTAGGGACGTCGCCACGCATCCCCGCGCGCAGAAAGCGTACTCAACGCTTGCGTACACCCCGGCATTCCCTCGGGCTGCGTCGCGGGTCGGGCGCGCTACACTCCGCCCGATGAACGTCGTCCTCGTCAACCCGGGATCGCCTCTCCGTGCCGTCGGTGGCCTGCTGGCCCGCTTCGTCACGCCGATCCCCCCCCTGGGCCTCGCCCAGCTCGCCGCCTTCCTCGAAGCCCACGGCCACCACGCCGACATCATCGACCAGTACTGCGACCTGCAGGACGCGCCGACGCTGGCCGACCAGATCCTCGCCCTGCAGCCCGGCTTGGTGGGCTTCTCCTGCCTGACCCCCAACATGGGGGCGGTGCTCGACGCCGTGGCCGAGCTGCGCCGTCGGGCCCCGGACCTGCCCGTGGTCTTCGGGAACACCCACGCCGCGGTCTTCTCCGACCGGATCCTCCGCCAGCGGGAAGCCGACTACGTCGTCCTGGCCGAGGGAGAGGAACCCCTGCTCGGCCTCGTGGAGGCGCTGGACGCGGGCCGCCTCCCCGACGGCGTGCCCGGGGTCGGCTACGTCGACCCCGACAGCGGAGATCCCGTCATCCAGCCCGCGCGGCGCCCGACCCGGCCGTTGGACGAGGTGCCCTGGCCCGACTGGTCCAAGGTCACGCTGTCCCGCTACGCCAGCCACCCGATGATCGCCATGGACGGCGTCACCCTGCCCATCCAGGGCAGCCGGGGCTGCGCCTACTCGTGCACCTTCTGCGCCCAGGACCAGGTCTTCCAGGCCGTCCGCAAGCGGACCCCTGCCAACATCTGCGACGAGCTGGAACACCACATCGACCGCTATGGCGTCACGCGCTTCGGCTTCATCGACGCTTACTGGCCGCTCTCGGTCAAGAAAGGTCACGACTTCCTCGACGAGCTCGAACGGCGCGGGCTGCACAAGCGCATCACCTGGGTGACCGAGACCCGCGTCGACAAGGTCGACCAGGGCCTCTTGCAGCGCATGGCCGCCGACGGCTGCCGGCTCATCATGTACGGCATCGAGTTCGGTTCCGACGAAGCGCTGGCCAGCACGAAGAAGCACGCTCAGACCAGCCAGGCCGAAGACGCCATCCGCTGGACCCACGACGCCGGCATCCTCACGCTCGGGCTCTACGTCATCGGCATGCCTGGAGAGACCGAAGACAGCATCCGCCGGACGCTGTCCTTCGCCCGCAAGCTGGGCACGGACATCGCCAAGTTCAACATCGCCGTGCCGCTGCCGGGCTCGGTCTTCTTCGAAGAGACCATCGGCGACCAGCGGGACAGCCTCGACTACGACGCCTTCCACTCCTGGTTCAACCCCTTCGCCAGCGGCCGCGACCTCGTGTGGACCCCCGAGGGACTCGACGGCGGCCGGCTGGTCAGCCTGCAGCGGCGAGGAATGCTCCGCTACTACCTGCGCCCCCGCCACATCCGGCAGGTGCTGCGGCGCCGGGCCATCAAGCCTTCGGACATGGTGCTCGGCGGTGCGGCGCTGGTCGGCGACGCGGCGGGCGCCTGGCTGCACGGGCTGCGTTCGAATGCCGCGTAGCCTCCGCGATCGAGTGGCCGTGGCCCGCGCCTGGCTCAACGGAGAGCCCGCGGACATCCCGGGGCCGGCGGTGCTGGCCATCGAGACCACGGTGCGCTGCAACCTGCGCTGCCCGATGTGCCCGCGCACCGGGGCGGGCTACCCCGCAGAAGACATGCCCGACGCGTTGCTGTGGCGCCTGCTCGACGACCACGCGGCCATGGGGGGCGACCTCGTCTGGCTCAACGGGCTGGGGGAACCCTTCCTCGACAAGCGGCTCTTCGACGTGCTGGCCCGCTGCCGGGAGCTTGGCCTGGGGACCGTCGTCGCCACCAACGGCACCCGGCTGACGGCGGACAACCGCCGTCGCCTGCTCGCGGTCGGCTGCGATCAGCTCCTGGTCAGCATCGAGGGCGTCAACGACTCCACCTACCAGCACCACCGGCCCGGCGCGCGACTGGCCGACGTGGAAGCCGGGCTCCGCGCGCTCGCGGCCGAGAAGCTGGCCGCTGGCAGTCCGATGGTCCTGGCGGTGCAGATGGTGCGCATGCCCCTGACCCTGCCGGAAGAAGATGCCTTCCTCGCCCGCTGGCGGGCGGAGCCCGGCGTCGACCTCGTCCGGCTCAAGGACGAGGAATTCGGCGCGAAGGGCTTTGCGCTGGGTGCAAGCGACGCGCCGGCGCGGCACTCACCCTGCCGGATCCTGTGGACCGGCCCGCTCATCGTTCGCTGGAACGGCGACGTGGCCGCCTGCCATCCGCGGGCCGCGCGCCAGATGCATCTCGGCAACCTCAACGACGCCGACCTGGCGACTCTCTGGCGGGGCCCGGAAGCCCAGCGGCTGAGGCGCCTGCACGCCGACCGTCGCGCCACGGACGATCCCCGCTGCGCGGAGTGCCCGGTGTCGCGCCCACGGCGCCCCTACGTCCTGGCCGCCATGAGCGTGCGCGCCAGCACCATGCAGCGCGCCATCCCCATCGCCGAGCACGTGTCCCGGCGCTGGGGCCTGCCCTTCCTGGAGAACCGGCGGAGCTGAGCGGCCCTGCCGCAGGCGCGGCCGGGCCGTCAGCGTCGGCGGCCGCCGGTCAGGGCGTGGCGATCAGCAGCCCGTCGTAGGTGATCGAGAAGTCCTTGCCGGGCACCTTGCCCGAGAAGCGCAGCTCGAGCTGCTTGGCGGTGACCGTGCCGGTCATGTCCGCGGACAGCGGCGAGGGGTGGGTGTTCCAGATGGCGGCCACGTTGCCTTCCGGATCCACCTTGCCCTCGATGGCGCCGGCGGTCGTGCCGAACTTGGCGAAGGGCCCCGAGAAGTCGCAGGTCGCCCCGCCTTCGACGGTCGTCGAGGTCACGGTGACGCTGGTCGTGCCCTTGCACGTGTCGGACTGCCCGGACACGGTGTCGGTGGCGTTCAGCGTGATGTTGCCCGAGTAGAGGACGCCGTCCGCCGAGCCGCCATCGCCTGGCGTGCCGCCGTCGCCCGGCGTGCCTCCGTCGCCGGTCGTGCCGCCGTCGCCGGGGGTGCCGCCGTCGCCCGGGGTCCCGCCGTCGCCGGGCGCGCCGCCGTCTTCGGTGCCGCCGTCTTCGGTGCCGCCGTCTTCGGTGCCGCCGTCGGCTTCACCTCCGTCCGCCGTCCCGCCGTCCGTCGTGCCGCCGTCGGTCACGCCGCCGTCGTCGACCACGCCGCCGTCGGTGGCGCCGCCGTCGGTCGCGCCGGAGTCGTTGCCCTTGTCACCACAGCCCACCAGGGCCACCATCGCCAGTGCAGAGAGGGTCATGTGTCCTCCTTCTCCATGCGTCGGGCACGATAGCCGATGCGATCGCCACCTGGGAGCCCCGATGTCGTCTGTGACGCCGCCACCACCGACGCCCTCACCGCCAGCGCGCGCCGCGCCGCTCGTCGGTCGGCCGGCGGATGCCTGGTGGCTGTGGGTGCCGGTGCCCGTGCTGGCGCTGGTGGCCTGGCTGCTGCGCGACCTCGCCCCCCACGTGGGCACCGGCGGCCTGCTGGTCCTCAACTTCATGCACCTCTCCGCCACCTGGACTCGGCTGTACGGCGAAGCGCGCCGTGACCATCCCTGGGGCGCCTTCGCCCTGCCGGTCGCGCTCATCGCCTTCGCCGCCATCGTGGTCGGCTCGGGCCGCACCCAGCTCCTGCTGCTGCTGGTCTTCCTGTCGAACATCCCCCACATCGGGCTGCAGAACTTCGGCTTCATCCGCGCGGGGGAGCGGGCTCGGGGCATCGACACGACCCCGCTCGACCGCTGGTTGGACAAGGCCTACCAGGGCTGGGTGCCGACCTGGCTGGCCTTCTGGTTCGCGACCCGCCCGGGTGCGGACCTCTTCGACAGCCGCCAGCTCCACCTCGACCAGCTTCCCCCCACGCTGATCTACGGCATCGGCGCGGGGGTCGGCGTCGTCGCCGCCGTCGTCTGGCTGCGCCTGGGCGTGGCGGCGCTGCGCCGGCATCCGGTGGCCCCGGAGCGCTTCTGGCTGCACCTGTTCTGGGGGCCGGGCGCGCTGGCCTGCTTCCTCTTCCTGCCGCCGGAGCTGGCCGCCATCCCCCTCGCTGGTGCCCACTACATCCAGTACATCGTCATCGTCCGGCGCTACCACACCCGCGCCCGCGCCCCGACTTTCGGCGCGCAGGAGCCGGACCTCTGGGGGCGGGTGCCGGTCATCGCCTACCTGCTGATGCTCGGCCTGCTGGCCCCGGGGATCCCGGTCGCGGTCCACCTGCTGGTCAGCGGCTGGTTCCCCGACGTCGACCTCGTCGTCGGCTCGGCGGCCAGCCTGCACCACTTCCTCGTCGACGGCCGGATCTGGAAGCTGCGCGAGCCCAAGGTGGCCCGGGTGATGCTGGGCGCGTGACGCCCGGCGTCCCGTCCAGGCGGGTTCAGCGGGCGACGTGGACGCGCCCCGCGGGGACCTGCTCTTGGACCGTGACCTCGCCGTCGGGCCAGGTGATCCGCAGCTCGTCGATGGAGTCCGCGTCGCCGAGGCCGAGGAAGATCTCAGCGGCGCTGCTGCTGAAGCTGCCCTGGCTGCTCGGCTGCATCCAGCGGGTGAGCGTGCGCCCGCCGATGTCGGCTTCGACCCGCGCACCGACGCCGAAGCGGTTGGCCGCGCCGGCGTCGAGGGTCAGCACCACGCCGTCGTAGGGCGTCGGCCCCGGGTCCCAGACCAGCAGGAAGTCCAGCCCGCCGCGGACCAGCTCGGGCTGGGGGTCACCGTCCAGGTCTCCCATGGCCATGGTGCGGACCACGCCGGTCTCGTCGAAGCCGACGGCGGCGGCTTCGTCGGTGAAGCCGGCGTCGCCCAGGTTGTGCAGCAGGACGTCGGGCTGGTCCTCTGCGTTCTCGAAGAGCACGTCGTCGTGCTTGGCCAGCCACTCGGCCATCAGCGTGCCCGGAGCGTTGAGCTGCCCGAAGGTCACGGCGAGGTCCTCGCGGCCGTCGAGGTCCACATCGACGAAGCCGGCTGCCCACGAGGCGTCGTGGACTTCGTCGTCGGGCACGGTCAGGCCGGTGGCGGCTCCGGCGTCCACGAAGGCGCCGCTGCCGTCGTTTGCGAGGTAGCGGGGGGGGCCGAGGTTGGTGACGAACAGGTCCGCGTCGCCGTCGCTGTCCGGATCGCCGACGCCGACGCCCATGCTGAACTGGGCGAGATCGCAGGCGCAGCCGTCGGTGGCGTCGACGAGCCGGCCCCCGTCGTTGCGGAGCAGGCGGTTCTCGGTCGCGGTCGCACCGAAGTCGTTGACCACGTAGAGATCGGGGTCGATGTCGCCGTCGACATCGACCCAGGCGCCGTGGAAGCTCAGGCCGTCGCGGGCGTCGTCGTCGAGCAGGCTGTCGTCGGCGGTCAGCGTGCCGCTGCCGTCGCCGAGGAAGACCTGGTTGCCGTCGCCGATGCCGCCCTGATCGAGCACGACCTTGCCGTTGAGCGCGGCCATGTAGCGGGCGAGGAAGAGGTCGAGATCACCGTCGCCGTCGAGGTCGGTCCAGCTCGCCGAGTGGGTGAAGCGGTCGTCGCCGGGCACCAGCGCTCGCGAGGTGAAGCTGCCGCTGCCGTCGTTGTCGAGCAGCAGGTCTTCGCCGGGGCCGACGACGAGCAGGTCGAGATCGCCGTCGCCGTCGGGGTCGGCGGCGCTCACCCCGATGCCGCCGGGCAGCTCCCCAGCGACCGAGAAGCCGCCGCCGCCGTCGCCCTGCAGCCACAGCCCCCAGCCCCGGGGGCTGACCCAGGCGATGTCGTTGACCGCGTCGCCGTCGAGGTCGCCGACGGAGACCCCGGGGCCGCCGAAGCCGACCGATGCGCTGGTGTCCAGGCCCAGCTCGCTGGCGTCGAGCCGCCAGGCGGTGCCGGTGGCCAGGGGGGGGGCGTCTGGCCAGGCGGGATCGGCCGCACCACCATCGCTGGCGGTGTCGCCGCCAGCGCCGCTGCTCCCGGCGGTGTCGCCGGGGTGGGAAGCGGTGCAGGCGAGCAGGGCTGCGAGGGTGAGAGGGGGGAGAGCGGTCACCCCGACAGCGTAGCCGACGTGGGACCCGCGCCGCCGCCGGGTACACTTGGTGGATGCTGTGCTTGCTGTGGATCGCCCTGTCCTGCGTGGACCCGCCCTACGCCGACTCCGGCGGAGGCCAGGACAGCGGGTCGTCGGGCGGCGCGGGCGGTGATGGAGGCGCTGCGGTGGATCCGGTCGAGTGTCCGCTGCCGGCCCTCTCCGTCGCACAGGAGTGGGTCGACGCAGAGCTTGTCGACCCCGCGGATGTCGACGGCGACCTGGGGACGGGCGGGCCCGGCCTGGCGCTGGGCGATCTCGACGGCGATGGCTGGCTGGACCTCGTGATGGCGGTGCCGGTGGCGCCCTCGATCCTGTTCCTCAACGACGGCAGCGGGCAGCTCGCCCGGCAGGAGGTCGTGTTGCCGGCCGCCAACGGTGCTGCCCTCAGCGACGTCGACCAGGACGGCGACCTCGACCTGTGGCTGGGGCGGGGGCTGGACTTCGACGACGTGCTGATGCGCAACGGCGGCGACGGCCTGTCCTGGACCGAGGAAGCCCTGCCCGGCCCCCGCGGAGAGTCGTTCACGGCGAGCTTCGCCGACCTCGACGGCGACGGAGACGACGACGCCTTTGTCGGACGCTTCCTGTCCTACTTCGACGTCAGCGACCTCGACGCTCCGGTCTTCGAGACCACCGACAACCAGCTCCTCATCAACGAGGGCGGCAGCTTCGTCGACGCCTCGGACCGCCTGCCGGCCGACAGCCTCGCCGACCCCACCTTCCAGGCCCAGGTGCTCGACGCCGACGGCGACGGCGACCTCGACCTCTACGCGTCCAACGACTTCGGCATGTTCCTGCAGCCCAACCGGCTGCTGCTCAACGACGGCGACGCCCGCTTCACAGAAGCGGTCGACTGCGCCTGCGACCTCGAGGTCTTCGGCATGGGCGCCGCCATCGGGGACACCGACCTGGACGGCGACGACGATCTCTACCTGACCAACCTCGGCGGCCCGGTCTTCCTCGAAGCCGACGGCGACGGCCGCTTCGTCGACGCCACCCTCGCCCGGGGGGCCGCGATCCCCTACGCCGAGGGTGCGCTGGCGAGCTGGGGCAGCGCCCTCGTGGATCTCGACCTCGACGGCTACCTGGATCTCCCGGTGATCTTTGGCGCCGTCCTGCTCGCCGGTGGCGACCTCGAGGCCTACTCGGGGTCGCTGGGCGAGTCCTGGACCAACCCCGACGAGCAGCCGGACCACCTCCTGCTGAACCAGCAGGACGGCAGCTTCGTCGACGTGTCTGCCGACGTGGGCTTCGCGGACCCCTCGGTCGGACGGGATGTGGTCGTCGGGGACCTCGATCGCGACGGGATCCCCGACCTCGTGACCGGCGGCATCCCCTTCCTGCGGGTCTGGAGGACCGGCGGCGGCTGCGGCCCCGGCGTGACGGTGCAGGGGTTGCCCGTCGGCGCCGAGGTGACCGTGTCGGCCGCGGGGCGGACGACGACCCAGCGCTTCCACCCCTCGACCACCCTGTCGACCTCCGCGCCAGAGGTGGTGATGGGCCTCGGTGAGGCCGACCGGGCCGATCAGGTGCGGGTCAGCTTCCGCGGGCAGACCCTCCTCGACGAAGCCGACGTGGCGCGCGGCTCCGTCCTCGCCGTGCCGCGCTGAGCGGTCTCCTCATGGAGATCTCATCTCCATGCATGCGCCCGCGTGGGATGCTGTCTCCTCACGGTGGATGACGTGTTTCCTCGAATCTTCTCGGTGCTGGTGCTCGTGGCCGTCGGCTGGCTGTGCGTGCGCCAGTGGGAGGAGGGCTGGTCGCTGGACGACGCGCCGGACGCGCGCTTCCCCGGGCTCGTGGACAGCGCCGACGGGCTGCTGCCAGCGCCGGGCGCGGACCCCTGGCGCTTGGCGAACAACCACCACCTGGTGGCGCGGGTCCTGGTGCACGAAGACGCCCCGCTGCCCCTGGCGACGCGCGGCGTGCTGGCCACCGCCCTGCTGGGCCCGGAGCTGTCGGGCCTGCTCAGCGCCAACCTCGGGCTCACGCCGGAGCTTGCGGCCGTGGCGTTGACGCCGGCGCTGGACCGCTCGTTGCGACAGGCCTGCCCCGCGGTGCCCGGTCACCTCGCCCGGCGCTGTGACGACCGCGGCTGGTTCGACGTCCGGCGGCGCCTCCCCGGGGTGCTTGCTGCGGCCCTGGCCGGGGGGGGCGACCGCCTCGCAGTGGAGATCCTGGGGGCGGTCTGCGAGGACCCGCCGCTGGCCGGCGCGGTCGCTGGCGCGCTCCGCCAGACAGAGGTCGCGCGCGGCGGTGCGCCTCGGCCCGCGGCGCTGGCGGTCTTCCTCGATGGCTGTGCGGCTCCCGATGGTGCGAGCGCGGTCCAGGCCCTGTCGGCGCCGCCGCCGGTGCAGTGGATGGCGGCGCTGGAGCTCGCAGGGAGGAGCGACGCTCCGGCTGCGGACGATGCAGCGACGCTCACCGCGGCGCTGCTGCGCTACTCGGCGTCGATCTCCAGCAGCAGGACGGCCGTCCCCAGCTCGCCGTAGGCGCCGACGGGGCGAAGGCGCGCGTCGGCGGGCAGGCCGAGGTCGGCGGGCGACCAGTCGTCGTCGCTCGCGCTCAGCAGCGCCATCGTCGGGGGATCGCTGCCCCGCAGCAGGGTCCCGGCCTCCCACGGGGCCGGCCAGGGCACCCAGCGCATGCCTGCGAGGTGGACCAGCGGCGAGGCGCGGAAGCTGGCGAGGACGGGGGATCCCGGGGGCAGGCGCCGCGCGAGGGCCGCGGCGGCCGACCTCCCGGCGTCGCTGTTCTCGGGCGTGTCGGGGAAGTGCACCCGCGGTCCCAGCAGTCCGATGGCCATCGCGCCGATCACCAGCGCCGCGCCGCCCGTCCGTCGGTCCATCGCGGTGGTGACGGCGTCGCCCGCCCAGGCGATGGCGAAGGCCGCGAGGAGCTGGCTGACCAGGACGATGGGGAGCAGCGTGGCGACGGGCAGCTCGGGCTCGATACCGGGTGGTGTGGCGACCGCGACGACCGCGGGGCTGGCCAGGGCGCCCAGCGCCAGGAGCTGCCACAGACCCCGTGCCCGCACCAGGCGGACGAGGCCCAGCACCGCGAGGAGCGCAGACCAGGGCTCGATGAGCGCGAGGGTCGCGCTGACCAGCCAGCGCAGCCCGGCGAGGGGGTCGAGCCCGAAGGCGGGGGCGATGTCCGTCGGCCAGGGCCCGGCGCGGAGCGCGCTGCGCAGCGGCAGGTGGACGGCGCCCTCTCCCACCAGCTCCCGGGCCCAGGGTTCGGGTACCACCGAGACCAGCGCAAAGCCCGCCGCCTGGACGCCGCGAGGGAGCAGCGTGGGGCGGCCCTCGGCCAGCGATAGCGCCACCCAGTAGGGGACGAGGAGGAGCAGCGCGCCCCCCAGGTAGGACAGGGTCCAGCGTCGGCCCCCGCGGAGCGTCACCACGGCGAGGCCGGCGGCGACGAGCAGGTGCTCGGGACGGGTCAGCGCGGCGGCGCCGGCGAGGAGCCCGGCGACGAGGCTGCTGCGGTGCACCGTGCCCTCGTCGAGGTGATCGGTGCTCCCCAGGCGCGGCAGGAGCAACGCCGCTGCACCTGCGGCCAGGGCCAGTCCCAGGCTGCGCGCGTCCAGCATCATGGCGTACATGTGCAGCACGGGGGTGAGCCCGACGACCAGGGCCCCCGCGTACCACCCCAGCCGGCCCCGGAGGCTGGCACCCAGCGCGCCCGCGGCGACGACGATGCCCAGGAAGCCCGCCAGCGACACGAGCCCCCCGGCCGAGAGCGGCGGAAACAGGGTGCTCAGGGCGCCGGCGAGGAGCGGGTAGCCCGGCGACCAGAACAGAAGGTCGAGCTGCCCGCAGGGCATGGCCGGGTTCGACAGGCCGAGCAGGCAGCGCCCGACGCCCACCAACTCGAAGCTCTCCGGGACGAGGCGCGGGTGGCTGAGCAGCGCGAGCAGCAGGAGCGACGCCAGCAGCAGCAGGCGCAGCTCGCGGTCGGGGGACTGGCGCCACCAGCGGGGCAAGGCAGGTCCGGTGGGGGAGGGGTGTCGCAGCGCGCCGGTCCAGGAGCCGCGCTTGCCGCTCGGCGTTCGACCAGGTGCACCGGCGTGGGTGCCGTGCGAGGATAACCGCAGCGCTTGCGCCCATGGAGTGCACCATGAAGCTCGGAGTCGTCGCCCCCTTCGTCGCGCTGGTCACGGCCGCCGGCTGCGGAGGCGAGCCCTCCCCCTCGTCGTCGACATCCTCGCCGGCTGCCTCTGCACCGTCAGCGGCTCCGTCGGCTCCCGCCTCCGGCGGAGCTGCGGCGACGCCGTCCTCGCCGGTCCCGCCCCCGCCGGAGGGCGCGGTGGGTGCGCCGGCCGACGGCAGGGCCGAGGTGGAGCCCTCCGACAAGCCTCCGGTTCCGGCCGAGGACACGGCCCTCGCTGAAGCCCTGAAGCAACCGGACTTCACGGGGACTTTCGTCATCGAGGCCCGCGAGGCGTCGTCGGGCACGACCGACACCTGCACGGGCGACGCGGCCATGGTGGAGCGCGAGGGGCGGCTGGACGGGCTCGCGACCTGCAGCTTCGGCGGCGAGATGGCTGACTTCGGGACGACCAAGGGCCGCATCACCCTCGCGGAGGCAGACGGCCAGGCCCACTTCGACGCCTCCCCCAGCCCGGTGATCGCCAACCCGGAGGTCACCCGCGAGGGCGGGGGGATCCAGCTCCGCTTCGGCGACAGCCTCGACGTCGGAG
The DNA here is from genome assembly GCA_964599085.1 of uncultured Enterobacterales bacterium. GTDB lineage: Bacteria > Myxococcota_A > UBA796 > UBA796 > UBA2385 > J125. The sequence continues at coordinate 11,714 of CAZRFD010000068.1, read as the reverse complement.
ATGGCCACAGCATCACGTACGCGGCCCGCATCGATCTCAGCCCGGCGCCGCCCTCGGACGCGACCCTGGAGGGGCCGCCACCTTCCGACGCTGCACCTTCCGACGCTGCACCTGCCGGCGCTGCTCCCGCCGGCGCTTCACCTTCCGACGCTGCCCCGACCAAAGCTGCGCCGGAGTAGCGCAGCGGCTCCCGAGCTGCAGCCACCGGGATACCGGACGCGTCCGCAGAGGTCCCGATGCCAGACAAAGCCACCGAGCGCGGCGCGCCCATCGTCGAGCTGGTCGACGTGGTCAAGGAGTACCCCCTCGGCAAGCTCACGGTGAAGGCCGTCGATCATGTCGAGCTGCGCATCGCGCGCGGGGAATTCACCGTCATCGCCGGGCCCTCGGGCTCGGGCAAGACCACGTTGCTCAACATGGTGGGCGGAATCGACACGCCGACCAGCGGCGACGTCCTCGTCGCCGGACACAGTACCGGCGACCTCTCCGACCGCGCGCTGACCCGCCTGCGCCTCGACAACATCGGCTTCATCTTCCAGACCTTCAATCTGCTCGGCGTGCTCGATGTCGCCCGCAACGTCGAGTTCCCGCTGCTCCTGCGGGGCGGGCTGTCGGCCGCTGAGCGTGGCGCGCGTGTGCGCGCCATGGTCGAACGGGTGGGGCTCGGCGACCACATCCACAAGCGCCCCAACGAACTGTCCGGCGGCCAGCGCCAGCGCGTGGCCATCGCTCGGGCGCTCGTGACCCGACCGGGACTGGTCCTGGCCGACGAACCGACCGCCAACCTGGACAGTCACACCGGCAACGACATCATCGATCTCATGCGGGAGCTGAACCGCAGCGAGCAGACGACCTTCATCTTCAGCACCCACGACCCCAAGGTCATGGACCGCGCCGACCGCATCATCCACATCGTGGACGGCCACGTCGAGTCCGACGAAGTCCGTCGCCTGCCCGGCGGGGGGCCGACCCCGTGAGCGGCTTCGCTCGCGTGGCCATCCTGGTGGTCATGGCGTTCCGGGATCTGGGCGCCCACCGGGTCAAGAGCCTGATCGTCGGCGCGCTGCTGGCGTTTGGGACCTTCCTGGTAGTGACCGGCGGCGCGCTGCTCGAGAGTGTCTCCGGCACGATGCAGAAGAGCATCACCAGCAGCCTGTCGGGCCACATCCAGGTCTACAGCGCCGACGCCGAAGACGAGCTGCAGCTCTTCGGCGGAGGGCTCGAGCTGAACCCCGACATCGGCGAGATCGAGGAGTTCGGCCCCCTGCGCGACGCCCTGCTCGACGTCGACAACGTCGCCGCCGTGGTGCCCATGGGGATCACGATCGGCCAGGTCTTCGGCGACAGCGAGCTCGACGTCGTGATCGAGGCGCTCCGCGACGCGGTGGATCGCGGTGACGACGACGCCCGCGACACCGAGATCGAGCACCTGCGCATGATCGCCGCCGACCTGGAGAAGGACGCCGACAAGCACAAGGAGCTGACCGACGAGGTCGAGCGGGTCGACCAGGAGATCGCCAGCCTCCAGCGCGTCCAGGACGACGCCTTCTGGACGGACTTTCGCGCCGATCCGGCGGCGGGCCTCGAGTTCCTCGACAACAAGGTCGCCGGCCTGTCGTATGAGGGCGCCTTCTACTTCATGCGCTGCATCGGCACCGACATCCCGACCTTTGCTTCCGCCTTCGACCGCTTCAAGGTGGTGCAGGGGCAGCCCGTGCCCGAGGGCCGGCGGGGGATCCTGCTGTCGAGCCGCTACTACGACACGGCGCTGAAGAACCACGTCGCCCGCGAGCTCGACAACATCCGCGAGACCATGGCCGACGACCACGTGACCCTGGCGGACGACGCCACCCTGGCCAACCGCGTCGAAGCCAACGCAGAGCAGTACCAGCGGGTGCTGTTCCAGATCTCGCCGGCGGAGGGGCGGGCGCTGGCCGAGGATCTGCGGGGGCTGCTCGGTCGCGATGACGGTGACCTCGCCAGCCTGCTGCAGGACTTCCTGCGCATGGACGACAGCAACTTCGAAGCCCGCTACGCCTGGTTCTACGACCACATCGCGCCGCTGATCCGCCTGTACGAATTCAACGTCGGTGACACGATCACCTTGTATGGACAGACGCGCACCGGCTACCAGCGGGCCGTCAACGTCAAGCTGTGGGGCATCTACCAGTTCGAGGGGCTCGAACGCTCGGATCTCGCGGGCGCCGGGCAGCTCATCGACCTCGTCACCTTCCGGGCGCTGTACGGGCGCATGACGGCGTCCCAGCAGGCTGAGTTGGACGACATCCGCCAGTCCGTCGGCATCCGCGACGTCAGCCGTGACGACGCCGAAGCTGCGCTGTTCGGGGGGCCTCCGTCGGACGACAGTGCGCCCGACCATGCCGGGCCCGCAGATCCGCCGCCTCCATCGGCCGGCGACACAGCGGGCGCCTTCTCGGCCTTCGCTGAGGGTGGGGACATCGACCTGCAGGCGCAAGCCGGCAAGCTCGACGACCGCGTCTACTCACGCGAGGAGATGGTGGACGGTCTCGTGCTCAACGTCGCCGTGATCGTCGACGACACCGCACGGATCCCGAAGACCATGGCCGACGTCGAGGCCGCAGCAGAGGGGCTCGGCCTGCACCTGAAGGCGGTGGGCTGGCAGCAGGCCTCGGGCATCGTCGGGCAGCTCATCATGGTGCTCCAGGGCGTCGTGACGGTCTCCATCCTCATCGTGTTCATCGTCACCCTGGTGATCATCAACAACACCATGGTCATGACGACGATGGACCGCACCGGCGAGATCGGGACCATGCGGGCCATCGGTGCCCAGCGGAGCTTCGTGGTGTGGCTGTTCCTGCTGGAGACGGCGTTGCTGGCCTTGATCGCGGGCGGTGGTGGAGCGCTTGCCGCCGTGGGCTTCGTCGGCTGGCTGCACCAGGTGGGGATCCCCGCGGTCCAGGACATCCTCGTCGTGATGTTCGCGGGCCCCCGACTCTACCCGGTCGTGTCGGCGGCCAACCTGGTGGTGGGGATGGTGTCGGTGCTGGTGATCAGTGCGCTGTCGACGCTGTACCCGGCGCTGCTCGCCGCCGGTGTGCGGCCCGTCGTGGCCATGCAGGCGGGGGACTGACGTGAAGACGCTGCTGACCATCGCCCTGCTCAACCTCGTCCAGGCCCGCCGCCGCTCGCTGCTGCTCGGCCTGGCGATCGGGCTGGTGACCACCCTGCTGGTCGTGCTGCTCGGGCTGTCCGGCGGCATCGAAGCCAACCTCGTCGAGTCGGCGACGAACCTGTCGGCCGGGCACGTCAATGTCGCCGGCTTCTTCAAGCCGACCAGCAGCACGACCGCGCCGATGATCACCAACAAGACCGCGGTGCGCAAGGTGCTCGAGGACAACGCCACCGGTGTCGACTACATCGTCGAGCGGGACCGTGGCTGGGGCCGGGTCGTCAGCGAGACCGGGTCGATCCAGGTGGGGCTCACCGGCATCGTGGCTGACCAGGAGGAACGCTTCTTCCAGCACATCGAGCTGGCGCCGCTGTCCGACTACGTCGAGGGTAGCGGCGACACCGTGGAGGGTGATCCCCGACAGCTCGCCAAGCCGAACACGATCATGTTGTTCGCCGCCCAGGCGAAGCGGCTCGGCGTGCGGGTGGGCGACACCATCACCATCACCAGCACCACCGCGGCCGGGCTGACGAACACGGTGGACGCCCGGGTCGTGGCGGTCGCCCGCGATCTCGGGTTGATGAGCAACTTCTCCTTGTTCGTCCCCCGGTCGCTGATCCTCGATCTGTACCGGCTCAACGACGAGACCACGGGCGCGCTGTGGGTCTACCTCGACGACATCGACCGCGCGCCCGAGGTGATGAGCGAGCTTCGTCAGGCCTACGCGGCCGCCGGCTACAGCGTGCGCGACCACGACGCCAACCCCTTCTTCTTCAAGTTCGACGCCGTGATGGGCGAAGACTGGACCGGCCAGCAGATCGATCTGACGATCTGGCGTGACGAGGTGAGCTTCGTCGACTGGATCCTGACGGCCTTCGACGCACTGAGTATCTTCGTGACCACGCTGCTCATCGTGATCATCGCGGTCGGCATCATGAACGCCATGTGGAACGCCGTCCGTGACCGGACCCGTGAGATCGGCACCATGCGAGCGATCGGCATGACCCGACGCCGGGTGCTGCTCCTCTTCCTGCTCGAAGCGCTGCTGCTCGGTCTGTTTGCGTCCACTGCGGGTGCGGGTGCGGGGCTTCTCATCGGTGCGATCGTCAACGCCTCGGGCTTCCACGTCCCCTCGGAAGCCGTTCGCGCCATCCTGCTGTCGGACACGCTGCGCATGCAGTTCTCGCCCGGGGCCGTGATCGGATCGATCCTGTTCCTCACGGTGTTCACGACCCTGGCCGCCTCCTGGCCCTCGCTGCGGGCCGCCGCGCTGCGGCCCGTCGACGCCCTCCGCCACTCCGAGTGAGCCGCCCATGACCCGCCTGCTCTCCCTCCTCCTCCTCGCCCTGCTCAGCCTGTCACCGACCGCCCGCGCGGCCATGAGCGACGACGAGCTGCAGGCCCTGGTCAAGGAGCTGGATGAACGCCAGCGCAGCAGCGGCGACTACAAGGCGCTGACCTACATCGAGTCCAAGCAGCGCGACAAGGCCGACCTCGTCTACCAGGCGGTGATCTACCGGCGCGACGCCTCCGACAAGCTTGTGATCCTCTTCCTCAAGCCACAGTCGGAAGCCGGCAAGGGCTACCTGCGGGTCGACAAGAACCTGTTCTTGTACGATCCGACGGTCGGGCGCTGGGAACGGCGGACCGAGCGGGAGCGCATCGGAGGGACCAGCAGCAGCCGCGCCGACTTCGACGAGTCGCGGCTCGCAGAGGAGTACACCAGCGCCTACGTCGGCGAGGAGACGCTGGGTCGCTACACGGTCCACCACATCAAGCTGACGGCCCGGGAGGGGGTGGATGTCGCCTTCCCGGTGCTGGAGCTGTGGGTCGACAAGGACACGCACAACCTGATGAAGGCGCAGGACTTCGCCCTGTCGGGGCGGCTGATGCGGACGACCTACTACCCGGAGTGGATGCGCACCTTCAGCGAGAGCAAGGGCACCGATGTCTGGTGGCCAAAGGAGATCCGCATCTTCGATGAGATCGAGGAGGGGACCTCCACGACCATCGTCATGCAGGAGGTCGACCTCGCGCCGCTGGACGACAGCATCTTCACGAAGGCCTGGCTCGAGAGCAAGAGCCGATGATCCAGGTGTCCTGGTGCCTCATCGCCGGCCTGACGGCTGCGGCACATGCCGATGATCGCGACGACGACATCTTCGGCTCCGGACGGACGACCGTGACCGAGGACGCCGACATCGACGCCCGGCTCGCAGCGGCCGACAAGCGCGTCACGCTTGGCGGGCAGCTCTACATGCGGGGAGACGCCCACCTCCCCGATCCCGCTGACGTGGAGGGAGAGGGCGACAACCCCGACGCCTACGGACCCGACGACGTCGCCTGGGCGTCGACCAACCTCCTCGATCTCTTCGTCGATGCCCGGCCAAACGATCGGGTTCGGGCCTACGTGCGGGGGCGTCTGCGCTACGATCCGACGGTGGTCGATGGCGACATCGACGCGTTGACGGGAGAGACCCTGCAGCAGAGCACGGTGGGGCTCGACCAGCTCTGGCTCAATTTCGATGTCGCCCGCAGGCTGTTCGTCACCGCCGGGCGCCAGCGGGTCAAGTGGGGGGCGGGCCGGTTCTGGAACCCGACGGACTTCCTGCAGCCCCAGCACCTGCAGTCGCTGGAGTTCTTCGACGATCGCACCGGTGTGGACATGGTCAAGCTGCACCTGCCGGTGGACCGGGTCAACCTGTACGCCGTCGCCGACCTGGAGGGGGTAGACAGCCTCGACACCGTGGGCGGCGCGGCCCGGGCCGAGCTGCTCGTCGGCCTGACCGAGCTGGCGGCCAGCGTGGCGGCAGGCAAGGACCGGCCGCTGCGGCTGGGGGGCCAGGTCACGACCGGGCTGTGGCTCCTCGACCTGCGCGCCGAGGTCGCCGTCCAGCACGGTGTCACGGCCCCCTTCGTGACCGAGGGCTCGACGCTCGATGGCTTCATCGCCGATGCCATGGCGGGCAAGGTCGATCTGGACGATCCCTTCGCCAGCTTCACGGAGTCGCGGCAGGACGACTGGATTCCGCAGGTGGTCGGCGGCTTCGAGCTGGGGCTGCGCCTGGGGGACGAAGACACGCTCTACCTGGGCGGCGAGTACTTCTTCAACGACGCTGGCTACGCCGACCCGGATGTCTACTCCCTGCTGCTGCTGACGGGCGGCTTCTCGCCGCTGTACCTGGGCCGGCACTACGCCGCGGTCTACGCCTGGCTGCCCGGGCCAGGGCGAGGGCGGCCCTGGAACGACTGGAGCTACACGCTGTCCGCGCTGAGCAACCTCAGCGATGGGACCGGCGTCGTGCGCCTGGACACGTCCGTCGTGGTGCTCACGGAGCTGACGGTGAACGCCTACCTCGCCGGCTATGGCGGTGGCGACGGCGAGTTCCACTACGCCCTCGAGATCCCCGCGACGCCCGGCTTCCTCGACGACGGCCTCGACCTGGACGCGCCGCTGCTGGACGTGGGCGTGGGGGCCACGGTCCGCTTCTGACAGGGGCGCTCTACCAACGCCCGGCGGGGGTGCGCCGGGGGCGATGGGGGGATGAAAGCTCCACAGCAAGCCTGTTTTCATGCGTGACCTGACGTGACAAGGCGCGACGCACGGCGACCCCGAAGCCCCGTCCGTGCTTGCTAGTCTGCAAGCACTCCTCCTCGTGGGGAGTCGGAGCCACCATGAACCCGCGCCCCCCTCTCGGCAACTCTTCCCCCGCGGACGAGGGCAGCGCGGCGCCGGCCGGCGACCAGCCAGCGGGAGAAGCGATGAGCGCAGTCCAGGGCATGCAGAGCACGGCACCGCTGAGTCCTCGCGATGTCGACTACGACGAACTGTTGTCCGACGAGGACGCCGACGACGAGGAGTCCACCTTCGTCGTCGATCTCGACGCCGCCCCGGAGCCGGTCGCGCCCGAGGCCGTGGCGCCGCCGCGGGCGGCCTTCGGAACGCGCAAGGCGGACCTCGGCGTGCTCGCCCTGGTGTGCCTGGCGCTCGGGGGCTTCGTCACCTGGCAGGTGATGCTGCACCTGTGAGCGTCACGTCGCGGGTCAGGCGGCGGGTTCCGGACACGGCCAGGTGATGGGGACCTGCGGGCGATAGCCCAGCAGGCGCTCGGCGCGGGTGCCGTCGAGGACGGTGTTGTAGTGGAAGCGCCGGACGTTGAGGGCGTAGTGGAACTGGCTGCCCCGGAGCAGTGATCGTGCCCGGTACATCGGGCCGAGCAGCGGGCCGGGGACGGGGATGTCGTCGCGCCCCCACAGGCGGATCAGGCGGGAGAGCGGCAGCGTGTCAGCGCCGGGGATGTTGATCACGCCGGGTTCGTCGGCGTCCAGGCTCAGGGTGAGCGCACGGGCGGCGTCTTCGACGGTGAGCAGGTTGACGATGGGATCGAAGCCCATGGGGCGGAAGCAGACCCGGCTGCCGAGGTAGTCCCAGAGCTGGCTGCCCATGTCGTGGGTGAAGATCTCCGCGCAGCGGAGCACGTTGATGTGCAAGGAGGACAGCCCCATGCGGGCGCAGACCGTGACGTCGGCTTCGACCCGGTCGCGGATCCACTGGGGAGCGTTGGCGGAGAGGTCGACGGGCTGGTCTTCGCGGATGAGATCGGGCGTGTCGGTGCGGCGGCGGTACGCGGCGCCGCTGCTGCACATCACGAAGCGACGGACGGTGGGGTGGTCTTCAGCGAGTCGCAGCAGCAGCCGGGTGGCGTCGACGTTGAGCCGGTGGACCCGTGGGCCGACGTCGGTCGCGGAGCGGTGCAGCGCGAGGTGGTAGACGGTGGTGATGTCGAGGGCACGGGCCGGGCCGAACAGGACCTGGCGGACGTGTCGGGGGCGCGTGATGTCGATGCGGTGGTAGTGGACGCCGCGCGGCAGGTGGGGGCGGACCCGCTCTTCGGGCTCCAGGCCCAGCCCGAGGATGCGCCGGTGGCGCTGGCTGGCGATGTGCTGCGCCAGGTAGCGCCCCAGCGGCGTCGTGACCCCGCTGATCAGCACGCCGCTCACGAGAACAGCCCCTCTCGCTGTTCCAGGCCGTGTGCGATGAGCGCCGCGACGGCAGCCTGGACCTCTCGGGCCAGGGCGTGCACGGCCTGCGGATCGTGGGCGTCGTCGGGGGCGAAGCGGCCGGGCACGTCGATGGGGTCTCCGTACCAGAGGTGGTAGCGCACGGGCAGCGGCAGCGGGGTGGCCGGCACCGGCAGGTAGGGGGCTCCAAAGGCCTTGACGAAGGGGATCTTCAGGAGCTGCGGCCACTGTTCTTCGGCACCGATGACCGCGCAGGGGACGATGGGGGCCTGGTGCTGGATGGCGATCTCGGCGTGCCCCTCGCGAAAGGGCTGGAGCTGGTAGCGCCGGGAGAATGGCTTGCCGATGCCGGGGACGCCCTCCGGGAAGACCAGCAGCAGCCCGCCGCGCGCGAGGATGGCGTGGCTGTTGCCGCGGCTGCCGCCGAAGCCCCCGGCCCCCGTGAAGACCGACGCCACGAAGGGAAGGTCGGGCACGAAGTGGTCCATGGCCACGCGGGCCACGCGGCCGGTCGGCCCCTGCCGGATGACGTCGGCGGCGATCATCAGGGCGTCCAGCGGCAGCATCCCGCTGTGGTTGACGGCGACGACGACGGGACCCTCGGCGGGGATCCGATCGACGCCGTGGGAGTCGACGCGGAACCAGCGCTCGTACAGGAAGCGCGTGGCGAGGACGCCCATGAGCACGCCGTCATGGCTCATGCCGAAGGGGTCGAAGCCGTGGCCGGCGTCGTCGACCTGCACCTGTTCGCAGCGTCGCACGAGGTCGGGGGGAAGCAGGCGGCGCGCGATGTCACCGCGCGTCGGCCGCCGCGGCAGCAGGGGCCGGTGGGCGCTCGGGGCGAGGCGCGCGCGGATGCGATCCACCAGGGAGGCCATGGAACCCTCTACAGGAAGATATCCAGCGGTGCTCGCCGCGAGGTGCGACGATTGCGGCGAATCGGGCGGCTGCTGCGGGTCGGGCGCGGCAGATCGCCCCTCTTCGAGGCGGGCGTCCACACAGAAGGGGGGAGCGTGGCCACGTTGAGGTGCGGCCTGCGTGTACTGGAGCGGCGATGGGCGACGAGCTTCGTGTTCATGTGACCTGGTTTGCGGCTCCGAGCCGCTGGAACACCACAGGCCAGCGGCGGGCGATCGCCTGGGATGAGCTGGTTGCCTGGCTGCGCTCGCCCGAGCTGTGGCCCGGCGGCGGCAGCATCGAGGCGGCCGAGGATCGCCTGCCGGGGCTGTCGATGGCCCGGTACCGCAACGACAGTCGCGTGGCGGCTCCGGGCGAGGACCCGCTCCTGGCCGAGTCCGATCGCGTCGAGGAGGTGTGGGGGCTGCTGCTGGAGTACACGAGCGACCCGACGGTGGACGCAGCCCAGCTCATCGAGCGGTGGGGGCACTGGCGCTTCGTCGCCTGGACCACCGCCTGGCATGAGCAGGCCTGGGGGGAGCAGCCGCCGGGCCCCCGCTGGCGCGTGCTGCTGCCCTTCCGGCGGTCGGTGGATCGCGAGACCGCCGAGCGGGTGGCCGCCTGGGCGGCGCATCCGCGACGGCGGGCCGGGGTGCTCGACCCTCGGAGCGCGGACGTCGGCCGCTTCGAGGCCACCCCCTCGCTGGCGCCGGGCGGCTTCGAGGCCGCTGCCAGCAAGGACGGCGAGTGGCTGGACCCGGCGGACTGCGTCACCGAGCTGGCTGGCTGGCTGGATGCAGAGCGGCACGCGCGCGCCCGCGACGTGCTGCGCGGTACCGGGATCCAGGATGCGGCACGGGGGCTGATCCGGCGGAGCGGCGGCGCCATCCCGTGGCCCGACGAGCTCGATCCGGGCGTGCCGCTGCGGGTGCAGCAGCTCGTCACCGTGCAGAGCGCTCGGATCGGACTTCGACGCACGATGGCCCTGGCGGTGGCCCGGACGGCGGCGCTGGCTGGCCATCCGGTCCTGCACGTGACCACATCCGCGTCCAAGGACGAGGTCCTGGCGCGCCTGCTGGGCTTGGCCGACCCCTCGCTTCACTGGCGGGCGCTGGCCGAGGGCCGCACTGCGCCCGCGGAGATCGAGCGCCGCGCGGCCGCGCTGGCGACCGCCGCGCCCGAGCTGCACCTGTGGGCCCCGACCGCATCACAGCGGAGCCTCGATGCCCTGCGGGAGGAGTGGGCGGCGCTGGCGGAGGCCACGCAGCGAGGCGGGCTCGTCGTCATCGACGACCCGGCCGATCTCGTGTCGGACGGTGCTGAGGGGCTGCGGCGGGCCGGCCTGGCGCTGCGGGACCTCGCCGCCGAGGGGCACGGTGTGGCCGTCCTGTTGGCGACGGATGGCGTGACGGCGTCCCAGCTGCGGGCGGACCTGGGGCTCGCCGTGCAGGCGGAGGGCATCGCGGTGGACGGGCCGGACGGCGTGATCGGGCGCCTGCCCGTCGCCATCGACCCGGGGACCGGGGCTGTGACCTCGGCCGAGCAACTCTCGCTGCAGGCTGCCCCCGGCTGACCAGGCGACGGCGGGGCAGCGGACAGGGGGAACGCCGGGCTAGGAGGGCCCGCCCCTCGACCCGTGCGTCGTCCCGCGGGTCTGAAGCTCCCAGGAGGAAGCGTGGTCCCCCCGAACTCCGCTGCCGCTGCTGCGGCGCTCATCGCTGTCGCCGTCGCCTCGCCTGCGCGTGCCCAGGATGCTCGGCCGGCCGTGGGACCGGACGTTGCCGGGGTCGCCGTGCCCGACCAGCGCGCGGCGCCCGCCGTCGAGGCCGATGTCGACCCGGCTCCGGCCACCGCGAGCGTACGCATCGTCTACACCGGTGACATCGGGGGCGTGGGCTCGGGCACCTACCTCCTCGAGGGCGTGCGGGACCTGCGGGCGGTGGACGCCGAGCTGGAGCAGGGTCTGACGGCGCTGCGGGTCATCAGCGGCGTGGCCGCCCAGGACACGGTCGCGCTGCAGGCCGAGGACGGGCGTGTGGCCACGCTGCTTGCTGGCCTGACCGGCAAGGCCCCGACCTGTGAGGCGCCGGTCGACGTCCTGGCAGCCCGCAGCCCCATGGACGCCATCGTGCTGGACGCGCCGGGTCGCCCGGAGCTGCTCGAGCGCCTCGCGGACCGTGGCTACGAGATCCTGCCGTGGACCCGGGCGCGCTGCACCGTCGCCGACGGGGGCGTGCTGCTCCTCCTCGCCCCGGCGGGCACCGACCCGGCCGGCATCTCCTGGGCGCGCGACGACTGGGAGCTGCGGCGGGGTGTGGTCGGTCAGCAGGGGGACGGGGACCATGCCCTCAGCTTCCGGATCACCTCGCTGCCGGTCCAGGAGATCAGCCGCGTCTTCACCCAGGCCCGTCGGCTGCTCGACGAGGACGGCGAGGCCATCTACGCGGACGCGGGCGGCTTCCTCGACGGTGCCAGCAGCGTGCAGAACGACCGGCTCTCCCTGCACCGGGGCCTCGGCTACGACATGCTCGGCCGGCTGCAGGCGGGCGTGCTGGTGCCCGGCGAGTCCGAGCTGGTCAAGGGCGCGCGCAAGTGGCACGACGAGCAGGGCGACCGTGACCTGCCCTACATCGCCAGCAACTGG
>CAZRFD010000067.1:0-36613 GCA_964599085.1 uncultured Enterobacterales bacterium | reverse complement strand
CGCCGCCGACAAGGCCGCCGCCGACAAGGCCGCCGCCGACAAGGCCGCCGCCGAGCAGGCCGCCGCCGAGCAGGCCGCGGCGCGGCGCGCTGCTGCGGCTGGGGACGCCAGCGATCAGACACACGCTGCTCCCCCTCCCGTCGCGAACACCGACGCCGCAGACGCCCCAGCGGATGGCGATGCCTCGGCGGATGCCCAGCCGACCTCGGCCGACGCGGCCCAGCCCGCCCCGACCGTTGCCCCCAGCGGCTCCACGGCCGGTCTGTCGACCAAGCAGCTCGTCGATCTCGGGTGGAATTCCATCGACGCCGGCGACTACGCGACCGGCCGCAGCCGCTTCGACTCGGCGCTGGCCCGCAGCCCCCACGACGCCGACGCCCGCTTCGGCCTCGGCTACGCCTACGAGAAGCTCGGCAACCTGCCTGCGGCGATCCGCCAGTACTGCAAGGTCACCCGCTTCGGCTACGGCGACGCGCTGGTGGAAGCGGAGGGCCGCCTGCGTGCTCTCGGGCAGCGCTGCGAATAGGGGGGCATTCTTCCCCGGGTGCGCCGTGCTCAAGCCCCACATCCGCGTCGTCGCCGCCGAGATCGAGCGCGACGGTCGCTTCCTGATCACCCAGCGCCGGCCCGAAGCCACGATGCCGTTGCTGTGGGAGTTCCCCGGGGGCCGCGTCGAAGAGGGCGAGACCGACGCCCAGGCGCTGGCTCGCGAGCTGCTCGAGGAGATGGGGATCCGCGTCGATGTCGGAGCGCGCAGCCTCCACCTGAGCCACGAATACGACGGCTACACCCTCGACCTCGTGGTGTATCGGGCGACGACTCCCGACCAGCCTCGCTGCCTGCGCGTCCACGACTTCCGCTGGGTCCCCCCGGGCGAGTTCGACCAGTACGAGTTCCCCGGCGCCGACCAGCGGACGGTGGACCTGCTGCTGGGCCTGTAGACGCGGCAGCCACTGTCAGGATCGCGCGAGGCAGGCCGCGCTCAGAAGGCCGCGCCGAAGCCAGCGGTCAGGGCGAAGCCCTCGTCGCCGATGCCGGCGTCCAGGCGGATCGTCTCCGACGGCCTCGGGGGGAGGTCCAGCCGGAGTCCCAGGCCACCGCCGCCGTGGAGGTCGGGCGCCGCCGCCAGCTCGCCGAAGAACGCGACGCCCAGGGCGCCGCCCAGCGGCTGGCGCCACTCGCCGACCGCCGCCGCCATCCACGGCGCACGGAAGCGGGCGAGGGGGACGCAGCGCAGGACGTCGCCGCCGCCCCAGGCTGGCAGGCGCCAGGTCGGGCTGGCGGCCAGCGGTGACCCACTGCCGATGAGCCGCCAGGCGAGCCGGGCCCCGAGGGGCGCCGGGTGCTCCAGCACGGTGTCGAGCACGAGCTGGAGGTGGGTCGACCCGACGACGGCAAGCTCGCCGTCGAGGCGGCTGCGCAGGCGGACGCGGTCGCCGGTCGTGGCGCCGACTCCGCCGAAGAGACCGTGGCCGTGGACCCAGGCGTCTGCGCCGGCCGGACGATCGGCGCGGAGCAGCGGCCCCAGCCAGGCCGCAGCAGGGCGCCCCTGCCAGCCGGGGGCTGCGCGCAGCAACAGCTCCAGCACCGTGTCCAGCCCGGCAGCGCTGCCGTCGCCGGCGTAGCGCGGCAGCAGGTCGCGACGCGCGGCGGCGCCGGTCGTCAGGAAGACGCCGCCGGTGGCGGGCCGGGTCCGCATGCCGGCGCTGAGGCCGGCGGCTCCGCCGGTCGTCACGTGCCCCTGGGCCATCAGCCCCCAGCCCCGCCAGGCGAGGTCGGGGTGGGTGAAGCGCAGGACCGGGCCGGCCCCGAGACCCGGAGCTGCGACCACTCCGACGCCCAGCGACCAGGTCCCCGGGGTCGACGGCATGCCACCGGCGTCGACGAGGGCCCGGCCGAGCGGCTCGCCGGGCGCTCCGGGGCTGGTGGCCGCCACCTCCGCCGAGAGCTGGTCCAGGGAGACGGCCCCGGCCTGTGCGGCCCGCACGGTCGCTGGCAGCGGGAGCATGCCCTCGGCGACCAGCGAGGCGGCGTGCGCCGCCGCCAGGGCGTGCTCCTCGCCGACCCCCAGCTCTGTGACGATGAGGGCGCGGTCGGCCCGGGCGATGCGACACCAGGGGGCGTCGGGCGGGCAGGCCGCCAGGGCGCGGTCGGCCTGTGGGCCGTGGATGGCCAGGCCGAGGTTGCCGCTGATCCGCAGTCGCCGCAGCTCCGCCATGGCGCGCACCGCCGGGTCTTCGCTGTCGGCGGCGGCACGCCAGGCACAGCGCGCCACCCCTCGCTCGCCCCGCACCCACGCGACATCCCCCTGCTCGATGAGCGCCTGCCCGGTCGCGGTCGGCGCCGGGCACCGGGCGCGCGCCGTCTCGACGAGCAAGAGCAGGCTGGCGAGCAGGGCGAGCAGCGGCGGATCCGGTGCGGTCGGGTGGGGGATGCGGGTGGCGACGGCCCGTCGCCCGCGGCGCACGAACCGTAGCGGACGCGACGGCGAGGGGTGCTTCGCGATAGCCTGCGGAGGCGTCCTGACGCGCACCCGCACGGACCTTTCCGAGGAGGGCTCCCGTGATCCTGCGCTGCTCCCTGCTTGGGCTGCTGGCCTTGTCGCCCGCAGCCGCCTTGGCGGACACCGGCGACACCGGTGGAGACCCCTGCCTGGACTGGGGCCAGATCACGCCCTCGGAGCGGACGACCTACGTCGGGGAGTTCGTGACCTTCCGCGTCCGTGGGGCCGCCGGCTGCGGCCGCGACGCCACCACTTGTGCGTGGTGGGCCGATCGCAACCCCAACACCGAAGAAGCCTACGGCGACTTCCTGGAGTCGACGGGCTCGCCGGTGACCTATCGTGCCCCCACCGAGCTCGAAGACTGCATCACGACGACCTACTCGGTGTGGGTCGCCTGCACTGACGGCAACACGACGAACAGCGCGCAGGTCACGGTCAAGTGCACCCACGAACAGCTCCAGGCGGTCCAGGACAACCGCAGCGCGACGCTGACCGGTGGCGGCTGCAGCGGCCCGCCCAGCGGCACCGGCACCGCGGCCGGGCTGCTGCTGGTCGTCCCCGGCTTGTCGCTGCTGCGGCGGAAGCGTCGTGACTGACCGCGGCGTCGGCTAGCCCTCCTTTCCCAGCAGGTCGGGAAGGACGGGCGCCCGCTGCCAGTCGAAGATGAGCGTGGTCTCCACGCGGTGGACCTCGGGCCGGGCGGTGAAGGTCTCGATCACCAGCCGCTGGAGGTGGGCCGTGTCGCGCGCGCCGACGTGGACGAAGAGATCGCGGCGCCCGGCGACCTCGTACCAGGCGAGCACTTCTGCGTGGTCGCTGAGGTGATCGCGGAAGCCGGCGTAGGTCTCGGGGCGGTGCAGGGACAGCTCGACGAGCAGCATCGCCTGGATGCCGATGCCGAGGGCTGCCGGGTCGATGTCGGCGCGGACCCCGCGGAGGACCCCGCTGGCCCGGAGCCGACGGACCCGCTCGTAGACGGTCGAGGGGGCCAGGCCCACGGCGCTGGCGATCTGCTTGAAGCTGGCCTGGGCGTCGTCCTGCAGCAGGCGGAGGATGGCGCGATCTGTTCGGTCGAGGGGGCTGGACATCGGTTGATTCCATAATCTGTTCGGTCGACGACGGTTGATCTTGGTTCTACATCTAATCTGTCCCGCATGGCCGAATGTGGTTCGAGTCTCAGGTGGTGCGATGGTCGAACTTCCAGTCTCCGCCGCTCTGCTCCCCACGGGCGTGAGCTCGAAGCCACGTACGCCGACGCGGCAGGCGCCGGAGGAGCGTCTCGTGGTGCAGCTCCTCGTCGAGATGACCGAGGCGCTCCACAGGGCCGGCGCTCCCGCCCACCGCCTCGAGGCGACGGTGACCGCGGTCGGGCGTGCCCTGGCCGTGCAGACCGCGGTGTTCGCGACGCCGACCTCGGTCTTCTTGGAGGTGTCGGGCCACACCCGGCTGCTGCGGGTGGAGCCCCAGGAGGTCGCCCTCGCCGATGTCGTCGCCGTCGACCGCGTCGCCAGGGATCTCATCGAGGGGCGCTGCAGCCTGGGGCAGGCGCGTGGTCGCCTGTGCGCCATCCGGCAGGCGCGTCCGCCCTGGGGCCGGCTGGCGCAGCGCGTGGCCTGGGCCGGCGTCGGCGGCAGCGCTGCCGTCTTCTTCGGTGGCAGCGGGCCCGAGGTCGTCCTGGCGGCGCTGCTGTCGGGCGTGGTCGGCGCCCTTCCCGGCCGTCTGGGCAACCTCCTGCCGCTGGTGGCCTCGGCCGTGGTGTACACGGTGGCCCGGGCAGCGGCCCCGCTGCTGGGCACGGACCTCGATGTGGTGCTGCTCGCGGGCCTCGTCGTGCTCCTGCCAGGCTTCTCGGTGACCGTCGGTCTCACCGAGTTGGCCACCCGCAACCTCGCCGCGGGCTCGGCCCGCTTGTCGGGTGCCGGCGTGACCCTGCTCCAGCTCGGCGTGGGCGTCGAGCTGGGGCGCGCGCTGACCGCTCGACTGCTCCCGGGCGTCGCCCTCCCCGCCACCGGCCTCCCCCTCGGCCCCGGGTCCGAGGGGCTCGCCATCCTCGCGGCGGCCGTGTCCTTCCTCGTCCTGTTCCGCGCCCGCTGGCCCGACCTGCCGGCCATCGCCGCTGTCGCCCTCCTCGCGGTGCAGGGAACGCGCCTGGGTGCTGCTGCCCTCGGCGCGGACGGCGCACCCTTCGTCGGCGCCCTCGCCGTCGGGCTGGCTGCCAACCTCCACGCCCGCATCCGTGACGTGCCCGCGCTGACCCTCCTCGTCCCCGGCATCATCCTGCTCGTCCCCGGCAGCCTCGGCTTCCGGGGGGTCTCGGCCCTCGTCGAGGGGCAGGGCAGCCTGCTCGATGCCGCCCGCATGTTCCTGGTCGGCGCGTCGCTGGTGGCCGGTGTGCTCACGGCGAACGCCCTGCTTCCCCCGCGGCGTGCGCTGTAGTCAGGAGCCGGGCTCCATCGACGGCGAGCACCTTCGTCACTTCTTCCCGCGCAGCCAGCCCCCTTTCTGGCGGGTGGTCAGGGCGGCCAGCTCGGTCTGGGCGCGGGGGTGGCTCATGCGGCCGGCCGCCAGCTCGCCGAGGATCCAGCGCGCCCGTCGCCGCCGCGCGATGGCGTCGAAGGGGTCGAGGATGCGCTCGACCGCGTCGACCATGCGCCCCCAGGGGCCAGCGTCGTCGCCGCCGTGGGCTCGGGCTTCGACGAGGTGGCGGCGGCGGGCCTGGATGGCCTCGCGCGCGGAGAGCACCTCGGGTTCGTCGGGCTCGGCGACGAGCCCGGCCCAGGCCCCGTCGCAGGCCATCACGCTGCCGTAGGCGCGGCTCCCCAGCTCGGCAAGGAGGCGCTTGCGGGCGTCCCCCTCGGCGGCCTGGAGCGCCTCGAGCTGGCGGTGTACCTCGCCCCACTCGACCCAGCGATAGGCGAAGTCCAGCCCCGTGCCCTTGATGTTCTGCAGGCCGATGAGTCGGACCCAGGCTCCCGGCGGCGATGCGCGGACCACGGCGGCGATGGTCTGGTCGCCGGTCGAGCCGGCGTCGCGGACGAGCACGAGGCTCTGCTCCACCAGCTCGCGGTAGAGCGCACGGCGTGCGAGGGCGGTGGCGTCGCGCAGCGCTCGGGCGGCGAGGTCCCGGGCCGCGAGGCCGACGAGGTGGTGGGTCAGCTCGGCGGCGTAGCGACCCGTGTCCTGGGGCAGGCGCCGGGCGAGGGCGGCGGCGGCGGGCTCGATGGCGCGGGCGGCCTGCTGGCAGGCGCTCCAGTGGGGGGCGGCGGCGGGGGGGAGGGCCCGCGCGGCCTGCGCCCACGCGTCGGCGATGTCGACGGGGGCGCCGAGACGGCGAGCCATGGCCGCTCCGCACTCGCCGGCGTCGCCCAGGCAGAGGTGCGCGATGAGCGCCTCGGCGGCCTCGGCCGTGTCCAGCTCCATGCGATCGAGGCGGGCGTTGACGGCCTCGAGCACGTAGCGGCGCAGCCCCTCGAGGTTGGTCCCGATGAGGACGTGGCGGTGGGCGGCGGCCTCGTCGGCGAGCAGACCCGCGAACATGCGGCTGCGGGCGATGCGATCGGCGCGGTTGTTGACGACGCTGACGCGCCACTCGTGCGCCGGGACCGGGTCGAGGTAGCCCGCTGTCGCCCAGTTGTGGCGGAAGGAGAGCGGGTCGTTGGCCGACATGCCCTGGGCGAAGCGCAGGGTCCGCCCCTCGGTGTCGACCGGGGCATGCAGCACCAGCGCACCGACGTCGGCGACCACGTGCTCGGCCATCCAGCCGATGGCCTCCACCCGGTGCACGCCGAGGCCCTCGGCCAGCCTGGCGACCAGGGCGACGTTGGCGGGGTGCTCGGCGTGGCGGAAGCGCGCCAGCAGGTCGGCCGGCATCAGCTCGGCGTCGTTTGGGGCGACGACCGTCACTGGCGTGCCCCGCGCCCTGGCGGTCGCCGACAGGATGGGCAGCATGTTCTGCTCGGTCGTGAGCAGGCGGCTGCGGGGCGGCGCGAAGCCGGCGATGACCGTGGCGACATCCTGGCCGGTGGGACCCTGGATGTCCTCGTGGTCGGGGAAGGCGTTGGTCAGCGTGGCGATGTCGTCGTGCATCCAGCGGCCCTGGAGCAGCTCGACGTAGCGGGGGTTGAGCGCCATGCACTCCCACAGCAGCACGCGGGCCGACAGCGCCGGTGCCAGGGAGGCGACGTCGGCCTGCTCCCAGATGGTGGCCTTGTCGTAGGGCCGGTAGAGGAACAGCTCCATGGCCCGGCCGCCGGGCGGCGCGTGGAGCACCATGGCCTCGCAGCCGGTGGTCTTCGACACGAAGGGCACGCCCAGCGCTTCGAGCAGGCCGCCCTTGAGTCGCTCGGTGCCGGACTTGCCGCGCGTGCCCCAGCCGCCCATCACCAGCGGGATCTGACGTCGCGCCCGGCGCAGGCTGCGGGCCGACATGCTCAGGCGGCCGAAGAGCAGCAGGCCGAGCAGCAGGACCACCGCGGTGAGGTGCGGCAGCGTGCTGCCGCCCATGCCGAGGGCGAAGGACAGCGGGTCCAGCCAGGCGCGCGCGTGCCCAGCTCCGGCCGGCCCCCGTGGACGCAGCGGTGTGTGCTCGACCTCGAAGCCCAGGCGTCTGAGGGCGTCCTGCCAAGCGGGAGCGAGGGCCGGATCGTCGGCTTCGAGCGCCGCCATGCGGAGCTGCTCGTAGCGCCGGAAGGACCACGTGAGGCGCAACCACGCCAGCCAGCGGCGCGGCCCCCGCGGCGCGCGGACCCGGCTGCTGCCCTCGGCGGCGACGACGACCAGCTCCCGGCGGCGCAGGGCGTGCAGCAGGTCTTCGACCATGGGCAGCTCGGGGGCCCAGCCGTCCTGGCGCTTCACCGCCACGCGCTGCCCGGCCACGCCCGTGGGGGTCGCCTCGGCGAGGGGGCGTGGCGGCACCCGCACGGCCCCGCGATCGGCGTGGCCGGTGCTGTGGTAGTGGGCCTGGCGCTTGGCGGGGGCCGGCTGGCGCAGCTCGTCGAGGACCCGCCAGGCAGCGGGCTCGGGCTGGTCGCCGCGGAACACCCGCACGGTGGCCCCGACCTCCGCTGCGGCATTCCTCGCGCTGCCGACGGGGTCGAGGTGGAAGCCGAAGCCCGCGGCGGCGTGGGGCGTGAGCGCGGCGGCGAGGTGCAGGGCGCTGCTGTCGGCGGGCAGGCGGACGGTGGCCTGTTCTCCCGGGGCGAGCTGGTCGAGCTCGGCGGCGAGCGCCTGCAGCGGGCTGCGCATGAGCTGAATGTGGCGGACGAGCAGGTCGGCGCGTCGCCGCAGGGCCGGCGCCTGGTCGGGCGGCAGCTCCAGGACCACGCGCTCCAGCAGCTCCGGCGGCTCTGCCCCGCTGGCGAGGGCAGCGATCGCGGCGTCCAGCGCGGTGCGTGCGACCAGCTCGCTGTCGCGGGGGGGGCGCGCCGCGGTGTGCAGCAGCTCGGCGAGGATGGAGAGCCCGGTGGTGCCCGCACTCCGCAGTCGCCAGGCGAGGCGGGCCAGCGTGCGCTCGTCGGCACCGCGGCGCAGGGCGCGGATCATGGCGGCAGCGTGCCGATCTCCACGCCCCAGGGCGTCGCCCAGGCCGTCGGCCACCGAGAAGCGCACCAGCTCGCTGTCGTCGCTGGCCGCTTCCATCAGCGCTTCCTGGAGCCGCAGCTCGGGCCGCAGAAGCGCCAATTCCACCGCCCGGGCCCTTACCAGCCAGGCCTCTCGCTGCCCGCGGGCCGACAACCCCACCTGCAGCCAGCGCTCGGCCGCGTCCGGCTCCAGCTCGCGGGTGATCTCCAGGGCAGCCCGTCGATCCCAGGGATCGGCCCGCGGGTCCCGCAGCAGGTCGCCGACGAACTCGAAGGCCGACTCGTCGTCCGGCGTGCCGCTGCGGCCGAGGACGCTGGCGAGCGCCCGGATCGCCGCCAGGCGCGTGGGCCGGCGGTCGCTGCGGCCGAGCATCTCCAGGGCGTCGAGCAGCATGCTGCGCCCCAGCTTGTCGAGCTCGGGGGCGCGGTCGACGAGGGCCGGGGCGACGCGGGCCAGCAGCTCCAGGCGCGTCCCCAGGCGCTCCAGGTGGGCCGCTTCTCGCTCGATGACGCAGTCGATGTCGAGGTGTCCGCGGGTGGCCGCCGCGAAGTCGCGGCGCAGCGAGCTGCCCGGGTGCGGGTGTGCGCGGAGGTGGCCGACCACCAGGTCCTGGCGCTGGCCCTCGTCGGCGCGCAGCGCGAGGCTGCGCAGCTCGTCGCTGACGACCCGCACCGCGAGCCGGTCGGCCTGGCTCTGCTCGACGATGCGCAGGAGAGCCTCGATCGCTGCCAGGGGCTCCCCGGGATCGACGCGCTCGGCGAGCTGCTCGAGCTCGGGCACCCGCACGCGGACCGTGAACGGGTCGAGGAGATCGGCGAGGCGCTGCGCGGCCGCGGACGAGAGCTGGGGTGGGTCGAGCAACGGTCGCATGTCGTCGACAGCGCTCACGGCAGCTCCCGAAGGCTGCGGAAGGCGACGGAGCCGGGCGGCAGATCACGCAGGCCGGCCTTCGGGCTGAACAGGCAGCGAAGCCCGATTCCACCGACCAGCTCGTTGCTGCCGAGGCGCCAGGACAGCGCCCCCCACGCCCGCCACCAGCGGCGCTCGTGCTCCCAGATCCCGTGCTCGGCCTTGAGGTCGAGGCGGGCGGCGAGGCTGGCCGTGGCCCGGTACTCGTCGGCGAACTGCCACTCCAGGCGGCCGCTCGCACCGACGACCGTCAGCGTCGGCAGGAGCAGGTCGACGGCGGCTTCCGGCCCGGCGCGATCCAGGCTGGGGCCGGTGTTGGTGGTCGCGCGCAGGCCCAGGCGCCACCGCAGGTCGCGGCTGGGGCTGCCCACGAAGGAGGCGATGCCGACGAGGTGCACGGGGTGCTGGTAACGCCACAGGCTCCACGCGCGGCCGTCGACGCCGGCCCCGCCGGGTTCCGAGAGCAGGGCGGCCCGGAGGCGCCCGTCCAGGCGCAGATCGAGCTGGCGTCCCAGGCTGAAGTCGTGCCGCGCACGCAGGCTCGCCCCCAGCTCGGTCGCGGTGTTGCCCGCCGCATCCCGGCCTGCGGCGCCGTCGACGCGCAGCCCGGCGAAGCCCCGCGACCAGCTCGGTCCGGTCTGGGCGGCGGCACCCGCCGCGAGCCGCGGCGCGCGACCCCAACCCGCCACCTGCGACCACCACCGCGAGGGCGACGACATCCACCGGCCTTCGAACTCTCCCTGGAGCCAGTGTTCCGTCGTCGGCGTGTAGATCAGCTCGTCCTTGCCCGACAGCAGCAGCTCGTAGCTGCCGCCGCGGCCGGGGGTCCGCAGGTCCGGTTCAGCGGGGGCGCCGAGGTGCTCGAAGATGGTGTCGACGTCGACGGGCAGCGAGGTCTGCTCGGGGGAGAGCAGCTCGGGTGGCAGGGCGCCCGCGTCGTCGTCGACCGACTGGGTCACGGTGCCGGCGAACAGGCGCACGTCGCCGTCGCCGGTGACGATGACCTGGTGCGGGCCGGCACCCGCGGCCGCCACGATGGCCTCCGCCCCTACGCTGGCGAAGTCGGTCTCGAAGGGAGCGGCGGCGGCCGGGTCACCCGGGCGGCCGTCGACCATGGGCACCACCGTCAGCCGGGCCTCCCCCCGCAGGATCTGCATACGGAGCAGCAGTGGCCCCCCGACCACCGTGGTCAAGGGCTGTCCTGGCCGCACCCGCTGGGCGGTGCGCTCGCCGCTGGCCTGCACTGGCGCGTCGTCGACGAAGGCACGGAGCGCGAGTGCGTGACCACGGCCCGGCGCCTTGACCTCCAGTTCTGCAGTGGTGGTCAGCGGCAGGTGCAGCGTCTCGACGTCGCCGTCGTCGATCTCGACGAGACTCCAGGTGGCGCCCAGGCGCAGCGGCACCCGGCAGCTCGTCCCTGGCCCGCGCTCGTCGCGGCAGAACAGCTCGACCGACGCATCGCCGGGCGGGAGTTGGAGCTGCTCGCTGCCGTCGATGCGCAGCACGCCGGCGTCGACGGCGTCCCAAGGGGCGGCCAGCATCGCCGTGCGGGCCCGCCGCCACGTCGGCTCGTCGCTGTCGTCCGTCGGCGGCAGTGGCACGCGGACCATCCCGGCCCCCCCGTCGGCGTAGCGCAGGCCGGTCCAGCGGGTGTTGGCCAGCAGCGATGCCCGCAGGTCGCTGCCGGCGAGGTGGGCGAGCACGGCGTCGGCCCAGGCGCGCGCGCCGTCGCCGGCCTCCCAGCGGGCCTCGGCGGCGGCGAGCCACAGCGCGTCCTCGTCCAGCTCGGCGGCGGCCTCTTCGAGGTCGGCCGCCCGCAGCTCGGGGGGACCTGCGGGGACCGGTCGAGGGTCGTCGTGGGCGGCCAGCGCGGTGGCCGCGGTGACCGGGCCGGGGGCGGGAGCGGACGGTGTGGAGGGGGCGAGGTTGCCGGCGAGGGCGCGGGCGTCCTCCCGCAGCTCGTGGTCCTCGGCCTGCTCGATCAGCACGAGCAGGTCGCGGCGTGCGGCGCTGAGCAGGCCCATGCGGCCGAGCAGGGCGGCGCGGGCCAGCCGGGCCGAGGGGAAGCCGGCGTCGATGGCCCGCGACAGGTCCGCCAGCTCGGCGATGGCCTGTTCGACGTCGGCGACGGGCGCGGGCGGTGGCCCGGGGCGGCCCGCCAGGCGGGTGCGCATCTCGACGGCGACGCGCGCCGCTCCGGATGCTTCCTGCTCCCGCTCTTCCTGCAGCGGCGCGGGCTCCGGCTGCGCTGACTCGACCTCTTCCGGCGCGGCCTCGATCGCCACCGACCGCGCCCAGGCACCGGCGGTCAGCTCCACCACGCCGTCGCCGTCGGGCTCGAGCTGGCGGATCTCCCCATCGTCGAGCTGGATCCGGACGGGCCGCGGCGGGTCCACCGTGATCCGGAGGTCGACGCGGGCGCCCACGTCGGGGACGCGGAAGCGTGCAGGCAGCGGGTACAGGGTGGTCTCGAAGACCGTGTGGCCGCCGTTGGCGATCTCGGGATCCAGCACCAGCAGCGCGTCTTCGATGACACGGAGGTGGTGCAGCCCGGGGTCCAGGCCCAGCCGCAGCTCGGCCGGTCCCGACGACCACAGCTTCCCGTCCAGGATGAAGCGGGCCGCCTCGGGCACCCGCAGCCGTAGCACCGGGAGCCGCCCATCCCACTCGGGCATCCGCAGGTCCACGGCCTCGCCCTCGGCGACGGCCAGGCGTGGGATCCCGGGGCCGCGGCTGCGCACGACCACCTCGCCCTCGCTGCCTTCGGTGTCGCGGTCGCGCCCGCCCGGTCGGCCGCCCTCTCCCTCGGCCGCTTCCGCGACGGGGCGGAGGTCGTGGAAGCGGGTGTGCAGCGTACGGTGGGCCAGCTCGGCGCTGAACAGGTCGCGGCCGTCGTCGGACAGAGGGCGGGCCGCCCGAAGCAGGGCCGCGCCGCGCGGTCGCCGCCCCTCCAGCGCGTCCAGCCAGCTCGCGACCTTCGCCGGGTCCGGCCGGGCCGCGGCCAGCACGGCGGCCTCGACCAGGTCGGGTGGCAGATCGAGGGCGCGGTCGAGGATGGCGTCGGTGACGGCTTCCCGGCCGTCGGGGCTGAGTGTCGGGGGGAGGGTGGCGAGCCCGGCGAGGGCGTCCGGATCGTCGGTCAGCTCGACGAGGCGGACGCGGGCCAGCTCTCCGGTGACGCCCTCGACGTCGAGCAGCGCCTGCCAGGCTCGGAGCGCGTCGACGCGATCGCCGCCGAGCGCGAGCAGCTCGGCTCGAGACACCGGGTCGCGGGGGGTATGGCCCTCGGGCGGAAGCCGTGGGCCGAAGGCCGGGCTGCGGAGCTGAGCGACCTGGATGCGCAGGTCGGTGTCGGCGAGGGGTGGCGTGACCGCGATGCGGTGGACGCCGGGCGGCACGAAGATGCGGCGGGCGGCGTAGACCGTGCCGGTCCCGGCGAGCTCCACGGTGGGCAGCTCGCGGTCGTCGAGCTGCAGGCGGGCGCTGGTGCGGATCCAGCTCTGCTCGGTCCGCGGTCGCATGCGCACGATGGCCGTACCCGGCCCCTGGACGGCGATGTCCCAGGTCTGGTCCGCCGGCACGGTGGTGATGCGTTCGGAGCGCAGGGCGTGGGTGGTCCTGTGCAGGGGGACCAGCGGCGACAGGTCGTGGGCGGTGCCCAGCGCCCGGACCGCCCGATCGGCCACGGCGCGTGCGCGGAGGCGGAGGCGGGCGAGGGTCGCGGTACTGCCCCAGGGCAGGGACAGCTCCGACAACGAGCGCGGGCCCTGCTCCCGGGCCCGGTCGAGGCGCTCGATGACGTCGAGCCAGGCGGAGAGCTGTTCCTTGCGGGTGGTCAGGCGCACGCGTGGGTGGCCGCCCTGCGCGTCGAGCTGCAGCAGGCGGGCCTGCGGCGCCGCCGGCAGGATCAGGCCCCGGCCCTGGCCTCGGGGCTCCAGGGGCTGGGGCTCGCCCTCGACCCGGACCAGCTCACCGCTGTCGACATCCCGCTGGCTGGGGATCTCCAGGACGACGGGCAGGGGGTCGCGCCGGCCGGGCTCGATCCGCATGGCCACGCCGGCGGGCAGGCGGATCAAGCCCTCGTCGTCGGCGAACGCGGCTGGCGGCAGCGCCGAGGTCCAAGTCGCCGCCCGGGCGTCACGGGACGGCAGGCCAAGCGTCAGCGCGAGCGCCGCGATGCCGGCCCACCGGCTCACGGCGTCCCCCCGGCGGCCAGGTCGGCGAGCATCACCCGCAGGTCGCCGCGGCTGCGGAGGCGGGTGCGGAGGATGCGGCGCTGTGCGGCGTCCAACTCCAGGTGGAGGAAGCGGGCACGCTCGGCCAGCAGCCGCCCCTGGACGTTGGTGCCGGCGGCGAGGCGGGGGACCTCGTCGGGGCCGCGCACGTCGGGGACGTGCAGGGTGGTGGCCAGCGCTTCTCTCGCGCGAAGCTCCAGGTCGCCGCCGGACTGGCTGCGGCCGACGCTGACGACGGCGTCGGCCGGCGTGGTCCGGGGCGAGAAGCCGTGGATCTGCACGACGAGCGGGCGGACCAGCGCGCGGGCGACGGCGTCGGTGAACACCTGCAGGGGGTGGGTGGTGGCGTCGGTGGGGTCGCCACCGTCGAGGGCGTCGCGCTCGGCGGTCGCGATGAAGACGGCGCGCACTGCCGGGGTGGGCGGCGCGTCGTCCTCGGCGCTGTCGGGTCCTGCGGTGTCCGTCCGGGCCGCGTCGTCGAAGAGGCGGCCGACGATGGCGCCGGTGTCGGAGTCGTGGAAGGGATGTGGCGCCTCCACCACGACCTCGGCGGGGAGGGGACCCAGGCGGACCGCCACCAGGCCGAGGCCGCGCAGCGGGTCGCCGCGCTCCCGCAGCCACAGCACCGGACCCTCGCGGTGCAGGCGGAGGCCGAGGTCGCCGGCGAGGGACCGGGCTTCGGCCGGCACCCGGCCCGAGGGTGCCGCCTGGAGCAGCTCCCGGTACAGCTCTCCCAGCGCCAGCCTCTCGGAGGCGGCGGGTAGCGCTGTCCGCTCGGCGCGCAGCGCCTTGGCGGTGAGCCAGCTCCGGTCGATGTCGGCGAGGGAAGTGGATGTCGCCGCGGTCGTCGCGGGGGGGGCTGGCTCGCGGGCCGACGATGCACGCCCGGCGAGCCCCGCCACCAGGAGGGCGGACCAGAGCAGGCGCGCGCGGCTCACCGTGCACCCACCCGGGCGCGGGATGCTCCTTGCTGCTCGCAGCCGCCGCCCGGGCAGGCGGCCCAGGTCGCTGCGGCACGGATCCAGACGGGCTCCGCCGTCCCGGTCAGCTCCAGCGACAGCGTCGACGAGGCTGCGGCGACGTCGTCGTTGATGAAGATCACCAGCGGCGTCAGGCGCGGCATCAGCGCCCCGGAGCGAGACAGCGGCGCCGCCGCCGCCCCCTCGCCCCGCAGCGCGTGGCGACCGGTCCGGCGGGTCGAGTGCTTCATCATCGCCGGGCCCGGCGTCGCTCCACCGCCGCGCAGGCTCCAGTCGATCCAGCCGCCGCCGCCATAGGTGTAGATGGCCACGCTCCCGGCCGTCGCCGGCACGGGGATCTCCACGGAGCGGCCCGGCTGCAGGCGGACCACCCGGCGTACCTGCCAGGCCGGTCGACCCCTGGCGCGGGCCAGGAACAGCCCGGGGGTGTCGACCCACACGCGGTGTAGCCCCGGGGAGAGGCCGGCGATGCGCAGTCGACCCGAGGTGGCCAGCAACCGCTCGGGGTGGTCGGTGCCGTCGACCCGCACCACGGCTTCGCTGCCCGCCTGGCTGACGTCGACCCGGTAGTCGATGTCCAGGCGACCCGAGCGCCCGACCTCCAGCACGGCCTTGCTCAGGCTCAGGCGCGTGCGGGCGCCGTCGGTGGCGGAGCCGTCGCGATCGGGCTCCGCGATGAGGGCGAAGGGCCCGGGCAGGTCGATGGACCCCCGCGTGGGCGGCCCCGGCGGCAGCAGCAGCTCGTCTTCCGAGGCGTCGGGCGCCCGGCGCGCCAGCCACTCCGTGCTGTCCCAGATCCCCGCCGGCTCCAGGCGGACCTGGCCATCGATGCGCACGACCCGTCCCTCGGCGACGAGGGTCGCGAGCTGGTCGGGGTTGCGGGCACGCCAGGAGTCCTGGGCGTAGGGTTCGTAGCGGGCCAGCGGCAGGTGGGCGCTGTCGTGCTCGCCCCGGGCGTGCCAGGTCGGCAGCGGGCTGTCGTCGGGGGTCGGCGGTGGCGCAAGCCCTGGGGGGGCGGCGTAGCCGCGGGCGACCTCGGCCGACGCGTTGCCCGGCTTGCGCGTGCGCAGCGCCACGTCGAGGGGGCGGGCGGCGCGGACCGCGAGGATCACCGCATCAGTGGGGGGGACGAGGTAGCGCTGCTCGGGCTCTCCCACCTGCCCGCTCATGGGATCGTCGCCCTGGGTGTAGCGCTCAAAGGCCGACGGCAGGCCGAGCACGGTCGTCTCCCAGCGGGCCAGCGTCTCGCCGTCGGCGTCGAGCGCCGAGATCTCGACCGGGACCTCGGCCAGTGGATCGGCCGGCAGCTCCTCGGTCGTGTTCTCGACCCGGCTCCACCGCAGGCCGAAGCCGTGCAGCGGGCCACCGGGCAGGCGAGGTCGCAGGGTCAGGCGCAGGGTCTCCTCCGCTCCTTGGATGGGGAAGCGTAGCGGGGAGAGCCCCTCGTCGATCCGGAACAGCTCCAGCGTGCGCAGGTCCGGGGCGATCCGCCAGCCCCCGGCGGGGTCTTCGACCACGGGCGGGTCGCCCCAGACCGCGTCGGCGGGGTCCTGGTCGAGGTGGAGCTGCAGGATGCGAGGCTCGGGCT
The DNA here is from genome assembly GCA_964599085.1 of uncultured Enterobacterales bacterium. Lineage (GTDB taxonomy): Bacteria > Myxococcota_A > UBA796 > UBA796 > UBA2385 > J125. The sequence goes on along the minus strand of CAZRFD010000067.1, from coordinate 20,818 downwards.
CTGCGGGATCGAGGGCGAGCTGGATGCTCTGCAGGGGAGCGTCGCCGGAGAACGGTCCGAGCTGCTCGACGTCGCCGAGAAAGCGCAGCGTGGAGGTGCCGTCGATCTGTACCTCCTGGAGCCAGGTGGGGGCCGAGGCCAGCGAGCGCCCGGACACGTCCAGCCAGCGGCCGCGGAGCACGGCTCCCTTCAGCAGGTTGACCGACACCGCGCCGCCGGGGGGCACCGGCAGCCCGAGGGCAGCCTGGCCCTCGGCGGGCACGTCGGGTGCGGCGTGCATCAGCTCCACGGTCTGCAGCACACCCGTGCCTGGTGCGGGAAGGGGGCTGAGCCGTTCCCACACGCGCGCGGCGAGGTGGTTGCGCCACGTCATCGGCAGGCTCGCCCAGCCGCCGCTGGTGAGGCGGCGCGCGAGGCGCTCGTTGTGCTCGGGGCTGCCGCCGGCCAGGAAGCGCAGCCGAGCGGCGGGCGTGCGCTCGCTGTGGCGGTAGGCGATGGCCAGCACCCGCGTGCCCGGTGGCATGTGGCGGGCGCGCACCCGCAGCAGCCCCCCTCGCGGCACCAGTCCGGTCAGGTCGAGCTCCAGGCTGCGGCTGTCGCTGACCTCGTCACGCTCTGCGGGCAGCCAGGTCGGCCGCAGCAGCAGGCCGTCGGGGCCGCCGATCCAGCTCTCCCGCGTGCGGTGCCAGACGACGTCGGTGAGGACCACCTCGCCGTCGGGGTCGAGCAGCGTGTACTCCAGCGCGTAGGGCGCGGTCGCCCGGACGTCTCGCGCCCAGCTCGCGGGGCGCGCCAGCCAGGTGAGGAGCTTGACGCGCTGCTCGTCGGCGTCCATGGGGAAGGCCACCGGAGTCGTCAGGTCGATGACGCGCATCCGCTCGGCGTCGACGCGCTCCCGGCCGATGCCGGGGGGACGCAGCAGGACGAGGCCCAGCATGAGCAGGACGCTCAGCCAGGCGATGACCGGAAGGGCGCTGCGCCTCACGGGGAGGGCTCCACGTGCTCGAGCGGGCCAGGCTCGGCGAGGCCGTCGAGGGCGAGGATGGGGGCGCCCAGCAGCAGGCGGTCGAGGATGGGCGCACTCGCGTCGGCGGCGCCATCCGCGGGGAGGGCACCGCCTGCGGAGAGGTCGCCGACGATCGGCGGGGACAGGCTGGCCAGCGCACCGCTGCAGCGCGCGACATCGGAGGCACCGCGCCCGTTCGAGCGGCAGCGCAGCGCGAGCAGCCAGCGGCAGCCGACGACCGGGTCGCAGGCGAGGCCGAGGCGTGCCCCGTGGCGTCGCGCGCGGGCCTGCAGGCGCGCGAGATCGCGGCCGCTCCCGCTGACGGTGGTGGCGCGTGCGGCGTCGGCCCAGGGCTGCCAGCCGTCGGGGAGGGCGGCGGCGTGGTCGGCCAGCGCACGGACGTCGACCTGCCAGACGGGGAGGCTTCGGGCGACGAGGGCGTCGTGCAGGGGGTGTGCGCTGTCCAGCGGCCAGGTGCGCTGCCGCAGCTTGCTGCCGACGAAGAGCGTGGCCTGGGACTCGCCGCCGGTGGCTGCTCGGGCTGCCGCTCGTCCGGGGTGGGCACCGTCCCGGAAGGCGACCCGGCGAGCGTCGCCGTCGTAGACGACGACGGGGACGCCGAGCGCGTCGAGCCGATCGCGCCACTCCGCCGCGAAGCGCGGTAGGGGTTGGCGGCCGGTCACCGGACGGCCGGCCGAGAGGACCGCCTCTCCGCCGGGATCCTGCAGGTCGCGGAGGTGCTCGATGGACAGCACGCGCGCGTCCTCGCCCAGCCCCTCCAACAACCCGACGAGCAGGGCATGCCCGGGGCGGGTGGTGCGGTGCTCCATGTTGCGCGCGCGCGGCGGGGCGTCGGCGGCCCAGGCGACGGCGTCGAGGGCCCGGGCGAGTGAGAGGGCCGTTGGCACCATGCCCGGGGCGTCGTCGGCGAAGGGGAGGTCGACGACGACCGGGCTGCCCCCTCGCCGGACGAGCAGCCGCCAGTCGGGTGCGACCACGCTGACGCGCTTGCCGTCCGTGGAGAGGCGCGCGCCGAGCAGCTCGGCGGTCGAGGCCGCCAGGCGCAGGGCGTTGTCACCCCCGGGCTCGCCGCGTGCCCAGCGCACCAGCGGGCCGGCGAGGCTGGCTCGCAGCAGGGCCAGCGTGCCGGCGTCGGGATCGGCGGCGGACTGCAGGGGCCGCCAGGCGGGGTGCTCCCAGGGGGCCGGCTCCGTCGGGCGCCACGACGCAGCCAGGGTGAAGCGGTCGGTGTCCGAGAGTGACAGGGTGGCTTCACCCTCGGCCGGGGAGCGGTCGAGGGAGCCGACGTTGGCCTGGAGCGCCGCGATCGGGTCGGGCGTGCCGGGGCGCTTGGCGTCGAGCACCTCTTCGACCCGCTCGGAGAGCTGGAGCCGGGTCTGCTCGGCGCTGTCCACGACGAGCAGCGGCAGCCGGAAGCCGAGGCGCCGGCGGGCCTCGCCGCAGGCCGGCCCCGAGGGGGCGCAGAGCAGGACCGCGCGGGCGTCGAGGGCCGCGGCGACCGCCAGCGTGGCCTCGGCCTGCCCGGGGGCTGCGGTCCGCGTGGTGACGAGCACCGGGCGCCCCTCGCCTCGTAGCCACAGCGCGCCGAAGCCCTTGCCGCCCTGGAGCACGGCCGGGCGCCCGCTGTCGAGGCGGGCTTCCAGGTCCGCGGGCATGGGCCCCTGGTTATCCCAGGCCGCCTGCAAAGCGGCGACGGCGTCTACGCCCTCGGGCGCGTCCGGGGCGGCGTCGAGGGTGGCCGAGGGCAGGGCCACGGCGAGGAGGTAGGCCAGGGCGGTGCCGCCGCCGAAGCCGCCGAGGCTGGTGAGCACGCTCGGCACCAGCGTGCGGAAGGGATCCCCGGAGCGCACGATGCGCAGCGCCATGAGCGTCGGCAGCAGGTAGCCGAAGCCAAAGAGCTGGCGCAGGCGCAGCCCCGGCCAGCCGGACCCCAGCACGTGGCCCATGGCGAACTTCAGCAGGTAGCCGCTCACCACACCCAGCACGAGCAGGCGGCCGCCGGCGAGGTTCAGCGAGGACAGCGCCGGCACCCGCAGCACCACCTGGAGCACGATCGCAATGACCATCGCTTCACCGACCGTCGCGGCGAGGCGTTCGGGCTGCAGCCAGCACAGGGCCAGCAGGCCCGGGACGATGATCCCACCGAAGTCCCAGCCATACCGCAGGTTCGTGACGCTGCCGAGCCAGGCCCCGGTCAGCAGCAGGATGTAGGCGCGCGGGCTGCTCACGAAGTCGAGCGCGAGGTCTTCGTAGGTCAGCTCGAAGCTGGACAGCGACAGGTTGCTGTGGCGGAGCAGGAGCTGGTCGAGGATGAGCCAGGTCAGCAGCAGGGGCACGCCCAGGCGGGGGATGGCCCGTACGGGGCCGTTGCGCCAGATGGCGTAGGCGAGCAGCGGGACGACGACGAGGCCCATGCTGTGCAGCTCGGCGGCCATGTGCAGGTCGAAGCGGCTCGCCAGGAGGGGGAACAGGCCCCCCTCCATCGCCAGGCGGACCGCCACACTGCCCAGCAGCGCCAGGAAGAAGCGGTCCCGGCCGAACAGCGGGAACCACGGCCACCACCGCGGCAGGGCGTCCGACAGCGCCACCATGAACAGCCAGCTCGCGATGGCCTCGAACACGATGACCGCTGCCGTCGCTGGTTGGATCACCAGCACGCTGGCGAGGTAGCCGGGCACCACCAGGGCGGTGAGCCCCCATCCCAGCCACTCCTGCAGCAGCCACACGACGAGGAGCCCGACCAGGACCGAGGTCAGGATCGACGTGTCGAGGACGGCGGTGGGGAACAGCTCGAGCAAGGAGGGCCAGGGGTCGCGCGGCCGGGGAGCGCGCAGGCAGCGCGAGGCGGGTCAGGACCAGCCGGTCAGGCCGAGATTACGCCGAGATGAAAGCTACCGTCGAAACAACAGGTCGTACCGCCTCCTTCGGTGCGCATGGTCGACCCACCGCGGCGCACCCGCCGTCCAAGGTGTCAGGCGAATTCCATTAACCTTTTTCGGCGGCCGGGGTGGCGCCCCTCCGCGCTCGTTCCGCTGAGGGGAACGAACGCCCGGGGTCGCGGCCGCTCCTCGCCGCTCGTTCCGCGCATTGCTGTGGACGTGTACAGGCTCAGTCCGTCGGGTTCGCAGCCCCAGGCGGTGGGTGGTGAAGCCGGAGCTGGCGCCGCGCGGCCCAGCAGATGTCGTCGGGAATGGCGACACGGCCACGGTATCGAGCGGCGCGTGGAGTGACCCGGCAGGCGCGAGCGAGCTCGGTTGAGCTGAAGCCGGCGGCCTGGCCGATGCGGATCGCGGCGGCGCGTGCGTGCACCGCCGGGTGCGAGCGCCCCCAGGGGGCCGGGGCCGCGGTCGCCCGCTGGCATGCGCCGACCAGCGCCACGGCGCCGAGGTCACGCACCTCTTCGAGGCTGGCCGGCTCCACGTGGTCGGGGATCAACCCGACCATCGCGAGCAGCTCGGCATCCTTCGCCCGGGGTAGCGCCTCACGAAGTTGCGCTCGAACGGCGGTTCCCGGGAGGACTCGTGCGCTGATGAGGTCGGGCAGGCAGCTCCCCTCCCAGCGCTGCGGTGAGGCGCTGAGCCCGTGATGTTCGGGTTGCACCAGGAGGTAGCGAAGGATGGACTGGAGGTGACGTCGACCCGAGACCGGCTTGATGTGCGCTCTGGAGAGCTCGACCGCCGTGACCCGGCGCAGTGCGAGGTGCAGGCGGCCCGCCAGCACGGCACCGCCCCGATCGTCGACGAAGGCCACGACATGGAGGTGGTCGTCGACGATGCTGAAAAGCACGAGCTGGGTGCCGACGACCCGCGCGAGGGTGTGCAGCGCGCGACGGCGAAGTTCGACGGAGGGAAACAGGCTGCTGCGGTCGGTGGATGCGTAGGTGAGGTGAACGAGCTGCATGGGCCAATCCTCCTACTTGTCCATATCGAAGGGCGCGGGCGGGCGATGTGCCTGGCTCCTCCGCCACGCGGATGTCACGATCGCTTCCCTTCGCCGGTGGCAGCGCTCGCCTTCCTCGTGGGAACCCTTACGGCCGTGGGGCAGGTGGAGAGGAACGAGCGCCTGGGGTCGCGGCCGACCCTCGTCGGTCGTTCCGTTGAGAGGAACGAGTGCCTGGGGGCGCGGCCGACTCTCTCCGCTCGTTCCGCTGAGGGGAACGAGCGCCTGGGGTCGTGGTCGCCCCTCGCCGCTCGTTCCGATCAGCGATCCCCGCTCACGGCCGCCCCCCTCACAGCACCCGGTTGGTCCCCATGGGGATGCGCTGGCGCACGTCCTCCACGCGCCCCGGCACCAGCTCGGCCAGGCAGATCCCCTCGCCGTCACCGCACTCCGCCACGATCGTCCCCCACGGGTCGACAATGAGTGAGTGCCCGTAGCTGTGGCGCAGCCCCTTGTCGTCGTGCGGCCCCCACTGCGCCGGCGCCAGCACCCAGCACTGGGTCTCGATGGCGCGGGCGCGGAGCAGCGCGTGCCAGTGGTCGCGGCCGGTCCGCTCGGTGAACGCCGACGGCACCGCGAGGATGGTGGCGCCGTGGCCGACCTGCGCCGCGTACAGCTCGGGGAAGCGCAGGTCGAAGCAGATGGACATGCCGAGACGGCCCAGCGGCGTGTCGGCGACCACGACGTCCTGCCCGCGCGCCGTGCGCCGGCTCTCGGCGAAGGTCACGCCCCCCATGCTCTGCAGGTCGACATCGAAGAGGTGCAGCTTGCGGTACCGGGCCACGAGCTGCCCCTGCGGGTCGAAGAGCAGGCTGGTGTTGAAGGTCTGCTCGGTGGCCAGCGCTGGATCGCTGTGACGCTCGACGACCCCGCCGATCAGCAGGTGGATGCCCAGGTCCGCGGCCAGCTCTGCCAAACGGCGGTGCGTCGGGCCGTCGACGGCCTCGGCCAGCGCCATCTTGCGGTCGTGGGGCCCCAGGTAGGTGGTGCCCTCCGGCGTGGCGACCAGGACGGCCCCGGCGGCGGCGGCGCGGCGGACCAGGGCCTCGGTGCGGGCGAGGTTGCGGTCCACGTCCGAGCTGCCGTTGAGCTGGATGCAGGCGACGATGGGCATTCTGGCTCCCGATCTGGTAGAGGGGCGGCTGTCCTCGAAGACTTCTCGTGACAGCAGCTATGCTGTCAGGGATTGTGCCACCGGGCCACGGCACCGCTCCTCCCCTCCCGGTCAGGCCCGGTCCACGGAGACCTGCATGCATCGTCGCGTCCTCAGCCCCCTGATCCTCCTCACCCTGGTTGCCTGTCCCGGCGACAAGGGCGGCTACACCCTCTACAACACGCCGCCCAGCGTCACGATCTCGACGCCGCCCTCGGGCAGCAGCTTCCTGCAGTATGAAGTCGTGACCTTTGCCGCGCGGGTCGCCGACGATCAGGACGCCCCCCCCGACCTCGACCTGACCTGGTCCAGCAGCATCGACGGCGAGCTGGCCGGCGCGCTGCCGGCCGACGCCGACGGCAACGTCAGCTACAGCACCGCGAACCTCTCGCCGGGCAACCACGTCATCACCCTGATGGCCAGCGACACGGACGCTGAAGCCGACGCCTCCACGGTGCAGATCACCATCACCGACCAGCCCGAGAACCCCACGGTCAACCTCATCCACCCGGCCAGCGGGGAGTCGGGCCTGGAGGGTGAACCCTACGAGTTCGTGGTCGAGGTCAGCGACAGCCTGGACGCGCCCGAAGACCTGCTGCTGACCTTCGAGTCGAGCATTGACGGCGTCTTCTGCACCCCTGTGGCCGACGAAGCCGGCATCGCCAGCTGCACGACCGAGCTGTCGGCGACGCCCTCGGGCACCGACCCGCACCTGCTGACCTTCACCGCGGTGGACAGCGACGGCGACGAGGGCAACGTCACCGCCTACTTCACGGTCGTGAGCCGCGACGCCTATGACGACGACGGCGATGGCTGGAACGAAGTCCAGGGCGACTGCGACGATGGCGACGCCGACATCCACCCCGGCGCCACCGAACAGCCCAACGGCGTGGACGACGACTGCGACGGCGTCATCGACAACGACACCGACAACTACGACGACGACGGCGACGGCTACTCCGAAGCCGACGGCGACTGCGACGACACCGACCCCTACACCTACCCCGACGCGCCAGAGACCTACGACGGCGCCGACAACGACTGTGACCGCATCGTCGACGAGGGCACCTCGGCCTACGACGATGACGGCGACGGCTACACCGAGCTCGCCGGGGACTGTGACGACGAGTACGCACTGACCTACCCGGGCGCCACCGAGCTGGCGGATGGGCGGGACAACGACTGCAACGGACTCGTCGACGACGGCACCGAACTCTACGACGACGACGGGGACGGCTACGCCGAGAGCGAGGGCGACTGCGACGACGACAACGACGACATCCACCCAGGCGCCACAGAGACCTGTGGCGACGGCGTCGACAACAACTGCAACGGCTCCGCCGACGAAGAGGGCGCCAGCGGCTGCACCACCTACTACCGCGACTACGACGGCGACGGCTACGGCGACCCGGACCTGTCCTCCTGTCTGTGCAGCGCCAGCGACCCCTACACCAGCCGCTACGACAACGACTGCTACGACTACAATGCCAGCGCCAACCCCGCCGCTACCGGCTACTACACGACATCACGCGGGGACGGCAGCTATGACTACAATTGTGATGGGACGGAGTCTGAGTACTACACCGCTCGCGGCGCCTGCGACTACGAGCTGCTCGAGCTCGACTGCATCCTGACCACCGGCTGGGAGAGCAGCACGGCGGCCTGTGGATCGACGGGCCGGTACATCACCGGTTGCACCACCCTGGAGATCCTCGGGATCCCCTACGACTGCTCCAACAACACGTCGAAGTACACGCAGCCCTGCCACTGACCGGTCGGCGGCTTCTGTCCGCCCTCCCCATCACGGACAGCGCAGCTCCAGCCCCCAGGCATTCAGCGTGCCGGTGTCGTCGGGCTGCATGTCCTGGATGAGCAGCGTCCACTCCCCGGTGCCCGTGACGCCATCGAGCTTGGACAGCGGCACGGCGGCGTCCAGGGTCGCGACGGACTTGTCGCTGCTGTAGGTGCCGACGATGTCGTCGGTCTTCGTGCCGCTGCGGACATGCAGGGCGTGGGCGGTGCCGTCGGGGGTGACGAGGCTGAGCACGAGGTCGCCGATGTAGGGGTGGGTGATGTCCACGGTGACGGTCGTGCCGTAGACCCGGTCGCAGGGGCCGATGAGGGCCGTCGACTCGACCTGGCCCTCGTCGGGGATCGGCAGGTCGCCCTCGCCGGTGCCGGACTGGGTGGTGCCGGCGTCTTCGTCGTCGCAGTCCTGGTCGACCCCGTCCCAGGGTATCTCGTCGGCGCCCGGGTAGACGCTGCCGTCGGTGTCGTCGCAGTCGCCGTCTGCCTTGCTGAAGCCGTCGCCGTCGACGTCATCGGGGTTGCCTCCGCCGTCGGCGGCGCCGCCGTCCGCCGCACCCCCGTCGGTCGGGGTGCCGGTGTCCGCGCCTTTGTCGCCGCAGGCGAGCAGCAGGCAGAGCATCGCGATGGTCATGGGGGGATCCTCAGTGCAGGTCGAGGTCGACGAGCTGCTGGTCGAAGTGGAGGTCGAAGGGAACGAAGAGCCACCGGACGGCGGCCGTGCCGGTCAGCCCGAGCTGAAGGCGGCCGGTGGTGAGCGCGGTCAGCGAGGCCCCGATGGCCATGCCGGGGTCCAGCTCCACCGGCACGACGATCTCCACCGTCTCGCCGACGGGAAGCTTGAGCCCGTCGTACTCGGCGCGTCGGTCGGCGAGGCGCGCGCCGTTCAGCTCCACCTGGTAGTCGATGTGGCGCAGCCGCACGGACCAGCCGCAGGTGCGCTGCACGTCCAGGGCGAGGTCGAAGCGGGCCTTGCCGCCGCCCAGCTCGGCGTTGCGGATCTCGGTCGGCTCTACCGAGACGCAGTCGTCGGCGCTCGCTCCGGGCGAGGACAGCAGCAGCGCGGCGATCAGTGTGGGCGTCATCGGCGACCTCCGGGAGAACCCTGTCCCGCGGGGGAGCCTTCCGCAACCGAGTCGCCCGCCGCCCCGTCTTCCGAGACCCCGTCGTCTTCCGAGACCACGTCGCGGACCGCGAGGTACAGCACCCGCAGCCCCTCGGTCAGGTTGTCGGTGCTGACGCGCTCGTCGTCGCCGTGCATGGTGGCCAGCTCTTCGGCCGTCAGCGCGAAGGGCACGAAGCCATAGGCCCGTACCCCGAGCGGCCGCAGCGCGATGCTGTCGGTGTAGCCCACCGAGATCACCGGCCCGGCGACCCTCTCGGGGTGTCCCTCCTCGACCCGCCGGACGAGCGCGTCGTAGACGGGATCGCCACGCCAGGGGCTCACCATGGCCTCCCGCGCCATGATGGTCTCGAAGTGGACGTGTTTGCTGTCGACGATGGCCTCCAGCTTGGCGAGGAGCGCGTCGGGAGAGGTCCCCGGCAGCAGCCTCGCGTCGATGTTGGCCCGGACCTCGGCCGGGACCACGTTGGGCTGCTTCGCCCCGGAGAACCCCGTGATGTTGACCGTGTCCGTCACGCCGGCCCGGGTGAGCGGGTTGCCCATGAGCCGGCCCCGCAGCAGCAGCTTGACGAGGGCGGGGCTCTGGAGCACCGCACCGCTCAGCCCGCCGTGCTGGGCGCCCACTCGCCCGAGGAAATCGAGCAGCGCGTCGTGGTAGCGAGGCCGCGCCCTGCGCGCCCGAAGCGCCTGCACCGCGTCGACCAGCCGCTCCGGTGCCTGGTCGGGCAGCGGCACCGACCCGTGTCCGGGCTCCCCGTCGGCCACCATCTGGGCCCACAGCACCCCCTTCTCGCCCACCGAGATCGGGAACACCGTCTGGCCGGGGAAGAAGGCGTCGCGGATGCCGATCCCGCCCTCGTTCACCACGTGGGAGCAGCCGATCTCGTCCCAGCGGCGCACCAGGCTGTCGATGCCGCGGTTGCCGACCTCCTCGTCGGCGACCGCCAGCAGCACCACGTCGCGTCGCAGCGGCACCTGCTGGCGCGCCAGCAGGCGCATGGCCATCACCTCGAGCGCCCCCATCCCCTTCATGTCCAGGGCGCCGCGCCCCCAGACCACGCCGTCGTCGTCGATGGTGCCGGACAGTGGCCCGTGTCCCGGCGACCAGCGGTCTGCTTCGGCCGTGGCGACGTCGATGTGGGAGAGCAGGCAGAGCGGCGGCTCCGATCCGCTGGACGGCAGGCGAGCCACCAGCGAGCCCCGCCCTGGCGCGAACTCGATGATCTCGCTGTCGATGCCGTCGTCGGCGAGCTGCTCGGAGAGGAACAGCGCCCCCTTCGTCTCCCGGCCCGGTGGGTTCTGCGTGTCGATCTGGATGTAGGCCGACAGCAGCGCCGCCGTCTCGGCGCCGAGCGCGTCCCAGTCGGGGTCGGCGTGGGCGGTCGGGCTCAGCAGGGGGAGGGCGCACAGCAGCAGCATCGCGCCACTATAGTGCCCCCCGATGCTGCTCCTCCTGTCGCTGCTGCCCTGGGCCTGCAAGCCCGTCGAACCCGCGCCAGCGGACCTCGACGGCCTGATGCACTGGTTCTGGGACAAGCACGCCCAGGGCACCGACGAAGACCTGCTCGAGGGCGTCGACAACGCCTTCGGCCTGGTCGACCTCGACCTGCTGGCCGAGGGCCCGGTCGACGGCAGCCTCTCGCCGCTGTCCGCCGACGAAGCTGCTCTGGTCGGCGTCACCGACCGCGATCCGGCCGACGCCGTCGGCCTGTACCTGCTCAACCGCTTCTCCTGCGACCTCGACAGCCTGCGTCCCATCCTGTCCGCGGCGGACCAGGATCAGCTCTACGCCGGTGTGTACGACGAGTACGAGCGGACCTACCGCGACAGCCTCGACGACTTCGACGCTGGCCGCAGCCAGACCCTGTCCTGGGACGTGCGCTACGTCGCGTCCTACCTGGGCAGCAGCTACGAGGCGCGCATCGAGGGCGGCCTGCGGCGGGTGCCCGCTGCCGACCCCGGCCTCGCACCCCACGGCGAGCTGCTGGTCGCCCACGTCTCCATGCCGCAGCCCGCGGTCTTCGAGGGCGACAACAAGAGCTTCTCCCAGGACTACCAGGTCGAGCTCTTCGTCGACTCCGGCGCCGGCGACCTGCTGCACATCTACGGCATGTGGCGCCAGGCCGACTACGGCAGCGGCTTCTCGACCGACGACGAGGGCGTCCAGCGCCTGCTGCTCAACAACATGGCGAGCTGGGACGACAACACCGCCGAGCTGTGCGTCGGGGGGTGAGGGGAGGGGAGCGATCTCACAGTGTGGACTCTGTCCAGGCCCAGAGCTGGTTGTAGTAGGAGTTTGCGTCGGGGGCGCACTCGCCGCGGTCTGCTTCATCGGTGGAGTCGACCTGCCACCCGCAGAATGGCAGGGAGTCCTTCCAGTACCACTCCTCGGCCGTGCCGCTGCTGACGGTCTCGATGAGCGGGCTGAAGGGATCACCCAGGTTGCGATCCCACGCGATGTAGGTGTCCTCCATCTCACCGGCGTCGAGGCCCTCGCACCGGTCGCCGTTGATGCCGATGTTGCAGTCCCAGGCTCCGGCGTAGTTGGCGTGCTTGTCCCGTGCGACATACACGATGGGGTGGAAGCCCCCGTCAGCGGTGTCGAAGTCGAAGGCTCCGCGGGGCTCCCAGGTGGTCTCGTCAAACAGGATGGGGGCCTCGTAGTGTGCCGAGAGCCAGACCCGGTCCAGGCGCCAGGAGCCCTCGGAGACCTCGGTCACATCGATCACGATGAACTCCGAGTCGCCGAGGTGAGATGTCCGGCTGAACCAGGTCGGGCTGCCGAAGTCTTCGAAGTAGCCGAGCGCGATGGCGATGGACGCGCCGTCCTCCGTGGGGTGGACGGCCCAGTACTCCTCGCGGCTGGAGTCGGTCTCCCGCGAGTGCATCACCAGGGCCGGCCGGAAAGAGTCGGCGAGCCAGTACTCCACGTAGTCGTTGATGGTGTCCCCGTCGCTGTCGCCGACGCAGACGTCGTAGCTGGGGTCCATGTCAAACCAGTCGCCGATGTTCCAGCCACAGACGAGGCCGTCGGCGCACTCCGCGTCGCTGTCGCAGTCCCCCTCGCCTTCGCTGCACGGGGATGCTTCGCTGCACCACGACGCGCCACCGGGAGCAGCGGCTCTGGCGGCGGGGCCGGTGAGGCTCGTCGCGAGCAGGAGTGACGGGAGAGCGATCATCTGTCGGGTATCCACGGGGACCTCCGGGTGAGTCACATCGATCAACGATGTCGCACGGCCTTGGTGACACGACATCCCACCGAGTCCCCACGGGCTGCTGGCTCCGGCCCAAGCCGCCGCCCCTCTGCCCGCGCCCCCCAACCTACTCCGTCGGCGGCGCCGTCCCCGGGTTCGGCATCGGCTGCGGCTGCGGTTCGGGGGCTGCGGTGCCGCCATCGGGGGCGTCCCCGCCCTGCGCACCCGCGTCAGCCGGAGCGCCGTCCGGGCCGTCGGGCCCCGGGGCGAGGTGGTCGGCGAACATGGCACGGACCGCGTCCTTGTCGGTCTTGTAGGGCAGGGCGGCTTCGATGACGAAGAAGTTGCCCGGGTCGAGGATGGCGGGGCGCAGCTCGCGGACGGCTTCGACCTTGTCGCTGTTGTACATGAAGGCGTCGAGGACGCGGACGACCTGGGCGCAGGTGAAGCGGTGGCGGTGGGAGGCGGCTTCGAGCGCCTGCAGCTTGTTCTTGGCGTAGGGCGTGCCGTACAGCGAGTCGACGAGCAGCTCGAAGAGGGTCTCGGACATGGTGGGCTTGCCGAGGGAGGCCTCCATCGGCCCGCCGGTCGTCGGCGCGGCGAGGTCGGCGCTGGTCAAGGGGGCGCCGCCGTTGACGCAGCCGTAGTCGTAGCCGTCGGGGCGGGCCAGCAGGGTGCAGGCGGTGTGCTGGCCGGGTTCGGTCGTGAAGTCGCCCTCCAGTGCGGTCTGCCCCTGGAAGCTGACGACGAAGGGGACCGTGCCGGGGAGGAGGTCCGGGGCCACGAAGGCGCCGAGGCTGTCCGACCAGCCCACCGGCGCGCCGTCGAGGCTGACCGCCCACAGGTTGGGGTCGAGCCCTGAGAAGCTGGCGCTGGCCTGGGCTGTGCCGCCGGTGCCGGCCGACAGGCCGGTGAAGCCGGGCGGCGGGTCAGGCGCGGGGTTCATGCTGTCGAGGGTCGCGCCCTCGGTGGTGCTTCCGATGCCCGGCTGGCTGAGCAGGGACTGCACTTCGAGCGCGGCTTCGGCGGCCTTGGCGGCGTCGGCGTGGGCTTCGGCGGCGCGGGCCCTGGCCGCCGCTGCTGCGGCTTCGGCTTCGGCGGCCATCGCTTCCGCTTCGGCCGACCGGGCGGCCGCTTCCGCCATGGCCCAGGCGGCGCGTTCGACCGCGAGGCTGCGCCCGCGGCCGATCTCCGTGACCTCGCCGGCTTCGTAGTGGACCAGCACCCGCTCTTCTCCGAGCAGCGTCACCGTGTGGCTGGCGAGCAGCTTGCTGCCGATCAGCCCGTAGACCTCCACCCGGTGGTCGCCGTCGGCTAGCCCCACCACCCAAGCCTTGCGCTCGCCCACCCGTCGGCGCGCGGGCTGCCCGTCGACCTTGACCCGGATCAGCCCGCGCCCGGAGATCTCCAGATCGCCGGCGAGGGCCGCCGTGGAGAGCGTGAGCAGCAGGGGCAGGAGCACGCGGTCTTCCGAGAACAGGGTCCGAGTGGTGCATGGTCGCCAGATCCGGCCGGGCTGTCCAGTCGGCGTGACGGCTCGCGACGCCGGGTGACGGTTAGAGCGAGGCTGTGCGCCGCTTCCTGCTGGTCCTGATCTGCATGATCGCCCTCGCCGCCGGCGGCGCGGGGGTGTTCGGAACGGGCCTGAACCGCCGGGTCGGTCCGCCCGATGTGGTGCTCATCACCATCGACACCCTGCGCGCGGACCACGTCGGCGCGTTCAACCCGGCCAGCCCCTCCGCGACTCCCAACATCGACGCGCTGGCCGCCGACGGCGTCGTCTACTCCCAGGCCTGGTCGCCGATCAGCGTGACCGGGCCTGCGTTCACGACCCTGCTCACCGGCCAGGACCCCGGAACGCATGGCGTCGTGATGAACCTCTTCCGGGGTGGCGCCAGCCTGCCCCAGCGCGCGACCACGCTGGCCGAGCGCTTCCACGACCGGCGCTACGCCACCGCCGCCTTCCTGTCGGGCTTCACCCTGCGGCGCGCCCTCGGACTGAGCCAGGGCTTCGACACCTACACCGCGCCCACGGCCCAACAGCGCCGCCGCCCCGGTGCCGTCACGCTGCGGCGCTCCCTGCGCTGGCTGCGATCCGTGGAACCCTGGCGGCGCGTCCTGCTGTGGTTCCACAGCTACGACGTCCACGGTCCGCTCACCGCCGTCGACGCCGCCGTCCCCGCCGGGCCGCAGTGGGCCCGGGACGTCGATCAGCTCGAGCACCTCCCCGTCTACCAGCGCACCGACGGCATCAGCGACCCGGACTTCTACGCGCAGCGCTACGCCGCCGCCGTGTCGCAGGCCGACGCCGAGCTCGGCGCTCTCGTCGCCGTGCTGAAGCAGGAGGGCCGCTACGACCACGCCGTCGTCGTCTTCACCGCCGACCACGGCGAGACGCTGTCCGAGCGCGAACCCTGGATGGATCACGGCACCCACGCATCCGCCGAGCAGCTCCACGTGCCGCTGATCATCAAGTACCCCCGCGGCGTGCGGGCCGGGGAGCGGGTCGACCAGCTCGTGGGCCTCGCCGATATCGCCCCCACCGTGCTCCAGATCGCCGGCCTCGATCCGCTGCCCGCCGCCGACGGCCAGCCGCTGGACGCCGCCGCCCACGTCGAGCTGTTTGGGGAGAGCAGCCACTGCAAGACGGAACCCACGCTGCACTGCGCGCCGCAGGGCATCGCCGGCAAGGAGCTGAGCGTGCGCACCGCCGATCGCACTGTGGTCCGGGAGTCGACGGACGAGGGCCCCCGCTTCACCGTCTACGACCGCACCACCGACCCCGCCGAGCTGCAGCCCACGGCTGACACTCCCACCGTGGACGAGCGCGCCCGCCTCGACGCCATGGCCGCCGATCGTGCGCGGCGCCCGCTGGTCGCGCCGGTGGTGGGGGCCGCGGTGGGGGCCGCGGTGGGGGCCGAGGGGAGCGCCGCCGCAGATGGCGCCGCCGCAGAGGAAGAAGCGCTGCGGGCGCTGGGGTATGTGGAGTGAGGGAGTGCGCGATGTGGCGGCGGTCGGCGACGCGGCGGATGTAGAAGCCCCGATCTTGCAACAGGGCCAAGGTAGAGTCCGCGTTTTCGCAACATCTTGGTCGCTGTGCGGCCCCATCGCCGCCTCCGGGGTAGCGTAAGTCCAGCGATTCCGTTCACCGACGGGCGGCGTGAAGCCCACGTGTTGCGAAAGCGGGGGCTCTACCTCCCGCGTGTTGCGAAAACAGGTGCTCTACCTCCCGCGTGTTGCGAAAGCGGGGGCTCTACCCCCCGCGCAGCCAGCCGATCCTCACCCGCTCGAAGCTCTCAGTGGAGCGAGGCCCGTCGGCTCCGGCGCGACCGCGTGCCTCACCACCGCTTCGGCGACGCCCCGTCGCCCCGAGCAGCAGACCACCGTTAGGTTCAAGGCACCCCGACCCCGGTGCGCCATGGACGTCCGTGACCTTCGCTTCTACGGTCGAGCCTTCTCCGACGCGGAGGGCTCGTGGCCCGACGCGTTGCGGGCGCGGCTGCGCCGGGAGGGCAAGGCGGTCGTGATGGCACGGCTGGGCTTCGGCGACAAGCTGCGCTTCCTCTGGCGCTTCCCTGCCACGCTGCGCCGCATGCGGCGGGTCGACCTCTCGGCCATCCGGGCGCGGGGTATGGACAACGAGCCCTTCCTCCGTCAGCAGGTCGAGTACATCGCCCTGTTCTCGACCCTCGCCGAGCTGCGCGGGCTGGACGAAGCCATCTCGATCTGCAAGGCCATCATGGAGGTCGACGTATCCAAGCAGGCCCTGGCGCTGTGTCTGCCCGAAGCCGATCGCCTCGCCGCCTTTGACGACCCCCACGCAGCGATGCGGGCCTGGCTCGACCCCGTCCCCGACGCGGCCCGCGCGGCCGGATGCCACGACCTGGAGGTCGTGGACCTCGAGCCCGGGGTGTTCGGCATGAACGTGTCCTGGTGTGTCTGGCTGGAGCTGGCCCGGACGCTGGGTGTGCCCGACGCCTGCCTGCCGAATTGCTACGCCGACGATCTCGTGTTTCCGGCGTACTTCGACGCGCTCGGCATCCGCTACAGTCGCAGTCAGACCCTCGCCGGGGGTGGGCGCTGCTGCGACTTCCGCTTCGAGCGGATCGGGTCGCCGGTCGCTGGAGCTTCGCTCCCAGGCGACGCCGAGGTCCGCGGCGAGCGCGGGGGAGACGCCGACGACGGGTGATGTGCCGGTCATGCCCCGACGCCGTCAGCCCCCCACCCGGTTCACCATCCGCCCCAGCCCCGTTCCCTCGGTCACCACGACGCTGCCGTGGTCCAGGTACTTCCACCCGGCCCACAGGTTCGTGAGCCGGAAGATCACACCGGCGGGCGTCCCCCCCAGCAGCAGCGTGCCCCGCGGGATCTGTTCACATGCCGGCCAGTCCACGGGATCGCCGTGGTAGCGGAAGTCCCAGCCGCAGCGCGAGAAGGCCGCCTCGACGATCTGGGAGTGGTCCCAGATGGCCTGCGACTCGCGGGCCTGCTGGCGCAGGCGGCCGTCCACCGACAGGCGCAGCTCGACCGAGGCCGAAAAGGCCGCCGGATCCTCGGCGACGACCAGCCAGGGCCCGGTCGGCAGGAAGCCCGGCGCGCCCTTGCCGTCGGCGAAGCCGGTGGTGCCCAGAGGGCCGCCGGGCCGAAAGCCCCTGACCATGGCCAGCCGGTCGGTGAAGTCGTTGCACAACAGGAAGCCGAGGGGGCGGGGCCCGCCCCTGTCGATGGGCGCCAGGGCGACCGCGCAGAGCTCGGCTTCGTAGTCGAGGCGCGCCACGTAGGGGACCTCGGCGTTCCAGGCGGTGGGCGTCGCCAGCTTGGGGAACAGGCCGGGCTCGTCGGTGACCCGGGTCTCCTGCTGGTGCTCGGTGAAGTTGTTGCCTGCGCCGATGTGGAGGGTGACCGCGTCGACGGGCGCCTGCAGGTCGTCGAGCGAGTAGCGGGCTGCCGGCCCGCCGTCGCGCAGCGCCTGGAGCCCCGCCAGGCCCAGGGCCTCGGTCGCGGCGAGCGGATCGAGGTCGCCGGCGACCGGCACGCCGACGACGCCGGTCTCGTCGACGTCCCGTAGGACGAGGGCGCCCTCAGCCGTCCGCGCCAGCGCCACGGTCGTCGCCGGGTCGGGCAGGGCGAGCGGGTGCGGCTCCACCATGGGGAGCGCTTCCGAGGTGGTCAGCCCCAGGCCGAGGGCCACACCCGCGACCGCGACGGCGCCGACCGGCAGGAGGAGTCGCCGGATGCGCCCCTTCATGCCGGCACGCTCTCGCGGACCGGCCCGGTGGGGGCCTCCGGCGACGGCGCGCTCAGGCCCAGGCGGGTCTGGCGGAGGATGGCGTCGGGCATCGACACGGAGGGGCACACGCCAGCCTGCTGGCGCCAGGCCACGTGGCCATCGGGTCGCAGCAGCAGGGCGCCGGTCGGCGCGATCTGGCAGGCGGCGTGCAGGTCGGCGAGGCCCGAGAGCGGGACTCCCAGGGCGGACAGCGACACCGCCCGGAGCTGAGGCGGGACCGGGCCGAGGGCGGTGGGGTCGAGGTCCGCGCCCAGCACCAGGGTGGCCCGGGCGAGATCGACGAGCTCGTGGCTGGAACGCTTGCGTGCGCCGGCATCGAGCCAGAAGTGCGGGAAGCGGGCCCCGGGGCGGGTGCTCGGCCGGTACTCTGAGACCTCGTCGGCGGGCCGATCCGGCGGCGTGCCGTCGCCCACGAGCGCGCCCTCTTCGTAGCGGTAGCCCAGGTCCAGGCCGATGCGGTCAAAGTGCGAGCGCTGCGACGCGATGACGTCGAGCACCCGCTGTCGGACCGCCGGGTCGGTGTGGTAGCGGGCGAGCCGACGGGTGGCGTGACCGTGGGCCTGCCGCAGCAGCCAGTCCCGCACAGCCTCCGGCAGCAGGGCGCCTGCGCCGGTGTGCAGTCGTCGGTGGAGGGAGTCGATGTCCTGCATGCGCAGCCCGAAGGCCTCCAGCACGTCGAAGAGCTTGCCGGCGTTGCGCCGGCTCTGTTCGCAGTTGGTCTCGATGATCGGCCGGCGCTCCTGTTCGTAGGTGTCCAGCAGGGACGCCGGGGCGCGGCCTCGGAGCACCCAGGCCAGCTTCCAGGCCAGGTTGTGGGCGTCACCGATGCCCGAGTTCATGCCCAGCCCCCCGGTGGGCGGGAAGCGGTGCGCCGCGTCGCCAGCGAGGAAGATCGCGCCCTCGACGAAGCGCTCGGCCACCTGGGCCGTCATGCGCCAGTGGCTCATGGACGTGATGCGCAGCGGTACGTCGGCCCCGCCCAGGGCCGCCCGGATGCGGCGCTCCATGACCTCCTCGGTGTAGTCCTCGACCCGCTCGTGGGGCGTGTGGACCACGCAGTTGTAGACCCAGCGCCGTTCGATGTGGTGGGCGATCAGCCCGCCGGCGGCGTCGGGGTGGAACAGGAAGTAGAGCTTGCCGCGGGAGGCCACGTGGTCGCTGAGGTCGGCCTCGAAGGCGGCGTTGACGAAGTCGTGGATCTTGTCGGGTCCCACCATCCCGATGCCCAGCGCCTTGCGGCTGCGGCTGCCGGCGCCGTCCGCTGCGATGACGGCGCGGCTGCGCACGGTGTAGCGGGCACCACAGGAGCGGTCGAGGACCTCGCTGTCCACGGGCCCCTCGATGGCCGAGAACGCCTCCCACTGCTGGTTCGTGCGCAGCTCGATGCGCGGATCGGCTTCCACGCGACGCCGCAGCACCCGCTCCAGCTCGACCTGGGAGAGGTTGAGGTAGGGCACGGGGGCGGCGAGGTGCGCCCGGTAGCGGTCGTCGCCACCGTCGGCCGCCAGGTCGATGCAGCCCAGCTCCTCGGCCAGGGTGCCGCAGAACAGGATGCGGGTGCTGTCTGCGTGGGGAGAGGCCTCGGCGGCCAGCTCCTCCCAGGGCACCCCCAGGGCGGTGAGGATCTCGATGGAGCGGGCGCTCAGCTCATGGGCCTTGGGGTGCCGGCCGAGCCGCTCCTGGCGGTCGAGGAGCAGACACTCGACCCCAGCGGCGGCGAGGCAGAGGGCGGCGACCATGCCGGTGGGGCCGGCGCCGATGACGAGGACTTCGGTCTGGACCATCGGTGCGACTCCTCAGGGCTGTGGCCGGACGGCCCGGCTGGCCCGGCGGCACAGCAGCACGCCGCTGGCCAGGATGAGGGCCGCGGTGGAGAAGTGGGCGATGGGCCAGGGCACCCCCAGGAAGACCTCGTCGGGCGCGCCGTAGGCGGCGTGGAGGGGTACCGCGAGGAGCCCGGCGGAGAAGAAGGCCGTGAGCACCACGGCGCCCTGGCCCGCTGACCGGTGGATGAGGTCGAGGCGCGCGGGGCTGTCGGCCCGCCACGCGAACCACAGGCCCCGCAGCCCCAGGACCAGCACCAGGCAGATCTGCCAGATGAGGTGGAAGCGGCGGTGGCCGGCCCAGTCCGGGTCTCCGAGGTGCTGCGGTGTGAAGAAGTCGATGATGCCGGGCAGGACGCCGTAGACCAGGGCGGCGAGGAGCACGAGGGCGCGGCCGATGCGCCAGGACGAGGAGCGGGAGCTGGTGGTCAACGGGGGGGCCTGGGCTGCGGGGAGGGCGCGCAGGGGCGCGGTGGCGGGGGTCGGCCGCCCCTCACCCGGATGCGAGGCGGCGCGCTCACCCGGAGAGGCGCAGGACCGGTCCAGACTCCGCCACATTGGATCCGCTACCCCGCGCAGTGCGGCGGCGGCCCCGGCCGTGGCGGTGGTCCCTCCCTCGCTGCCACCACCACCGGCCAGCCCCAGCTTCACCGGATCGCATCACCCGGAACGATGGTGACCGTGGTGCTTCCCATGGCCGGGTTCGAGGCCACGCATCGGCCGGGGAGCATCACACCGTCGCGCGGCGCCCAGTCCTCGAAGCGCTCGGTCACCGACGTCTGTGCGACGGTGGGATCGGCCGTCCCGACGGTGAGCACCCGGGAGACCGGCAGCCAGGTCTCCGTGTCGATGCTGAGGTCGAAGAAGTCACCGCTGCGGCGCTCGACCCGCAGCACGACGAGGTCGGCGCCGTCCCGATGATCACGGTGGAGGACGCGAACCGAGCGGGTGACCTCGCTCCAGTCGCGCCACAGCCAGGTGAGCCAGCCGTGCTCGAGACGATCCGCTTCGGTCACCGCGTCTGTCGTCGGGGGGGCCATGCCGACGTATGAGACGAGCTGGTCGCGGGTCCAGGACATGCCGCTCACTCCCAGGTCGCGGTTGGTCGACAGCAGCGAGCCCGTGCTGGCATCGGTGAACACCGCCTGTGCCGGATCATCCAGCCCCAGGTTGGGAGAGCTGATGCGCAGGGGGATCTGCAGCGAGCCGAGGCTGCCGGGGGCAGGCCCCAGGGCTGCATGCATGTTGCTGAGGACGGTGGACAGTTCCGGGGCGGCCGGCAGCTCGTGGATGCGGGCGTTCTTCGTCATGGCGTCCACGGTCTGTGCAGGGAGCTGGTCCAGGCGGTACCAGGCGTCCCCGTCCATGCGCATCGAGAGCACGCCGTCGATCTCATCGATGACCACCGTCTGATCTCCTCGTTCAACCACGCCCGGCTCCAGGTCCGGCGGGGCGTGCAGGTC
>CAZRFD010000066.1:21598-36836 GCA_964599085.1 uncultured Enterobacterales bacterium | reverse complement strand
ACGCTGCCGCGGAGGACGCTGCCGCGGAGGACGCTGCCGCGGAGGACGCTGCCGCCGACGCGGAAGCTCCCACCCTCATCGATACCGCGGTCCCTGCGGCCCCCGACATCGTCCCCGTGGGGCTCCACTTCGACCCCGGCCTCGTCGGCGCGCCCAACTCCATGACCGTCGACCTCGCCCTGCTCTCCGGCCGGCTCGACGCCAGCAGCCTCACGGTCGAGGTCACCCACTCCGGCTGGGCCACCACCGAGCGCGTCCAGGGCAGCGCCGAGGTGGGCGCGCTGTCGGGCCCCGCCGAGCTGTCGCTGACCCTCGACAGCTTCCCGCGTCCGTCTCCAGGACGATGCGGCCCCACCACCAGCGACACCACCACCGAGCGCTTCATCGTCAGCGTCCTGCCCGGCGCCGCCGAACAGGCCGCCGGCCTGAGCGACAACAACCGCCGCGAGCTGACCGCCGAGCTGGCCTGCCACACGGACACGGACGCGCCGGGCCTCGGCCCCTTCCCCGACCCGGCGATCTCCGCCGTACAGCCCTACGTGGTCCACGCCGCCGGTCGGGACTACCTGCGCTTCTTCGTCAGCCTCCAGAACCTGGGCACGCCGGTCCGCGTGGACTCCGTGCACATCGACCTCGTCCCCGGCGAGCGCTCCTGGCTGCCGGCGTCCTGGCGGGACGGCGCGACCGGCGTGTACCGCCTCGACGACAGCGTCATCAACGAACCGCTCAACGGCCTGCCGCCCCGCCGGGCCCATGCCTGCGGCCTCGGTGGCTACGCCCTGCCGCTCGATGTTCTGCCCGACTTCGCCACCACCGCCACCCCGGATCGCCCCGTCGGCACGGACAACAGCCTGCCCTTCTCGGTCGAGCTGTCCCTGTCTCGGCCCGTTCGCCAGCGCGACGTCGACAACGACGCCTTCCAGCTCGTCGTCCCGCTGGACCGGGACCTGCCCGACGCCGCCGACACCCCCTGCGGCGGCCGCCCGGAACGCTTTGGCATCGCTCAGTCCCGCCTGCAGAGCCTCCTGCCCGACGTGCCGGCCGCCGCTCCCGCGTCCCCGACCGCCCGCATCTCCACTGAGCGCCTGCCCGACGGCTCGGTCGAGCTGCGCGGCGAGATCTGGCAGACGGATCCGGGCCCCGCTGTCGCGGTCCCCTACGCCTGGCTCCGCAACGGGACCTGGGCGGGCGGGGGCTACGTCGACCTGCCGGCGGACGCCCCCGCCGTCGTGCGCGCCCGTGAAGCCGCGGGGGCTGGCGCCACCTGGGAGCTGCGCATCGATCCCGGCCACGTCCTGCCCGGCGATCGCCACGACGACAACCGGGCGACGGTGACCCTGAAGCCTTAGAACGTGGGCATGTCGCCGCTCCTCCTCCCCCTGCTGCTGACCGCCTGCGACGGCGGCCAGGGCGCGGTCCCGCAAGACGCGTCCCCCGCACCCCCAGCCGCCCCGGCCTCGACCCACCGCTGGGCGGATGCCCAGCCGGGTGCGGGCAGCCTGCAGGCCCAGCTCTCGCACCACTGCGCAACCGCCCGCGACCTCGGCCTGCACCCCTACGCAGAGCTCAACGCCATCTGGTGCGCCCCCTGCAAGGCGCTGCGCAAGGCGATGGACGACCCGGCCATGCAGCAGGCCTTCGAGGGCACCTATGTCGTCGGCGTCGATGTCGACCTGTTCGCCAAGGAACTGGAGCCGCTCGGCCTCGTCACCTACGGCGTGCCAGCCATCTTCGCGCTGGGTCCCGACTGCAAGGCGACGGGTGCGATGATCACCGGCGGCGACTGGGGGGCCGACATACCGGCAGAGATGGCGCCGCCGCTGACCGCCTTCTTCGCGGCGCAGCGACAAGGCAAGGCCGCGCCCGTGCCCTCTGGTGAGTAGGCACGCGTCCCGTCAGTTCTCGGCCAGCCAGTCTTCCGTCGCTTCGTAGTAGCTGTCGATGCCGCTGCGGGTCGCGGCCAGCTTGACGTCGTCGCCGACGTCGGTGCCAAGCTCTGTCTCGGACCACAGCGCCTGCATGCGCATGGTGCCGCCCCCGCAGGAGTCCGCCGTCCAGTCGCCGCCGTCGAGGTTCTCATCCGCCGGGTCGCGGATGTAGCCCTGGCAGTCGCGGGGCACCCACACCTCGATGGCGTAGCTCTGGTGGATGGTGGCGCCGTCGCCCTCTGCCGAGGTCTTCATCCAGGAGCGTACCTGGATGGCCCACCGGGGATCGCCGTCGTTGACGGCTTCTTCGCCCTCGGGGACCGACGAGAGGTCCGGCAGGTTCAGGTCGATCCAGCGGTAGTCCTTCCACAGGTCGTAGCGGACTGTGTAGAGGATGTTCTTGCGCTCGACGTCGTTGTAGGTGCGCAGCGCGTCGCAGCCGTGGTCCAGCCAGCAGTCTTCACCGTCGAGGATCGTCCGGTCGTAGAGGTCCGGGGATGAAGGTTCCACCGGTCGCATGTCGGTCAGGTAGAACACGCGGCCGTGGTCGGGCACGTCGAAGTCCGAGAGGAAGCCCACGGCCAGAGGGAGGTTCAGCGCCGGGTCCCGGTCGGGGTGCTCGAGGTCGGCGACGTCGTCCCAGGTCAGCCCCGCCGGCGACAGCCAGCGCTTCGTCGCGCTGCTCGCTTCGAGGTCCATGTTCAGGTAGCTCTGCCGCTCGAGCTGCCGGATCCCATAGGCCCGCTCCGCGTCGGTGCCCGTGTCGAAGATCCGCACGAGGTAGCGCGTGGCGTCGTCGAATTCCGGGTCGGCCTGCGGCGGCGACTTGCAGCCGAGCAGCAGCGACGACAGGGCGAGGAAGAGCATGGCGGAACCGTCCGGAGGCGGGCGGATCATAGCGTAGCGGGCGGGGGCCGGGTCTGGGGGCTGCATGGGTGGAGGGGCCGGGCGCTCCGCGGCGACAGAAGCCCCGAAGTGGATCACCTCGGCCGCCCCACCGATCAGCGAGCGGGAACCCACGCACGTGCGCCGGGTCCGAGGCGCTGGGTGACCGAGTCCCGGCACGCGCGGCGCCGGCCATCGCTGTCGCCCGTCACCCGACCCAGGACGCCCACGATGCCCGCCTCCTCTCCCGCCCTCCCCCCTGCGCTCCGGACGCTCGCCCACGCGCTCTGCGCTGCGAGCCTGCTCCTGCTGACGGCCGGCCGTGCCGAAGCGGCAGCGCCCTCGCCAGCGACGCCCTCGCCCGCCGCCACGACTCGCCCGGCGGATGGCCAGCGCCCGGCCCCCGCGGGGACCCTGACGCCACCGCAGCCCTCCACCGCGGCGCTCCCTCCAGGCACGCTCGTCATCAAGACCTGGCGCGCCACTCCCGGCGAGCACTTCACCCTGGCGTCCGCGGCCCCAGCCTCCACAGCCCCGGCATCGCCCGCGCCGCCCCGTTGACACGCCCCTGACGGCTCCGCCGGAACCTCGGCGGGTGCCGACGGTCCCAGCACCCGGCCCGACCCAGCCCCGGAGCCCGACGTGCACACACCCGCCACCGCCTCCCCCCTCCCGAGCCTGCTGGCCCTGTCTGCGCTGCTCGGGCTCGCCACCGGGGTCCTGCTGCTCCACGGCTGCGCGCCGCCGCTGTCCGGCGCGGCCCTGGTCGCCGGACCGTCCGACGCCGGGCTGCGGGTGGAGGCCGACGACGTCGTCCTCGACCTCCGGCTGCCGCGCATGGTCGCTCCGGACACGGTGCTGCGGGTGGTGGCGCCGGACGACGAGGAGCAGCTGCAGCCGGTGGACGGCGCGCTGCTGCGCCTGGGAACCAACGACGCAGGTGCGATCACCACCGACGTTCTCCGGCTCGGCGAGGACGTCGACGCGGACCGCCTCCTCGTGGAGACCGACCTTCCGACGGCCACCTGGCTGACGCTGCGGGCAGACCTCGCGCTGCTCCAGCCCGACGAGGGCGGATTCCTGCTGCAGGGCCCCGACGCCGTCGAGCTGCTCGCCGAGGAGGAGCCCCCGGCCACCCTCCAGGGCGCGTGGCTGATCGAGCTCGACGAGGAAGTGCCCGCCGCGCCGCTGGCGATGCCCGCTCGGGGCGAGGACCGCCTCGCTGCGCTGGAGCGCCTCGAAGCGGTCGGCGTCGGCGCCTCCGCCGCCTGGCGCCCCGACGCCGCGCAGTGGGTCCGTCCCGCCCCGGACGCCGAGCCGCTTGCAACGGTGCCGGCCACGACGGCCCCAGCCTCCGCGGGCCAGTTCGAGCTGGTCGATGCCCGGTCGCGCGACGCCCGGGCGTCCGCCCGCTTCGTCGGCCTGCACCGCCACACCGACCGCGGCTGCGTCCTCCTCGACGCCGCGGGCACCTGGCGGGCCTGCACCGTCGAGCTGCCCGGAGTCGCCGGGCGCTGGTCCGTCGAGGACGGCCGCGTCCTGCTCCGCGAGGGCATCGACGCCGACCTGATCCCTCCCGCCCCCCTCCGCCTGGTGGCGCCATGACCGTCCGCACGACCCGTCGCCAGCTCCTGGCCGCCCTCACCGGCGCGGCCGCCAGCTCCTGGCTGACCCGGGCCTTCGCCGCCTCCCCCGAGGAACTCGCCGACGCACTGGCGCAGCTCGAGCTGCTCACGGCGGCCTGGCAGCGCGCCCACAGCGCCGCCCGACCCCTCCTCGTGCTGGTCGTGCCCGACGATCTCGCCGAGCGCTGGGACCGCGGGCGCGCCTGGGGCGCCTGGCTCAACCACGCCCCCGACGACGACCTGCTGCTGCTCAGCGAGATCGAGGTGGTCGCCGCGACCTGGTCGGCCTGCCGCCAGTTCCTTCCCCAGACGCCCATCCACCGCGAAGGGACGCCCTGGATGCTTGTCGTGCACCCCGATCGGGTCGGCGCCCGCGTCCGCATCCTCGACCTCGACCTGCCGCCCGGCCTCTACTTCCCGCGGGAGGGCGGCGACGACACCCCCGATCCCCGCGCGGTCGCCGCCATCACCCAGCCAGGCGCGGCCCTCGCTCGGGCGCTGCCCACCCTGCGCGCAGCACTGCTCGCCCTGCCGCCAGCGGAGCGGGCCGAGCGGATCGCAGCCACCCGCACGCGGCTGGTCCAGCACCGCATCCCCGGCTCGAAGTGGGGCCACAACGGTGGCTGCGGCACCACCATCGAGGGCGAGGATCAGCGCTGGACCGTCGGCTGCGGCATGGGCTACGTCCCGCGCGAGATGCAGCGGCTGCTGTTGTTCGACGACGAGATCCTGCTGTGAGGCCGGTCCCCGTCGGCTTCAGCCTCGTCCCCGACCGAGACACCCTGGCCCGCACCGCCCGCGTCGCCGCCCACGCCGACTACTGGGAGGTCGCGCCCGAGACCCTGTGGCGCCCCGGCGACCTCGCCCCGAACGCCTTCCACCACCGCCTGCAGGCGCTCCACGCCCTGCGCGGCACACCCATCGTCGCCCACACCGTCACGATGTCGGTCGGCTCGGCGATCACCCCACCCTGGCTGTCGCGCACCCTGCCGGCGCTGGCCCGCGATCACCGCATCTTCGGCTTCTCCTGGCTGACGGCCCACCTCGGCTTCGCCGCCGCCGGCCGCACCCGGCTGCAGCTCCCGCTGGCGCTGCCCGACTGTGCCGAGACCGTCGCGGCCGTCCAAGCCGGCCTCGCAGCCCTGGGCGAGATCGTGCCTGACCCCGGCATCGAGAACAGCACCTTCTACGCGCTCCCCGGAGATCCGCTGTCCGACGCGCGCCTGATGGCCCGGTCGGGCGCCCCGCTCCTCGTCGATCTCCACAACCTGTACGTCGCCACCTGCAACCACGGCGTCGACCCCGAGCGCTGGCTGGCCCTCCTCCCCCTGCACCGGGTCATCGAGCTGCACGTCTCAGGCGGCGCGACCGCCCCGAGCGGCTGGGGGCTGTCCCGCCCCATGCGCCTGGACAGCCACGACGACACCGTCCCCGAGCCCGTCTGGGACCTGCTGGAGGCGGTGTTCCCCCGCTGTCCGAGCCTGCGCGGCGTCACCCTCGAGCGGCTCGAGGGCACGGTCGGCGGCGCCGACGTCGCACCGCTGGAGGCCGACTTCGCGCGCCTGCGCCAGCTCGCCGGACACCGGAGCGCCGCGTGACCGCACTCTCCCTCTACCAGGAGCTCCTCGCCCGGATCCTGCGCGAACCCGACCCGGTCGCGGCCCGTGACCGCACGGCGGCCCGCTGCAACGAGCCCGTCCGGAGCTGGCTGCTTGCCCTGGACGCGGACGGCCTGCGGATCAGCGCCCGCCTCATCCTGCGTCTGCGGGCCAGCCTGCTGCTCCAGGGCGACGACGACGTGCGCCGACGCCTGCAGGAGGACCCGGTCGACCTGTCCCGCGCGCTGCGCGCCTACCACGACGCCGCCCCCCCGACGGCGCTGACGCCGGACGAGGAGGCCGCGACCTGGCGGCAGTGGCGGGCCGAAGCCGACCCGCCCTGAGCGCCCGGGGTGCAGCGCCCCCGATCAGAAGGCCTCGACCACCACCGCGATGCCCTGGCCGCCGCCGATGCAGGCGCTGCCGACGCCGTACTTCTTGCCGCGGCGCTTCAGCTCGTAGAGCAGGTGCATGGTGATGCGGGTGCCGCTGGCGGCCAGCGGGTGGCCGATGGCGACGCCGCCGCTGTCGACGTTGGTGATGTCGCGGTTGAGCTCGAGCAGCTTCTCGCAGGCGAGGTACTGCGTGCTGAAGGCTTCGTTGATCTCGATGAGGTCCATCTGGCCGAGGCCCATGCCGGCGCGATCCAGGGCCTTCTTGATGGCTTCGACCGGGCCGATGCCCATCAGCGAGGGTTCCACGCCGGCGGACGCGCTGGCCACGAGCCGGCCGAGCGGCTGCAGGCCGCGACGGGCGGCTTCACCGGCCGTGGTCATGACCATGGCCCCGGCGCCGTCGTTGATCCCGCTGGCGTTGGCGGCGGTGACGGTGCCGTCCTTCTTGAAGACCGGGCGCAGCGCGGCCATGGCTTCCTTGCCGAAGCGATCGCGGAACTTGGCCGGGCGCAGCGGCGAGAGCTGCGGGTGCTCGTCGACGTCGATCACCTTTTCGCCCTTGCGCGACTTGATGGTGATGGGGGCCATCTCTTCGGCGTAGCGGCCGGCTTCGTGGGCGGACAGCCAGGCGGTCTGGCTGCGGTAGCCGTACTCGTCGGCCATCTCCCGGGTGATGCCGTACTTGTCGGCCAGGTTTTCGGCGGTGATCGCCATCTGGCAGCCAGCCTGCGTGTCGTAGAGGCACTCCTGCAGGTAGTCGTTCATCTGGGTGCCGCCGAGCTTGAAGCCGTCGCGGGCGCCGCGGATGGTGTGCGGAGTCTGGGTCATGTTCTCGGCGCCGCCGGCCAGGACCATGGTGGCTTCGCCGAGGCGCAGCAGGTGGCCAGCCTGCACCAGGCTCTCGAAGCCCGAGCCGCACAGGCGGTTGACCGTGAGCGCCGGCGTCGGGACGGGCACGCCGGCCTTCAGGCCCACGTGCCGGGCGCCGTAGATGGCGTCGGGGCTGGTCTGCATGACGTTGCCGAAGATCACGTGGTCGATGTCGGCGGCGGGCACGCCCGACTGGTCCAGCGCCGCCTTGCTGGCGTGCACGGCGAGGTCGATGGCGCTGATGCGTCCGAGGGCGCCCAGGAAGGTGCCGAAGGGGGTGCGCTTGCCGGAGAGGAAGACGATGTCGGTGTCGGACACAGGAGGCTCCGTGGTGGGATCGTGACCCCGACTTTGTAGCCCGTTGCCGTCCGCCGGGCTGCGGCAAGCCATGACCCGGGGTGTCCCATGGATCCGTCGAGGGCGCTACGCTCCCGGGACCCGGATCCCGGAGCCGCCTTGGTCGCCCCCCTGCTCGCGCTCACCCTCGCGTGCGCCCACGCCCACCGCGCACAGGACGCCGCCCTCGTCGGGCTGTGGACCCCGTCCATGACCGACGGCGAGCGCACCACCATCGTCACCCGGGGCGGGCAGGCGCAGGTCGTCTCCATCATCGACAGCGACGGCGAAGCCTTCGACGTCAAGCTGTCCGGCTGGCAGGATGGCCACTTCGGCTGGGTCTACCGGGTGCCCAGCACCGGCTACATCGTGACCGTCGACGTCGACTCCGTGGCCGGCGATCGCATGCAGACGACCTGGACCAACCACGAGCGCAGCGGCAGCGAAGAGCTGACCCGACTGCAGTAGGCACCGTGCGCCGTCGCCTCCTCCCCATCGCCGCCGTGGCCCTCGCCGGACTGCTCGTGGGTGCGTGGCTGTCCTGGGCGCCCGCACCGCCCGCAGCCCCCTCGCCGGCCCCTCGCCCCCGCGGCGCGCGGGCGACGCTGCAGGCGCCCGCGACGGAGCCGGCACAGACCGACACGGCGTCGCCCGCCCTCCCCTCCCCCTCACCCACCGCGCACACCGACCGCGGCGACGCCCCGGACATCGCCGACATGGTGCCCATGGGCCACGTCCGCTGCGAGCTGGATCGCGACGACTTCGACGAGCTGCAGATCGTCGCCCACGCCGGCGCCGACGTGCTCGCCCGCGGACTCGTCGACGGCTTCTCGCGACAGGAGCTGGACGCCGGCCTGGCCCGGCCCTTGCGCTGGCAGGCCGACGGCGGGCTGCTCGACATCGACGCGCCCGTGGACACCATGCTGCTGGCCTTCACCATCCGGGTCGGCGACACCGAGAGCCACAGCACCGTCAGCGTGCGCTGGCGCGACGGCGCCGGCACCTGTCAGAGCACCATCCCCACGACCCCGCCCCGCCGCATCCACCTCGCCGGCCGCGTCGAGGGCGTCGTCGAGGGCGACTTGATCTGGCTGTCCGGCTGCTCCATGGACCGACGGCTGGGCGACGCCGACCGCTTCGACAGCCGCGTCACCCTGCCCGACCGGCCCTGCGAGCTGTACGCCACCCGGGTCGACGGCCTGATCCGCGTCCGCGGCGACGGCGTCGAGATCGACCCCGCCGAGGGCGACCGCACCGACCTCGTGCTGACCCTGCCCGACTACGACGTCGGCGGCATCGGGGCCGTCGTCGAGTTCGACCCCGAGGGGCTGCGCCTGGGCGACATCCACGAGGACAGCCCCGCGGAAGCCGTCGGGCTCAGCGAGGGCGACGTCGTCCTCGAAGCCGACGGGGAGCCCCTCGCCGGGCTGCCCCTCATCGACATGATCAGCGCGGTCACCGGAGAGGTGGGCAGCAGCGTCCAGCTCCGCGTGCGCAGCCCCGACGGCACCGAGCGCGTCGTCGACGCGCAGCGGGCGTGGATCGGGGAGTAGCGCCGGTCGTCCCGAGCTGCGCCGGGCGCTCAACCCAGCCGGTCGAGCACCGCGCTGCCGACGTCGGCGGTCGACAGCGTCCCACCCAGCTCGGGGGTGACGAGGTCCGACTCGAGGCAGGCGCGCACGGCCGCGCGGACGCGCGCTTCATGGTCGGTGTGGCCGAGGTGCCCGAGCATCATGCCGACGGTGAGGATGGCGGCCATGGGGTTGGCGATGCCCTTGCCGACGATGTCGGGGGCTGAGCCATGCACCGGCTCGAACAGGCCCACCCGGCCGGGGTGGATGTTGCCGGAGCCCGCCAGCCCGATGCCGCCCTGGAGCACGGCCCCGAGGTCGGTGACGATGTCGCCGAACAGGTTGTTGGTGACGATGACGTCGAACTGCTGCGGTGCCCGGACCATCTCCATGGCCAGCACGTCGACGTAGAGGTGGCGGGTCTGCACGTCGGGGTACTCGGCGGCGACGAGCTTGAAGACCCGCTGCCACAGGTCGTGGCCGTGGCGCATGGCGTTGGACTTGTCGCTCATGCAGACCTTGTTGCGGCCCGAGCTGCGGGCGTACTCGAAGGCCGCCCGCACGATGCGCTCGACACCCTTGCGGGTGTTGATCTCGGCTTCGATGGCCACCTCATCGGCCGTGTCCCGCTTGAACTGGCCGCCGACGCCCGTGTAGAGCCCCTCGGTGTTCTCTCGGAAGACGATCATGTCGATGTCGTCGGGGCCGCGGTCCTTGAGCGGGCAGCGGCGGGCGTCGAGGAGCTGGATGGGCCGCAGGTTGATGAACAGGTCGAGCTGGAAGCGGGCCCCGAGCAGGATGTCGCGGGCCTGGACGTTGCTGGGCACGCGGGGGTCGCCCAGCGCGCCGAGGTAGATGGCGTCGAAGTCGTCGCGCCAGCGGTCCATCAGCCCCGGCGGCATGGTCACGCCGTCGCGCAGGTAGCGGTCCGCTCCCAGGTCGAAGTGCTCGAGCCGTGCGTCGGGGAGGAGGGCGGTCAGGACGCGGAGGCCCTGGGCGACGACTTCCGGGCCGATGCCGTCGCCGCCGACGACGGCGATGCGGGGAGAGGGGTTCATGGCTGCTCCAGCGTGGAACGGCAGCCTATTGTCCGGGCGACGGCGGGGCGAGCCGGTGGGTGCGGGGGATCGGCACCGCCTGCCGCTGCCCCCGCGGCGGCCCGACCGCGGCCACCGCGCTACGCTTGGTCGAGGCAACGCCGAGGATGCCCATGGCCACGCTCCGCTTCCACGTCGACGACGAAGCCGTCGAGATCGAGGACGTCCCGCCCACCACGACGGTGCTGCAGTGGCTGCGCGCCAGCGGCCGCACCGGCACCAAGGAGGGCTGCGCCGAGGGGGACTGCGGCGCCTGCACGGTGCTGCTCATCGACGCCGAGGGCCGGCTGCGCTCGGTCAACTCCTGCCTGCTGCTGCTGCCCCAGGTCGACGGCCTGCGGCTGTGGACGGTCCAGGGGCTGGCGCGGGACGGCGCGCTGCACGGCGTCCAGCAGGCGCTGGTCGACCACCACGGCAGCCAGTGCGGCTACTGCACGCCGGGCTTCGTCATGGCCCTGGCCGAAGCCGCCCACCGCCCCGAGCTGGCGGGTGCAGCCGACGACGACTGGCGGCTCGACGACCAGCTCTGCGGCAACCTGTGTCGCTGCACCGGCTACGCCCCCATCCGCAAGGTGCTGCGCGACGTTGCCGGCAGCCGCCCCGACGACGGCATCGAAGCCCAGCTCGGCCGGCCGGTCCAGCTCCCGGCCCTGCAGTACGTGGTCGGCAACCAGCACTACCACGCGCCCGCCACCCTCAACGAAGCCCTGGCCCTGCTCGCTGCCCACGACCACGCCCGCATCGTCAGCGGCGCCACCGACCTCGGCCTGGACGTCACTCAGCGCCACGTCGCCTTCTCATGCCTGATCTCGCTCGACCGGATCTCGGGGCTCTCCGGCACCTCGGTCCGCGGGGAGCGCGTCCGCATCGGCGCGACCACGCCGCTCACCGACCTGGAGCACTGGGCCGAGACCGGCCTGCCCGTGCTGCACCGCATGCTGCGCTACTTCGGCAGCCGGCAGATCAAGCACCGGGCCACCGTCGGCGGCAACCTCTGCAACGCCTCGCCCATCGGCGACCTCGCGCCGGTCTTCCTCGCCCTCGGCGCCGACGCGCTGATCGCCGGACCCGAAGGCGTGCGCCGCGTGCCCATGGACGACTTCTTCGTCGGCTACCGCCAGACCGCGCTGGAGCGGGGAGAGCTGCTGGCCGCCGTCGAGCTGGACCTCCCAGATCCGGACCGCAAGCTCGGCGCCTACAAGGTCAGCCGCCGCCGGGAGCTGGACATCAGCGCCGTGAGCGCGGCCTTCTCGGTCGCGGTCGACGGCGGACGGGTCACCGCCGCCCGCCTCGCCTACGGGGGCATGGCCGCCACGCCCGTCCGGGCCCGGCGGGCCGAAGCTGCCCTCGTCGGCCAGCCCTGGTCGGAAGCGGCCATCGACGCCGCGGCGACCATCGTCGCCGAGGACCTGCAGCCCATGAGCGATCACCGCAGCAGCGCCTGGTACCGATCCACGGTGGCCGCCAACCTGCTGCGCGGCAGCTACGCCGAGACGCTGGACCGCGCCTTCCGGCCCCTCCCCGCCGCCCACACCGGCACGGTCGTCGTCGACGCCCCCGACAGCACCGTGGAGCAGCCATGACCGCACCGCCTGCCCACTCTCCCCTCCACCGGGCCGCCCCCCACGACAGCGCCGTCGGCCACGTCACGGGCGCCGCGATCTACACCGATGACCTCTGCCCTCCGGGCACGCTCCACGCCGTGCTGGCGCGCAGCCCGGCCCCCGCCGGCCGCCTCGTCTTCCTCGACACGACCCAGGCACGCAAGCACCCGGGGGTCCACGCCGTCCTGACCGCCGACGATGTCCCCGGCGACCTCCACATCGGCCCCGTCGTCCACGACGAGCCCATCCTCGCCCGTGACGAGGTCTGCTTCGCGGGCCAGGCTGTCGCCCTCGTCCTCGCCGAGACTCGCGAACAGGCGCGCCAGGCGGCTGCCCTCGTGCGCGTGGAGCTGGACACCGGCGAGGTCGCGCCCATCCTCGACATCGACGGCGCCATCGCTGCCGACAGCTTCCACACCGCCCCGCACACCATCCGCCGCGGCGACGTCGACCGGGTGCTCGCAGCCCTGCCGGCCCAGGGCGGGGTCGTGGTCGAGGGAGAGGTCCGCACGGGGGGCCAGGACCACTTCTACCTGGAGACCCACTGCGCGCTGGCCCTGCCCGAAGAAGACGGCACGCTTCGGGTGATCAGCAGCACCCAGCACCCGACCGAGGTGCAGCGCATGGCGGCACGCGTGCTCGGCGTCGGCCAGCACCGCATCGTCTGCGAGGTCCCGCGCATGGGCGGCGGCTTCGGCGGCAAGGAGAGCCAGGCCACCGCACCCGGCTGCCTCGCGGCCCTCGGGGCGGCCCACACCCGTCGCGCGGTCAAGCTGTGGCTGTCCCGCCACGAAGACATGGGCAGCACCGGTGGCCGCCACCCCTTCCTGGGCCGCTACCGCGCCGGCTTCGACGCCGCCGGGCGCTTCGTCGCCTTCGACGTCGACCTGTTCAGCGACGGCGGCTGGACCGCCGATCTGTCCGGCCCGGTGATGGACCGGGCGCTGTTCCACCTCGACAACGCCTACTTTGTCGAACACTGCCGCTTCACAGGGCGAGTCTGCCGCACGAACAAGGCCAGCAACACGGCCTTCCGCGGCTTCGGCGGGCCCCAGGGCATCGTCGTCTGCGAAGACGCCATCCGCCGCGGCGCCCGGGCGCTCGGCCTGCGCCCCGAACAGGTCCGCCGGGCCAGCTACTACGACGGCGACTGCACGCCGCCCAGGGACCGGACCCCCTACGGCCAGCAGGTGCTGCACCCGCGCATCATCGCCATGCACGACAGCCTCGTGCTGGACGCCGATCTCGCGGCGCGGCGCGCGGACGTGGACGCCTTCAACGCCAGCCATCGCTGGCTGCGGCGGGGGCTCGGCCTGCAGCCGCTGAAGTTCGGCATCAGCTTCACCCACGCGATCCTCAACCAGGCCGGTGCCTTCGTCGTCGTCTACAACGACGGCACGGTGCAGCTCAACCACGGCGGCACCGAGATGGGCCAGGGCCTGCACAGCAAGATGCTGGCGGTCTGCGCCGACGTGCTGGGCGTGCTGCCGGGGCAGGTCCGCGCCATGCGGACCAGCACCGAGAAGGTCCCCAACACCAGCCCCACCGCTGCCAGCAGCGGCAGCGACCTCAACGGCCAGGCAGTGCGGGACGCCGCGCTCAAGATCCGCGAGCGCATGGCTCCGGTGGCGGCCGGGCTGCTGTCCTGTGCGCCCGAAGCGCTGACCTGGCAGGACGGCGTCGTGCGGAGCCCCGCCGGCGACAGCCTGCGCTTCGCCGAGCTGGCCAACCAGTGCTGGCTGGACCGTGTGAGCCTGTCGGCCACCGGGTACTACGCGACCCCGGGCATCGCCTACGACGCGGCCGCCGGCCGGGGCACGCCCTTCTTCTACTTCGCCTACGGCGTCGCCCTCATCGAGGTCGAGGTCCACGCACTCACCGGGGAACACCGCCTGCGCCGGGTGGACATCCTCCACGACGTCGGGGACAGCCTGATCCCCCCCATCGACGTCGGCCAGGTCCAGGGAGCCTTCGTCCAGGGCCTGGGCTGGCTCACCAGCGAAGAGGTGCTCTACGACGCACAGGGCGCGGCCCGCAACACCGGCCCCAGCACCTACAAGGTGCCGGCCATCGGCGACGTGCCCCTCGACATGCGGATCAAGCTCCTCGACGACGCCACCCAGCCCGGCGTCATCGGCGGCAGCAAGGCCGTGGGCGAGCCCCCCTTCATGCTGGCCATCGGCGTCATCGACGCACTGGAAGACGCCATCTCGACCTGCGGCCCGGGTCCGGTGGCGCTGACCCTGCCCGCCACCCCGGAAGCCGTGCTCCGCGCCATCCACACCGTGGGGGCAGACGATCCGCAGGGCCGGTGACACTGTCGGCGACACCACCCTCGTCGCACTGCTGGGTCAGGGAGCGCGCAGCGCCACCTGGCTGGTGCGCGACCAGGCGGGCGACGAGCGCGTGTTGGTGCTGCTGGCCGGAGCGAGCGACGCCCACCGCCAGTGGCTGGCCGCCTCGGCCGACCGCCTCACGGCCCTCCGTCACCAGCACCTCGCCGAGATCGAGGGGGTGTTCGAGGTGGACGGCGCACCCGCGCTGCTGGTCCAGCGCGCCCGGGGCACGCCGCTGCACCGCATCCTCCAGCAGGAGCAGCCCCCGCTGCACGCAGCGCTCCGGCTGTTCCGCGACGTCGTCGCCGCCGTCGCCGCCGCCCATGAGC
Organism: uncultured Enterobacterales bacterium; assembly: GCA_964599085.1. Lineage (GTDB taxonomy): Bacteria > Myxococcota_A > UBA796 > UBA796 > UBA2385 > J125. The sequence continues at coordinate 22,262 of CAZRFD010000066.1, read as the reverse complement.
AGGGCGTGCTGCACCTCGCCCTCTCCCCGCACCAGGTGATCGTCGAGGAAGACGCCCTCGGCAGCCGCAGCGCCACCGTCGTCAGCTTCGGCCTCGCCAGCCCCGCCGCCCCCCGGGCCGGCCACGCCGATCCCGGCTTCCTCGCCCCCGAGCAGATCCAGCGGGAGCCCCCGGTTGATGCGCGGGCCGACGTCTTCGCGCTCGCGGGCATGCTCTACGAGTTGGCCTGCGGCCGGCGGCCGTTCACCGGCACCGATCCCGAGGCCGTGGAGGCCGCGATCCTCGCCGGGGTCCACGCGGTGGTGCCCGGCGACCTGCCCCCTCCCGTGCAGCGGGCGATCGCGCTGGGGCTCGCCGTCGATCCGGACGAGCGCCTGCCGTCCGTCGCCGCCCTGGCGCAGGTGCTGGAGGGGCGCCCTCCCCCGCGGCCGCAGTTGGCCGAGCCGAGTCCAGACACCCTCGCCCTGTTCGACCCGCCGGCCCCGGCACCGCCGACGGTCCCCACCCCCCCACCGGTCGTGCCGGCAGCTCCGCCGGGCGAGGAGCCGCCGGGCGAGGAACCCCCGGGCGAGGAGCCGCCGGGCGAGGAGCCGCCGGGCGAGGAACCGCGCGAGGAGCCGCCGGGCGAGGAGCCGCCGGGCGAGGAGCCGCCGGGCGAGGAGCC
>CAZRFD010000066.1:6000-21498 GCA_964599085.1 uncultured Enterobacterales bacterium | reverse complement strand
GCGAGGAGCCGCCGGGCGAGGAGCCGCCGGGCGAGGAGCCGCCGGGCGAGGAGCCGCCCGCCGAGGAGACGCCGGGCGAGGAGCCGCCTCCCCCTCTGCCCACCGCCGTCGCGCCCGCGGAGGCTGGCCACACGCGGCTGGATCGGGTGCTGCTTGCGGCGGCCGCCCTCGCGCTCGGCGCCACCCTTCTCTGCCTCGTCGGCGGCGCAGCCTGGCTGCGGCTTACATCCCCCGACCAGCCGCGCGCCTACGCCGCCCTGGCGTCGCGCTGGGGTGGCGTAGGCGGCGGCGGCTGGATCCTCGACAGCGCCTGGCACCGCGCCCCTCCCTCCCTCGGCGAGGAGCGCTGGCATGCCAGCTTCGAGGACGACCGCCCCGTCCGCCTGGAGCGGCGCCGCTGGGACGGCGCCCTGGCCGACGACGACGGGGCCCCCGTGATCATCGAGCAGCGCTTCGATGAGGGCCTGGCGACGGAGGTGGTCGAGCGGGGCCGCGACGGTCGGCTGCTCCGCCGGATCGCGGTGTCCTGCCAGCGGGCCGAGGACGGCACGATCTGCCTGCGGCGCTTCCTCGACCCGGAGGGAGCGCCCGCGGTGGATCCCGAGCTCGGCGTCCCTGTGGAAGAGCAACACCTCGACGCCGCCGGCCGGGTCGTACAGCGCCGCGGCCTCGCCGCCGACGCGACCACACCCGCCGCCTTCCGCGACGGCAGCGACGGCCACAGCTTCACCACCGACCTGCTGGGGGCGAGGGCCGAGGAGGTCCACCTCGACGCCACCGGCAGCATCGCCGACGACGCGGAGGGCTGCGCCCGCTGGAGCTTCCACCGCGTCCCCGCGCTGGACACCTTCGCCGCCCAGCTCGGCCGGCAGCGGCTGCTGGAGTCCGCCGCCTTCTCAGCCGACGGCACCCCCGCGCCCTGCCTCGACGGCGCAGCCCGCGTCGACCACAGCCCCACGCTCACCCGCATCGAGGCGCTGGCCCTGCCAGGCCCCCTGGCCCACTGGGAGATCGTCGAGCGCAGCGCCTGGCTGGACGCCGAGGGCAAGCCGACCTGGAACGACCAGGGCTTCGCGACACGCGTCGTCTTCGCCGCCCCCCACGCCACCCCCCTCGCCGGCTTGGGGGGGGCGTCGACCGCCCCGGACCTGCCCGACGACGCCTGGAAGGCCGACCCGCTCCAGCCCGACCGCACGGTCGTGACCGCCTGGCTCGATCCCGCCGGCCTGCCGGTGGCCCACCGCGGCGAGGCCCCGCTGCGGCGCGATCGCTTCGCCGGCGCTCTGCTGCTGGCCAGCGAGCGCTTCGACGCCCGCGGCCAGCCCGAAGTGGGCGCCGACGGCTGGTCGCGACGCCTGCGCGCCTACAGCGATGGCCGCCCGGTGCTCATCGTCGACCTCGGCCCCGGCGGCAGCCCGGTGCGCAGCCAGGCCGGGGCGGCGGCCGTGGCCCTGCGGCGGCAGGGCGGCCACGTGGTCGAGCGGAGCTGGCTCGACCCGAACCTGCTGCGCACGGAGCTGGACGCCGGTGTCAGCGGCGAGCGACTGCAGTGGCACGACGACGGCAGGGTCGAGCAGCGCTTCGTCGACGCCGACGACCGGCCCGCCAGCCACCTGCAGCTCGGCTACAGCGCCGCCTCGCTGACCCTGGATGTCCGCGGCCGGGTCGTCTCGGCCAGCTACGCGGACGCCGCCGGGCGCGCCGGCCGCTGCGACGGCGTCGTCCGCGAGGCGCTCGACTACGACCCGTGGGGCCAGCTCTCGCAGCGGCGCGTCACCACCGCCGATGGCCGCCCGAAGACGGACCGCCGGGGCGTCGCCGCTGTGTCGCTGGAACACGACCGCGAGGGTCGCCTCACGGCCCTGCGCTGGCGCGGGCTCGACGACGGCCCGACCGCCGGTCCGCGGGGCTGTGCGGTGGAGCTGTGGCGCTACGGCAGCGGCCCGGACGCCACCGAGGAGCGCTGCGAGGACGGGGCCGGGCAGCTCGTCGACGACCGTAGCGGCGTCGCCCGGGTGCTGCGGGAGCTCGACGGCCAGGGCCGCGTGGTGCGCGTGCGCTGGCTCGACGGGCGCGACCAGCCGGTCCCAGGCCCCGATGGGGCCACCGAAGACGCGCCCGGCTACGACGACGCCGGCCGCGTCGCCCTGCGCAGCCTGCTGCTCCCCGGCCAGGACACACCCATCCGCCTGCGCTTGGAGCGCGACGCCCTCGGCCACGTCGTCGAGGAGCAGGTGCTCGAAGACAGCGCTCCCGCCGGCGCCACGACGACCCGCTGGCGCCGGCACGTGCGCGCCCTCGACGCCCACGGCCACCCGGTGGGCGAACGCTGGCTCGGGTCCGACGATCAGCCGGTCGCAGGTCCCGCGGGGGTCTTCAGCGTGGGCCGCACGCTGGACGTCGACGGCACCGTGCTGTCGTCGCGCTGCTACGACGTCGCGGGCCACGGCCTGGCCCGCTGCCCCGCAGCGCTGACCCGCCCCGGCCTCCGACAGCGTTGCCGCCTCGACCCGACGCGCCTGCCGCTGGCGCCGACCGATGCCGAGGCCCTGCCATGAGCCGCGCCCTGTCCCCGAGGAGCGACCACGCCCCCGCCGGCGACGGCACCCCCTCTCCCCTGGTCCCGCCCCCGCCGGCGATCTCCACCCTCCTCGCCGAGACCGTCCACGATCTGCGCTTCGCCCCGCGCGCGGCGCTGCACTTCGGCCTGGTGCCCGCACTGGGGGCGCTGGCTGGCCTGGTGGTCTCGCTGGCGGCCGCCGGTCTGCTCGCGATGTGGCTGCTCGGCGTGGTCGGCCGGACCGAAGACGCCCGGCTGCTCCCGGCCGGGCTCGTGGCGTCCATCGGCCCGCTGATCGCGTTGGCCGCGGCGCTCACAGGCCTGACCTGGCCGTGGTTCATCGCGCGCCTGCGCTGGCAGTGGCTGGTCCGCCTCCGCCCGCCCGACGGCGCCCCCCTCCGCCTCGCGCTCACAGCACCCGCCTACCTCGCCGGCCTCGCCCTGCTGTCGACGGCCCTGCTGCTGCCCGGCCTGTGCTGGCTCGCAGCCCTTCAGCTCGCCATCCCCGCCGTCGCCGTCCACGGCCTGGCGCCCGGCGCCGCCGCCGCGCAGTCCTGGCGCCACTTCCGCGCCTGGCCCGCGTGGCGCCTGCGCCTGGCGCTGACCAGCGTGAGCATCGTCGCCCTCGGCCTGGTCGTGCCCGTCGTCGGCCCGCCGCTGGCGGTGACGGCCACGACCCTGCTGTCGCTGCAGGCCTACCTCTGCACCTTCGGAGACGGGCCTCAGCCCGCCGCGACCGCGGGCTCCACCGGCTCCAGCGCCGCCGCGAGCACCTCGGACATGTGATCGACCAGCACGAAGTGCAGCGCCTCTCGCACGTCCTCGGGCAGCTCTTCGAGGTCATGGCCGTTGCGCCGCGGCAGGATGATGGTCTTCAAGCCCAGCCGGTGCGCCGCGAGGACCTTGCTCTTGATGCCCCCGACGGGCAGCACCCGCCCGCGCAGGGTCGCCTCGCCGGTCATGGCCACGTCGGGGCGGACGTTGCGCCCGGTGAGCAGGCTGGCCAACGCCGTGAACATGGTGACGCCCGCGCTCGGGCCGTCCTTGGGCACCGCGCCGGCCGGCACGTGCAGGTGGACATCCCGCTCGCGGACCGCGTCGGGGTCGATGCCCAGCGCCTCGGCGTTGGCCATGACGTAGGTCAGCGCGGCCCGCGCCGACTCCTTCATCACGTCGCCGAGCTGACCGGTCAGGATGAGCTGGCCCCGTCCCGGCAGGGTGCTGGCCTCGACGTAGAGCACGTCGCCACCGACCGGCGTCCACGCCAGCCCCGTCGCGATGCCCGGGCGGATCTGGTGCTCGTGCTCGTCGTCGTGGAAGCGCCGCCTGCCCAGGTAGGTGGGCAGGTCCTCGACGTCGACGAAGAGCGGCGCGTCCAGCTCGCCCCTGGCCTTCTTGACGGCAGCGGCGCGGAAGATCCGGCCCAGCGTGCGCTGGAGCTGCCGCACGCCGGCTTCGCGCGTCCAGCCTGCCACCACGTGGGCGATGGCCGCGTCGCTCAGCTCGACATCTGCGGGGGACACGCCGGCGTTGTCGGCGAGGGTCGCCAGCAGGTGCGTGCGGGCGATGGTCCGCTTCTCCTCCGGCGTGTAGCCCTCGATGTTGAGCACCTCCATGCGGTCGCGCAGCGGCCCGGGGATCTTCGAGAGGTCGTTGGCCGTGGCGATGAACAGCACCTTCGACAGATCCCAGGGCACCTCCAGGTAGTGGTCGACGAAGTGGTGGTTCTGCTCGGGGTCGAGGATCTCGAGCAGCGCGGCCGAGGGGTTGCCCTGCCAGCCCTGGACGAGCTTGTCGACCTCGTCGAGGAGCATGACCGGGTCGTTGATGCCCGCGCGCCGGATCCCCTCGACGAGGCGCCCGGGACGCGCGCCGATGTAGGTGCGCCGGTGGCCACGCAGCTCGGCCTCGTCCCGCACGCCGCCGAGGGCGACGCGCACCAGCTTCTTGCCCAGCGCGTCGGCGATGGCCTTGCCGATGCTCGTCTTGCCGACACCGGGGGGGCCCACGAGCAGCAGCACGTCGGCCCGCCCCTCACCAGCCAGCATGCGCACGCTGAGGTGCTCGATGACCTGGCGCTTGACCTCGTCGAGCCCGTGGTGGCTGCGGTCCAGCGCGGCCTCCAGCGCGGCGAGGTCGACCCAGGCCTCCTCCCCGTCGCCACCACCGCTGGTGGCGCTCGACACCGCCCACGGCATGTCGGCGATGCGCTCCAGCCAGTCCATGGCCACGCTGCGCTCGGGGCTGCTGCTGCCGATGCGCTCCAGCCGGCGCAGCTCGCGGTCGACGACCGCCTGGACCTCGTCGGGCAGGGAGGCCTCGTCGAGCCGCTGCTTGATCCGCTCCAGCTCGTCGTCACCGGTCTCGCCCAGCTCGCCCTTGATCGCCTCCATCTGGCGACGCAGCAGGGCCTCCTTCTGCAGCTCGCGGGCGTCCTCCTGCAGTCGCTCCTTGATCGCCTCGCGGGCGGCCTTGACCTCGCGGGCCCGCACGATGCCGGCGATCACCTTCTCGGCGCGGACCAGCGGGTCGACGGTCTGCAGCACCTCGATCGTCCACTCCGCCGGGCCGTCCAGCGCACCGGCGCACAGGTCGAGGATGCGATCCCGGGCGCGCCGCTCTCCGGCCGTCACGGCGAGCAGCGAGCGCACGCGGGCCTCGCCGCCGAGGGTCTCGGCGCTGGCCAGCAGCTCTTCGCGGAAGGCGCCCCAGGTCGCCTCCGCCTCGACCGTGTCCGGCCACTGCGAGGGCACGCGCTCAAACGTGGCCTCGAGGTAGGGGTGGGTGCTCGGGAAGCCGCGCAGCCAGGCCCGCTGCACACCGGTCGCGACGTGCAGGGAGGGCCCCTTGCCCTTGCGGGGGGCGTCGGTCACCCGGGCGAGGACCGCGGTGGGCAGCAGGTCGGCCGGCGCCGGCTCGGCGACGGGCTCGCGCTGCACCGCCAGGACCACCCAGGCCGCGCCGTCGGCGTCGCGGTGGGCAGCCTCCAGCGCCGCCACGGAGCGGGGTCGGCCCACGGAGAAGGTGAACATTCCCCCCGGGAGCAGGACGCCGCGGCGCAGCGGGATCACGGGGAGCGTCGCCGGCAGATCGGCCGGGACGATGCGATCGGGGTGTTCGATGTTCCGGGTGGTGTCGGGGCGGACGGTGGAGGTCGTCGACATGCTCGGCTCCCGCCTGGCGCGTGGCCAGGGGTGGACGGAGGATGGTGCCCGCGCATGGCGCGGAGGGTGCGGGCGGCGGGGTGGCGAGCGCGGCGGGGCCTTCGGTTCCTGCCGACAGGCACAGCGCTCCGGCTCGACGCAACAGGTGTAGGCACTGACCGTGAGGCGTCAAGCCGGCGGGGGACGCCAACCGACACGTTCACGGCGCGACCGGCAGCTCCAGGACGGCGCGGGTGCCGCCGGTACGGCGGGGCTCCAGCCGGGCCCGCCCCCCGTGGTGGCGCGCGATCTCGGCGACGATGGAGAGACCCAGCCCGGTCCCCTCGACCTGCTCGCTGGCGCGCCCCCGGCTGAAGCGCTCGAAGAGGGCTTCGGGCCGATCGAGGCTCGGCCCCGCGGGCCCGCTGCCGCGGTCCTCGATGACGAAGCGCACGATGCCGGGTGCGTGCTCCAGGCCGGCCCAGACCATCCCGCCCCCGTGCAGGTCGGCGTTGCGGGCGAAGTTGCGGAGGGCCGTGTGGATGAGCTGGCGGTCCACGAGCACGTCGACGTCGACCGAGTCGGCGCAGTGCTCAGCCGCCACCTCCTGCAGCACCGCCAGCGCGGAGACCCGCTCGCGCCGGGCGTTCCCGGCCTCCCCGGCATCGAGGCGGGCAAGGAGCAGCAGCGCGTCGATGAGCCCCGACAGCTCCAGCACCTGCCGGTAGACCTCGTCGAGGGTGCTGCGCAGCTCGCCAGCACTCCTGGGGCGGCGGAGCGCCACCTCGAGCTCCCCGCGGATCGCGGTGATCGGCGTGCGCAGCTCGTGCGCCGCGTTGCCGGTGAAGCGACGCGACTCGTCGAGCATGGCTTCGATGCGGTCGAGCAGCCGGTTGACCGAGGCCACGAAGCGACCGGCCTCGTCCGCGCCTCCGCCGACGAGCCGCTGACCTCGGAGCTCGGCGGCGGCGTCGGGCGACCAGGCGGTCTCGGCGAGCAGTTCGGCGGAGATGGCGCCGGTGTGCAGGGGTTCGAGCGCGTCCCGCATCTGTGCGAGCAGGCGCAGCCGGAAGGTGAAGCCCACGCCGGCGGCCACCACTGCGTACAGCCCGACCAGGGCCAGCATGTCCTCGAGCATGGGCTGCAGGGGCGCCGAGGCCACGACGACGTGGTGCTCCTCGTCGGGGGGTTCGCCCGGCAGATCCTCCAGCTCGACGGGGAGGCTCACCCACCAGCGGCCGCCCTCCAGCCAGCGGTGCTCCTGGAAGGGGTGGGCCGCATCGGGCTCCAGCACGGCGACGTCGAGCTCCTCCCGGGTCGCGATGGTGTGCTCGACCAGCAGCGGGTCGGACAGCCCCGCCTGGGCGCGGACCTGCGCGGCGTCCATGAGCGCCTGGTCGAGCAGCCACATGCGCAGCCCGGCGGTGCCCACCAGCACCACCGTCCCGACGACGATGAGCACGACGAGCACCTGGCGTGCGGCGATCTGTGCCGCACGCCCCGCCAGGCTGGGGCCGGCGGTGGACCACCAGCGTCGGTCCGGAAGGGACGCCGACCGCGTCGGAGGGGGATCCCGCATCACGCACAGCGTAGGTGCTGCGGTCGGATGCTGCGTCTTTCTCACCAACATCTCATCGCCACACCGCCCAGGAGCCTGCGCGATTGCCTATTGTGATGCTGAACAACAGGCGGACCGGCATGGCTTCTCTCCAGCAGACCACGCGCAGCACCAGCGCCCCCACGACGACACCTGCAGCTTCCACCGTGGCGTCGGCGGCGCCCGACAAGAGCAACGCCCAGGCGCAGGAACAGGCCCAGTCCGAAGAGGGCGTGGCCGCCGGGCTGTCCAACTACCAGGCGACGTTGGGGTCCTGGCTGGGTGGAGAGCTGTACAAGGCCGTCTCCAAGAACCTCACCGCCGACAAGCTCTCCGGCTACGCCACCCAGGGCCTCGACTCCGCCATCAAGGCCGGCACCAGCAAGGCCTTCCTCTCGATCAACGGAGAGGTGGACGAGAGCGCCGTCGACGACTTCGCCACGGCGCTGGCCGATCAGTACAGCGACCTCGGCGCGAAGTGGCTGGAGACCGAGGACGGACAGGCGCTGGTCAAGAGCCTCAACGGCTGGGTCGACGCCCACCCCGCGACCATCGCCACGGTCGCCCTGCTGGCCGCCGGCGCCGCTGTCCTGGCAAACGCCCCCATCCCCGAGCTCACGCAGAAGTTCAAGCTGCCCCACGGCTTCGAAGCCGAGGTCGCCGCCAAGGTGGGCAAGCTGCGGGCGGTCGCGCTGGAGAAGGTCAAGGCGAAGCTGTCCTACAAGTCCGACATGCTGGTCGCCGCCATCCAGCTCGACCACGAGCAGGGGGGCTCTCCGACGGGCACCTTCGACGGGACCTACGGCAAGGCGGACAGCCACCAGCTCAAGGTCGACGGCAAGCTGTCCAAGGCCGGGCTCGAGCTGTACAACGTCACCGGCATCTATCGCCCCCGCGAGGGCCGCGAAGCCAGCGCCGGCGTCAGCGGTGGCGCCGACAAGGACACGACCATCAAGGCCGCGCTCAAGACCGTGGATGGTGACCTCACCACCTCCCACAACGTCGAGTACAACACCAACAGCCAGGTGCTGACGGTCAAGGACGCCGCGACCATCCTCGGCGACAAGAGCAAGCTCGACGTCAGCACCTCCGCGGCCACCACCGGCGCCACCACCGCTTCGATCATGCGCACGCAGCAGCACGCGACGAAGGGCCTGGAGAGCCACATCGGCGCCGACTTCACCAGCACACCCTCGGGCAGCGGCTCGGCCTACGACTACACCACCGAGCAGAAGCTCAAGCTCGGCATGAAGTACACGCGCGACGACCTCAAGGCCGAGCTGGACGCCGTGATCGCCTCGACCGGCGATCACAGCTTGACCGGCAGCGCCGAGAAGGACTTCGGCGGCAACTGGAAGGGCGGCGCCAACTTCAAGCTGACGGCTGCCGACGGTGGCCTGTCCGAGCTGGGCGCCTTCTACGGCTTCCAGGATCCGAAGGAATTCGAGACCTGGCTGGCGAAGTACAAGTACACCGCGGCGGACGACAAGCACCAGATCGACCTGCTCGTCGAGAAGAAGCTGGGGGAGATCTACGCGCGCCTGCAGCAGCAGGCCGTCGTCTCCAAGCTCGGCAACGAGTACACGACCACGGGTCAGGCCGGCTACTTCCTCAACGACAACGTCGCGGTCTTCGGCGGGCTCGGCTACCAACGCGACGCCAGCGGCACGAACCACTACATCCCGCAGGCCGGCGTGCAGGTCGGCGGCGTGCCGATCTCGATCAACTATGACACGGCGACCAAGGCCGTCAGTGTCGGGATCACCCTGAAGTTCGGTCGCTGAGCCGCTCGGGGTCGATGACGTAGCCGACGCCGCGCACGGTCTGGACCACGTCGTTGCCGAGCTTCTTGCGCAGGTAGCCGACGTAGACGTCCACCCGGTTGGTGCCGGGGTCGACCTGCATCTGCCAGACCTGGTCGAGCAGCCGCATGCGCGAGATCACGCGCCCTGGCTGCCGAGCCAGCGCCACCAGCAGGTCGAATTCGCGCGCCGTCAGCTCGACCGGCTGCCCGTCGCGCCGCACGCGGTGACCGGCGACGTCGATCTCGATGGGGCCCACGCGCAGCAGCTCCCCGCCTCCCGAGCGGCGGGTGATCGCGTCGATGCGCGCCAGCAGCTCTTCGAAGGAGAAGGGCTTGATGAGGTAGTCGTCGGCGCCGGAGCGGAGGCCCTCGACCCGTTCTTCCACCCGGTCCCGGGCCGTCAGACACAGCGCCGGCAGCGCGCTCCCCCTCCGCCGCAGCTCACGCACGAGGTCCAGGCCATCGCCATCGGGCAGCATCCGATCGACGATGAGCACGTCGGGCTGCCGGTCGGCGAGCTGTGCGCGACCGCCGGCGAGGTCCGCCGCCACCGTGACCTTGTGCCCCTCTTCGCCCAGGCCGCGCTGCAGGAAACGCGCAATGGCGGGCGAGTCTTCGACGACGAGGATGTGCACGGCGGCCTCCAAGCTCGGGGAAGCTACCCCATCGTCGGGCCGCCAGGCCGTGGCTGTCAGAAGAAGAAAGCCGACATCACCCCGCCGGAGGGCCCCTCAGCCAGCGGATCGGTGAGGCTCATCCCGACCTCACCGCGGAGGTTCCACTGCGGCGTGATGTCCACCTTCAGCGAGGCCACGCCGCGGTGCATGGTGGCGCTGGTCGGCAGATCCTGGACGACGTCCCACCGCAGCGTGGGCTCCACGCGCTGGATCCGAACGCCGGTCGCCAGGTAGGTGCCGAGCTTCCAGGGGTCGCCCTTCAGCGTCGACAGGGCCACTTCGCTCCGGACGACGGCGGGCCCCAGCTCGGCGTCGAGGGACGCGTCGCCGAGGTTCAGCCGGATCGCCGAGGAGTCATCGAGGGCCCCGGTGTAGCCCGACAGGTCGAAGCGCACGCGGCTGGCGCCGGCGAGGACCGTGGCCCCCACGCGCCCGCCGAAGCCCTTGTCGCTGTTGTTGTCGATGACGTTGTCGCGCAGGTCGCGCAGGTAGGGGTCCAGGGTCGTGTCCCAGCTCCCGCCGAGCCCGTTGATGACATACAGCGCCCAGCTCGCGGTCACCGAGGACCCCAGGCTGACGTCGCCGAGAGCCTGGATGCCTACGTCGGACCAGACCACCGGGAGGACCTCTTCGGACAGCTCCGGTCGCTCGAGCTGCGGCCACCGGAAGGAGGGGTGCAGGCGGTCGTTGTAGGCGCCGATGGGGACGAGGAAGCGGCCCATGCGCAGCGTGAAGCCCGAGCCGGCCCGCCAGTCCAGGAAGCCGTACTCCATCTTCACGATCTGGCCGGCGTGTTCGAACTCCAGCTCCAGCTCGGCCCACAGCTTGTCGCTGAGGCGCGCCCCGAGGATGGGGTTGAAGTGGGAGGAGTCGAAGGTCGCCGGGCCGTTGGCCGGGATGAGCAGCGCGAAGTCGGCATAGGCCGACCAGGTGATGACCTGTTCGAGTGAGTTGAGCAGGTGCGCGAAGGTGTCGGCGCCGGATTCGGCGGGTGCTTCCGCCGCCGGGGGAGGAGGCGCTTCATCGCCACGTGCCGGCAGGGCGAGGAGGGCCAGGGTCAGCAGCATGCTCACTTCACGCCTCCGAAGCGTCCGTCGCGCAGGCCCCTGCGGATCTCGGCGGCGACGGACGAGGCGGACGCGCCCGCCCGAGACGCCTCCACCAGGAACAGGGAGATGGTGCGCGGGCGCAGGGTCATCGTCGTGCCGGGGACGAAGTCGCGGAGCTGCTGGTCCCGGCCGGCGCGGATCCCCCGCTGGACCAGGCTACTGTCGGCCCCATCCGCGACCGCGGCGCGGGCGACGGCTTCAAAGGCCGCGGACAGCTCGGTCGCGCTGCGGACGACGACCGAGGCCGGCAGCGCGTCCGAGGCGGCGGTGGTGGCTGCCGCGGGTTCCGGCGTTGCGTCGGCGGTGGTGTCCGGGACAGTGGTGTCTGGGACAGTGGCGTCCGCGACAGCGTCGTCCGCGACAGCGGCGTCCGCGGCAGCGGCGTCCGCGACAGCGTCGTCCGCGACAGCGTCGTCCGCGACAGCGTCGTCCGCGACGGTGGCGTCCGCGGCAGCGGCGTCCGCGACAGCGTCGTCCGCGACGGTGGCGTCCGCGACAGCGTCGTCCGCGACGGTGGCGTCCGCGGCGGGTCCTTCTGCAGCAGAGCCATCGGCCGTAGCGTCCGCGGGCGTGGCGTCCGCAACCGGCGCGTCGGCAGACGCGGTCGCGCCGGCGCTCGTCGACGCGGCATCCATGGCGGCGCCGGGCGCCGTGGGAGCACCGCTGGCGTCACCGGGGACCGCTTCGGCCGCCTGCCCGTCTGTGGACGTGCCAGGAGCATTGTCGTCCACGCCGGTCGTCGATGGCCCCAGCCCATCGTCCGCCGGTTCGTCGACGTCACCACCTGCGGCCGGCCCCGCAGCTTCCGCCGGAGCTGGCGCGGCGGCGACGGGCGCGTCCACGTCCCCTCTGTCAGTAGGACGCGACAACACAATGCCCAGCCCGACGAGGCCTGCGATGCCCAGCCCGCCGAGCAGCCCCAGCAGCAGTGGCGCACGCCGCCCCGGGACCGTGGTCCCGGTGCTGTCCGGGACGCCGGTGTTCCGGACACCATTGTCCGTGGGGCCGCTGTCCGGGAGGCCGCTGCTCAAGCGGGCGGTCGGGTCCGGCATGGCGTGGCCCGCAGCATCGGGCACGGCGCCAAAGGAGCCGCGCAGCATCAGCGACAGGGAGATCGCGTCGTCGGTACCGTCGCCGTCGGTCTGGTCAGCCGGGTCCGGCGCGTGGCGCTGGATCCACGCCTTTCGCGCCGCGCGAGTCGAGGGAGGGTCCGCGGACAGTGCGACGGCTTCCAGCGCGTCGGCGAGGTCTTCTGCCGACGCGCAGCGCTTGACCGGATCGGCTTCCATCGCCGAGGCCACCGCGTCGACGAGGGCCTGTGGAAGCTCGGGGCGGTGTTCCGAGAGCGGGATGGTCTCCCCCACCATCCGGAGCCGCCAGACCTCCCGGGTGGTCTTGGCTGGAAACGGGTTCTTCGCCGAGAGCGCCTTGTACAAGCAGACGCCGAGGGCGTAGATGTCGGCACGGTGGTCGACGTCGAGGCCGTCGAGCTGTTCCGGCGCCATGTACTGCAGCTTGCCCTTGACCGTCCCGACCTGGGTGTGGCGGCCCCGGTCGGCAGCGCGAGCGATGCCGAAGTCGATGAGCTTGGGCACACCCTCGAGCGACACCAGGATGTTGTCCAGGCTGACGTCCCGATGCACAAGCCCCAGGGGGGCGCCGTCGGAACCCGTGAGGCGGTGGGCATAGGCGAGCCCCCGCGCCACATCAGAGATGAGCGCGGCGACGTGCTGCCAGCCCGGGTCGCCGGCCCGCCAGGCGCCCCGCATCAGGCCCTTGAGCGAGGGCCCCTCCACGTACTCCATCATCAGGACGAGGCGCCCGCCGGTCTCTTCGATGCCATAGACGTGGATGAGGTTGGGGTGCTGCAGCCGCGCGGAGAGGCGAGCCTCCTCCAGGAACATGCGCGAGAAGTCTGCGTCTTCGGCGTGTTCGGGACGCACCACCTTGGCGACCAAGGGCTTGTCGAAGCCGCCGACCCCGGTCAGGCGACACAGGTAGACATCGGCCATGCCGCCCCGGCCCAGCTTGCGCACCACGCGCAAGCGGGCAGAGGAGGGCGCAGACGAGTGCGAGCCGGTCACCTGGTGCATGTTCCCGAGCCGATAGTCAGGGGTGCAGCTTACCTCCGGCCGCACCATCGCAGCGGTGACAGGAGTTGCAGGCACCCGTATCTACCGAAGATGCCATGGCCTGGACGTTGCCTCCGACCTCGACCTCCGCCGTCAACGGCGGCGTGAGCGCGGTGCGCGAGTAGAAGTTGCCGGCGCTGGAGCTGGTCATCTCGACCGTGGTGCCGTTGGCGTCGGTCACGCGGACGAGGGCGCTGGATTCGCCAGTGGTGCCGGCGAGGTCGCTGAACACGGTGCCGGCGACGGTGTACCACTTGGACGCCTCGTCTTCGCGGGGCATGAGCCCTTCCTGGTGGCAGGCCAGACAATCGGCGCCGGGGAGCATGTTGGCGCCCTCGCCGCTGCAGTTGCTGGGGCCGCACTCTTCGTTGCCGGTGTTGCAGTCGGCGTTGCCGGTGTCGCCCGCGGCGCCGCCGTCCGCGGCGCCGCCGTCGGTCGTGCCGCCGGCACCGCTGTCTCCGGCCTTGTCACCGCAGCCGGTCAGGGCGAGGGCCAGGCCCAGGGTCATCAGCATCGTGGTCGTCTTCATGAGTGTCTCCTTGTCCGGGCCGCGCCAGCGGCTCCGTCAGCATCACCTGTATGCGACGACCATGAGGAGATGATGAGAGGGATGGGTCCGGCACGTGAGATTGTTGCTGGCAAGCATCTCGTTGCAGACCGGCACATCCTGAGACGTCGCCACTGAGGGCCCGCTCAGCCATCCACAGCGAGCAGCCCGCACCACGTCGAGGGGTAGAGCTGGCGCTCGCCCAAGGGAGTGCGACGAGCCAGCTCCGTCCTGTCCGCCCGGTCTACCAGCGACAGGCCCAGGCGCGCAAAGAAGGGCCCGGCGTCCTGCGGCACCAGGCCGAAGTCGATGGGCTCACCGAGCAGCGACAAGCCCTGGATCCCGGCCTGCCGCAGCCGTCCCCGCAGCCCCGGCAGGGGCGTCGGATCCCACAGATCGAGCGCGACCCTGCTGCCGGGCGCCGCCTGGGCCAGCGTGGCCAGGGTCTCCTCCACCGCCGCCCGCGACAGGTACATGCTCACCCCCTCCCACACGACGAAGACCGGCCCGTGGCGGCCGACACCGCCGCGCCGCAGGACCTCACCCAGCCGCTGGGCCTGCAGGTCGGCGGCGATGGTCCGGCGGTCGACGACGGGCCAGGAGCCGGCGTGCCGGGCCACGATGCGGGTCTTTCGCGCGCCGGTCGCCGGGTGGTCCAGCTCGACGACGGGCCGTCCATCGAGGGCGTCCGCGAAGCGCCAGGCGCGGGAGTCGTAGCCGGCGCCCAGGATCAGCACCTCCGCGATCCCCTCCTCCAGCGCCGCAAGCAGGGCGTCATCGATGAACCGGTGCCGCGCGCCGACGAAGGCGATGAGCCCGCTGGCCAGGGCGTCCGCGGCGTCGACCACCGCTGGCCGGCCCGCACGGAGGGCGACCCGCGCCGCCGGCCCGAGAAAGGCCGGGGCGAAGGGGTCCGTCACCAGGCGCGCCGCTGGGGGTCGCGCCAGCTCCCACGCCCGAAACAAGCAGACCGCCTCGGCCGTCCTCGATGCCCTCATCCGCACCCGCTTCCTCCACGCGCTGTCCCACCACCCGGGGGACGCCTCGCGGTAGCCTGCCACGATGCATGCACAAGCCCCCAGCGGGCGCGGCCTGTCGCTTTGGTGGCTGCCGCCCCCTCCCCTCGCCCGCCAACTCCAGGGGCTCATCGACGCCCTCGCCGCACGCCTCGGGACCCCCTCCTTCGCCCCCCACGTCACGGTGGACGGCGGCCTCTCCGGACCGCCCGAAGACCTCGTGGCGCGCCTCTCCGACATCGCGTCGACCCTCCGAGCACCACGGCTGCTGCCCGGCGACCTGACCACCGCCCCCGCCTGGAACCGCACCCTCGTCGTCGAGCTGGATCCGACCGACGATGTCCTCGACGCGCGCCTCGACATCTGCCTCGCCCTCGACCGCACGGTGCAGCGCTCCACCTTCCGCCCCCACCTCAGCCTCGTCTACGGCCCGCTCTCCGACGGTACCCGGGCGCGCCTCAACGACGTGCTGACCATGCGGCTGCCGCCCTTTTCACCGACCGCGCTGGCGCTGGTCGACACCTCCGGCCCGGTGCCCGGCTGGTGGGAGCTGCACCGCTGGCCGATCGCGGCGGGGTGAGGGGGGAGGGTTGCGGGGCAGGGAGGCGTCTCTCCGCCGCGGCGCGAAGCCGCGAGGGCGCGAGGGCGCGAGGGCGCGGGGGTGCGAGGCGCCGGCGGCATGTCGGGGCCTCTCCCCCCGCGAGGCGCGCGGGGCGCGGGGGCGCGAGGCGCGGGGGCGCGAGGCGCAGGCGGGATGTCGGGGCCTCTTCCCCCGCGAGGCGACACTTCTCGGGGGGCTGGCGCAGCCCCCGGCAGATGTGACGCCACGATCGGCCCCTTGCACCCGAATGGCGCCCCCGAGGCGACACTTCTCGGGGGGCTGGCGCAGCCCCCGGCAGATGTGACGCCACGA
>CAZRFD010000066.1:0-5900 GCA_964599085.1 uncultured Enterobacterales bacterium | reverse complement strand
CGAGGCGACACTTCTCGGGGGGCTGGCGCAGCCCCCGGCAGATGTGACGCCACGATCGGCCCCTTGCACCCGAATGGCGCCCCCGAGGCGACACTTCTCGGGGGGGCTGGCGCAGCCCCCAGGGGATGTGACGCCACGATTAGCCCCAGGGACCCGAATGGCGCCCCCGACGCGACACTTCTCGGGGGGGCTGGCGCAGCCCCCGGCAGATGTGACGCCACGAGCGGCCCCATGGACCCGAATTCCGCCCCCGACGCGACACTTCTCGGGGGGGCTGGCGCAGCCCCCAGGGGATGTGACGCCACGATTAGCCCCAGGGACCCGAATGGCGCCCCCGACGCGACACTTCTCGGGGGGGCTGGCGCAGCCCCTGCGGGTTCTGTCGCCGCGCGTGGCCCCCAGTGTCCGCCGCGGCGAGTCCGCGAGGCGCGAGGCGCGGACCGCGAGCCGCGAGGCGCGAGGGCGCGAGGCGCGCCCTCGGCCCACCCATGCTCACGGCAAGCTGTCGATGAACTCCTGCCACTGGGTGTCGGTGGCCAGGTCCGTGTCGCACCCCAGCTCTTCGGCCAGGGCGTTGATGTCCTCGATGCGCGATTCGCTGCTGGGGTGGGTGCTCAGGAACTCGGGGATGTCGACGCTGCCGTCGGCCTCCAGCTTCTCGAAGAAGCCCGCCGCGCCGTTGGCCGCCCACAGGGTCTCGCACAGGTAGTAGACGCTGTAGTCGTCGGCTTCGGCTTCGTCCTCGCGCGAGAAGGACATGCTCACCAGCGCCTCGGCCACCTCGGCGAGCAGCCCGGGGTCCTCGCCCAGGACCGCGGTCACCAGCGTCGTGATGCCGTAGATCTTCGTGAGCTGCTGGGTCGAGTGGCGGTTCGCGGCGTGGGCGATCTCGTGGCCCATGACGCCGGCGAAGTGGTCTTCATAGTCGAGGTAGCGGATGAGCCCGGTGTAGACGTAGATGTAGCCGCCGGGGGCGGCGAAGGCGTTGAGCACCTCGTCGTCGTCGATGATGTAGGCGTCCCAGGTGAAGGTGTCGGCGTAGTCGACCTCGCCGGTGGCCAGGATCTCATCGCGGATGGTGTAGAGGTGGTCGTAGGCTTCGGCGTACTGGTCCTCATCGAGGATCGGGTAGGTCGCCGGGTCAGCCAGGATCTGCTGGTGCAGATCAGCGCCGAGCTGCATGTCGTCTTCGATGGTGAACAGGTTGACGCCGCCGTAGTCTTCACAGGCGGGCAGCAGCAGGGCGGCGAGCAGCAGCCGGGTGGGCGTGCACATCGAGGGACCTCCGCGCGGCGATGCGTCCCCGGGATCGTATCGCTTGTCGCGGGCGCCGCAGATCCCATCGCCCACACATGGAGCGTCGCAGCCGGTATGCTGCCGCGTCCCAGGAGGCAGCATGGCGTCCGATGCCGGTGGCGGTTCCAACAGCTCGATGTTCAAGGCGGCAGGAGGCGGCTGCGGCGCCTGTGGATGCCTGCTGCTGCTGACGGCGGTGATCCTCGGCGGCATGATCGCCGGTGGCGCCTTCAACTACTCGGTCGAGGGACAGGCCACGGGCGGCGCAGCAACGTCGGCCTGCTGCGGCAGCCTCGCCCTGCTCATCGGCATCATCCTGCTGGTCATGGGCATGCGCGGCGCCAGCAAGGGCACCGACGCCACTGATGTCTGAGCGGCCGATGTCTGACGGCCTCACGGTCGTCGGCGCGGGCCGAATCGGCGGCATGATCATCGACCTGGCGGCCCGCCAGGGGCTTCCGTGCGAAGTGGTCGGTCGCGACGGCCCCACCACGGCACCCGATGGAAGCGGCCTTGTCGTCGTCTGCAGTCGCAACGACGCGCTGCCGGACGTGATCGCGCGGACGGCAGCGGGCCGCCGCGCCGACCTCGTCTTCGTCCAGAACGGGGTGCTCGCACCGTACCTACGGAACCAGGGGCTGACCGACTGGACGCTCGGCGTGCTCTACGTCGCCGTGGACCGGCGGGGCGCCACGCCCGTGCCCGGCGCGCCCTCGGTCTTCGGCGGCCGCCACGCCGCAGCGCTCGCCGACCTGTTGCAGGCCGGCGGGGTCGACGCCCGGGTCGCGGCCGACGACGACGATCTCCGCGCAGAGGTCGGCACCAAGCTCGCCTGGATCTGCGTGACCGGCGTGCTCGGCCAGGCGCTCGGCGTGCCGGTGGGCGACCTGCTCGCCGACCACGCCGCCGACATGGACGCCCTCTGCGCAGAGCTGGCCCCCGTCCTCGCCGCCCACGCCGACACCGCCGCCGCGCCGGATCTGGCCGACCGCGTCCGGACCTACTCGGCTTCGGTGGCTCACTACCGCACGACGGTCAAGGAGTGGCGCTGGCGCAACGGCTGGCTGCTCGCCCAGGCGACCCGCTTCGGCGTCGACCTGCCGCTGCACCGGCGGTGGCTGGCACGGGCGGGCATCGACGACCAGGGCCGGCCGCTGGCGCCTGTCAGCGCTTGACGCGCACCACGACGGCTTCGGTGTCGCCGACGACCTCGAAGCTTTCGCTCCCCAGGGTGAACTGCCCCAGCGGCAGCAAGCCCGCGTAGTGCCCCTCCGTCTGGATGGCTTCGGCGGCGGCTTCAAACACGCGCCGCTGCCCGGGGTCGAAGGGCAGCTCGGCCATGGCCAGCACCGGCCGCGGGTCGAGCTTGGGCTTGACCTGCAGGTCGACCGGCCCGTACCAGGCCAGGAGCCGCGCCAGGTCCATCATCAGCTCGGGTGAAGGAGACAGCGCCAGCGCCGCCTGGAGGCGCTCGTACCAGGCGTTGGCGTCGCCCAGCGCCTTCGCGGCCTGGTAGCCGCGGAGCTGGTCGTCGATGCTCAGCTCCACGCCGCGCAGCGCCGCGAGCTTGCGGTAGTGGTCATCGGCGGCCTTCCAGTGGCCCTCGGCGACGTCGTCGCGCAGCTCGGTGGACAGGCGGACGGCTTCGGCCTGCTCGACCGCCCCGGCCCGAGCCGGGGTGGGCAAGGCCAGGGAGACCAGGAAGACGAGGAAGAGGGTGCGCATGGCGGGCAGCTACTCCAACACGGCATCGCCGTCGAGCATGCCTGCGGCCGGTGGGAGCAGGCGGTTGCCGGGCCAGCCAGCGTCGACCAGGGCGGCGGCCAGCGCGGCAGCGTAGGCGTGGCTGCCGGCGGCGTTGACGTGGACATCTTCGAGGAAGCCCGTCGACGCGTCGAGCCCCGCCACACGCAGGGCAGCCGCCCCGTCCACGATGGGCAGCCCCTCGGACCGGGCCAGCTCTCGCATCACCTGGCGCCAGGCGTCCCCGTCCGGCTTGCCGTCGGTCACCCGGCGCGTGGCCAGCTCCAGGAACACGACGCCGACGCCGTGGTCTCGTGCCTCTGCCAGGATGCCCAGCAGGTTGTCGCGGTAGTCATCGACGGGGACACGCGGCTTGTGGGCGACACCAGGGGGCCGCAGCCAGGTCACCTGCAGCTCGGCCCTGGTCGGCGGCTGGACCTGCAACACCAGCCACAGCAGCAGCCGGCTGTGGTCGAGGAAGGAGCGTGTGGCACGCCGCTGCGGCGTGTGCAGCTCAGCCAGCAGCGGCCGGTCCTGAAAGCGCTCCTGGGTGCTGTCGGACAGCAGGTTCGCCACGACGAGGAGGTCGGGGTGCAGGGCCCAGCCCACCTCGTCCAGCAGCAGCAGGCTCTGTTCCGTGGAGTAGCCGGGCACGCCGCCACAGAAGACGTCGGCGCGGACACCGCGGTGGTCCAGCTCAGCCGCGAGGCGCTCGTGCAGGGTGTCGGCGTCGGGCAGCCCGTGGCCGAAGACGTTGCTGTCGCCCAGCGTCAGGATGCGATGGGCCGCCCCCCGGACCGGCGCCTGGCGCAACCCGTCAGGACCGATGCGGGCGTTGCCGGGGCCCGGCCCCATGGCCATGCCCGGCTGCAGCCCCCAGATGCGGGTCGGGTGTGGCGGGAGGCTGAGGTCGCCCTCGGACAGCGCCGGCGGCGTCCAGACCGTGCGCGCGAGGACCTCGCCCACCGCGAGGAGCAGGGCGAGAGGGATCAGCGCGAAGAACACGCGACGGAGTTGCCGGGCCATCGGGGGTCGCTATCGCGGCCACCAGGGGGCTCCCACGCCTCGAGCCGGGTGTCAGGGCGGTCACGCGCGCGAATGTCACCGGGCCGCGGCCGTCAGCAGGAGTGCCCCGCACAGGAGCCTCGCGATGTCGACTCGCCCGCAGATCCGCCTGGTCAGCGCCGCCACCTCGGCGCTGCGCACCCTCCGGGACCTCGCCGGCGCCTCGGTGATCAGCGGCGTGGTCTTCGGCCTGCCGCTGGCCCTCGCCGCGATGCAGGAAGCACCCGTGGACCTCGCGGTGGTCTCCTCGCCAGACGCCGAGCGCGTCGTGACCCTCTCCCTGCCGCCCGTCGCCGCCGCCGACGCCGCTCACGCCGACGCCGGCACACACCCGACGACGGAGCCACCCGCCGCCGCAGAACCTGCCGCAGAGCCCGCCCCCGCAGAACCTGCCGCCGCAGAACCTGCCGCCGCAGGACCCGACGAGGCGCTTGCGGATGCCGCCCCCACAGACACCGATCCGACCCTCGACGCCCCCTCCCTCGAGACCGCCGTCGCCGCCCTCGCCGTCCCCATTCAGGCCGTCGACGGACCGCCCCGCCCCGTCATGGTCGACCGCGACACCGCCGCCCGCATCCGCCACGCCCGGCACGTCCAGGCCCGCTCCACCGCACGCTCACGCTCCAGCCGCCCCGGGCGAACGCACACGGCCTGCGAGGACGGGACCGACGCCATCGTCGCCATCGGAAGCGACCGCTACCACGTCGATCGCGAGCTGGTCGACCTCTACGTGCACGATCTCAAGCTCGCCCAGTCCCTGGCCAGCGTGAGCTGGCACCGCGATGCGCGCGGGAAGATCGACGGCTTCCGCATCCGCCGCATCCGCTGCGGCACCGTCCTGCATGCCGCCGGTTTCCGCAACGGCGACGTCGTCCACAGCGTCAACGGCAAGCGCATCCGCACCGTGTTCGGGGCGATCTCGGCCTACCGAAAGCTCAAGAAGAAGGAGCAGCTCCGCGTCGACGTCACCGGCCGCAAGGGCGACAAGCGGCGGCTGCGCTTCGAGGTGAGCTGAGCGCAGGCCGCCGTTGACGACCGCGCGCCGCGGTCCACTGACCCGGACAGCGAGGAGCCCGCCCTGCCCGATCGACCATCAACGCGCCAGCCACACCGACAGCGAAAGCTGCGGACCGAGCATCAGCCCCGAGTGGGCCGAGGAGACCTGCCCGTCGGCGTCGACGACGACCGTGGTGGGCAGGGTGTGGACGCCGTAGGCGGCCTTGGTGTCGGCGTCGGCGATGAGCACCGGGTAGCGGATGTCGAGCTTGCGGGCGGCGCCCTTCAGCTCTGCCCGGGTGCCGTCGACCGCCACGCCGAGCACGGCGACGTCGGGGTGGGCGTCGGCGTAGGCCGAAAACGCCGGGATCTCCAGGCGGCAGGGGCCACACCAGGTGGCCCAGAAATTGAGCACCACGGTCTGCCCGCGCAGGTCCGAGAGGCGGACCTGCTGGCCGTCGAGGTCGCGCAGCACGAAGTCCGGCGCCTGGTCCGGCAGCGATGGGGCGCGCAATCGCCCAACCACGACGAGGGCCACCATGCCGAGCAACAGCAGGACGACGATCTCGCCGAGCCCGCGCAGGAGGCGCCGCGCCAGCGGCACCGGGCGGTCCCCCTCCGGCGGCGTCCCTCCGTCTTGCATCAGCGTGTCCATCGCTGCCTCCTATCGTGGCCGCGCCGGTCGCCGACGCGTGGGCTACAAGCGTGGAGCCACCGAGGACGCCGCCCCGTGACACGCATGCTGATCTTGTGGACCCTCGCGCTGCTGCCGTGGGTCACCGCCACCGCCCACGCCGCGG
>CAZRFD010000065.1:0-37595 GCA_964599085.1 uncultured Enterobacterales bacterium | reverse complement strand
AAGTGGTGGCGTGCCTGTGGCAGATCCCCCTGCCGCTCGTGGTAGACGCCGAGCCGCAGCGCGACCAGCGGGTTGTCGGGTGCGGAACGCTCGGCCTTGAACAGCCAGGTGCGAGCGGCGCCGAGATCACCGTGGTCCAGCGCGACCTCCGCGCAGCGGCGCGCCGTGTCGGCACCCGGGTCCCGCTCGTGGGCCTTGTCCAGGTTCAGCCGCGCGACCTTGCCGTTGCCCGAAGCGTACACGACGGCCGCCCGGGCCAGCCAGACATCCGCCCGATCCGAGCCCTCCCGCATGGCCCGGTCGCTCCACTGGCGCGCTTCGTCGGCGTCTCCGCGCCGGGACGCGGCGAGCGCCCGCAGCGCGAGCAGCCCGGGGACCTCGCCGATCACGCGACCGGCCTGCTCCATCCAGGTCGCCGCTTCCTGCGGCTGGCCCATGTCGAGGAGGACCTGGACCTGGCCGAGCCAGGCATCCTGTCGGCTGCGATCCTCTTCGAGCGCCCGCCCGTACAGCCGCAGCGCCGCCTGGAAGGAGCCGCAGGCCTGGGCCTTGCGCGCTTGCGCGACGAAGCTGCCGGCGTCCACAGTGGCGACACGCTCTCCCTGCGCGACGTCACCCGCGCCGTCGTCCGCGACATCCGCCGCGTCCCGCCCCGCGATGTGGTCGAAGCGTCCCATGGTTGTCTTCAACCCTTGCTGCGCTTGATGCGGACCCGAACCGTACCGTCTTCGGCCCGCTCTTCCTCGGCGGCGGCGAAGCCGTGCAGGCGCAGCTCGGTCATGACGCGGCGGTAGGCCACCTGCTGCTGCAGCAGGCCGAGGAAGCGGCTGGCCCGGTCGGTCACCTCGGCCCGAGACAGACCGTGGGCGTGCGCCCGGACCTTCACCTTGCCGCGGATGTCCCGGGTCACGGTCAGGTCCACCACGCCGTCGGTGAAGTGCAGCTCGCAGCGCTCGGCGACGGCGGCCTGCAGCGCGGCTTCCGTCGCCGGGCTCACCTCGACCTCCTCGGCGGCGGCCTTCAGGTCCGCCAGCTCCTGGCCACGGACCGCGTCGCGTCGCTCCTCTTCCTGGGCTTCGGTCACCGCGCGAGCGGCCTTCATCCCCAGCGACGCGGCGGCCGCCGCGGCCATCCCGGCGAAGATCTTGCTGCTGACGGTGACCACGCCCACGGCAGCCACGGTGGCGACGACGCTCATCGCGATGCTCCCTTCTTGCGGTGGCTCATCCGGCCCTGCGCGTCCGCCCCTGGGCCCAGGCCCGGAGCTGATCGATGGACTCGGCCCGGGTGCGCGACAGCGGCGGGCTGGCCGACAGCGCCGCGGCGAGCTGCATGCCCGTCAGCTCTTCGCCCTCAGCGAGGGCGTCGAAGGCACCCTCGACCACTGCGGCGGCGATCTCGGCGCCGCTGTAACCCTCGGAAAGCGTCACGAGCCCCGGCAGATCGACACGCTCGCGCAGCCCCGGATCCCCGGCGGCCGCGCTGCGCGCGTCGAGGTGGACCTCCCAGATCTGGCGCCGCTGGTCGGCGTCCGGCAGGTCGACGAAGAAGATCTCGTCGAAGCGTCCCTTGCGCATGAACTCCGGCGGCAGGCCGTGCACTTCGTTGGCCGTCGCCAGCACGAAGACCGGGCTGTCCTTCTCCTGCATCCAGGTCAGCAGGGTCCCGAACATCCGCATGATGGTGCCGCCATCGGTGCCGGCGTCCAGCCCCGAGAAGGCCTTCTCGATCTCGTCCACCCACAGCACGCAGGGCGCGATCCGCTCCGCCAGGCTGAGCGCGGAGCGCAAGTTGCGCTCGCTGGCGCCCACGAGCCCCTCCATGAGCGCCCCGACGTCCATGCGCAGCAGCGGCTGCCGCCACTCGCCGGCGACGGCCTTGGCGATGAGCGACTTGCCGCAGCCCTGCACACCGACGAGCAGCGCCCCCCGTGGCCAGGGCAAGCCGACGCGCCGCGCCTCGTCGGAGAAGCCCAGCGCCCGCTGACGCAGCCAGCGCTTGAGCGCGTCGAGCCCGCCGACATCGTCGAGCTGCACCGGCTCGACGAACTCGAGGTAGCCGGAGCCTCGGACGATGCGCTTCTTCTCGGCGAGGACCTCGCCGACGTCGTCTCGGGTGAAGCGCCCGCCGCCGGCCCGGATGCGGGCCCAGATGTTCTCGGCCTGCTCGAGCGTCAGGCCGAGGCAGGCGCGGGCGAGGAGCTGACCGTCGGCGTCGGCCACCGGCAGCGAGAGCTGGCGTCCCACCTCCTTGAGCTGGGCGAGGTGGTCAGCCTGCGCCGGCAGGTCCAGGACGTGGACCGCGGCGTCGCCGGCAAGGGTCGGCGGGACGCGGGACTCGTTACCGACGCACAGCAGGACGCTGCCCCGCTCCTTGCAGATCTGCGCCGTGTCCCTCAGCGAGCGGGCCAGCGCCACGTTGTTGGGCTCAGCGACCAGCGGCGTGAGGTCCTTGAGCACCCAGATCGTGCGCCGCTCCTGCTTGCGGATGGCGTCGAGCACCGCCAGCGGATCGCGCTGCCCGCCGGCGCGTGGGGTCCCCGGGACATCGTGCAGGCCCCAGGTCGACGACCACCCCACGATGGCGTCGCCGACGCGCCGGGCTTCCGCGCAGGCCAGCTCGACCGCCCGCTGTTCTTCGCTGGTGACCAGCCACACCAGGGGGTAGCGGGCGCGCAGCAGCAGTTGCAGCTCGGCGGGCAAGGCAGATCCCGGGGCGGAGAGAGGCGATGCGGTCGCTGCCGGATCTTAGCAGCGAAGCCTCCGCCGACGGGCCTCGGGACATGTCGCGACGTGTCGGCCGTTCACCCCGGAGTGTCAAACATGCGTCAACGAGCGCTATGATGAAGAGGCGTCGTCTGGGCACCGCAGGTCGTCGGCCCGCCGTGCTCGGACGGAGCCCCTCCGTCACCGAGCCACATGCAGATCACCCCCACCCGGCCAGATCCGATCCTGCCCCGCTGGGCTGGCTGGGTCGGTATTTCGGTGCTTGCGGCGATCACGGTGCTGGCGCGCGCGCTCACGCCCAGCCACGTGGTCAAGGACGCCGACCTTGTCCCCGTCCTGGTGGGTACGCAGGGTGGCCACGAGCTGGTCGAGAAGGTCCGGCAGCACGCGCCCGCTCCCGGCGACTCGGTCATCGAAGCCGTGGACTGGACCGCATCGGGAATCCTGGTGTCGGTGCACACGACCGGCCCGCGGGTCGTCGTCCTCCTCGACGCCGAGGGCCGGTCGTCGATCACCCACGCCCGAGGCGACGCCACGGTGCACCTGCCCCTGCCCGCCGACGGTGCCTCCCCGCCCTACACGGTGACCGTGCTGCAGCCGCGCGGTCAGGGCGGCCTCCTCGATGCCCGCGCCGTGCGCGTCGCGTCGCTCGACCGCGGCAGCTACGGGCCCAGGTAGACCAGCCGCTCCTTGAGCGCCGGCTGCAAGGCGGCAGCGACCCTGAGCAGCTCGCCGGTCACGAAGGGCAGCAGCACGCGACCGTCGGCACCGATCTCGACGGGTGCCGGCGGGTCGACCGCGTCGGGGGCACGTCGCGGCACCGGGTGCAGCGGCCCGCTGCGCGGCGCAGGCACGACCTCCGGCAGCAGGGACCCCGCCCTGGCAAGCTCGTCGTCGGAGAGCGGGCGGCCCAGCAGCCGGTCCCCCCGGGCGCGGCCAGCCGGCGCGTAGTGCGTCATCACGTGGACCAGGACGCGCCCGTCCGCACGCTGCGCAAGCGCAGCCGCCCAGGCCGCCGAGGGCACGGCGCAACAGTCCACGTGACCGGGGATCGCCAGCAGGCGGAGGATCAGGCGCCCACCAGCGGCGACGACGGCCTCGGCCGCTGCCCGCGCGTGGCCAGGGTAGCCGGGCACACCCCCGACCTCTCCCGCGCAACCCTCCGACCAGAAGTGCAGGTCACCGACGATCCAGTCGAAGCGCCGCGCCTCGATGTCGGCCCGCGCCGGGGGCATGAACAGGTTGGTGTTGAAGACCAGGGGCGTGTCACGGAGCCTGTGCCGAAGCAGCGGCACCAGGCGATCGACGTAGGGTCGGTTGACCGAGGGGTCCCCACCGACCAGGGCCAGGCTGCGAAAGGCTGGGACGCCAGGGGCGCAGATGGCGTCGACCAGCGCTTCGGGCTCCAGCCACTCCCCCACCTCGGGACGCTCGATGGCCGCCGTCATGGTGCAGAAGCGGCAGCGGAGCGAGCAGCCCGTGAAGTAGATCTCGTAGGTCGGGGCCAGCTCGTGCTCTTCGAGCAGGGTCACCCCCCGCCAGTGCACCCGGCCCGGCCGGTCCACGCCGCAGGTCGAGCGCGGGCCTCGCGTCGAGCAGTGATGGGGGCAGTCGGGGCAGGCCACGCCCCGATCCTGCCACGACCCCGCACCACTCGAGCAAGAGTGCGTCCCGGCCTCCCCACCTCCCCTCGACGCGGCCCGCCTGCGACCCATGCGCCGCGCGCAGGTGCCGGGAACGCAGCATGTCACTATGTGCCAGAGGCGACCAGGAGCTGTCCGATGGCAGGAACAAGACTGACCCACCCCGGCACGTCCCCGACGATCTTCCACGGCATGGTGACCGTCGCGCCGCAGATGCACCGGCTGTTCGCGCTGATCAAGCGGGCCGCCCGCGCCGACGCCACCGTGCTCGTCCGGGGTGAGAGTGGAACGGGCAAGGAGCTGGTGGCCAACGCCATCCACGCCGAGAGCCCCCGCCACGGCCAGCCCTTCGCCGCCGTCAATTGCGCCACCTTCACCCCAGAGCTGCTCGCCAGCGAGCTGTTCGGCCACGTCCGCGGCGCGTTCACCGGGGCGGTCCGCGACAAGCTCGGCCTGCTGTCACAGGCCGACAAGGGCACGCTCTTCCTCGACGAGATCGCCGAGCTGCCGCTCGATCTGCAGGCCCGCCTGCTGCGCGTGATCCAGGTCCGCCGCTTCACCCCCGTCGGCGCCACCTCCGAGATCGAGGTCGACGTGCGGGTCATCTCCGCCACCAACGCCGCACTCCGCAAGATGGTTGCCGAGGGCAGCTTCCGCGAGGACCTGATGTACCGCCTGCGGGTGGTCGTCCTCTACCTGCCGCGGCTGACCGACCGCGACGGCGACCTCGAAGCGCTGACCTGGCACTTCATCGACGACTTCAACCGCCAGGGGCTGCGCCGTATTCACGCCATCGATCGCGCAGCCTGGGAGGCGATGCGGGTCTACGGCTGGCCGGGCAACGTCCGCGAGCTGCGCAACAACATCGAACAGGCCTTCGTCCTCGGGGAGGGCCCCGTGCTCCACCTCCAGGAGCTGGCCCCCGAGATCCGCGGCGAGGGCGAGCAGCCCGCCGGGGCCCATCCCTCCAACCCGGCTCCCACCCTGCAGGACATCCAGCGCCAGCAGCTCGTCGACGCCATCCGGGCGACGGGCGGCCGGCGCGATGCCATGGCCGCGATGCTGGGCCTGTCACGTTCGACGCTGTACCGCAGGCTCAAGCGCTTCGGGCTGACCTGAGCGTTCGCGGGGCTGCTCGACCCCGCCCACGGTCAGCGGGTCGCTTCCGCGGGCTCGGTGGTCGGCGGCGGGGCCTGCGTCGTGATCCCCCGCGCCGTCCGCCCCAGCCAGGCGGTGTGGGCGACGTGGAAGAGGAGCATGCCGCCGGTCATCGCGCCGAGGAAGGCCAGGGCGTGCCCCGTCCCGCCGGCGGCCGACACGATGCCCGGCCCCGGGCAGTAGCCGCCGAGCGCCCAGCCGATCCCGAACAGGGCCGCGCCGCCCACCAGGCGACCGTCGATGTCGGTGCGGGTGGGCAGGCCGAAGTGGGTGCCGAGGATGGGGCTCGGCCGCCGCAGGATGAGCTTGAAGAGCAGCAGGTGCACGGCGATGGCGCCGCCCATCACCAGGGCGAGGCTGGGGTCCCAGTTGCCCGCGATGTCCAGGAAGGCGATGACCTTGTCGGCCTGGGTCATGCCGGCGACACCCAGGCCCACGGCGAAGACGACACCGGCCACGAAGCTGGAGAGCATCGCCTTCACAGCGAGCCCCCGTGAAACAGCGTGATGAGGCTGGCCGTCAAGAAGCCCGTCGCCATGAAGGTGAGCGTCGCCACCAGGGAGCGGCGGGAGAAGCGCGTCAGCCCGCAGACCCCGTGACCGCTGGTGCAGCCGTTGCCCATGCGGGTGCCGAAGCCGACGATCACACCGGCGACCGCGGTGGCGGCGATGCTGCGGTGCGCGGAGGTGGCGACCAGCTCGGGCGTGAACAACACCAACAGCCCCCCGCCCACGAGCAGCCCGAGCACGAAGCTGGCGCGCCAGCCGATGTCGCCGGCGACCGGCCGCAGCAGCCCCCCGAAGATGCCGCTGATGCCCGCCACCCGGCCGTTGAACAGCAGGATGATCGAGGCGGCGAGCCCGATGAGTGCGCCGCCCGCCAGGGCGGAGACGGGCGTGAAGTTGTCCATGGGCTCTCCGTACCCCAGCGAGTGGTGCCGGCAGCGGCCTTCACTGCGTCGATCCCCGGGGATCGACACCAGCGTGGCTGCCGCGAGGCAGAGGTGCGCACGCTGTGGTTGCAATGGGCGTGCCACAGTCGATGCGCGTGCGCACGACACGTTTCGAGCGGCGGATGCCAGAATCGTTCAAGACCGCCCACTCGTGCCGCGACATCTTGCCGCAGCCCCGAGCGCCGCCGCGCAGGCCGGCGCTGGGGTCAGGTGTCCAGCACGTGCTTGTCCACGACGTAGGCCGTCATCGTGCCGGTCATCACCTCGCGCTCGGAGACGCGCGCCGTGATCTGCAGCTTGTGGCGCTTGCCCCGTTCTTCGACGCGCTCGGCCACGATCACGACATCTTCGCCGACGGCCACCGGCGCCACGAAGCGCAGGCTGACCGCCCCCAGCACCACCAGGGGATCGTTGACGGCGAGCATCGCCGCATAGTCCGCGGCGCCGAAGACGAAGCCGCCGTGTACCAGACCGCGGTCATCGGCGGCCATCCGGGGCAGGGTGTGCAGGCGCACCGTGGCGGTGCCCGGGCCCAGGGCGATGGGGTCGCCACTCAGCTCGCGATCGATGGCAGGGTGGGTCTGGATGTCCATGCATGCTCCGTCTCTGGAGCCGGTGTATCGCCCGAGCAGATCGCTGGCTATGCTTGACCGGAGCGGCGGTGATCCGCACCAACACGGCGTCCTCGGCGTGACGCGACCCGCCGCAGCCGCAACCTGCGGCCGTCGGACCACGGCCGCCAACCCCGACTCTCCTCCGGCACCGATGCGCACCTCCCACGCGGCCCTCCTCGCAGCGCTCTTCCTGGGTGTCGTCGGCTGCACCGGCGCCGACAAGGGCGGGTCCGGCGGTACCGATGACAGCGGGCCAGCGGCCGACAGCGGAACGCAGCCGGACGACAACCCCATCACGGGCGTGGGCGTCCGGCTGCACGACAGCATCGGGTCGCTGGTCTACGTGAGCTGGGACCAGGCCGAAGCCGGCACCAGCACCGTGACCTACATGGTCGACCCGGGCACCTGGCGCAGCACGCCCTCGCTGTACCGGGAGGCGGGCCACCACGAGCAGCTCGTGCTCGGCGTGCCCTTTGACCACGCAGTCCGGGTGCGGGTCACCCTGGAGACCAGCCACGGTGACCTGCGGAAGTCGGCGCCCATAGACCTCGTCACCGACCCGCTGCCCGAGCGCATGCCGGAAGCCCACGTGCTCCGGGCGAACAAGGACGGCTACGACCCCGACACCCCCTGGCTGCTCGGCTCGGTGACGTCGGACGGTGCCGGCTGGGGCAGCAACTGGTGGGCCTTCATCCTCGACCGCAAGGGCCGGACCGTCTGGGCCTGGGAGTCACCCGACGAGCGGGTGACGATGTTCGCCCGGCCATCGCGCGGCGGGCACGACATCCTCGTCGACCTCGACAGCTACTGGTGGCTCTTCGACCAGGGCGCAGCGTCCGAGGTCGCGCGCATCGACATCGAGGGCACCGAGCTGCAGCGCTGGGCCACACCCGGCCTGCACCACAGCTTCATCGATCTGCCCGAGGGCGGCATCGCCTGGGGCGGGCACGGCGACGCCGACGAGACCGTCTCCACGGTGGACGACGACGGCAACAGCCGCCAGATCTGGTCCTGCGCCGACCTCATCGGCGATCCGTGGGCCTTCTCCTGCATCACCAACACCGTCTGGCTCGACGAGGCTGCCAACGCCTTCATGATCTCCGTCGTCTCCCTGGACGCCGTGGCCGTCGTCGACCGCAACAGCGGCGAGCTGCTCGACCTCTACGGCCCGACGCGCTCCGAGTGGAGCTTCGACCCACCCGAGTCCGCCTTCAGCCACCAGCACGACCCCCACCTCACCGACGCTGGCACCCTGCTGGTGTCCACAAACGGCGTCCGCACCGAGGTCGACACCGCCGTGCGCGAGTTCGAGCTGGACAGCAAGACCCGCACCCTGCGGCAGATCTGGAGCTTCGGCGACGGCGAGCACATCCACGCCGATCGCCTGGGCACCGTCCAGCGCCTGCCGGGCGGCAACACCCAGCACGGCATCGGCAGCACCGGCCGACTGCGCGAGATCACCCCCGATCAGCGCGTCGTCTGGGACATGGACTGGGGCGAGGACAACGAACTGGGCCGCACGACGGCCCTCGCCGACATCTACGATCTGCTGCCCTAGCGGTGTTCGGGGCGGGGTGGGGGCGGAGCGGGGGCTTACAACGCTAGCCGCCCCTACTCGTCCACGTACCCCAGCGCCCGAAGCCGCTGGAGGTCTTCTTCGCTGGCGGACTGCTGGTGTTCCTGTTCCTGGGCCGAGCGGGAGAACTGCAGGTGGCCGGCGTCGCCGCTGACCCGGATGCCGGTCTCCTGGGCGACGCGGCCGCGAAGCTGTTCCACGACCGCGGGCTGATCGGTGGCGACGTCGGTCAGCTCTGCAGGGTCGGTGTCGAGCTCGAAGAGCTGTTCCGTGGCTCCGTCCGGGTCGAGGATGTACTTGATGCGTCCCCGCTCGGTGTGGACCAGCCCCTGGTCATCGGTCTGCTTGCGGGTGGAGTTGGCCCGCATGCCGTACAGGGTGCCCTCGGCCAGGCTGGCGGTCTTGCGGCCCATGAGCAGGGTCGGGACGCCGACCTGGTTGGGCAGGTCGACGAAGTGCAGCAGGTCGATGCCCTCGGTCTTGCCCATGGCGTCGCGGTCGAGCTTGAGCTGGGCGAGGACGGTGGCGGGGAGATCCATGAGCCGGACCTGTTCGTCGACGACGCGGCCCTTGCCGGAGACGGCGATGGGCTTGATGACGAGGGGAATGCGGACAGCGGGGTCCCAGACCCCGTGGTGGTTCATCTCGATGTCGTGTTCGCCGAGCATCTCGCCGTGGTCGGCGGTGACGATGAGCAGCACGTCACGGTCGATGTGCAGCGCGTCGACGGCGTCGAGGAAGTCACCGAGCTGGGCGTCGGTCCAGGCGACTTCTTCTGCGTAGAGGCGCCGCAGCTTCTGCCGCACGTCGTCGGTGTAGGTGAAGTCCCGTTCGTGGGCCAGGATGTAGCGGTGGTCCACGCTGGGAGCGCCGGGCGTGCCGTTGTCTTCGAAGCCCGGCATGCCGTGCGGTTCATACGGGCTGTGCACGTCGAAGCTGTGCACCCACAACAAGAAGGGCTTGTCCTTGTTGTCGGCCAGCCAGTCCAGCGCCAGGCCGAAGGTGACGGGGGCCGGCCGCTCCAGCAGGTAGTCGAACTTCAGCGGGTCACCGAAGCGCAGGATGAGCTTGGTGGCCAGGCGGGCGGCGAGGATCTCCGAGAAGCCGCGCACCCAGGGGAACAGCTCGTCGTCGTAGACCTCGAAGCCCTGGTCGAGGCCCGTGCGGCTGTCGACCGCAAAGGAGCTGACGAAGGCGGCGGTGGCGTAGCCCTCGGCCGACAGCACCTCGGCCAGCGTCGTGTAGCCCGTCGACAGGGTGTGGCCGTTGGAGAGCATGCCCGTGCGGTAGGGATGCAGGCCGGTGAACATGGCGCTGTGGGCCGGCGCGGTCTCGGGAAAGGGCGTGATGGCGTCGGTATAGAGGATGCCCTCTGCCGCCAAGGCGTCGAAGACCGGCGTCTGCGCGGGGGCGGTGGCGGGGTCGTCGGCGTAGACGGACACGTGGTCGCGGCGGAGCGTGTCGATGGTCACGACGATCACGGCCGGATCGCCCTCGAGCGCCTGGGCCCCCCCGAAGCTGCGGTTGCTGAGCATGGTCGCCGCGAGCACCGACAGCGCCACCGCGCCGAGCAGGGACCAGCCTCGCCAGCCCACGCGGTGCTGCTCGCCCACCTCTTCCCGGCGCAACCAGTAGGCGGCGTTGAACCAGACGACGCCGCCGATGGCCAAGGGTGACAGCAGGAAGCCGCCAGCGGCCAGGGTGCGCCCCTGCGCCAGCAGGACCCGCGCGGCCGGCACCAGGAACCAGGCCCCCAGCAAGACGGCGGTCAGCGCCATCCCCAGGGCGTGGCGGCGGCTGGGCCGCATCCCGCCCGGCAACAGGGAGGCCAGCACCCCCGCCGGGATCGCGCAGCCGACCCCCAGCAGGGCATCCATGCCGACGGCGGTCAGCCCGAGCGCCAGCGCCTGGGAGAAGGACAGCGACAGCTTCAGCGTAGCGGCGAGCTTGATCGCCTCGAAGCCGCCGGCCACGGCCCCCAGCCCGAAGCCGAGGATGGGCACCCGCAGCCAGGGAGACAGGTCGCGCAGCGCCTTCATGCCGTGTCCCGGGTCACTCGTCACCGTCGATGTAGCCGAGCGCTTCCAGCGCGGCGTTCGTCGTGCTGTCGCTTTCCGGGGCGGCGATGGCGGTGCCGGCGCTGAGGGCGTCATCCAGCGCGTTGACCATGGCCAGATCGCAGCTGACCGGTGACATCTCGCCCGGGTCGGCGACCAGATCGAAGCAGCTCTCTCCGCCCTTGCCCGGGCGGATGAGCTTGCGGTCGGGTTCCCGGTAGGAGTGGTCGACCGGTGGGTCGTCGACGAAGCGCACGCTGACCGTGCTGCTGACGACGGGCTTGTCGGCGCAGCCACCGCCCCGCAGCATGCCCGACAGGTCGCGTCCGTCGCGGTGGATGTCCTGCAGTTCAGGCGCGGCGCTCAAGCCGGTCAGGGACAGCAGGGTCGGCGTGACGTCGTCGTTGCTGACCTGACAGGGGACGCGCCGGCCCTGACGCAGCTCCTTGGGGTAGCGGACGACCAGCGGGATCAGCAGGGAGGGGTCGTAGAGGTTGTCGCCGTGCTCGAAGAAGTAGTCGTGTTCGGTCAGGGACTCGCCGTGGTCGGCGGTCACGACGACGATGGTGTTCTCCAGCACGTTGTGGAAGCGCAGCCCGTCGAGGAGCTGCCCCACCAGGCCGTCGGTGTAGCGGATCTCGGCGTTGTAGGCGTCGACGAGCCACTCCGTGCTGGTGATGGCCTTGTGCTTGGGGGGCCAGTACGCCGGCAGGGTGAGCTGCTCTCCGTCCGTGGGCGGGTCGAAGGGATGGTCGGGCGCTTCGTAGGGGGCGTGCGGGTCGAAGAGGTGCACCCACATGAAGAAGGCTTCGTCGTGGTGTTCCGACAGCCAGCCGAGCGCCCGCTCCACCACGAGGTCGCCGCGGCGTTCGCGCAGCGTGTGGGCGGGCAGGAAGACCTGGTCCCAGGCCTTGACCAGGGAGAGGCTGTGCAGCCCGCGGAAGCTGCCGAAGTCGTCGTCGTAGACGTCCATGCCCTGGGCCCAGCCAAACCGGCTGTGCAGCGGGAAGCCCGCGACGAAGCCGGCCGTCGTCCAGCCGTGGTCGTGCAGGGCGCGCCACAGCAGCGCCGGACGGTCACCCAGGCGGGTGCCGTTGGCCGCCACCCCGGAGATGTGGGGGGGCTGGCCGGTGAAGATGGCGAGGTGGGAGGGCTCGGTCACCGGGGCGGTGGCCACCACGTGCTCGAAGAGGACGCCCTCTGCCGCGAGGCGGTCCAGCGTCGGTGTGACGTTGTCGCTGCCGTAGGGCGAGAGGTGGTCGGCGCGGACCGTGTCGAGGGTGACGACCAGGATGTTGGGCTTGCTGGGGTCCTTCTGGCCGACCGGTGCCCGCCCCTTGTGGATGGCCATGCCGGTCCCGAGGAGGCCCACGGCCAGGGACAGCAGGGTCACCACACCGCGGAAGCGGCGCACCAGCCCGTCGGAGAGGAAGGCGACGAGGCCGGCCACCGCGACGACCCCGAGCATGCCGCCCCAGACCCGCGGGTCGGAGGCGTACAGGTTGAGGACGACGTCGAAGCGGTACCACAGGGCACCGTGCACCAGGATGAGCGCGCCGAGCAGCACGCCGTAGGACTTGCGCTGGAGCTTCCAGGCGAAGGCGGCCGCGGCCATCAGATAGACGACGCTGAGGCCGATGCTGACGGCCAGCAGGGCGCCGACGTCACCGCCGAGCATGCCCAGGCGGGGGCTGACGCGAAGCCCCACCTCCAGCGCGCCGCTGCCGACAGCGAGGGCCAGGGCGAGGAAGGCAAGAGAGCTGAATTCGGGTCGGCGCATGGTCCCCCCTCCAGGCGGGGGCGGCCGGCGGCGGACCGGCGGGACGAGAGTAGTCAGCGGCCAGCTAACCGGCAGCATCGCAGCCGGGGGCCGCGTCGGCTGTGCAGAAATGGCGCGGATCCAACAGCCGTGCACCGGCGACGAGAGATGCAGGGAATCCCACTTGGCCAAGGGACGCAGCCCTATGATGCGGGCGCAAAGCCCCGGAGCCCCCGTGTTCGACGCCCTCGCCACCCACAAGCTGCCCGTGGCCGACCTGCCCACAGCGCGCGCCTGGTACCAGCGCGTGCTCGGTGTCGCGCCCTACTTCGACCAGCCCTTCTACGTCGGCTTCAACCTCGGCGGCTACGAGCTGGGCCTCGTGCCGGCAGAGGGCGACGACCAGCCCGGCGGCCACGGCGCCACCGCCTACTGGCGGGTGGGCGACGCCGACGCCGCGATGGACGCCCTCGTGGCTGCCGGCGCGACCGTCGCCGAGCCGGTGCAGGGCGTCGGCGACGGGATCCGTCTCGGCGCGGTCGTCGATCCCTTCGGAAACCGCCTGGGCGTCATCTTCAACCCCCACTTCAAGGTCGCACCGGTCACGGCGACCGTGGTCGCCGAGCGTCCGCTGGCCGCCGCCGACGGCGCGCTGGCGCCGGTGGAGATCGCCGCCGAGGTGGAGGTGCCGCTGTCCGCCGACGACGCCTGGCGCCGCTTCATGGACCCCGAAGCCGTGCAGGCCTGGCTCGGCGTGCCCTGCCGCATCGAGCCACGGATCGGCGGCGCCTGGGAGGTCTACTTCCTCCAGGACAACCCGCCGGGCACCCGGGGCGGCGAGGGCGTGCGCATCCTCAGCTACCTCCCGGGACGGATGCTCAGCCTCACCTGGAACGCCCCGCCAGAGCAGCCACTGACACGGCCGCGGCACACCTGGGTCGTGTTCGACTTCACCGAGACCGACGCGGGCTGCCGGGTCCGCCTCACGCACAGCGGCTGGCCGGCCA
Source organism: uncultured Enterobacterales bacterium (assembly GCA_964599085.1). Lineage (GTDB taxonomy): Bacteria > Myxococcota_A > UBA796 > UBA796 > UBA2385 > J125. Next base: position 24,103 of record CAZRFD010000065.1, on the reverse strand, counting down.
GCGGCTGGACGGCCGGCGGCCAGCCGCGGGTCGACAGCCCCTGGCCTGCCACCTTCGCCTACTTTCAGCAGGCCTGGCCGCGCTTCCTCGGCGCCTTCGCCGCTGGCTGCGAGACCTGAACCCCCTTCCCGCCACCACCACGACCCGCCGTGCTCCTCACCCTGATGCTCGCCTGCTCCTTCGACCCGCTCGGCGGGGTGCGCCCTGTCGTCGACGGCGAGGCCCTGGATGGCGACGAGTTGGCCCTCGTCGTCGGCAGCCACCTCTCCCTCTGCCTGGAGCCCGCGCACGACTGGTCCCGGTCTGTGAGCGACACCCACCTGCGGTCGTCGGACCCGAGCGTCGCCGCCGCCGAGCCCGGCCCCTGCCCCGCGGTGATCCAGGCCGGGGCCACGCCCGGACGCAGCCGGCTCGACCTGGTAGAGGGCGAACACGTCCGCTGGAGCCTGCCCATCCGGGTCGAACAGCCAGATGTCATCGGGCTTACACCGCTAGGACCGAAGCTCCTCCGGTCTGAGCTGCCGCCCCCCGATCCCCGTCCCGGCATCCTCGCAGGGGGCGCCGCCCTGTTCCTCGCCACCCCCTCCGCCGGGGGGACGCCGCTGCGGGGTGGCGAGTGGGTGCAGGGGGTCGAGGGCGACGGCGCCCACACCGTTGGCTGGTCCGCGTCCGCCAACACCCTGTTCCACGACGGTGTCGCGCTGTGGGTCGACGCTGACACCGAGCCCGGGCCGCGGACCGTGCCCGTCTCCGTCGGCGGCCAGCGCATGGAGCTGCCGTTCATCGTCCGCGCCCCCGAAGAGGTCGCCAGCTTCGAGGTCCAGGGTCCCATCGCCCGCAGCGTGCTGTTCATCCCCTACGGCTTCCTGCTGGCGCAGGGCCGCACCGCCACCGGCGAGATCGTCCACGGTCTGCCGGTGCAGTGGCGCTTCAGAGACGACTGGAAGCCGCGCACGGGCGTCGCCTTCCGCTTCACCCGCCACGATGACTACCCGGGCACGGTGCGAGCCCGCTGGGGCGACTTCGAGGCGGCGGTGGACGTGGCCGGCACCGGGGGGACCGTGGTCGACCCACCCACCCAGGCCTGCGCCAGCGCACCGGGGCGGGCCGGAGGAGTGCTGGCGCTGCTCGCCACGCTGCTGCTCGTCGCCCGGCTGCGGCGCAGGGAGCACGCAGTGCCGCTCGTCCTGGCGACGACCACGCTCGCAACACTGGCCCCCACCGTCGCCCGAGCCGATGGCGCCGCCCCCACCCCCGGCGCCGTCCGCACGAAGCTCCGCGGACCCAAGGGACTCGACCGCTTCGAGCCCAGCGCAGCCGTCGTCGTCGGCGACCAGCTCTGCGTGGGCAGCGACAAGCCGCTGAAGTGGGGCGGTACGCGGGCATCCGTCTGGTCCTGCTACGCGCTGGTCGAGCTGGACGGCGGCAAGGACAAGCCCGACGCCGGCGGCGTGATCCCCGGGGCCGGGAAGCTCGAGGGCGCGACCGCTCTCGCGGACGGCTCGACGGCCTGGTGGGACGCCCGCGAGCAGCGCCTGTGGACCTGCCAGGGGCCCACCTGCCAGGTCGGCGCCGCCCCCGACCTGGGTGTGGCCGCCGCCCTCGCCGCCGGCAGGGTCTGCAAGGTCAAGGTCGAGGGCGTGGCGACAGCGCCCACGACCACAAGCGACGGCGGCCTGTGGCTCGGAGTCCGCGGCTTCGAGCTGGAGCACCACGGTGGCTGCGACCACAGCCGCTTCGATCCCCACGGCGCCATCCTCGACGCGCGGGGGCGACTGCTGTGGGAGGGCGGCGGGCTGCCGCTCGACCCCGACCACGACGGCCACGGCTTCGGCATCAGCGGCATGGACACCGACGCCTCGGGGCAGCGGCTGTGGCTCACCTGGAGCTACGAAGGCGAGGGCCACGGCGTCGACAGCGTCGCCGGACGCCTGGCCTGGCTGCCCCTGCAGGGCGGCCGGCTGCTGCCGAACGCGCCCCTGCACATCTGCGTCGACGACACCGGCGCACCGCGGGCCCTGCAAGGAAAGCCCGAAGCCCTCGTCGTGCGGGCGGACGGCTTCCTCGTGGCCTACGACAACGACGACGAGCGCAAGCGAGCCGACGCCTTCGACCTGCGCCAGGACGAGGACTACGTCGAGCGCCTGCCGCTGGACTGGTGCGCCCAGGACCGGGTCACGACCACCCCCTGACAGCGCTGCCCTGCGCCATCAGGTCCGGTCGCCCGCCTGGCGGAGGTGTTCGACGGCCTGTTCGGCGCTCATCTGGTCGGGCAGCGGTGGGTAGTCGTCGAAGAAGGGCCGGATGTCGGTGGCCCGGACGCGGCGGCGGTGCAGGAGGAACTGCAGGTAGTGGTCGGGGTAGCGCGCGACCCAGGCGCTGAAGCGGTCCACAAAGGCCTGCATGTTGACGCGGATCTCTTCGTCCCGGTCACCCTTGACGGGCTGCCAGTCCAGCGGTTCTTCGATGATGACGCGGTGCAGGCGCTGCCCCGGCGGCCGGATCACGACCGTCGGCAGCAGGGTCGTGCGGGTCTTCTTCCAGAGCTGGGCGGGCTGGATGCTGACGTAGGCGTCGCGCTCCACCAGCTTGACCTTGGTCCACTTCTGGCCGCCACCTCCGTCGAAGGCCAAGCCCAGGACCTGGTTGTTGCGCAGGCAGTCGAAGGCCGGCCGCAGGAACTTGAACACGTTGATGTGCTGTACGGGCAGGCGCTTCTCCAGCTCCCAGCGGCGGGCGAGCACTCGCTCCCACAGCGGGGTCGTGCGGGTCTCCCGCAGGATGTCGGCCCACACCGGCGGCGGCGCCGACAGCTGGTTCATCGGGTAGCCCTTGTGCCCGAGCGCCGGCATGATCATCTGGTTGGCGCCGAAGTGGCCGATGAGCACGATGGCGCCCCGCCCCTTCGACAGCGCCGCGTCGAGGTGCTCACGCCCCTCGATGACACAGGTGCTGTCGATGGTGGACGGGTCGAGGTCGGGGTAGCGCAGCACCTCGATCTCGTTGAACATCGCTTCCCGGTAGGTGTCGCGGATGATCTGGTCTTCGGCGTGCGGCAGCGGCCGATCGCGGAACAGCAGGCGCAGCTCTTCGCGCATCTCGCGACCGTTCGCCGCCAGGTAGCGCACGAAGTCGCCACCGAGCGCGCTGACCGGGTGCAGCAGCTTGCGGGGCGAGCGGCTGACCAGCTTCTGGCCCGGGTAGTACAGACCAAGCCCCCCCAGGTCCTTGATGAGGGTGACCGGGTTGTAGCGGGGCGGGATGGCCGGCCGGCGCCCGGGCGGGGGCGCGCCGGGAGGAGGGCCCGGGGCCGGTCCGCTGTGATCGTCGGTCGCCATCATCCCTCCCGCTCGTCGCGGCCAGGATCGGGCTGCGTCCGCAGCACGGCCTGCTTGTCGATCTTTCCGTTGGGAAGCTTCGGCACCTCCCGCCAGAACTCCACGATGCGCGGCACCTTGTAGACCGCCAGCCGCCCGCGGCAGTAGCCCTGCAGGCCGCGGACCGTCAGATCGCTGCCGGGGACCGTGCTGACGACGGCCCGGGCGATCTCGCCGCGGACCCGCTCTTCGGCGCGGACGACGACGACGTCGATGACGTCGGGGTGCTCCTTGATGACGGCTTCGATCTCCAGCGGGTAGACGCGGATGCCGCCGATCTTGAGCATCTCGGACTTGCGGCTGACGAAGCGGACGAAGCCATCCTCGTCCATCGTGCACAGATCCTGCGTGTGGTACCAGCCATCGACGAACGCGGCGACGGTCTCGTCGGGCTGGTTGACGTAGCCGCGGGTGGTGACCGCCGAGCCCCGCATGAGCAGCTCGCCGGTCTCGCCGGGGGGCTGCTCCCGGCCCTTGTCGTCGACGATGCGGAACTCGTAGCCGGGCACCGGGCGCCCGGTGGCCCCCGGCTTCCGGGCGGCCGGATCGGGGCCGTTGGCCAGGCCCACACCCGTGGCTTCGGTGCAGCCCCAGACCGGCATGAAGGTGCAGCCAAAGGCCGCCTCCATCCGGGAGAGGGTGTCGGCGCCGACGTAGGCACCGCCGCTCTCGAGGATGCGCAGGGACGAGACGTCGGCGAGGTGGCCGGGGTCGACCGCCGATCCGTCCCGCGGCTGGACCCAGTCCAGCATCATCTCGTAGAAGCTCGGCACGGCCATCATCCAGGTCACCTTGAAGCGCTCGACGGCTTCGGCGATGACGCGGGGGCTCATGCTGTCGAGGATGACGAAGGGGCTGCCGAGCAGCAGCGAGCGGTGGAACAGCTCGTGGGGATGAGCGAAGACGCTGAACATGCCGAGGAAGCGGTCGTCGGCACGGAAGCCCAGCCCGGCGATGGTGTCGACGGCGTTGTGCTGGATGTTGCGGTGGGTGGTCTGCGCGCCCTTGGGCCGCCCCGTCGAGCCGCTGGTGTAGTTGAGGTAGCAGATGGTGTCGGGGGTCGCTTCGAAGTCGCCCGGCTCGAAGGTCGAGGGCAGCTCGTCGGACATGCCGTAGTGGGAGTCCCCGTGGCGACCGGGGCCGCCGACGTAGACGATCTCACGGGGGTTCGGCAGCAGCGGCAGCAGGCCCTCGAGCAGGCGGTCGCGGGCCTTCTCCGTAAAGACGCCCTTGATCTGCGAGGTCTCGAACTGGTCCCGGACCCGGTCGAGGTTGAGCTTGTAGTTGACCGGGGCGAAGACGGCGCCCATGCGACAGCAGGCCAGGAAGCCGATGACGACTTCAGGCCGCTTGTTGATCATGAAGCCGATGGCGTCGCCGGGCTGGAAGCCCACGGCGCGCATGAGGTTGGCGACGCGGCTGACCTCTGCGTCGAGCTGCGCCCAGGTGAGCTGCCGTTCGTCCGACAGCAGGGCCAGCTCATCGGGGTGGCGGGTGGCCGCACGGGCCAGGGCGTCGTGCAGGGTCAGCTCGGTCGCCCCATCGAGCAGGGCGGCGGTCGCTTCGTCGACTTCCATCGGGACCTCCGTGGGCCCGCTCACTAATCGCTCGTCCCGCTGTCCGCAGGTGCCGGCTTGGTCGGCAGCTCCGCAGCCCGCAGGGCGTCGAGGGCGTCCCGGGCGGCCGAAGCGAGGGCGTCGTCCTGCGCTCCGCCATAGCGCACGCGGTAGCGCAGCCAGGACAGCGTGAGCAGGGGCTCGGCGGCGGTACCGGCGTGGGCGACTACCCACTCGGCGGCGGCCACCGGGGGCAGCGCGGCCGGCGGCTGCCAGCCCCGTGCGTGCACCCGCCGCCAGGCCCGGGCGTGCAGCGCCTCGACCCGACCGCGGTGGCGCGGGGGCCGTGGAACGCGGGCGAGGAAGCGCAGCAGCCCCCGGCCGGCCACCACGAGCAGCAGGCCACCGCCCAGGACCGCGAAGAGTCCGGCGATGGCCGGCAGGGGAAGCGCCCCGATCGTGGCCTGGCGTGGCAGGGCCACCGCCTCTCCCAGCGCCGACAGCCCGGCGAGCTGGTCGCCCAGCTCGTACTGCAGGACGGACTGCTCCCAGCGACGGTCGAGCCAGTCCGTGACCTGCGTCCACAACGCCGTCTCGGTCACCTCGCGATCCACCGCCGGCGTGGCGTCCAGCGTCACCCAGCCCTCTTCCCCCATGTTGACCTCGACCCAGGCGTGGGCGTCGCGCTGCCGGACGAGGACCTGGTCCCCGAGCGGGTTCAGCTCGCCGCCGAGGAAGCCATTGACCACCCGTGCGGGGATCCCTCGGGTCCGCAGCATCACCGCCAGCGCCGTGGCGAAGAACTCGCAGTGTCCCTGCCGGCTGTCGAACAGGAACCACGCCAGGGGGTCGGCGATGGGTTCATCGGCCACGGTAGGCGTCAGGGTGTAGGCGTAGTCCCGCTGCAAGGCGGCCGAGATGGCCTGGGCCTGCTCCCAGGCCGAGGCGCTCGGTCCGACGGCCGCCGCGTAGCGCGCGGCGAGCTGGCGCACGCGGGGGTCGAGGTCGACGGGGAGCTGCAGCCAGGTGCCCGCGTCGGCGGCGGCCAGCTCCCCGCGGCTGCGCGCCCCGGCCCGGGGGGCGGGGCGGATGCTGCGAAGCACGGCCGGGTCGCGCGTGGGGATGCGGCTGAAGACGGTGTACTCCAGGCGGCCGGGCTCCCCCTCGAAGCGGAGCACGCCGTTGGCGTCGCGCACCAGCCGCCGACCGACGCCGGTCACCCGGACGACCTCGTTGAGGCCGAAGATCGCCTGCTCCGAGAGCGGCTCGAGCATGACCTCCTGGCGGATCCAGGCCATCGGGGCGTCCCGGGGAGGTTCCCACCGTCCCCCGGCGCCGGCGCTGGAGGTCCAGCGCTCCCCGTCGAAGCTGTCCAGCGCCGCTCCCCGCATGTACAGCGGCCCGCTCCATGGCTGGCCCGCAGCGTCGGTGACGCGCACCCGCATGACCAGGGCATCGCTCTCCAGCATGGGGCCCAGGTCGCCGAGGTCGACGTCGTCGCCGAAGCCGGTCACGCGCTGCGGCGTCTCGGAGAGGAGCGCGGGCGCCCCCTGCAGCCGCGGCAGGACGACGAAGAAGACGAGGGTGAGGACTGCGGCCGCCGGACCGAGCAGCCACATCAGGCGCGGGGGAGCCAGCGTGCCGCCGGCGACCACCTGGGCGTCGTGGGCGGCCTGCACCTCCCCGTCGATGTGGCAGAGGGCCAGCGCCACCGGGGCGAGCAGGGACAGGGCGAGGAACAGCGGGGCGAGCAGGATCGAGGTCGACAGGATGCAGCCCAGCAGCGCCTGGAGCAGGGCGAGCAGCAGTGCCGTCCGGTCGTCGGCGGCCGAGCGGCCTGAGAATGCCCGGTGGATCTGCAGGGCGCCGACCAGGGCCACGCCGATGGTGACCGGCGGCAGGCCGGCGAAGAGCAGCAGCAGGCAGCTCACGAGCACCGAGGTGTTGATCACCCGCCAGCGCGCCGCCGCGCGGACCGAGGGCCGCCCCACCCGGCGGCCGAGCAGCACGCCCAGGATGGTCAGGACCGACAGGGCCGCCACAGCCCCCCCGGCCAGCGCGCCCCCAGCGGTGGCCAGGAGGATCACGGCCAGTGACGCGCCGCGACGCAGCCGCCGGAGCCGCCGCTCGGCCGCGGGATCGCGCAGGGCGCTCACCACTGCGGCTCCCCGGGCCGTCCCGGCGTGGCCGGCGCCAGGGCGAGCCGGGTCAGCAGGTGGCGACGCCAGGCGCCGCCGGTGCGAGGCTCCAGCCGCAGCCCGTCGAGCCACAGCCCCACCGCGTCGCCGCAGCGCATGTGGCGCTCGACCTCGCCCACGGCCCGCGACAGGGCGCGCTCGCGTAGCTCCCCCTCCCCCTCTTCCACCCGCACCACCACGCGGGGAGCCCCGGCACCCGCCCGCTGCACCACCATCGGCCGGTGGGTCCGCGCCGTCGTCGGCCAGTGCAGATCGCGCAGCGGATCGCCGGGCTGGTAGGGGCGCAGCGCCTGGAAGTCCCCCTCGCGGCCTGGCCGCCGCGGGTCCTCGCGGGTCGCGCCCCGGACCAGGGCCGGCACGCTGCCCCGGCCCGGCGCGGGCGCGGGGTAGACGAGGACCTCGGCCGGCAGGTCGACGACCATGGAGCGCCGGACCAGGCCGAAGGGGAAGTCGCTGTAGACGCGGACGCGGCGCAGCCGGTGCAGACCGCGACGCGGAAAGCGCCACCGGGCGTGCGCCACCGCGCTGCCGCCGTGCTCGAGCACCGCGACCAGGCCGTGGGCGTCTCCCGCGTCGACCTCTTCGACGTGCACAGTGACGGCCGGGACGCGCCGGCGGTTGTTCTCGACCACGAAGCGCCCCGCCGCCTCCTGCCCCGCGAAGAGCTCGCCGGGAAGCTGCCGCCGGACGGTCAGCCCGCGCAGGTTCAGCTCGGCGAGCAGGTTGCTGAGCAGCAGCACGGCGAGCTGGCCCGCCAGCACCACGTACAGCAGGTTGTTGCCGGTGTTCACGGCGGCCACCAGGACCCCGACGAGCAGGGCCGTGTAGCCCAGCCCCGCCCGCGTCGGCCGGACGCGGATCCGGCGCCGCCAGCGCGCGCGGAGCCCGGGCGGCACCAGGGGACCGAGGCGGGTGGCCAGGGAGGGCATCACGGCCGGGGCTTCAGGGTGGCGGGGGCAGGTCCCAGAGCAGCGCTTCCACCGCGCGGCGCGCGCCTTCGCCGGGCTGGCCGGTCTCGGCCCGCGGGACGACGCGGTGGGCGAGCACGGGGACGGCCAGGGCGCGGACGTCTTCGGGCACGACGAAGTCACGCCCGCGCGCCAGCGCCAGCGCCTTGCTGGCCCGGTACAGCGCTCCGGCCCCACGCGTGCTCACGCCGCGCAGGAAGCGAGCGTCGCCCCGGGTGCGCTGGACCAGCTCCAGCAGGTAGTCCTCGACCTCGTCGTGGACGGTCACGGCGTCCACTGCGGCCGCCAGCCGCTGCACCTGGCCGGCGTCCACCGCCGGCTCCACCGTGTGGTCGCGGTCCATGCTGCGGCGCAGGATCTGCCGTTCGTGTTCCCGGTCGGGGTAGCCCATGGACAGGCGGACCAGGAAGCGGTCGAGCTGGCTGTCGGGCAGCGGGAAGGTGCCGTGGAAGTCGTGGGGGTTCTGGGTGGCCAGGACCGTGAAGGGGCGAGGCAGCGCGTGCGACACCCCGTCGACCGTCACCCGACGCTCGTTCATGGCTTCGAGCAGGGCGGACTGGGTCTTGGGGGTGGCGCGGTTGATCTCGTCGGCGAGCACCACGTTGGCGAAGATGGGCCCCGGGCGGAAGCGGAAGCCCCGACCGGCGTGGTCGCCATCGCCGGCCAGGTCGAGGACGTTGACCCCGGTGATGTCGCCGGGCAGCAGGTCGCTGGTGAACTGGATCCGACGGAAGCTGCCGCCCATGGCGGCGGCGAGCGTCGTGGCCAGGGTCGTCTTGCCCACGCCGGGCACGTCTTCGAGCAGGACGTGGCCGCCCGCGATGACCGCCACCAGGCAGAGCTCGACGACGTCGTCCTTGCCCCGCACGACCTGCCGCACGCGGTCGGAGAGGCGCGCCAGCAGGGCGGCCGGCGAGGGCTCCGCGCCGTCGGTGCGGGCGGTGGACGGCGGGGTGGGCACTCAGTTGGCCCGGGTGCCGGTCACGGTCATGTCGCGCGTGCAGCCCATGGGCAGGGCGTCGGTGTCCGACCGCACGACCACGGCGGTCTCGATGCCGTCCCAGTCCAGTTCCGGGTTGTCGACGCAGCCACCGGCCGGTCCGTCGATGACGGCGGTGCCCTCGATCTGCCACTGGACTTCGTTGCCCTGGTAGCTGTCGAGGTAGGCGGGGCTGGCGTACTCCACCGTGCAGCCCGACGCGTATGCGCCCGTCGCGAAGACCTCTTCGTTGATGCGCAGCTCCACCGCCGAGCCATCGACGTACATGTCGTAGGTGAAGGTGGTGTCGATGGACTTGTACTCTCCGCCCGTGGGGCAGCCCTCGCCGAAGTCGCCGGCGTCGGTGCTGACGACGTGGACCGTCCACGAGCCGTCGGGCGGACCGAGCGCGCTGCCACAGCCGGCACCGAAGGAGAGGAGCAGGACAGCGGAGAGCGGGCGGAGCGGGAGCGAGCGCATCACAGGCCGGGGCGGTTCGAGGGGGTGGGGACGCGTGCCGCCGCACGCCTGGCGGCGACACCCGACACCGGGGCGGGGAGTATAGCCGGGGAGCGTCCTTGCGGGCGCGCTTGCAGCGCTGCGCGGACGCCGACCGCCGAGGCTTCACGCAAAGCAGTACCCGGACCGGTGGACGGCGGCAGGACCGCTCTTTATAGAGCGGGCCCCGAAGCCCTCGGTGCCGCGCCGCGCGACGGCGCCACTTCCCCCCGCACCGGGGCCCCGATCCTCCCTGGAGTCTTCCGTGGCAGAGCCCGCCAGCAAGCTGTTCGTCGCCCGCGACGCCGACCTCGACGTCCTCAAGCAACACTGGGCCCGGGCCCGCGAGGGGGGCCTGCAGGTCGTGCACATGACCGCCCCCGTCGGCGGCGGCAAGCGGGCCATGGTGGGCGAGCTGAGCCGCTTCGCCACCGAAGACGAAGACGACGCCCTGCTGTGGCGCGTCTCCCTGCACGACGAAGAGGACGGCCTGCAGACCCTGCTGCGCATCTACGCCGGCCTGTACTCGGCGCTGCACCGCGCAGGCGCCCTCAAGGGCCGCATCGAGATGATGCTCAACAGCCAGATCCCGCAGGAACCCAAGCGGGTCCAGGGCTGGCTCAACGCGTTCATCGAGGGCCTCAAGAAGGCCGCCCCCAAGCCCGGCGACAACCAGGTCCAGGTCACCCTGCCCCGGGACAACCCGCTGCTCGGCCTGGTCGAGGTCGCCGTCGCCATCACCCGCCGCTTCCCGACCATCCTCGAGCTGCAGAACGTCCACAACTGCCAGTCGCTGGCGGTGCACGCGATGCTCGAAGCGCTCGTCACCGAGTGCGCCGACAGCCGCATGCTGATGATCCTCGGCAGCGAACCCCTCGACGACGTCGCGCGGGCCTGGTGGTCGCCGGCGCTGCTGGATCTCTTCGACCGGAAGGGCGAAGAGATGACCCGCCTGGAGCTGGGCTCGTGGGGCGAAGATGAAGTCACGGCCTACGTGACCAGCAAGGAACTGGACGTCGCGGCCCCGGCGCGCATCGCCGAGATCGCGGGCGGCCGGCCAGGCTTCATCGCCGAGCTGGTCGACTGGCTGGAAGCACAGGGCAAGCTCGGCGAAGACCTCGCCGGCATGAGCCTCGGCGACATCTGCGACGTCACCCCCGACGAAGACGAACTGGACCTGCCTGACGGCCCCCCCGAAGAGGGCAAGCGGGCCCACGCCGGCCCCGACGACGCCGACAAGGTCGCCTACCTCTCCGCGCTCCTGGGCCTGTCCTTCCCCAGCAGCCTCATCGCTGACATGGGCGGCTTCGACCGCGACAGCGTCGACGACATGTACGACGCCACCGAAGACGTCTACAAGGAGGTCCAGTTCAGCAAGCCCCTGGGCACCTGGATCTACCAGTTCCACAAGGCGCTGCTCCGCGAGAGCGTGCTCGCCCGCCACGACACCGACGAAGACACCGAGGTCGCCCGCCGGGTCGCCGCCTTCATGCAGCGCTTCCTGGTGCCGCGGGGCTACCCCTACCTGGTCAAGACCCTGCGGATGTGGGCCGAACACGGCGTTCCCCAGAACGCCGCCCTGCTGCGCAGCGCCGCGCTGACCCACGACCGGCCCGAAGTCTGGGGCATGACCTTCGACCTGTCGCGCTACTTCGACGAGATCGAGTGGCCCGACGCCATGCGCAAGACCGTCTACATGAACCTGATCGATCGCATGGTGCAGGGGGGCGACGTCAACCAGGTCGAGAACCTGCTCAAGGACGCGCTGGAGTTCGCGCAGGCCAAGGAAGACCGGCCGATGACGGGCTGGTTGCTCTTCGCCGGCAGCCGGCTCGACCACCGCCGCCAGGACCTCTACCGGGCCCGGGACCGGGCCAACGACGCGCTGAAGCTGTTCACCGCCCTCGACGACAAGCTCAAGCAGGCCGAGGTCCGCGGGCACCTCGCGATGATCGAGCTGGCCGACGGCAGCCCCAACGCCGCCCTCGCCCAGGTCGAACAGGCCGAGAAGCTGGCCGCCGTGCCGCCGATCCAGGCCCACGCCGAGTACGTGCGCGGCCTGGCCACCCGGCGTGACCGCAGCAAGCTCCAGCAGGCCGCCGAGCACTTCCGAAAGGCCAACGAGATCGCCGGGCAGGCCGGCCAGGCGCAGCTCGCCCTGGAAGCCGGGCTCAACTACGGCGAGACCCTGCTCATCAGCGGCCAGCACAGCAAGGCCGCCGACGTGCTGGCCCGCGTCGTCCAGATCACGCAGGCGCTGCGCAACCCGGTGCGGGAGCGCGCCGCGACCAGCCTGCTGGCCCAGGCCCACGCGGCCCTCCGCAACTGGGAAGCCGCCCTGCAGCACGGCGGACGTACCCTGGAGCTGACCCAGGGGCTCAAGTTCGAGAAGCTCATCGCCATCGACATGTACAACCTGGGCTTCTTCAACCTGATGATGGGCCGGGCCACCGAAGCCGTCAGCCTGTTCAAGCAGGCGCGCAGCGCGGCGGACGCCACCAACGTCGGCTTCCAGAAGGAGCTGCTGTTCAACCTCGGCAGCGCGCTGAAGCAGATCGGCGAGACCGCCCAGGCCGAACAGGTGCTCCGCGACGCCATCCCCGCCGCCGCCCAGGCCAAGGACCTGCGCAAGGTGATGGTCGCCAACGAACTGGTGGCCGACATCCTGCAGGGCAAGGGCGACGCCGCCGGCGCTCGCCGCCACCTCCAGGAAGCCCTGGGCGCCGCCGAGACCGGTGGCTTCAAGGAAGAGCGCAAGGGTCTGCGCCGCAAGCTCGACCAGCTCGCCTAGCACCGTTCGGCGCCGCCAAAGCAAGCCGCACACACGATGCCGCCCGCGTCGCTACCCGCCCTGCTGGCGGTCAGCGGCGCGGGTGCCTTGCTGTGTGAGCTGGTCTGGCTGCGGCGGCTCAGCCTGGCCTTTGGCAGCACCGGGCTGGCCCTGACGCTGACGCTCGCCGTCTACATGGGCGGGCTCGGCATCGGAGGATGGTTCGCCGGGCGACGTGCGTGGCGACGTGCACCGCGCGGCTACGGCCTGCTGGAGCTGTCCGCGGCGAGCTGGGCGGTGGCGATGCCCTGGATCCTCGGCGGGCTGCTCCACCTGACCTCGGCGCTGCCGCCCCCCTGGGGCGCGGTCGTGGCCGCGGTGGTGGCGCTGGCACCGCCGGCCATGCTCCACGGCGCGACCCTGCCGGCGGCGAGCGCCGCGGTGGGCGAGGGACGCGGTGCCGCGCTGCTGTACGCGACGAACACGGCCGGCGCGGTGGCGGGGGTGCTGCTGGCGCCGTGGTTCCTGCTGCCGGTCGCCGGCGTGCGCGGCACCGAGCTGATCGCCGCCGGGCTCGGGGCCACCGCCGGCGTGCTGGCGTTGCGCCTGCCGCCGGCGGGGGCGCCGGCAGCAGCGACGGCGACGGCGACGGCGGCCACCGTGCCACCTCCCTGCGACGTCATCGCGGGAAGGCGCGGCCTGCTGCTCGCCGTGGCGGCCGCCGGCATGTCCTCGCTCGGCCTGGAGATCGCCTGGTCGCGCCTGTCGGCGCTGCTGCTCGGCGGCAGCATCCACGCCGTCTCCACGGTCCTCGCCGTGTTCCTCGGCGGGACGGCGCTGGGGGCGGCGCTGGGACGGCGTATCGGCACGGCCGCCCTGCAGCCGGCCCTGGGCGCGCTGGGGCTGCTCGCGGTCGCCGGCAGCCTGAGCTGGCGGGGCCTGCCCCACGGCCTCGGCCTGCTCTGGGAGCTGGGCGGCGAGGGGGCGCTGGGCGCCGGTGGCGCGCTGCTGCTGGTGCTGGCCATGGGCGGCGCGCCGGTGGCGTCGGGGGTCGTGTTCACCAGCGCTCTGTCGGCGGCGCGCAGAAAACCACAGCGCCTCGCGGGCCAGCTCCTCGCCGCGAACACCGCCGGCAGCGTGGCCGGCAGCCTCCTGGCCGGGCTGTGGCTGCTGCCACAGCTCGGCCTCCGGGGGACCGTGGCCGCCGCCGGACTGCTCGCGACGGGCGTCGCCCTCCTCCTCCCCTCCTCCTCCATCCCCCGACGCATCGTCCCGGTGCTGGCGACGCTGGCGCTGGTGGTCCTCGGACCGCGCTGGGACCCGGCGCTGTACAGCGTGGGCCTGTACCTCAAGCTCGACCAGTTCGCCGACCTGTCGCCGCGCGCCGTCGAGCGCTTCGCCCACGAGGGCTTCCGCCTGCTGTCCTACGAAGACGGTGTCAGCGCCACGGTCGCCGTCGGCGAGAGCACCCGCACCGGCAACCGCTGGCTGGCGATCAACGGCAAGGTGGACGCCAGCACCGGCGACGACATGCCCACCCAGGTGCTCAGCGGGCAGCTCCCGGTGCAGGGCTTCACCGCCGCCACCGGTCGCGCCCCCGACGTGCTGGTCGTGGGCCTGGCCAGCGGGGTCACCGCTCGGGCAGCCCGGGACGCCGGCGCCACGGCGCTCACCGTCGTCGAGCTGGAGCCGGCGGTGGTGCGCGCCTCCTGGCTGTTCTCGGGCGTCAACGACGGTGTGATGGGGGCGCCAGGCGTCGACGTCGTGGTCGCCGACGCCCGGAGCTGGCTGCACCGCCAGCGCGACCGCCGCTTCGACGTCATCATCAGCGAGCCGAGCAACCCGTGGATCACCGGGGTGAGCAACCTGTTCACGACCGAGTACTGGCAGCTCGCGGCCAGCCGGCTGGCCGACGACGGGGTGTTCTGCCAGTGGGTGCAGCTCTACGCGCTGCCGCCGGAGGCGCTGCGGGGACTGCTCCGCGGCTTCATGGAGGTCTTCCCCGACACCTGGCTCTACGAGAGCATCCCCGGCGCTGACGCGCTGCTGGTCACCGGCCCACCACCGCCGGACGCCGCGCTGACGCCCACGCTGTCGCCGGCACAGCTCCGCGCCCTCGCCGGCCGGGCGCGGCGCAACACCGACGACCAGCCCTGGGTCGAGCTGGAGGCGCCCCGCTGGCTGCACCGGTCCACGGGCCCCCTGAACCGGGCGCTGGTGGAGGAGGCGTCGCGCTGACGCCCGCGGCCACCCGGCGCGTGGCTGCCCGATGCCGGCGGGGTAGGCTGAACCGTCCCAGGAGGGGAGGGCCCCTCCCTTCCCTGCAACCCCTCCCCCCTTCCGGCCCCCCGGTCCAGCGGCCCCGTGATCCCAGCCTTCCAGCTCGGCCCCTTCGACGCCTGGCGTCCCATCGGCAAGGGCGGCATGGGCGAGGTCTGGCAGGGGCAGCACCGCGCCACCGGCACGGACGTGGCCATCAAGCTGGTCACGGCCAGCAGCTTGAAGAGCGCCACCTTCGAGCGGGCCTTCGAGGCCGAGGTGCGGGCGGTGGCATGCCTGGACCACCCCGGCATCATCCGTCTGTACGACGCCGGCAGCGTCTCGGACGCGCAGGCCGCCGGCAGCGGCGGCGCCGTCGAAGCGGGCACGCCCTACCTGGTGATGGAGCTGGCCGAGGGACGAAACCTCCGGACCGCGCCGCCCCCGCGCCAGTGGGAGCCGGTCAAGGCCGTGCTGCGGGACATCCTCGACGCGCTGGCCCACGCACACGCCCGCGGCGTCATCCACCGCGACGTGAAGCCGGCGAACATCCTGTGGGGACCGTCCCTGCTGCCGGACGCTCCGGCACGCGTGATCGTGTCGGACTTCGGCATCGCCCACGCCGGCGAGGGCGGCGGCGGCGGCCCGACCTGGGGCACGCCGGCCTACATGGCGCCGGAGCGCTTCACCCTGGAGTGGAGAGACCTCGGTCCCTGGACCGACCTGTACGCCGTGGGCTGCCTGGCCTTCGCCCTCCTGCGCGGCCAGCCCCCCTTCCCCGGCGACCCGCTGTCGCGGGCGATGCAGGCCCACCTCTACCGCCCCGTCCCCCTGTTGCGGGCGCGCTGTGCCGTCCCCGAGGGCCTCGACGCCTGGCTCCGCGGCCTGCTCGCCAAGGCGCCCGGCGACCGCTTCCAGGCCGCCGCCGATGCCGCCTGGGCGCTTGACCAGCTCGGACGTGCCGGTCCGCTCCCCCGCGGATCCGCCCCCTCGACAAGCGACTCCCACGACACCGCCGTTGGAAGCGGCACCGGAGTTCCGTTCAGGCAGGGGAGGGCCCCCCCCTCCCCTGCAACCCCTCCCCCCCACCACAGATCCGGCGCCGCCCTGCCGCCTTCGGTCGACGCCGGGGCGGCCGAGATCACCTGGACTGACGACACCTTCGAGCCCTCGGCCCGGTCGCAGGTGACGGCGCGAGTCAGGCGCGCGCGCGTCGCCCGGCGCGCACGGCACCCCATCCCGCCCATGCCACCCTCGTGGCAGCGCGACACCCCGCGCCGCCGCCTGCGGGCGCTGCCGGGCAGCGGCCTGCGCCTGTTCGGGCTGCGCGTGGTGCGGCTCGTCGACCGGGAGGAGGAGCGCGACCAGCTCTGGCAGGCGCTGGTGACAGTCCACTCGGCTGAGCATCCCGTGGGCGTGTTGCTGCGTGGGCAGGTCGGGACCGGCAAGAGCCGCCTGGCGATGTGGCTGGGGGAGCGGGCCGTCGAGACGGGTGCGGCGATCGTGCTGCGCGCCGACCATGGCGCCGGCGAGACCGTGCCGGCGCTCGCCCGGACCGTGGCTGAGCACCTCCGCTGCCGCGGCCTGGGCCGCCGCGCGCTGCGGGGCCGGGTCGAGGCCTGGCTCCGCAACCGCGACATCACCGACGAGTGGCTGTCCCGCGACCTGACCTCGGTCGCTGCGCTCGGAGCGGGTATCGACCCCGCGCTCGTGCCCCCGCCGCAGGATCTCCGCGGGACGCTCCGCCGCTTCCTCACCCTCCTCGCGGTGGAGCGCCCGGTGGTGCTGCACCTCGACGACATTCCCTTCAGCACCACGTCGTTGGCACTGGTCAGCAGCCTGCTGCAGCAGGCGCCGCGCCTGCCGATCCTCCTGCTGATGACGGCGCGCGAGCAGGCGCTGGCCGAGCGCCCGGCCACAGCCGAGGCCCTCACCGACCTGGCATCGCGGGGGCTCCTGCAGGAGATCGAGGTGGGCGAGCTGCCGGCGGCCTGGCGCGTGCGCTTCGTCCGGGAGCTGGCCGGCTTCGACGTCGACCTCGCCGAGCGCATCGCCGCCCGCACCGGCGGGAACCCTCTGTTCACCGTGGCTCTGGTCCGCGACTGGATCGCGCGGGGCGTGCTGGAGGAGCACAGCCTTGGGCTGCGCCTGCCCGAGGGCGAGACGCTGCGACTGCCCGACGACCTGCACGAGGTCTGGCACAACCACATCGCTGGCGTGCTGGACGATGCCGGAGCCGACGCGCGTCCGGCGCTCGAGCTGGCCGCCGCGCTCGGCGAGACCGTCGAGCGCACCGAGTGGCGCGACGTGTGCAACGAAGCCGGTGTGGTGCTGCCGCCGGGTCTGTTCTCCCGCCTCGACGCCGAGCGGCTGGTGGTCGGCACCGAGCAGTCGTGGCGCTGGGCACACGGCATGGTGCGCGAGAGTGTGCTGCGCGAGTGCGAGGAGGCCGGCCGGCTGGCCGGTGCCCACGCCTCCTGTGCCCGCATGCTCCTGGCCCGCGACGGCCCCGCGACCCATGATGCGAGGGAGGCCCCTGCGAACGCCCCCGGGCCACTCGATCAGCGGAGGGCCCCTCCCTCCGCAGCGTCCTCTCCCCCCCCGCCGGTGGTCCAGGAGCGGATCGGCCGGCACCTCGCCGCCGCCGGAGAGCCCGCGGCCGCCCTGCCCTTCCTGGAGTCCGGGGCCCGTGGCCGCCTCGCCGCCGGAGATCCGACCGCCGCCCTGACCCTGTTGGCCGAGCTGGACGCCTGCCTGCGGACCCAGCCCAACCACGCTGTCGGGACCGCGCACGCGCGCGCCATCCTGCTGCGGGCGCGCGCGCTCGCAGCACAGGGGCGCATCGACGACGCCGGCCGCCAGGCCCGCCGCGCCGCCCTCGCCGCGCGCACCCTCACCCGCGACAAGGACAAGGTCGAGCTACGCACGCTGCGGGCCCACGCCCTCCTCGTCCAGGCCGAGGTCGCCGTCGACAGCGGCCTGCCCACCGACGCCCAGCGCCTCCTCTACGAGGCCCGGCGGCTGCTCGGGCTGGACGCCTCGGTGCCCGACCTGGGCGCCTGCCAGCGCCTCGCCGGCACGCTGCACCGAGCGCTCGGCGACCTCGACGCCGCCGAGGAGTCCTGGGCCGAGGCCGCCGAGTACTTCGGCGCCCTGGGGCTCGAAGCCGAGCGGGCGAGCTGCCTGCTCGGCCTGGCAGAGGTCGCCGTCGACCGCCACGACCCCGACCTCGCCCTGGAGCTGCTGACCACCGCCATCGGCCGCTACCGCGCGCTCCACCACCGCCAGGGAGAGGCCGACTGCCTCCGGGTCAGCGCCGAGGCCGCCCGCCTGCAGGGGGAGCTGGACGCCGCCGAGCATCGCTACCGCCGCGCCCAGCGCATCTACGGCCGGGCGGGCTCCGCGCGGACCGCTGACTGCCGCCTGGGCCGCGCCCGCCTCGCGCTCCAGCGCGGCGACGCTGCAGAGGCTGAGCGCCTCCTGCGCGCCGCCGGCGGAGCGCAGGCCACGCGCGTCGCGCTCCGCGCCCGCGCCGCCGCCCTGGCCCTGGACATCGCCGCCACCCGCGCCGACTGGGCCGCCTTCGACCTCGCCTTCGCCGACCTCGGCCGCCTGCTGATCCAGAGCGGGCTCGGCCTCATCGAGGTCGAGGATCTCGTCGCCGATGCCGCCCGCAGCGCGGCCGCCGCCGGCCAGCGGGGGCGAGCCGCCAGGGTCCGGGCGGTGCTCCGGCACTGACGCTCGGCGCCCCCCCTTCCCACCGGGCAGGAGCGGCCCCCTCCCTCCCCTGCGCAACCACCCCGAAACGACGAGACCGCCCCTCCCGGCGGGAGGAGCGGTCGGATCAGGTGCGGCGTCGAGTCAGCTCACTCGGCGTAGTCCGGCTCGGTGAACACGCAGTCGTGGACCTCGCCCACGCTCCCCTCCCAGGTGTCGACCCGGTAGACGAGCGAGAAGCTGTCGTCCCAGCACTCGGTGGCCGCGCCCGCCAGCTCCTCGCCGCCCTCGGCCAGCACGGCGTCGCCGCGGCCCGCCCCGGTGGCGTCCCAGCGGGAGCGCAGCACGTAGACGTCCAGCACGCCGTCGCCCAGGTAGTCGCCCTGCCACGCGAGGTCCATGTGGCCGTCGCCCTCGGGGGTCTGGGCGTAGGCGTAGGCCGCCTGGTTCGGCTGATCGTCGATGAGCAGGTTCTGCCACTCGTCCACGGCGGCCGTGGCGCTCACCAGGTCGGGGGCGATGTCGTACTCGCTCCAGAACACGCCGAGCTGGTCGGTGGTCGGATCGAGCTCGTGCATCTGGGTGAAGTCGATGACGAAGCGCCCGGTGCTGTCGGTGCGCGTCGCGCCAGCGTCGACCTCGCCAGCGATCACCGGGATGTACTCAGCGTCGTCCACGCCCTTGGACTTCTGGACGAAGACCCAGGTGTACTGGCCGCTGTCGGAGTCACGTTCGACGTAGAGCATGGTGTCGACGGGGTCCAGCGTGTCGCTGAACGGGCCCCAGGCCGCGGCCTGCGCTTCGCGATCGAAGGCCGAGGGCGGCGTGTGGACGACGGCGTCGACGGTACGCAGCACGCTGCGGATCAGACTGTTGACGTTGTCGGTGGCGTCGGCGGTCGCCAGGTAGAACTCCGACCACTCGCCGAGCTCGGCGCGGGCTTCCGCGCTGCTGTCGTCGGTGGGCATGTTGACCAGCACGCGGTCGTCGGGGAGCACCTGGACCAGGGCGTCGAGGTCGTCGTCGCCGGTGGTGGAGCTGCCGTCGACGGCGCAGGCGGTCAGGGCGAGGAGAGCGGCGAGGGAGAGGGCGCGGGTCATGGTGGGCTCCGTTTGGGGGTGGCTTGGTTCCGCTCAGTTGGACCCACCACCGGAAGAAAACCGAAAGAAAAAGATTGGGCGCCGAACCGGTGCCCTACAGCGCGCAGGCCGACTCGTCGCCGAGGGGCTCGGTGTAGCCGATGCTGTCCCAGGACCAGGTCGCGCTTCCCGACGTGTCCCAGCACTGCAGCAGTTC
This sequence comes from uncultured Enterobacterales bacterium, assembly GCA_964599085.1. GTDB lineage: Bacteria > Myxococcota_A > UBA796 > UBA796 > UBA2385 > J125. The sequence continues at coordinate 4,485 of CAZRFD010000065.1, read as the reverse complement.
GATGTCGCTGCCAGCGTAGGCGCCGCCGGACAGCCGGGCGACACCGCGGCCGGCGCCGTCGGGCAGCCAGGTCGTCTCAACGCTGAGATCGGTGGCGCCGACACTGGAGAGCTTGCCGATGGCGTCGGCCGGCTGGTCGTAGCTCAGGCCGCCGCCCCCGTCGTCGTGCTCGCTCCAGGTCCACTGCAGACTGGGCTGTCCGCCGTCGACCTGCTCCATGTGGACGCTGCGCAGCGCCTGCAGGTCGTAGTCGACCAGGAGCTGGTCACCGGTCGTCAGATCCAGCAGCTCGATGCTGCCGGTTCCGAGGGCGACGTCGTCGAGCCCGGCGAGGTGGGTGCCGCTGACCAGCTCCCACCACGGTCCGGCCGAGGTCTCGGCGACCTGCAGGGCGTAGGTGTAGGCCGAGCCGGTCGACGAGCGGCTCATCTCGATGCGCAGGAAGAGATCGGGGTTGTCGTCGGAGGGGACGGGGCCCCAGACCCGGTAGTCCTCGCCCCGCTCGGTCGGCGGGGTGGCGAGCACCTCGGCGGTCATGGACGTGATGCCGTCGAGCACCTGCTGGCCACCGGCCAGGGTCCCCACGGTCAGCGAGAACAGCTCGGCGGCGGCGTCCGAGACACTGCCGGGGTCTCCTGGAGAGCTGAGGGTGAGCTGGTCGGCGTCGGGCAGGGCCGCGGCGAAGGCGGCGTCTTCGTCGAAGAGCTGGTTGGACAGGTCGCCGCTGCAGGCCAGGAAGAGGAGGGGGAGCATCAGAACCGGTACCCCGCGCTGAGCAGGAGCTGGTGCATGCTGAAGGAGCGGACCGCGTCGTCGAGCCCCTGGGCAACGATCAGCTCGCGCCAGGCCAGCTCCAGCTCGAAGCGGCGCAGGTGCATGCCGGCCCACAGGTCGAGGCCCGGCGTGACGGTGACGAGGTGCTGGGCGTCGATGCCCTGGGCCGGGTCGAAGCTGCGCTGCAGCCACAGCAGGTCGGCCCGCAGGCCGACGCCGGCCTGGAACAGCCGGGGAGCCGTGGCGTAGCCGGCGCCGACGCCGACGGTGGTGCCGGCCACGTCGGTGGGGATGCTGAGCACGTCGTCGACGAGCAGAGCGTCTCCTCCCCCGCCGGCCAGCAGGTCGACAGAGAGCCAGCGGCCGTCACGCCAGCCGATGCGCCAGCTCCCCCCGCCGACGGCGAACTCCGGCAGGTAGGCGGAGCGGACCACCGCCTGGTCGGCCCCCATGGAGCCCACCGCGAGGCGCACCGAGCTGTCGGGCATTCGAGCACGACGGATCCGTGCGTCGATAGCGCCCTTGGCCAGGTTGTCCTCGTACTCCAGCGGGCGGAACTGCAGGTCGTCGAGGCTCACCCGGTCACCGTCGCCCACGGTGAGATCGGCCACGGTGAGCATGGTCGGGAAGCGCTGCTGGACCTGGTAGCGCCCCGGGCGCAGGTGCAGGCGGCGGGCGGCTTCATCCGAGGAGACCTCGGCGATGTAGGCGCGGCGCTGCACGTCGAAGATGGCGTAGACGCCGCCGCGATCGGCCGGCAGCTCCAGCACGGCCCGCGCTGGGTCCAGCTCGGCGAGGACGAGGTCACCCTCGCCGGCCAGCTCCCAGGAAAACGTCGGGTGCTGGGCGCCGATGCGGCTGGTCGCCGTGTGGATCACGGTCTCGTCGTAGACGTGGGCGTAGGCTTCCGTCAGGGTCACCCGCCCGTCGGCGTCGGCGTCGGCCGCACCCAGCAGCCCGCTGGCGAGGAAGTGGGTGAAGTAGGAACCCCCGATCTCGTCGGACTCCTGGCTGGCCTCGTCCCCCGACGACGACGTGATGACGACCGTGCCGCGGGTGTCGAGGCGCTCTGCGAGGTCGACGTCGAAGGCGGGCACGCGGCTGCCGCCCTTGCTGCGGGCCGCCGCCCCCGAGTTGCATGCGTCGAGGAAGGCCAGGCGCACGTCGGCGCCGGTTCCGGCCAGCAGCTCCTCGAGATTGGCGTAGGTCAGGTTGCTGTCGCCCATCAGGAGCTGCTCTTCGTCGCCGTGTCCGGAGTAGTAGAACAGGAAGACCACGTCGTCGCCGTCGCTGTGGGCGAGCTGCACCCGCCGCCGGGCGTCGGCGAAGGCGTCTTCCACCCGGGCGCGAGTGGCCGGCAGGACGAGGGAGACGTCGCTGTCGGCGTAGCCGCCGACGCTGACCAGGACGTCCTCGATCTTCTCGGCGTCGTCCTCGGCGAAGTACAGCGGGCGGTAGACCATGCCGCCGTCGTTGTTGGCGGCGACGATGGCCACGCGGCGGACGTCGGCCCGGGCGGTCAGCGGCAGCAGCGCCACCCCCACGATGGCGAGAGAGCGGAGGGGCGAAGGGCTCATGGCTGCTTCTCCACCGACAGGACGGCCACGCCGGGCACGGTCCGGGCCAGGGCGGCGACAGCATCCGCACCACCGGACTGCCAGGCGTCGCCGACCAGCTCGATGGCGGCCGCGGTGTCACCGGCACCGTAGACGGCGACGTAGAGCTCGGGACCCACGGCGTCGTCCAGCTCGATGGCGTCGGGCAGGAGCTGCCGGGCGAAGGGCGGCACGGGCAGCGGGTCGGCGTCGGCATCGTCGGGGTAGAAGACGCTGACGATGCCAGCACCGTCGACCGACAGCACGACGACGTCTTCGTAGCCGTCGGCCCGGGTGGCGAAGCGGATCCGGTCGCCCTCGTGCAGGATGTCGCCGTTGTGCACCCGCGCCGCGCCATCGTCGCGCTGGACGTAGACCTCGACGCCGACGCTGCCCTTGGTGCCGGCGTAGTGCGACGGCGGCGGCAGGCGGACCGACAACAGCACCAGGGCCGCGGCGAGCAGCGGGGCGACGACGGCCAGGGGAGAGAGGCGGCGGCGCCCGAACAGGGAGATCACCTCGGCGCCACCGGGTTCGTCGGCGGCGTGGCCCTCCTCCTCGACCCGCGTAGCCCGCGCCTCGATGGCGGCGAGATCGAAGGGCGGCAGGGCTGCGTGGCTCTCCGCCAGCTCGGCTTGGTGGGCCCGGAGCTGATCGGCTTCGGGGCCGTGCAGTTCGGCGGGCAGCTCACCGGTGAGGCGGCGGTCGAGGTCGAGGCGCGACAGGCGGCGGCCGTCGTTGAGGTCGGGCAGGCGGGCGCTCATCGCAGCACCATCGACGCCAGCAGCAGCACGCCGAGGACGGCGGCGAGCTGGACCCGGTCGTCGTCGAGCAGGCGGCGGGCGCGGGCGAGGAAGGCGTCGAGCCGCTTGCGGACGGTGGGGACCGACAGGCCCACCAGCTTCGCCGTCTGCTCCTTCGTCATGTCGTCGAAGTACAGGTGGACGACGATGGCCTGGGTCTGCGCGTCGGTGTCCGCCAGCAGGCGGCGCACGGTGTGCAGCCGCTCCCACTCATGGGCGCCGGCCACGCTCCCCGCGATGGCACCGACGAGCGCCTTGTGCTCGCGGCGCTTGTCGGCGCGGCCGGTGCGGTTGCGCACCTGGTTGAGGCAGAGGTTGGTCGAGATCCGGTACATCCAGGTCAGCGGCGAAGCCTCCTGCCGGAACTCGTCGTAGTGCACGAGCACCCGCGCGAAGGTCTCCTGCACGGCGTCCACGGCGTCCTCCTCGTTGCCCAGGATCCGCCGACAGCGGTGGAAGATCACGTGCCCGTACCGCTGGTACAGGGCTTCGAGCTCTCCGGGGGCTGGCGGCATGTCGGGCTCCACTCCGTTCGACACCTCAGCGCCGAAGAACGGAAAGCGTTTCTGCGAGGAGAGGAGGCTACCCGGCGCGAAGGGGCCGGGCGGCTCCATCATGCCGCGGTCGCGCGTTCGACGCTCCTGGCAGATCGGCGGCGTCCTCGGCATCGGCGGTGGGTGGGCCGGGCGTGCCGCGCGGACTGGCATCGTCGCAGGGCGGAGCGGCGGTCAGGATCGCCGGAGCGAGGCATCAACCACCGGATCCTGACCGGTTTGCGGTCAAGATCGGGAGGGCGAGGCCTCACCTGGCCGATCCTGTCCGCGATCCGGTCAGGATCGCCGGGGCGAGGCATCAACCACCGGATCCTGACCGCATGTCATCGGCGGACATGGGATCGGGCTCGTCCACGCACGCGCAGGGTGGAGGCACGCGCCCCGGCGCGAGCTTGCGGGCGCCCCCAGGTCAGGGCGACCCGGTGTCGCCCTCGGTGCACTCCATGCCCGCGCGCACCTCGTCTTCGGTGGCCATGGACCCGGCGTCGCAGAGGGCCCAGAAGAGCTGCACCGTCGCCGAGCATTCGCTGTCACCGGTCCCCTCGGCCCCGTCGTAGGTGCAGGTCCAGGTCGTGGTCCCAGCGCTTTCCGGGCAGTACAGCGGGAAGAGATCACACAGCGGCCCGCCGCGGTGGCAGGCGCTGAGCAGCGCCGCAGTCATCGTCACAGCGACCATAGCCGACGGCCGAGGCTTCAGGATCCGAGTCAGCATCACTCCTCCACGCAGTAGTAGACATCGAGGTCGCGGAAGCTCGCGCC
>CAZRFD010000064.1:184-38199 GCA_964599085.1 uncultured Enterobacterales bacterium | reverse complement strand
AACGCCAGAACCCCGCACCGAGTGGTGCGGGGTTCAGGTGGTACTCCCAACGGGAATCGAACCCGTGTCTCCGGCGTGAGAGGCCGGTGTCCTTGACCGCTAGACGATGGGAGCGGGAGCCGCGTGCTTAACGAGGGTCGGTCGACGCTGTCAAGACTCGGCGAGGGGGGGAAGATGGCTGGGCCGCCAGGGCTCGAACCTGGACTCTTTGGGGCCAGAACCCAACGTGTTGCCAATTACACCACGGCCCAGCAACGGCTGCGCCTCTAACGAGCGCCCTCAGGGCGCGCAAGGCACGAAGTGCACGCCGCTCGAGGCTGCGCGCGGCGGCCGATCAACCGCCGGTCGCCGCGGCCTCGCGGGCCGCCGCCTTGTCGCGGCCCACGCCGATCCGCCGCAGCGCCACGTCCCGGCCGATGGCCGCCAGCATCTCCCAGAGGCCGGGGCCTACGCCCCGGCCCGTCAGGCTGATACGGACGGGCTGGGCGACCTTGCCGAGCTTGATGCCCTCGGCTTCCACCCACGGCTTGACCGCGGCCTCGAGGCCCGCCTGATTCCAGTCGTCGACCCCCCGCAGCACGGCGAGCAGCCCGTCGAGGATCGGCCGGGTGCTGGCCTTGATGTGCTTCTTGACGGCCTTGTCGTCCCAGGCCAGCGCGTCGTCCGGCACGAAGTAGAAGCGCGCGGCTTCACCCAGCTCGACGAGGGTGTGGGCGCGCTCGCGCACGGTCACGACGGCGTCGACCAGGCGGTGGTCGATGAGTGCGGGGTCGGCACCCGCGCGCAGCAGGAAGGGCCGGGCGCGCTCGGCGAGGTCGGCGGGGTCGAGGCGCTTCATCCACACCTGGTTCAGCCAGCGCAGCTTGTCGACATCCCAGCGGCCGCCGGCCTTGGTGATCCCGTCGAGCGAGAACACCGCGATCAGCTCGTCGAGGCTGAAGACCTCGTCGTCGCCGTGCGACCACCCCAGGCGCACCAGGTAGTTGAGGAGCGCCTCGGCGAGGTAGCCCTCGTCGCGGTAGGCACCCACGCTGACGGCGCCGTGGCGCTTGCTCAGGCGGCTGCCGTCCGGCCCCAGGATGAGCGGGGCGTGGGCGAACTGCGGCGGCTCCCAGCCGAGCACCCGGTAGATCAGCACCTGCTTGGGGGTGTTGTTGATGTGGTCCTCGCCCCGCACGACGTGGGTGATGCCCATCTCGTGGTCATCGACCACGACCACCATGTTGTAGGGCGGCAGGCCGTTGCTGCGCCGGATCACGAGGTCGTCGAGCTCGGCGTTGTCGACCTCGACGTGGCCCCGGACGTGGTCGTCGAAGGCCGTGCTGCCCTGGAGCGGGGCCTTGAGTCGAACCACGTGATCGCCGCAGTCCGGCCCCAGGTCCAGGTCGCGGCAGTGGCGGTCGTACATGGGCTTCTTGCCGGCCGCCTGGAGCGCTTCCCGCCCTTCCTGGATGCGCTCGGTGCTGCAGTTGCAGCGGTAGGCCTTGCCCTCGGCGAGGAGCTGGTCGATGTAGGGCCCGTAGCGGTCCAGCCGCTGCATCTGGTGGTAGGGCCCGCGCGGCCCCCCGACCTCGGGGCCCTCGTCCCAGGTCAGCGACAGCCAGCGCAGGTCGCGGAGGATCTCCGCTTCGTACTCGGGCTTGCTGCGCACCTGGTCGGTGTCTTCGATCCGCAGCAGGAAGACGCCGTCGTGGCGTCGCGCCAGCAGGAAATTGAACAGCGCGGTGCGGGCACCGCCGATGTGGAGGTGGCCGGTGGGCGAGGGGGCGAAGCGAAGGCGCATGCGGTCTCCGGAGCGGGGCGCCTGCCTATTGCGTCGCCTGCCACACGTCCCCTCCCTGGTGTTTCGGGCCTCGTCGGCACGCGGACTCTTCCGCGCGCACCGACGCTCTCACGGATACGGGTCGAGGGCCTGGTCGTGCTCCGCCAGCCAGCGGTTGACGTCGATGAGGTAGCGCTCCTCGGCGCCCTTGAGCTTGAGGTTCCGCCGCGTCGCCGCGTCGAAGGCCGCCAGATCGCCCGCACCCCAGGCGCGGTGCAGCTCGGCATAGACCTCGACTCGGCCGGTCCACGCCGACGCCAGGCCGGCGTGGGTCGCTGCCAGCGTCTCGTCGTCGGGGTGGATGGTGCTCACGGCGTCACGCAGCGCCGTCGCCTGGGGCACGAGCTGCTCTTCGAAGCGCCGGGCGATGTCGGCGGGCTGGGCTTCGCCCTTCTTCACCTCGGTCGCCACGTCGACGAACTCGCGGGTCAGCTCCATGTTCTGGGCGAAGATCGGCTGCATCTGTTCGACGTAGGACGCCGCTTCGCGGTCGCCGGCGTCCAGCAGCGGACAGCCGCTGAGCGCCAGCAGGGCCAGCGCTGCGAGGGCTGTGCGGGGTTGTGGGGCGGGTGCGGACACGGACCCTCCGGTGGGCTAGGACGCCGGCGCCTGGCCGGGATCGCCGACGGCACGCCAGTATATGTGCCGGCCACTGCCACCGCCCCTCCCCTCGTGCTCGGACCGTCGATGAACAGCCTGCAGCAACAGCACGCCGCTCTGCGGGCCGCGCGGCGTAGGCTGGCGGCACGCAGGGCAGGCGGCGCGCCGACGCGCGTCGAGCCCGCCCGCCTCGTGCTTCGCCTCGACGACGGCGATCGCCCGGAACGGATGGCGGACCGTCCCGCGCTCTCTCCGGCTCGCTGGCATGGGCTGATCGTCCAGGCCGTCGACTGGCTCGGCCCGGTGGAGGTGACCGTCTGGGCACCGCGGACCAGCGGTGGCTTCCTCGCCGCAGAGCTGGTGCGCTTTGCCCACCGCCTCGACTGCCGCACGGTGCTCCTCACCGACGGTGCCGGCGTGGACCTCGACAAGGCCCGCGAGCTGTGGGACCGGGGCCTGCAGCTCGCGCGCGTCCGCGTCGGGGGAGTGTCGGCCGAGGCCCACCGCGCCGTGGTCGGTGGAGAGCTGGACGACGCGGTCGGTGCGGTCCGGGCGCTGGTGCGGGCCCGTGACGAACGGGGTGCCCCCGGGCAGATCGAGGTTGTCCAGCCGTGGCGTGGCCCGGCCGCTTCAGAGCTGCGGGCCGTCGTCGGTTGGGCCCGTCAGGCGGGGGCGGACGGCTTCCGCGTCGAGGCTCCCTGGCGGTCGGTGGGCATGCCGGCCGATCCCGAGGCCCTCGATGCCCTCGAAGAACTGGCGGCGGGCTTCGACCGGACGCCGCCCGCCCTGATCCAGGAGCTGCACGCCATGGCGGCCAGCTCCGACGGCGGGCCCGGCATGCCACGGGCACAGGCACCCGCGCGCCGCCGCCGGTGGCGCTGCACGGTGGGTGGCGAGCGCCTCGAGCTGCATGCGCAGGGGGGCCTGTGCTGCTGTCCCTTCAAGGACCTCATCACCCTCGATCTCGCCGGCACCGACTTGACCGTGGCCTGGGCCACGGCGGGCCCCCACCTCGACGCCATCGCGCACTGTACCCGCGCCTGCCCCCACTCCGAGCTTGCGCCCCGGCCGTTGCTCACCCTGCCCTGAGCCGGTCGAGCCCCGCGTCCCTCCTTGACCGCGGTGCTGCGGGCGACTAGCTGCCCGTGCTCGTCCCAGTCTCTGACGAGCCGGAGCCGACATGCGCATCAAGGTCGACGAGCTGCCCGAAGACGGGCGTGACGTCCAGCTCGGGCAGGGCGACGCCTGGGCGTTGTCCGCGGCGACCCAGGCCCTCGATGGCGATGTCTCCGGCCTGGCCGCCGAGCTCCACATCGAGCGCATCGCCGAGGTCGTGCGGGTGAGCGGGACGGCTGAAGCCTCCGTCACCCGCGACTGCGACCGCTGTGGTGGCCCCGTCCGGGTCCTCGTCGGCGGCGTTGTCGAGCTGATCTACGAGCCCACGCCGCACCCGGCGCTGGCCGAGGACCGAGTCCTGCACGAGTCCGAGCTGGACATCGGCTTCTTTGACGGCAAGCAGCTCGACCTGACCGACGTCCTGATGGAGCAGCTCGCCCTGTGGATGCCGGCGCGGGTGCGCTGTACCGACGCCGACGTCGAGCAGATCGGCGAGCCCTGGACCTGCAGCCTGCCCGACCAGGACGAGGGCCCGGACCTCACCCGGCAGAATCCATTCGCCAACCTGCGGCTGCCGGAATAGCAGCAGCCGGTTCGGCGCGACCGGTCGGTCGTGCCACGCGCCGGTGACGTCGCGGACTGCCACCAGTCTCCACCGTCCCGCGCGCTCCACCCTGATTCCCCGACGGGACCCGAGGGCCCCCCCCATGGCAGTTCCCAAGAAGCGTACGTCCAAGACCCGCAAGCGGATGCGCCGCTCGCACCACGCCCTGAAGGCCACCGCGGCCGTCGACGTCTGCGAGTCCTGTGGCGCGCCCAAGCTGCGCCACCACGTCTGCCTCGAGTGCGGCAAGTACCGTGGCACCCAGGTGACCGAGGGTCGTCAGGGCTGACACCGGTGTCTGCCGGCCCCGTGATCGCCCTCGACGCGATGGGCGGGGATCAGGCCCCCGATGTCGTGGTCGCCGGCGCCGCAGAAGCGGTGCGGGGCGGGCTGCGCGTGCTGGTGGTCGGCGATGAAGCCCGCGTGCGGCCGCTGCTGCCCAGCGACGTCGACATCCCGGTGCACCACTGTGCCACTGCCGTGGACATGGGGGAGTGCAGCCCCGCGCAGGCGGTCCGGGCCCGGCCCGCTCCCAGCGTCGCCGTGACCATGCGACTGGTGGCGGAGGGGCGCGCGGCTGCGGCGGTGAGCTGCGGCAACACCGGCGCGACCATGGCCGCGGCCCTGTTCGGGTTGGGGCGGCTGCCCGGCGTCGACCGACCCGCCATCACCATGGTCGTGCCCCGGGCCGACGGCGGCCACCTGACGCTCCTCGATCTCGGCGCCAACGTCGACTGCCGTCCGGCGCACCTCGCCCAGTTCGCGGTGATGGGCAGCGCGTTCACCCGCTGCGTGCGGGGGGTGCAGACACCGAAGGTCGGGCTGCTCAGCAACGGCGAAGAGCCCGGCAAGGGCGACGACCGTGTCCAGAAGGCGGCGCCGCTCGTCGCTGCCTCCGGCGTCCACTTCGTCGGCAACGTGGAACCCACCGCGGCCTTCCAGGGGAGCTGCGATGTGCTCGTCTGCGACGGTTTCGTGGGCAACATCATGCTCAAGACCGTCGAAGCGACCGCCGCCGTGGTGACCCACATCGTGCGCGAGGAGATCCTCGCCCACCGCTCGGCGCGCGCTGGCGCGTGGCTGCTACGCCCGGCGCTGCGGCGGATCCGCCAGCGGACGGACGCGTCCTCGCTCGGGGGCGCGCTGCTCCTCGGGGTGGACGGCGTGGTCGTCGTGGGGCACGGGCGCTCGGATGCGCAGGCGGTGTGCAGCGCGGTCCGCTACGCCGCCCGCTGCGTAGACGAGGGGCTGATCGACGGTCTCCGCGACGCTCTGCAGGTGGCCTGAGGCGCGACCGGCCGGTGGCTTCGCCGCTCTTGCCACGCCCGGGGGCCTGCAATAGTGGCCATCGCCTCGGCGGGTTGCCAGCCGCCGCTCCTCCCTGCACCTCCCACCTGCCGGAGCCCCCCATGGCGGACAAGGAAGCCACGATCCAGAAGCTCAAGGAGCTCGTCCACCAGTCCCTTGGCGTCAAGATCGAAGAGATCACGCCGGACGCCTCCTTCATCGATGACCTCGGGGCGGACAGCCTCGACATCGTCGAGCTGGTCGTGCACATCGAAGACGAATTCGACATCAAGATCCCGGACGAAGAAGCCGAGAAGATCACCACGGTCCAGGACGCCATCGACTACGTCAACAGCCAGCTCGGCTGACGACGACAAGCTCTCCCAGGGGTGCGCGTGCGGCGCGTCGTCGTCACCGGCCTCGGTGCCGTGAGCCCCTGCGGGCTCGATGTCCGCACGACCTGGGATGCCGTCTCCACCGGCAGATCGGGCATCGGGGCGATCACCGCTTTCGATGCGTCCGACCTGCCGGTTCGCTTTGGCGGCCAGGCCTGGGGCTTCGACCCCACCACGGTCGCCGATGCGCATGAGCTGAAGCGGCTGGACCGGTTCACCCAGTTCGCCATCGCGGCGTCGGGCGAAGCCGTCCGCCACGCGGGCCTCGCCGACGCGCTGCCGCTCGGGGACCGTGCCGGCGTCTACATCGGGTCGGGGATCGGGGGCATCACCTCGATCGAAGACCAGGCCCGCAGCTTCCACGCCCGCGGCTATCGGCGGGTCTCGCCCTTCTTCCTGGTGCGCTCACTGGGCAACCTCGCGACCGGCACCGTGTCGATCCGGGTGGGGGCGCGGGGGCCCAGCCTGGCGGTCTGCACCGCCTGCGCCACCGGCAACCACAGCATCGGGGAAGCCTGGCGGGTGATCCGCACGGGCGACGCTGATCTCGTCGTCGCCGGAGGGGCCGAAGCGCCCCTCGGTGCGCTCGGGATGGCCGGCTTCGCCATGATGCGCGCCCTGTCGAAGCGCAACGACGACCCGGCGGCCGCCAGCCGGCCCTTCGACGCCGATCGCGACGGCTTCGTGATGGCCGAGGGGGCCGGCATCGTCGTGCTCGAAGCGCTCGACCACGCCCTTGCACGCGGGGCGACGCCGCTGGCCGAGCTCGTCGGCTACGCGCTGACCTCGGACGCCCACCACGTCACGGCACCGCCGGACGGGCACGAGGGTGCCGCGCGCTGCATGAAGCTGGCGCTGGACAGCGCCGGGCTGTCGCCTGAAGACGTCGACTACGTCAACGCCCACGGCACCAGCACGCCCCAGAACGACGTCGCCGAGACCGCCGCCATCCGCACGGTCTTCGGCGCGCACGCCGATCGCCTCGCGGTCTCCTCGACCAAGTCGGTCACCGGCCACCTGCTGGGCGCGGCCGGCGGGCTCGAAGCCGTGCTCTGCGTCAAGGCCCTCCAGCAGGGCTTCGTTCCGCCGACGGCCAACCTGGACACCCCGGGCGAGGGCTGCGATCTCGACTATGTCCCCCGACAGGGCCGCAGGGCTGACCTGCGCGTCGCCGTCAGCAACGCCTTCGGCTTCGGAGGCACCAACGCCTGCATCGTGCTGAAGCGCTACGGCTGAGCACGGCGGCACACCCTTGGAGAGCGCATGCGCTTCGTCGTCGGTTCCGACCACGCTGGCTACGACCTCAAGCTGGTGCTCGTCGAGCACCTCCGCAGCCGGGGGCACGACGTCCACGACGTGGGCACCCACAGCCTGGAGAGCTGCGACTACCCCGACTTCGCCGCGGCCGTCGGTCGCGCCCTGCAGGCCGGCGACGCCGATCAGGGGCTGCTGGTCTGCGGGACCGGGGTCGGCATGTCCATCGCCGCCAACAAGCTCGCCGGAGTGCGGGCCGCCGTGGTCTCGGATACGTTCTCGGCCCACGCGACCCGGCAACACAACGACGCAAACGTCCTGTGCCTGGGCCAGCGAGTCGTCGGCCAGGGCCTGGCTCTGGACATCCTCGATGCCTGGCTCGCGGCGGACTTCGAGGGTGGCCGCCACCAGCGGCGGGTCGACAAGATCGACGCCCTCGCCCAGTAGCGGCGCGCCGCCGTCGCCTCGCTCCGGTCCCGCGCCCCAGGGCGCAAACCCGGCGCGCTGATCTCTCAGGAGCCTCGTGATGACCGCCTCTTCCTCGCTGCTCGCCTCTCGGGATCCGGCGGTCCACGCCGCCATCACTGCGGAACTACACCGTCAGCAGCTCGATCTCGAGCTCATCGCGTCCGAGAACTACGCCTCGGAAGCCGTCCTCGAAGCCGCCGGCAGCGTGCTCACCAACAAGTACGCCGAGGGCCTGCCCCGGCACCGCTACTACGGCGGCTGCGAACACGTCGACGCCGTCGAGAACCTCGCCCGCAAGCGGGCCCGGCAGCTCTTCATGCCGGTGGACGAGAAGGGCGCGCCCACCTGCGACATCGGCGTCAACGTCCAGCCGCACGCCGGCGCCCAGGCCAACAGCGCCGCCTACCTCGCGATGATCGAGCCCGGCGACACCCTCCTGGGCCTCGACCTGTCGCACGGCGGGCACCTGACGCACGGCTCGCCGGTCAACTCGTCGGGCAAGCTGTACCGCGCCGTGCACTACCACCTCGGCATGGACGGCCGCATCGACTTCGACGAGGTCCGCGACGTGGCCCGCAGGGAGCGGCCGAAGATCATCGTCTGTGGCGCCAGCGCCTACCCGCGGACGATCCACTTCGGGACCTTCCGCGAGATCGCCGACGAAGTGGGTGCCGTGCTCATGGCGGACATCGCCCACATCGCCGGCCTCGTCGCCGGCGGCGTCCACGACAACCCCTTCCCCGCCTGTGACGTCGTCACGACGACCACCCACAAGACCCTGCGCGGCCCCCGGGGCGGCATGATCATGGCGCAGCGGCGGCACATGAAGGCCATCAACTCGGCGGTCTTCCCCGGCACCCAGGGCGGCCCGCTGATGCACATGATCGCCGCCAAGGCCGTGGCCTTCGGCGAAGCGCTGCAGCCCTCCTTCGCCGCCTACGCCCAGCAGGTCGTCGACAACGCCGCGGCCATGGCCGACCAGCTCCTCGCGCGGGGGCTGTCCCTGGTCAGCGGCGGCACCGACAACCACCTGATGCTGCTCGACCTGAGCGACGCACCGATCTCCGGCAAGGACGCCGAAGAAGCGCTGGGCCGGGTCGGCATCACGGTCAACAAGAACACCGTGCCCGGCGAACGGCGCAGCCCCATGGTCACCTCCGGTGTCCGCGTCGGGACGCCCGCCATGACGACTCGCGGGCTCGGCCTCGCCGAGAGCCGGCTGGTCGCCGATCTCATCGCCGACGTGGTCGCCGAACCGCACGATGACGCTGTCGCGGCCCGCGTCCGTGGGGCGGTCGACGAGCTCTGCCGTGCCTTCCCGGTCTACCCGCGGCGGGAAGGCTCGGCCCTGGAGATGCCCGCGTGATCTGTCCGGTCTGCCAGCACGACGACTGCCGGGTGGTCGACACCCGCGCGTCCGGCGACGGCATCCGCCGCCGCCGCGCCTGCCAGGCGTGCGGGCACCGCTTCACCACCTTCGAGCGCATCGAGCTGCGGCTGCCGCTGGTCGTCAAGGCTGACGGCAAGCGGGAACCCTTCAGCCGCGACAAGGTGCTGGCCGGGCTGCGGCTGGCCTGTCGCAAGCGGCCTGTGTCGGCGGAAGCGCTGGAAGAAGCCGCAGCACGGGTGGAACAGGGCGTGATGACGGCGGGCGCCGAGATCAGCAGCGCCGACATCGGTCACCGTCTGCTCGACGTGCTCAAGTCGCTGGACAAGGTGGCCTACCTGCGCTTTGCCAGCGTCTACCTGGACGTGCAGACGCCCTCGGAATTCCAGGAGCTGCTGCAGCCTTGGCTCCATCCAGACGCAGCCTCCACGGATCATCCCGTCGTTGCCGCTGAAAGCGACGCCCCGGGAGGAGACGAGTGAGCGCCCCCCTGCGAGCCCCGGGGGCGCTGTCGCCGGACGCCGTCGATGCCACCATGATGCGTCGCTGCCTGGAGCTGGCGGCGCAGGCGGAGGGACGCACGGCTCCGAACCCCATGGTGGGCGCGGTGATCGTCGCCGACGGCGCCGTCATCGCCGAGGGCTGGCACCACGCACCGGGGCTGGCCCACGCAGAGGTCGACGCTCTCTCGAAGGTCGCCGGCCGCGCGCCGGGGGCGACGATGTACGTCAACCTGGAGCCCTGCTGCCACCACGGGCGGACGCCGCCCTGCACCGACGCGATCCTGGCCAGCGGCGTGCACCGCGTCGTCGTGGGCATGGTGGATCCCGATCCGCGGGTCAGCGGGGAGGGGATCAGCATCCTGCGCCAGGCTGGTGTCGACGTCGTGGTCGGCGTGGAGGAAGCCGCCTGTCGGGCGCTCAACCTCGGCTTCCTGCGGGCGCAGGAGACCGGGCGGGCGGCGGTCGTGCTCAAGGCGGCCATCACCCTGGACGGCCGCATCGCGGCCGCAGATGGCCGCAGCCAGTGGATCACCGGCCCCCAGGCCCGGGCCGCCGGCCACGCCCTCCGCGACCGCTGCGACGCCGTCATGGTGGGGCGGGGCACCTTGCTCGCCGACGACCCCTCGCTCACGACGCGGGGCATCGAGGGCGGCCGCAACGCTCGCCCCGTCCTGCTGGACTCCATGCTCCGCTGCCCGCCCGACGCTCGGGTGCTGCGCGCAGGGCTCCGGCCGCTCGTCTTCGCCAGCCAGCACGCGCCCGAGGTTGCAGACCTGCCGGCCGACGTCGTCCGCGTGTCACACACGGACGCCGGGCTCGACCTCGTCGCGGTCCTGCAGGAGTTGGCCCGTCGCGGACTCCAGACCGTCCTGGTGGAGGGCGGCGCCCAGGTGCACCGCAGCCTGCTGGACGCCGGTCTCGTCGACCGCGTCCACCTCTTCGTCGCGCCCAAGCTGCTCGCCGGCGGTCCGGGGTGGATCGGCGGCGCACCCTACAGCCTCGACGCCGCACCGGGCCTGTCGCTGGTCGACGTCCGCCGGCACGGTGACGATCTCGAGCTGATCCTGGAGCCGCCGTGTTCTCCGGGATCGTAGAAGACGTCGGCCGGCTGGTCGCCCGCCGCCCGCGCGGCCGGGGCCACACGCTGGAGATCGCCTGTGGCCTGCCGCTGGGTGGTGCGGGTGCGGCGGGTCCGGGCGAGCGGGTCAAGCTCGGCGACTCCATCGCCGTCATGGGCGCCTGCCTGACGGTTGAGGAGCTGACCCCGGCTGGTGATCGCGGCGGGGGCTTCGTCGTGGCCGCCGGCGCCGAGACGCTCGCGCGCACGACCCTGGGCCGCCTGCCGGTCGGCGCTCCGCTGCACCTCGAGCGGGCGCTGCGCCTGGGCGACCGCCTCGATGGTCACATCGTCAGCGGTCACGTGGACGCCGTGGGCCGGGTGGAGAGCTGCCGCCGCGACCAGGAGAGCGTCGTGGTGTGGGTGGCGGCCCCCGCCGACGTGCTGCGCTTCGTCGCCGAGAAGGGCAGCGTCTGCATCGACGGCGTCAGCCTCACCGTCAACGAGCTGCGCGGCGACGCCTTTCGCGTGAACCTCGTCCCGTTCACCGCCGAGCACACCGCGGCCGCCGGCTACGGCGCGGGCACCCGGGTCAACCTCGAGGTCGACCTGCTCGCCCGCTACGTCGCCCGCCTGCTGTCGACCGGCGGGCCCGACGCGTCGGACCGGGCTAGGGGTCCGTCCGCATCCACGGGACTGACCCGCGAGCGGCTCGTGGCCCTGGGCTTCTCGCCACCTCCCCGCGGCGGCCGAAGCTGAGCCCGTCACCGTCCCCACCTGGAGCAACCGTGGCATTCGACGTCATGCATCCCGACCCGCTCAAGCGGGTCGAGCTCGCCATCGAAGACATCCGCGCCGGGCGCATGGTGATCCTGGTCGACGATGAAGACCGCGAGAACGAGGGCGACCTGACCCTCGCGGCCGACGCCGTCACGCCGGAAGCCATCAACTTCATGGCCACCCACGGCCGCGGGCTCATCTGCCTGACGCTCACCGACGAGCGGGTGCGGCGACTGGGGCTGCCGATGATGTCGGCCAACAACCAGAGCCCATACCACACGGCCTTCACCGTCAGCATCGAAGCCCGCGAGGGCGTGACGACCGGCATCAGCGCCTCGGACCGCGCCCAGACCGTCAAGGTCGCCATCGACCCGGGCTCGGGGCCCCAGGATATCGTCACGCCCGGCCACGTCTTCCCCCTCCGGGCCCGTGACGGCGGGGTGCTCGTCCGCACCGGCCAGACCGAGGGCAGCGTCGACCTCGCGCGCCTCGCCGGCCTGACCCCGGCTGGCGTGATCTGCGAGATCATGAAGCCCGACGGCACCATGGCCCGGCTGCCGGACCTGCTGGAGTTCGGCGCCGAGCACCGGCTGCGCGTGGTCACCGTCGCCGATCTGATCCGCTGGCGCATGAGCCGCGAGGTCATGGTCGAGGTCGTGCTGGAGGGCAAGCTACCTGTCCCCGGCGTCGGCGAGTTCTGCGCGCGGGTCTACCGCTCCCAGGCCGATCGCGGCCTCCACCTCGCCGTGTGGACCGGAGAGCTGGTCGCCGAAGACCCCATCCTCGTCCGCGTCCAGGCCAGCGACCCGGTCGGCGACGTGTTCGGCTCGCCCCACGTGGACAGCGGCGCCCACATCGACCGGACGCTTCAGCGCATCGCCGACGAGGGGCGCGGTTTGCTGCTCTACATGCACCTCGGTGGTGGCCTCGACCCGGACGCCCTCCTCTCCCGCTTGCAGCGCCACTTCGTCGAGCCCGAAGACCGGCCGCGGACCCGGCCTCCGCAGAGCGACGGCCTGCGCGAGCTGGGCACCGGCGCGCAGATCCTGGTCGATCTCGGCCTGAGCAAGCTGCGCCTGCTCACCAACCGCCCCCGCAAGATCGTGGGGCTGGAGGGCTACGGCCTGGAGATCGTCGAGAACGTGCCCCTGGCGGCCGCCGCCTCCGACGCCAGCCGCCCCCGCCGGACCAGCCGCCTCGGCCTCGACATGATCGAGCCCGCCGACGGTGGCCGCGCCGACCGCTGACTCCCTCTCCCCCCCCGACCCGGACCCCCAGCCATGCCGCGCACCATCGAAGGTCAGCTCGTCGACACCGGCGGCCGCTACGCCATCCTCGTCTCGCGCTGGAACGACTTCATCACCGCCCGCCTGCTCGACGGCGCGCTGGACACCCTGCGCCGGCACGGCGCCGACGTCGACGACCACTGCACGATCGTCTGGGCGCCGGGCAGCTACGAGCTGCCGCTGGTCGCCCAGCGCCTCGCAGCGTCGGGGCGCTACGACGCCGTGATCGCCCTGGCCTGCGTGATCCGCGGCGGGACGCCGCACTTCGACTTCGTGGCGGCAGAAGTGGCCAAGGGGCTCGCCAACGTCGGCCTGAAGACCGGTGTCCCCATCACCTTCGGCGTCCTCACCACCGACAGCATCGACCAGGCGGTCGAGCGTGCCGGCACCAAGATGGGCAACAAGGGGGCGGAAGCCGCCCTGGCAGCCCTCGAGACCGTGCACCTCATCGCCCAGATCGATGGGGCGCACGCCGAGGGAGCCTGAGCCATGGCCAGTCGTCGTCGCGCCCGCGAGTTCGCCCTGCTGGCACTCTACAACGCCGATCTCGCGGGGGAGGCCCACATGCGTGAGCCCCTCGCCCGCCTGTGGGAGGGGCAGCTCGACGGGGCCTTCAGCGGTCGTCCCGCCGAGAGCCCGGAGGTCGAATTCGCCCAGCGCCTGTGCGAAGGTGTGGAGGATCGCCGTCAGGAGATCGACGCCCTCATCGAGAACGCCAGCGCCAACTGGCGGCTGGCCCGGATGCCGGTGGTCGATCGCAACATCCTGCGAATGGCCGCGTACGAGCTGCTGGCATGCCCCGACATCCCCGTCAGCGTGAGCATCAACGAAGCCGTCGAGCTGGCCAAGCGCTACGGCGACAAGGACAGCCGGGCCTTCGTCAACGGGATCCTCGATCGAATCGCGGCCGACACGGGCCGCGGCGGACGCCGCCATCGCCGTCGCTGAGGCACCGGTGACGACGGCGCCGGCCGATCATCGGTCGCGCCGCCGGATCGATCCGGCGGAACGGGACCGGCGCCGGGCCCAGGCCGACGCCATGCTGCTGCTGTTGTGTGCCGGCGTCATCGTCGCCAGCATGCTGCTGACGCCCTCGGACGCCCAGCTCAGCCTCAGCGGCGTCGAGATCCCGCCGCTGTGCGTCTTCAAGCGCATCACCGGGCACGACTGCTTCGGCTGCGGTCTGTCGCGCAGCTTCACCTACATGGGGCATGGCCGGCTGCTCGATGCCTTCCGCCTGCACAAGCTCGGGCCGCTGCTCTACCTGCTCACTGTCGCGCAGATCCCGCTGCGCGCCCGCGCGCTCTGGACCTGGTGGAAGCGGTCTCGCGGCTGACCGCTGGCCACGGCGGGATGGCTGGACCTCGCCGCACGCGTGGTTAGCTGAGGCTCGTCGGCCGGCGGGCGTGTCTCGCCGCCCCAGCGCCACAGGAAGTCGCCACCATGACCGTCGTCAAGATGACCCCCGCCGCGATCGAGAGCCTGCGCCGCCTCCAGGCCGAGTACGACATGCCGGGCTTCGGCCTTCGCTTCGGCATCACCGGCGGCGGCTGCTCCGGCTACAAGTACGTGCTGGAGCTGGAAGAGGCGCCCGGCGACGGCGACGAAGTCATCGAGATCACGCCAGACGTCAGCGTCTTCCTCAACGAAGACCACCGCGACAAGCTCAAGGACTCGACGATCGACTGGGTCGACTCCCTGATGGAGACGGGCTTCCGCATCGACAACCCGCAGGCCAAGAACCCCTGCGGCTGCGGCGAGTCCGTCGACTTCTGAGCCGCCGCGACCACCGGGCAGGGCACAGGCGCGGACCATCCGAGGGCGACGCCGGTGGCCCGCGGGAGGTAAGCTCCCGGCGATGTCGCGAGAGGTCCCAGCGGGCGGAACCTCGGCGGGTGCCGGGGGGACGTCCATCGACTCGGGGATTGCCCCGCTGGCCAACCTCGACGGGGCGCTGCAGGCGCTCCTCGATCGGGTGCGCAGCCACGCCGGGGCGGCGCGTGCGTCGCTGTTCCTGCGCGACCCCGTCACCGGTGAAGCCGTCACTCGCGTCGCCCACCTCGACGAGGTCGAGGAGATCCGCGTTCCCCGTGGCCGCGGCATCGTCGGCGCCGTGCTCCAGGACGACGACGTCCTGATCTGGCCGGGGGGCGCGGTCGAACCGGACGCCGCCACGCTGGACACCACCGGCTACCGCCCCACGAGCATCGTCGCGGTGCCCGTCCGCCTCGAGGGCATGCCCGTCGGCGTGCTGGAGCTGCTCGACTGCCCGCTCGACGACACCGTGCAGCACCGCGGCCAGCGCATCGCGGATCGGATGGCGGCGGTGCTGGCTCGGTCCAGCCTGGCCGCGCAGCTCCGCCCGCGCGGCGAGCGCACCGTCCGCCTCGACTATGTGGCCGAGGGCATCATCGGCAGCGCGGCGTCGCTGATGGAGGCCTTCCGCCGCGTCGGTCGGGTCGCACCGACGGAAGCCGCCGTGCTGATCACCGGCGAGACCGGCACCGGCAAGGAGCTGTTTGCCCGTGCCATCCACGCCAACTCGTCGCGCCGCGAGGGGCCGCTGGTCAAGGTCGACTGCGGCGCCCTGCCCGAGAACATCCTCGAAAACGAGCTGTTCGGGCACGAGAAGGGCGCGTTCACGGGGGCTAGCGGGCCCGCGTCGGGCCGGCTGGAGCAAGCCCATGGCGGCACCCTCTTCCTCGACGAGGTGGGCGAGCTGTCGCTGACCGCGCAGACGCGCCTGCTGCGGGTGCTCGAAGATCGCGTCGTGCAGCGCCTCGGCGGCGGCCGCCCGCGCAAGGTCGACTTCCGCCTGGTCGCGGCCACCCACCGGGATCTCGCCGCCATGACCCGGCGCTCCGAGTTCCGCACGGACCTGTTCCACCGCCTGCAGGTCGTCCGGATCCGCCTGCCCGGCCTGCGCGAGCGGGGGCCGGAAGACATCCTCCGCCTCGTCGAGTACTTCGCCGAGGTCCACGGGCGCCGGCACGGCCGGCCGGTGCGCGCCATCCCCGCCGAGACCCAGGAGAAGCTCGTCGCGCACTCCTGGCCGGGCAACGTGCGCGAGCTGGCCCACGCCATCGAGTCCGCGGTCGTCCTGAGCGCCGATGGGATCCTGACCCCCGACCTGTTCCACTTCGAGGGCGAGGACAGCGGACCGGGGACGGCGGTGCTGCACCCCTTTGCCGACGAACCCTCGCTTGAAGAGCTGAACCTTCGCTACCTGCGCTGGCTGCTGGACCGCCACCAGGGCCAGCGGGCAGTGGTCGCAGACATCGCTGGCATCGGGCGCACGACCCTGTGGCGCAAGCTCAAGGACGCCGGCCTGGCCTGAGGTCCGGGTGGGACGACCGCGGCTCCACCCGTCGCGCCGGCCGGACGACCCGGCCGACGCGAACCCGCCGAGCATGGCGGGGATGTGGAGTGAGCGAGCTGGTCTTCGACGCGCAGGCCCGACGGGTGACGTGGAGGAGGCGGGTGTCGGTGTCGCGCGTCGAGGACCTCGGTTGGGGTGTCGCTCGCATGGGTTGGTTGCAGGAGCCGTGCCAGGGGTGCCAGGTGTAAGCCCGGGCTGCCGGGCGGCATCGTGGGCTGTAAGGCTCCGTGGGCCGCTTCGGCTTGAAACCTGGCGTTGCAGATGGAAACGCGACGGCGTCGGGGCACGACGACATCGTCGCCCTCCTCGCCGCTGCTCGCTGACAGGCGCAGCGCCACAGCCGCCCGCACCGGACGGCGAAACCGGCTATCTGCCGGTGCTTCTCACGCTGGAGTCCCCGTGGACATCTACGTCGTCAGCCTGCTGCACTTCAACCTCCAGTACGTCGCCGGCGGCCTGGAGGGCTACCTCGAAGACTGGCCCGCCGACGAGCAGTCGGTCGAGGACCAGATCATCGTCGAGAGCTTCGAGCCCGTGCTCGACATGCTGCTGGCGCACCCGACCTGGGCCATGGACCTGGAACTCCAGGGCTACATGGTCGACGTCATCGCCGACCGGCACCCCGGCGTCCTCGACAAGCTGCAGACCCTGACGGCGTCGGGGCAGGTCGAGCTGGTGAGCTTTCACTGGTCCGATCAGCTCTGGACGGCCTTTCCCTGGCGCGACCAGCAGTGGTCGCTGGAGTTGACCGCCCAGAGCTTCCAGGACAATGGCCTGCCGCTTGCACGGGTCGTGTTCACCCAGGAGGGGCAGTTCGGCGAGGGGATGCTGGAGCACATGCCGGACTACGGCTACGACATCGCGCTGCTGCCTCGCAACCTCGGCAGCTACATGTGGGGCCAGTCCGCCGACCAGACCCTCTACGACTTCGACGGGGTCACCGTCATCCCGACGAACAGCCTGACGAGCGCGGATGGCAGCTACCAGGTGCAGTGGTCCTTCGTCGACGACGGCGAGCTGCTGGCCACGGGGGGCATCGACCCCTACTTCGGCCCGCTCTTCGTCACGAACCTCGACGCCATCGCCGACTTCGAAGCCGACATGCAGGCGCGCGAGGACGCCGGCGCCCACATCAGCACGGTCTCGGCCTACGTCGATGCCGTTCACGACCGGGGCACCGTGCCCTTCCCCGGCATCATCGACGGCTCCTGGCAGCCGAGCGGCTCCGACAACATGTACCGCTGGTTGGGCGGGGGCGGGCTCTTCGCCGACGACGAAGCCGACAGCGCGGTGCGCGTCGTCCAGCACGACGCCGGCTGGACGCTCGCCGCCGCCGAGCTGCTGGAGCCCGACGCCCCCGAGCTGCCCGATGCCTGGCGCCAGCTCCTGCTCGCCGAGGTCAGCGACGCCAGCGGGTGGAACCCGATCAGCAACGAAGTGCAGTACGGCTTCGAGCACGCGGCCGCCGCGCTGGATGCCATCACCACGGTGGTGGAGCGGGCCTGCGCCGATCGCGGCGCCATCAGCTCCCTGGCCGTCGACCTCGCGTCTGGCGATGTCCTCGTCGACGATGCGCCGGACGAACCGGCGTGGCAGGAGACCTCCGCGCCCGCCGGCGTCTCTCCCCAGGTCGGGGAGGACCGCGCGGCCACCGTGACCTGGTACCAGGACCCGGCCACCCCCGACGTGCTGCGCCTCGACGTCAGCTTCGACTACTACGACGCGACGCCCGAGCTGACCCTTGCCTGGGACGCCGCGGTCTACGGCACCGTGCCGGCGCTCACCAGCCGCGTCCAGGAGGTCTCGGCCGCGGACGTCGGTGACGACGGCATCGGCCTGGCCCTGCCGCTGGGGCTGGCCCGCCTCGCCGAGGGGCTGTGGCTGGTGGAGGACCACCGCTACCAGCACCTTGCCGGGGTGTTCTCGCGCGCCGATGGCAGCCTGCGCTTCATCGACGAGACCGCACCGGTCGACGCCCACACGTGGTCCTTCCGGCTGGTCGAGGGAGACGCCGACCGGGCGCTCGCCGTGGCCCAGGCCCTGAACGAGGACCCGGTGGTCACGCTGTCCTGTCCGGCGGCCGGCACCGACACTGGCGGCATGGACACAGGCAGCACGGCGACGACCGGTGGAGGCTGTGGCTGCGCCACCGGCAGCAGGGGAGGGCTGGCCGGTGTGTTCGGCGCCCTGCTGGCGCTCGTGGCCGTGGGGCGGCGTCGCTGAGGGCAGGATGGCCGGGGCGATCGACACGGACCGCCATGGTGTTGTCGCCGTCACGCTGGAGTTTCACGGGCGCACAGGTGATTCTCGGCCGTCTATAGATCGGGTGCGACCCCGACGGACCGCAGGGGCGCTCGCCACCCACCGCGTTGCCCCGTGCACCATCGCCTCATCGATCAGCTCGTCTCCGCCGGCTTGCTCACCGCACAGCAGGCCTTCGTGGCCCGCTTGGAGGGGGCGGCGGCGCTGGCTCCTTCCTGGCGACGCTTCCTCTCCGAGGTGTCCGCGACCTACGAAGCCCTCGAAGCGCAGGTGCAGGCGCACCAGCAGGACGCGGTTGCCGCGCTGCCCCGCCAGAGCTTCCCCCTCGCCCTGGTCTGCTGGGGGCCGGACGGTCGGGTCGCCGAGTGGAACCCGGCAGCCTCGGCGCTGTTCGGGTACGGCGCAGCCACCGCCAGCTCCCTCGATGGCATCGCCGCGCTGGTCTGCAGCGACGACCACCCTATGCTGGAAGCATGCCTGCGCGGCCTGTTCAAGGGCACCCCGCCCGCCCCGCTGCGGCTGGGAGCCCGCCGGGCGGATGGGGAGCGTCAGGACGCGCTGTGGACGTTTTCGCTGGCGCGTGGTCCGGACGGGGAGCCCGTCAGCGTGGCGGCCTTCATCGATCCGGTGGACGGGAACGCCGCCGCGACTGTCGACGATTCTGGCGTCGGGTCGTCGGCGAGCGACCGCCAGCGGTTCCTGCGGGCGCTCACCGAAGGGTTGGACCGGGGTGAGCTCGCGTCCAGCTTCCCGGCCCTCGTCATCGTCGATCTGCACCGCTTCGGCCGGTTCAACGAGGTCCTGGGGCAGGCCGCCGGCGACGAGATCCTCGCCGAGGTCGGCCAGCGTCTGACCATCGCGGCAGGGCCCGGAAATCCCGTTGGAAGCCTCGGTGGCGACGAGTTCGCCGTCCTGCTGGCCGACGTGCAGGGAGACGACCTGGCCGAACAGCGCGCCGAACGCCTCCTCGCCTGCCTCGACCGGCCCCTCCGCCTGGAGGGCCGCCACATCAACCTCCGGGCCTGCGCGGGGGTCGCCTGCGACCACGACAACGCAACCAGCGCCGACGCGCTCCTGCAGGCAGCCCAGCTCGCGGTGCGTGCGGCGAAGTCGGCGGGCCCCGGGACCATCCGCAGCTTCCAACCCGTCCTGCGGCAGCAGCGGCGGGAACGCACCTCGCTCCTCGATGATCTGCAGCGTGCCCTGGGCCGCCGTGAGCTTCGGATGGTGTTCCAGCCCATCGTGAGCGTACGCGACCGGCGCCCGGTGGGCTTCGAGTCCCTGCTCCGCTGGCGTCGAGACGGGGCGGAGGTCTCGCCCGCGCTCTTCGTCCCCTTGGCCGAGGAAGCTGGCCTGATGGGACCGATCTCGCGGTGGGTGCTGCGGCAGGCAGTACGGGAGGTGGCGCAGTGGCGGGCGGCCTTCGGGCCCCACCTCTACGTCAGCGTCAACCTGTCGGCGCGCGACCTCGAGTCCCCCGATCTGCCGGGTCGGATCGACGATGAACTGGAGCGCCACGCGCTGTCGCCCGCGCAGCTCGCGCTGGAGGTGACCGAGACCTCGGTGTTGGATCGCCCGGGCCTCCCCGCCCGGCTCTCCGGTCTGCGGCAGCGCGGGATCCGCGTCATGCTCGACGACTTCGGTACCGGCTTCTCCACCTTGCAGAGCCTGGTCGAGCTTCAGTGCGACACGCTCAAGGTCGACCGCAGCTTCGTGAAGCTCGCCACGGAGGGGCAGACGGCCTTCCTGGAGGCCGTCGTGCACCTCGCCCGACGCACGGGGAAGACCGTGGTGGCAGAGGGGGTGGAGGATGCCGTGGCGCTCCGCCGCCTTCTCACGCTGGGGGCTGACTGTGCACAGGGCTGGGCGATCGCGCGGCCTCTGGAGGCGGACCAGGTCCTGCCCTGGCTGCAGCGTGGGCTGTCTGAGCTGGCCGTCAGCTCCTGAGCGGCGGCGTGGACATCAGGCCACCGAGATCAGCGACGGTGGGTCGCGCTCCGGTTTGAAGACCCGCATGAGGATTGCCCGCACGCTCGCCGTCGGCTGCGCATCCACGAGATGCAGGGAGGCCTCTTCAGCGCCGGTCACCTCGGGGAGGAGGTCGATGACGATGCCGTCGTGGAGCTGCAGCGCGACCCGGGGCCGATCACCGACGCCGAGCTGGGGGATCCGTGGAAGGTGCAGGCGCACCTCGCCTCGCTCGACGCACACGAGCCGGCGCAGCTCGTCGGCGGACTGCACCGAGATGTACAGGGCGCCGCCGCCGGGGGCCGGTGCGTGCATGAAGCGGTGCGGTTGGCGAGGCAGGGGGTTGGTGACCGACGGAGGAGGGGGCAGGTCGCCCTCGCCGTTGAGCTCCCGGAGCGCGTCGAGCAGCCGAGCACGGTCTTGGGGGTTCGGGACCCGCCAGCGACCGGCGTAGACCGTGCCGCGCCGCATGGGCTGGTCGCCCACGGTCACCACGGTGACGATTGCGCGGACCGGTGGCCCGGCGTCAAGGCCGATGTTGGCCACCAGGGTGGCGCGTGGCGACAGCTTCATGTCGGTCACGAAGCAGAGGGCCTGGCCGTCCATCCTACAGGCACTGGGCCCGCGCACGCTGTTCCTGGCGACGCAGCTCCGCCGGCAGCACGCGCCGCATGACAGGGGGCGGGTCGAGGTCTGGGATCCCGTGCAGATCCATGGCCAGCTCCAGAATGAAGGGTGTCCGGTGGTTGTCGCCGATGGCCTCCAGTGGGGAGCGGCCTGGCGACTCCCTCACGGTAGCTTCGCTTCGGCCGGCTACAGCCAACGGGCAACGTCGATGAAACCGGCGACGCCTGCACCCGCGGCCGGCCGACAGATGCGCGCTCACGGCCGTTCGCAGGAAGGCTGCGGCACAGCCGCGCAGTGCACTTGCCTGCGAACATCGGTGGGCACGTGATCATGGGTACTTCTGCCGCTGTCTGGACGTCGCTCGCGGTGCCATGGCCGGAGGGAATCGAGCATCGACGGATCCTGCGCTACGGTGGCGCGACCGGAGGCCTTCATGCGTTCCTCGACCCGTGGATCCACTCTTCCCATCACCACCTCGATCCTCGCTCTCGCGGCGCTGGCGGCGTCCCCGACGGCGCGGGCAGGCGCCGTCCTCATCGACGGGCTCGGCGGCAGTGCCGGCTTCGGCACCGACTACCTCGACCGCAACGACGACGGCTATAGCAGCGCCATCGACATCAGCAGCATCTTCCCGCTGGGTCTCGACTTCTATGGCACGACCTACTCGTCGATCTACGTCAACAACAACGGCAACCTGAGCTTCGGCAGCCCGGTGTCCGCCTACACGCCGGTCGCCATGCCGTCGGCCAGCCAGCCCATGCTGGCGGCCTGGTGGCTCGACGTCGACACCCGCGGCACGACCGGCGTGGCCTCCGACGAGAACCTTGCCTACTGGTACATCGACGACGCTGGCGGCCGCTTCATCGCGACCTGGTACAACGTCGGCTACTACAACTCGCACACCGACCTGCTCAACAGCTTCCAGGCCATCGTCACCAACCGCGACGATCGCGCGCCGGGCGACTTCGACGTCGAGTATCGCTACAACCGCTGCGAGTGGATCACCGGTGATGCCTCCGGTGGCAGCGGTGGCTTCGGCGGTACGCCCGGTCAGATGGGCTTCGATGCCGGCAACTACACCGACTACTGGTCCCACCCGGACTCCCGCACCTACGACATCATCTACCTCTGCGACACGTCGAACGTCTCGGACACGGGCGTGTGGCAGTTCCAGATCGAGTCGGGTTCACCGATCGTCTGCGGTGACGGCGTCATCTCGGGTTCCGAGGAGTGCGACGACGGGAACTACGACGGAAACGACGGCTGCACGGCCTGCGTGGCCTACGACGACATCGACGGTGACGGCTACTACGGGGACGTCGACTGCAACGACGGCGACCCTGCCATCAACCCGGCCGCGACCGAGGTCTGTGACGGCGTCGACAACAACTGTGACTCCTCGGTCGACGAGGGCTTCGACGTAGACGTCGACGGCTACACCTCCTGCGGGGGCGACTGCGACGACGCAGACGACACCATCTACCCCGGAGCAGCAGACACCTGGTACGACGGGGTCGACAGCGACTGCGCCGGCAACAGCGACTACGACGCCGACTACGACACCTACGACAGCCTGGACTACGGCGGCGACGACTGCGACGATGCCGACGCGGCCGTGAACCCGGGCGCCTCGGACACCTGGTACGACGGCGTGGACAGCGACTGCGACGGTGCCAGCGACTACGACGCCGACGGCGACGGCTACGATAGCGTCGACTTCGGCGGGACCGACTGCAACGACGGCGACGCCAGCATCTACCCGGGTGCGCCGGACACCTGGTACGACGGCGTGGACAGTGACTGCGCCGGCGACAGCGACTACGACGCGGATGGTGACGGCCACGACAGCAGCGCCTACGGTGGGGACGACTGCGACGACACCGACGCCACGATCTACCCGGGCGCGGCGGACACCTGGTACGACGGCATCGACAGCAACTGCGATGGTGCCAGCGACTACGACGCCGACGGTGACGGCCACGACAGCAGCGCCTACGGGGGGGACGACTGCGACGACACCGACGCCAGCATCTACCCGGGCGCGCCGGACACCTGGTACGACGGAGTCGACAGCAACTGTGACGGCGCCAGCGACTACGACGCCGACGGCGACGGCTACGACAGCGCCGACTACGGTGGCACCGACTGCGACGACAGCAACGCCGCCATCCACCCGGGTGCGACGGATGCCTGGTATGACGGCATCGACAGCAACTGCGACGGTGCCAGCGACTACGACGCTGACGGCGACGGCCACGACAGCGCCGACTACGGCGGCGACGACTGCGACGACACCGACTCCAGCATCCACCCGGGCGCGACGGACACCTGGTACGACGGCGTCGACAGCAACTGCGACGGCGCCAGCGACTACGACGCAGACGGTGATGGCCACGACAGCGCCGACTACGGTGGCGACGACTGTGACGACACCGACGCCACGATCTACCCAGGCGCGACGGACACCTGGTACGACGGTATCGACAGCAACTGCGACGGCGCCAGTGACTACGACGCCGACGGAGACGGTCACGACAGCAGTGACTACGGTGGCGACGACTGCGATGACACCGACGCCACCGTCTACCCGGGCGCGACGGACAGCTGGTACGACGGCGTCGACAGCAACTGCGACGGAGCCAGCGACTATGACGCCGACGGGGACGGCTACGACAGCGCCGACTACGGCGGGGACGACTGCGACGACACCGACGCCAGCATCCACCCCGGCGCCTTCGACACCTGGTACGACGGTGTCGACAGTGACTGTGCGGGCAACAGCGACTACGACGCCGACGGCGACGGTCACGACAGCGTGGACTACGGTGGCGACGACTGCGACGACACCGACGCCACGATCTACCCGGGCGCAACGGACACCTGGTACGACGGCATCGACAGCAACTGCGACGGCGCCAGTGACTACGACGCCGACGGCGACGGCCACGACAGCGCCGACTACGGCGGCGACGACTGCGATGACACCGACGCCACCGTCTACCCGGGCGCACCCGAGGTCGACGCGGACGGCATCGACCAGGACTGCGACGGCGTCGACAGCGGTGTCGACAGCGACAGCGATGGTATCGACGACGACATCGAGGTCGACATCGGCACCGATCCCTTCGACGCCGACACCGACGACGACGGCCTCATCGACGGTGACGAGCTCGACCTCGGCACCGATCCGCTGGACGACGACAGCGACGACGATGGCCTGCTGGACGGCGACGAAGCCGGCACCGACGGCCTGGGTACGGATCCGCTGGACGACGACAGCGACGACGACGGCCTCACGGACGGTGACGAAGCCGGTACCGACGGCCTGGGCACCGACCCGCTGGACGACGACAGCGACGACGACGGCCTCACGGACGGCGAAGAAGCCGGCGAGGGTGGGCTGGGCACGGACCCGCTGGACGACGACAGCGACGCCGACGGGCTGACCGACGGCGAAGAGGTCGACACCTACGGCACCGACCCGCTCGATCGCGACACCGACGATGGTGGTACCAGCGACGGCGTCGAGGTGCTGACGGATGGCACCGATCCGCTCGACGGCAGCGATGACATCAGCGACACCACAGACAGCGACAAGGACGGCATCCCCGACCGCGACGAGAGCACCATCGGCACGGACCCGCACGATCCGGACACCGACGGTGATGGGCTCTCCGACGGCGACGAGGTGCTCGACACGGGCACCGACCCGCTCGATGACGACAGCGACGACGACGGGCTGACCGACGGAGAAGAAGCCGGCTCTGACGGGCTCGGCACCGACCCACACGACCCGGACACCGACGACGACGGTCTCACCGACGACGAAGAAGCCGGTGAGGGTGGTCTCGGCACCGATCCGCTGGACGACGACACCGACGACGACGGCCTGACCGACTCTGAAGAGGCGGGCAAGGGCGGCCTTGGCACGGACCCGCTGGACGACGACAGCGACGACGACGGTCTGACAGATGGCCAGGAGGTCGATGAGTACGGCACGGATCCGCTGGACGATGACACCGACGACGGCGGCGTCTCCGACGGCGACGAGGTCACGGACGGTACCGATCCGCTCGTCGGCGAAGACGACATCACCGACACGGGCGGCGCTGGCGACACCGGCACCGATGTCGTCGATAGCGGAGCGCCGCTGGACGTCGGTGGCACCTACGGCGGTGGCTGCGCCTGCGCGACGACTCCCACGGGCCGCTCCGGGCTTGCCGCGGCGCTGGGACTCGGCTTCTTGCTGTCCCTCGTCGGGCTGCGGCGCCGCGAGTAGGGGAGACAGTGATGCGCGCCCGGTGGCCCTGGCCACCGGGCGAATCATCCACGCGGTCTAGCGGTGTTCGGTAGGTGCTGGCGCTGTTCGTCTGGCTAGCACCGTTCGACGCTCAGTCGGCGCGCTCGTCCACGAAGAACTCGACGCGCCGGTTCTTCGCCCGGTCGGCTTCGCTGTGCTCCTCGACCAGGAGCTTCTCTTCGCCGAAGCCCACCGCTGTGATGCGGCTGCCCTCGACGCCATGGGCGATCAGGTAGTCGCGGACCGCGTCGGCTCGGCGCTGGGACAGGTCCTTGTTGTACGCGGCGTCACCCACCGAGTCGGTGTGTCCCTCGATACGCAGGTGCTGCAGCTCGGGGTGGTTGACGAGCACTTCGGCCACTTCGTCGAGGATGGCGTGCGACTCGGACTTGATCACCGCCTTGTCCGTCTCGAAGAAGACCTTGTCGCGGATGTCGATGCGGTCGGGCGTCACCACGGCCTTGGCCGGCACCAGGTCGAAGGTGATGGTCTCGGTGGTCTCGCGGCGGACCTCGACCTGGGCGCGCACACCCCGGTAGCCATCGGCCTCGGCCAGGACGGTCCGGCTGCCCGGCTTGATGTCGATGGCGTCGCCGGCGTTGAACGGACCGGCGTCGTAGTCGACGACCTTCCACCAGGCGCCCGTGACCGGGTTGCCGTCGCTGTCCTGCGCGAGCACGATGAGCTTGCCCATGATCATCGGCGTGACCAGCTCGACGGTCGTGCTGCCCGTCCCGCTGATCTCGGCGACGGTCCGGGCGGCGTCGTAGCCCTCGGCCGTAGCGCTGAACTCGTAGCTGCCGGCGTCGAGGTCCAGCTCGGCCCCGGTGGAGCCCGTCTGATCGCCCATCGACCAGGTGGCGCCTGGGACCGTGTCGCCGAACTGGTCGACGATGCGCACGATGACGTCGGTGCCTTCGGGACAGCCATCGGTGTCGTCGACGCTGTCGACGTCTTCGGGTGTGTCCACGCAGTCGTCGCGGTCGTCGGTGATGCCGTCCTGGTCCTTGTCGCCGGCACCGACCGGCTCCCAGGAGGCGCTCAGCAGGCCGCGCCAGGCGGGGGTCGTCACGGCGTGGGTCAGGCCCATGCCGACGCCCGCCCGGACGATCAGGGGGCTGCCATCCACGGGGCGCAGCCAGCCGCTGAGGATGGCCTCCATCGGCATGGCGCCGGCGTTGCCCAGGTCCGCCCAGGTGTACGAGCTCATCAGCTCCAGCGCCCCGCCGTGGCGGGGGCTGTAGTCAGTGGCCACGCCGAGGTTGGCGAGGAACTGGCTGCCCCAGGTCACGCCCTCCAGTTCGACCTTGGGCTGGCCACGCTGTCCGAGGTTGGCGGCGATGATCACGCTGCCGAGGTCCAGGTCGGCGTCGGCCTCCAGCTCCCAGAGCAGGCCGTCTGTGCCGAGCGCGAGGTCGCCGGTAGCGGTGGGCAGCCCCAGGCGGCCGGACACGGCCACGCCGAGGGGGGCGTCGTCACGGTCCAGCAGGCCCAGGCGAAGGTCGACCATGAGGTCGCCGAGGCCCGTGGCACCGCCGCTGTCGCCGAAGCCGCGCAGGTTGACGGGCAGCAACACCCCCCCGCGGAAGCGGCCCAGCGTGTAGCCGCCGGTCAGGTCGAGGTGCGCGAGGCCGCCGACCAGGTCGACTGCGGTGTCGGGGTTGTCCAGCCCGTCCGGGTAGTAGACCAGCGGCCGGTGGGCATACCCGAGGACCCCTCGGAAGAAGAAGGCCCGGTCCCGCAGCGCTTCGGTCTCGGTCGTCCGGAAGAAGGTTGGACTGTCCATGGACGGCCGGAAGGCCTGGGCGTCGATGGCGGGCATGTCGCCCCCGGTGACGCTCTGGGCGTGTGCGGTGGTCGCCAGCAGGGAGAGCAGCAGCAGCATCGGGACTCCAGCGTCGATGCGCCCGGGCACAGGCTCCGCCCGAGCGCGACTGCGCGCCGACGTTAGCGCGTTTGAAGCCCCGACGTCCCCGCCCCTGGGCGACAACTCGTCCCTGCGCCTCCGCTCACCCCCGCGGCCCATCCTCCTACTCGATGTAGCCCAGCGCCCGCAGCGTCTCGACGCTGTCGTGGGCGGGCGCTGCGTCGACCCCCGACGCGTTGTCGGTCGGCCACGGACGCTCGGTCCCGGCCGCTGCCTGCCAGTCCATCGTGCGCAGATCGCCGTCCGCCAGGCCTGTCGCCAGGTACGCCGCCCCGATGTTGCGGAGCCGGGCCAGGTCGTCGGGGCGGGCGCGCGCGAGGTCGACGGCCTCGGCGGGGTCGGTGGCCAGGTCGAAGAGCTGCTCCTGCCCCCCGCCGTGGATGAAGTGGAGATCTCCAGTCCGCACGCTGACGACGTGGTCATCGTGGGCGAAGTACTCGGCGAAGGTCGGACGAGGCAGGCCCGTAGCTCCTTCCACCGCGCCAGCGTCCAGCATTGGACCGAGATCGCGGCCGGAGACGCCGTCGGGCGCGGCGACGCCCACCAGACCGAGCAGCGTCGGCAGCACGTCGACGTGCTGGATGGGCGTGGCCACGTCTCGGTGGGCGGCCAGCCCACCGGGGGGGCGGATGACGAGGGGGATGTGGAGCAGCTCGTCGTAGGGCAGGCCGCCGTGGGTGAGCCAGCCATGGGTGGCGAAGGCCTCGCCATGGTCCGAGGTCAGCACGACGAAGGATCGGTCGAGGCTGCCGTCCGCGGAGAGCTGGTCGAGCAGGGTGCCCAGGGCCGCATCGAGCTGGCGGATCTCGGCTTCGTGGAGCTGTTCGAGGTAGCTCCGGTCCGCCGGAGAGAGCTGCCGCCGGCCAGTGTTGACGGCGGTCATGAGCCCGGCCTGGTCGGCCAGCTCGGCGTCGGTCAGGCTGAGCCCGGCGGGGCGCGGGGGCGCGAAGGCGGGGGCGGGGCGGTAGGGCTTGTGGATGTCGAGGTAGTGGAGGTAGGCGAAGCGGGGCACGTGGCGGAAGAAGCGGTGCCAGCCCTGGAAGTGGTGGTGGATGCTGGTGGCGTCGCCGTCGCGGTGGCCGTAGCGGTGAAAGCCCGCCGCCAGCCCGAAGGCCGGGTCGAGCTGCGCCTGGTTGATGAAGGCCGCGGTGGCGAAGCCGGCGTCATCGAAGGCCTGAGCCAGGGTCGGGATCCCCGGCCGCAGCCGGTCCGGTGGCTCCAGCCGGTAGACGCCATGCTCCACGGGGTAGCGACCGGTGAGCAGGGAGGGGACGGCCGAGCGCGTCCAGCTCGACTGGGCGCGGGCGTCGGTGAAGTGCCAGGCGTCATCGAGGCGCGCCCGCGTCTGCGGCATGAGCGCGTCGGTGAAGCGATCGGCCCCCAGGCAGTCGACGACGATCAGCAGGACGCCGGGCTGCGACGGCGCCCACCTCAGGCTGGCCAGCGCTGCAGCGACGAAGAGGGCCCCCGGGGCCGCGGTCCGCCACGCCCGCGTCAGCGCCCCGGCCAGCAACAGCCCCAGCCCCAGTCCGGCGAACAGCAGGTCGGCCCACAGGCGCCAGCCGCTGGCGGGCACCTGGTGGTGGAGCAGCAGCGCCACTGCCGCGCCGCCGCCCAGCAGCGGCAGCAGCAGCGAGAAGATCCGGCGGGCCTGGTGCTTCAGATGGCCCCGCTCGCACCCTCGCTGGCGTCGAGGATCCCGCGCCAGCCGAACGCGATCCACTGGCCGTCGGGCAGGGCGCGCAGCACGCGCCGCTCGCGGCCGTCCTGCTCCTTCTCGACCAGGGCCGACGATCGGCCGGGCTCGAGGATGAGGCCGTGCTCGGCGTCGACCCAGGCCTTGGGCGACAGCCCCGTGACCTCGCTGACGACCTCGCAGGCGTGCACGTCGACGAAGAGGATGCTGCTGCTGTCGCCCTCGGGCAGGCGCAGCGCGCAGAGCTGGCCACCGGTGATGCCCCACATGGCGTCCACCGGCGCGTTGATGGTGAGCACGTCCCGCCCCTCGGCCGGCTGGCCCTTGCGCAGCGCGCTGCCCAGGTCGTAGTGGCCCAGCACGCCGTCTTCGTCCATGACCAGCAGGTCGGGGCGGCGGTTGACGAAGGCCATGCGGGCGACGGGGACGTCGGCGAGGGGGACCGGTGCCGGCACCGCGTCCTGGCCGGTCGCCGGGTCGATGACCTTGACCTGCCCGCGCGGCGTCACCACCCCCAGCCAGGTGCCGCCGTTGGACAGGGCCATCGCACGCGGCCAGTCGAGCTGGTAGCCCTTGTTCGCCGCCAGATCCCACCAGCGCACGCCGCCCTTGCGCTGCTGGACTGCGACGACCGTGCCACCGACCGCGACCATGGTGGCGCCGCTGGTCGACGGACCGCCGTCGAACACCTTGGTCCCGCGCTGGACGTCGAAGACTTCGATGGGCCCGCGGTCGGGCACGACGACGGCGAGGCGACCGTCACGCTCGATGTGCACCTCTCGCGGAGGGGCGCCCGTGGGCAGCTCGATGACGCGGCGGTTGGCCTTCCAGCAGGCCACCACCGACCCGTGGGCCGCCAGCCGGTAGTCGCCGAAGCCGCCGACGGCGACCACGGGCCCGGCACTGCCCGAGCCGCCACCGTGCATCAGCCCGTCGTTGCCGGCGACGCGGATGCCCTCGTGTGCCCAGTAGGCTGCGCCCGTGGGCTCCGGCGCGCCGTGCTTCATGCTGCCGACCGGCTGCAGATCCGGGAGTGAGAAGGTGTGGACGCTGCGCTGGGTGACCGCGCCGGCCTGCCGCCCATCCGGCGACTCGATGAGGTTGATGATCCCCGAGCCGCCGCGCGTCGCGAAGCTGGCGATGAGGGCGCCGTCGACCACGCGCAGCAGGGAGATCCCCGCCTGGCCCACGGCGAGCACCATGGTGCCGTCCAGCGTGAACGACGCCCGTTCCGCCGGCATCTGCAGCTTGTCCATGTACAGGGCTTGCAGGCTCATCAGGTCCATGAGCCGCGGCTGCCCCTGGTCGTCCATGGCCAGCAGGCGCTGCCCCCGGGGATCGAATTCCACGGTGTCGCCGGAGAAGCCCTGCCAGGCGGCGGTGCGCTTGCCGCTCTCGAGATCCCAGATCCGGACGAGGCCGTCGCGGGCGATGCTGGCCAGGGTGCGCCCCTCGGGGCTGAGCGCCATGCCGCGCATGGCCCGCACCCGGCCGCGCGCACCCTCGCGCACCTCCTGGAAGATGGCTTCGCCGGTGTCGCAGCGGTACACGCCGACCGCCCCCGACTCGTCGCCGACGGCGAGCAGGCTGCCGCCGGGGACCAGGTCCAGGGCGCCCATGACGGCGTCGCCGGGCTGGAAGACGAGCTGCGGCGTGGCTTCGCCGGGACGCTGCACGGCGACCACGCCATCGGCGTCGGCGGTGGCGATTGTGCCGCTGTGCAGGTCGTAGGTGGCGGCGGTGATGGCCGCGTCGTGCACGTTGGGGCAGAACTGGTCGACCAGGGCCGGCATCGGGGGACCAGGGACGAGGGGTTGGGGTGGCTGCCGGGGAGGGAGGGGCCCTCCCCCGCTCGACGGGAGCAGTTGCTGGGGCGCCAGGCAGGACCGCGCAGGCGGCGCGCGATTGTAACCTTGCGCGCCGCCGGGCCCGGCATGATGCCCCGACGCGGTAGACAGCCCGCGCCCCCGCCCGAAGGGATCACCTCCGCCCATGTCTCCCCGCATCGCACTGCTGCTGCACATGCACCAGCCGGACTACCGAGACCCCGACAGCGGGCGGCCGTGGATGCCGTGGGTCCGACTGCACGCTGCCCGTGGCTACACGGACGTCCCGGTGTTGGCGGCAGAAGCGGGCGCGTCCCCGACCATCAACGTCGTCCCATCGCTGCTGCAGCAGCTCGTCGCCTGTCGCGACGGCGCCATGGACGAGTGGGAGCGCGTCTCTCGCGTGCGGGCCGAGACGCTGTCGACAGCGGAACGCGACTTCATCCGTCACCGCTTCGTCCATGGCCACCCCGCCATGCGCGCCGCAAGCCCTCGCTACCAGGCCCTGGCCGGACGGGTGACGCGACTCTCGGACCCCGCGGAGCTGCGCGATCTCCAGGTGTGGAGCAACCTCGCCTGGATGGGCAGCGTGGCGCGGCGCGACCCCGTCGTCGCCGGCCTCGTCACCCAGGACGAGGGCTTCAGCCACCGCCAGCTCCTCGACCTCATGGACCGCCAGCGGGCCCTGGTCGGCGGCGTGCTCGACCTGTGGCGCGCCACCCCCGGGCTGTCGCTTTCGCCCCTGTGTCACCCGATCCTGCCGCTGCTTGTCGACTTCCGGCACGCCCGACGCAGCCTGCCACGGCTCCCCGACGACCTCGGGGGTGCCCAGCGCTTCTCCTGGCCCGACGACGCCCGGCGGCAGCTCGTCGAGGCCCTCGACCTCTGCGAGGAGATCCTGGGCCGCCGCCCGGTGGGCCTGTGGCCGAGCGAGGGGGCGCTGTCGCCAGAAGTGCTCGACATCGTCGACGCGCTGGGCTTCGCGTGGGTGGCCACGGACGAGGAGATGCTCCGCCGCAGCGCGTTCACCGGTGCGCAACGCATCGACGGACCCTGGGTGATCGAGGGACGAGAGGCCGGCGCCCGCCTGCTCTTTCGCGACCACGAGCTGTCGGATCGCATCGGCTTCGTCTACCAGAGCTGGAAGGGCGCCGACGCCGTGGCGGATCTGCTCGCCGCCGCTGCCCGACGCCACGGAGACGACGCTCCGATCGTCCCCGTCGTGCTCGACGGCGAGAACCCCTGGGAGGCCTACCCCGACGCCGGCGAAGGCTTCCTGCGGGCGCTGTTCGGAAGCGGCGCCATCGTGGGCATGGACACCGCAGCGCGGGTCCCCGCCCGCGGGCGGATCCAGCACCTGCACACGGGCTCATGGATCGGCGCCGACCTCCGCATCTGGGCGGGCGACACCGAGGACCGCGCCGCCTGGTCGCTCCTCGCAGACGCCCGGCAGGCATTCGAAGACGCAGGCCGCCCCGCTCCAGCCTGGCCGCACCTCGCCAATGCGGAGTCCAGCGACTGGTTCTGGTGGCTCGGTCCGGAGTTCGAGACCGAGGTGGCCGACCTCTTCGACGCCCTGTTCCGCGCCCACCTCGCCGCCGTCTGGCGGGCGCTCGGCCTGAGCGTGCCGCTGCGCCTGCGGCACCCGGTCGCCGAGGTGGGTCAGGACGGCCCCCTGCGTCCCGTCGGTGTCGTCCACCCGACCCTCGACGGTGGCCTGCACCTCACGGAGTGGGCGGGCGCCGCGGCGCTGCCCATGCCGCGCGGGGGCAGCATGGCGCGGGCATCGCGGTGGTTCTTCGGCGGGGCGGTCTCCCAGGGCGACGGCATGCTCTGGCTGCGCCTGGACCGGCCCGACGGCGGCCACGAAGCGCACCCCGCCCACGCCTCCCTCGCCATCGAGCTGGAGCGCGGCCCCGAGCTGCTCCTGGGCGACCCGCGCCCCGACACCGTCGTGGCGGTGGGGCCACGCTGCGTCGTCGTCGGTCTGCCGGTGGAGGGGGAGCGGGTGCGCCTCGCTCTGCGCTGGGTCGGGCCCCGCGGCGGGCGCCAGCGCCACCCCCCGCAGGGGTGGCTCGATGTCGATCTTTCGTCGTCTCTTGGGGGAAGCGGCGACGGCTGACCCCTGCGGCTGCGGGGCTCTGCTACGCTGGCGGCCCTCCGGGCTGACGGCTGCTCGCGAGCAGCGCCGCCGACAAGCCCACTCCTCCTGCGCCTCTCTTCCCGATCCCCGCCGCGTCCGCTTCGGCGCCCTCTTCGAGTTCGGCTCCTTGCAGCAGATCAGCCTGGCCCTCGTCTTCTACGACCACACTGCTCCTGGCGAGCAGGAGGGGCGCATCGCGCGGGTGGTCGAACGGGCCTGGGCGCCGCTTCTGGACGCCCTCGCAGAACACGCCCACGTCAAGGCGGCGCTGCACCTGTCGGGCGCGGTCGGCGACTGGATGAGCACCAACGCGCCGTGGACGCTCGATCGCATCGCAGAGCTGGTCGCGCGCAACCAGGTCGAGCTGCTCGGCGGATCGCCGGTGGGGGCGGCACTCCAGGCCCTGCCGGAGCGGGACGCTGTCGGACACATCCACGGCTCCTCGCGGTGGGCGCAGGAACGGCTCGGCGGCAAGGTCCGCGGTGCCTGGCTGGGGTCGGGGGGCTGGGACCCCACGGTGCCGCGCCTCCTCGCCCGGGCCGGTGTCCGCTACACCTTCGTGGAGGACGCCCTGCTGTGGCCGGCGGGCGGCCACCCCGGCGGTGACGACGCCTGGTTCGTCGCCGAGCGAGAGGGTGCCGGGGTCGGGGTGATCCCGCTGGACTCGCGCCTCGCCGCGCTCGTGCCCTGGGCCCTGCCCCGCTACTTCGCCTACGAACTCAAGGAACGCTCGGCCTCCGGTCAGCGCTTCGTCTCGGTGGCCATCGCCGGCGACGCGCTGGGGCTGCGCAGCGGGTCGAGCCGCTGGTGCTGGGGTAGCGACAAGGGCTGGGTCCCCTCCTTCATGCGCATGCTGCGCGCCCAGGGAAGCTGGCTGAAGACGGCGCTGCCCGGCCAGCTCGTGGACACCCAGCGCCCGGGTGGGCGGGTCGCGCCGAGTGCCGCCGCCTGGCGCAGCGACGGGGCCGCCGGGCTGCCGGCCGTCATGGGGCGGCGCTGGCGGCAGCTCCAGCGGGACCAGGCCGACGCCATGGACCCGGCGTTGGAACGCTACAGCCCCTGGCTGTCCGGTCCGCCCTGGGACGCCTTCCTGGTGCGCCGCGACGAAGCCAACCAGCTCCACAAGCGCATGCTCCGGGCCAGCGCCAGCGTGCAGCGCCTCCGGCGCTTCAACCGCAACCACGCCACGCCGGCCACCGTCGAAGCCTTCGAACGGGCCCGCGCATGGCTGTACTCGGGGCAAGGGGGGGCGGTGCTGCACGGTGGCTACGCCGGCGGGCCGGATCGGCCGGACCTGCGCCACACGGCCTGGCGCGCCCTGATGCGCGCCGAGTACCTCGCGCTGCAGGCGCTCTCCGACCACCACAAGCTGCGGCACGAGGTGCAGGATCACGACTGTGACGGCCAGCGCGAGATCCTCGTCCAGACCAGCGACTACAGCGCCATGGTCCGCCCGGCGATGGGCGGCGCCATCAGCGAGCTGGGGCTGTGGGGTGTGGGCAACCTCGCCAACACGCTGCGTCGGCGCGAAGAGACCTGGCATGAACGGGTCGCCTTCGCCGCCTCGCTGCCGGCACTGGTCGATCCCTCGCGCTCCGCCCTGCAGTCCCTGCTGTCGGGTGAAGACGACGACGACATCATCGATGACGAGCTGACCGAGGACAGCAACTCGGCGGCGACCATCTACACCGACAAGCTGCAGCGGGTCGCGCTGCCCGAAGCCCCCCCCCTGCCGGCCCCCGGCAAGCACGGCACGGACCTGCTCGTCTGCGACAACCACGAGCGGATGCTCTTCCAGGAGCACTTCCTCGGCCCGGGCACGACGCTGGACAACCTGCGGCGCGACCAGCCCCCTGAACAGGGGGACTTCGTCGATGAACCCTACGGACTGCTGAGCTGTGAGCCTATCGACGGCGACGAGCTGCAGATCTCCCTGGCCCGCGAGGGCGTCGTCGACGTCGAGGGTGTCAACCGGCTGGTGCGGGTCTACAAACGCTTCGTCTTCCGCAAGGACTCGCCGGTGATCGATGTCGGCTACGAGATCGCCAACCGCTACCGGGAACCGGTGCGCAGCCGCTTTGCGACGGAACTGAACCTGGGTCTGGACGGTCGGGTCGAGGGACGCTTCCTGCAGTCCGGCGACCGGCGCAGCTTCCTGGACGGTGCCGGCTGCTGGGAAAAGGTCACCGACGTGGCCCTGGTCATGCCCGACCAGGGCATCCGGGTGCACCTGTGGTCGAGCGAGCCCTGTCAGCTCTTCTTCTTCCCGGTCGACAGCCTCGTGGAGAGCTGCGAAGGCTACGAGACGCAGCACCAGGGGATCTGCATGTTCTTCGCCTGGGAGCTGAACCTGTGGGGCGAAGAGCGCCGGCGCTTCGACCTGTTCTTCACCGTCGAGAAGATGGAAGAGGAGTCCGATGCAAGCGCAGGGTAGCTTCGTCCTGGTCCTGCACGGCCACATGCCCTGGGTCCTGGGCCACGGCCAGTGGCCCCACGGCGAGCAGTGGCTGCACGAAGCCGCGCTCGGCGTGTACCTCCCCCTGCTCAAGCTGGTGGACGAGCTGCAGGACGCGGGCGCCCGGGCGCCCTTCACCCTGGGGCTCATGCCCGTGCTGGTGGAACAGCTCCGCAGCCCGCGCTTCGTGTCGGGCTTCCGGTCCTGGCTCGACGAGCGGTTGCTGCTGGCGCGCCGTGACGCCGACGACCGCGGTGTCGAGCACCTCGCCCGGCACTGGGAAGCGCACCTGCTGTCGATGCGGCAGCGCTTCGACGACATCGACGGCGACATCGTCGGCGCCTTCGCCGCCCACGCGAAGGCCGGTCGGGTGGAGCTGCTGAGCAGCCTCGCGACCCACGGCTACGCGCCGCTCATCCTCCACGACGCCAGCATCCGGGCGCAGCTCTCCGCCGGCCTGGCCATCAGCGAACGCCACCTCGGCTTCCGCCCGGGGGGCGTGTGGCTGCCGGAGTGCGCCTTCCGCCCCGCGGGACCGTGGACGCCGCCGGTGCTGCACGGCGACGAGCGGCTGCGGGCCGGCGTCGACCAGCTCCTGGGCGAACAGGGCGTCACCCACTTCTTCGTAGACGCCCACCTCTACGCCGGCGCCCGCAGCGAGGGCATCGTCGAAGACGGTCGCTTCCGCAAGGTCGACTGGGAGGAAGCCAGCAAGTACCCGCTGCGCGGCTGGCGCAACGTGCTGGAGCCGCACCGGGTGGGCACCGACGGCACCATGTCCGAAGTCGTCGCCTTCGCGCGCCACCCCCGGGCCAGTGAACAGGTCTGGTCGGGGCAGGTCGGCTACCCGGGCGATGCCCGCTACCTCGAATTCCACAAGAAGCGCGGCGACAACGGGCTGCGCTACTGGCGTGTCACCGGGCGCGGCGTCGACCTCGGCGACAAGCAGCTCTACGACCCGGGCGCCGTGTCCGGTGCCTGCTTCGAGCACGCTCAGCACTTCGCCCACTCCGTTCGCCGGATCCTGACCGCGTACCGTGAACAGACCGGGCGCGACGGCTGCCTGGTGGCACCCTTCGACGCTGAACTGTTCGGCCACTGGTGGCACGAGGGGCCGACCTTCTTGCGCGACGTGCTGCTGACGCTGCACGCCGACCCGGCCGTGCGCGTCCAGTCGGCGGTGGAACGGCGCTTCAGTCACCCGCCCGACAAGGTCGCCTGGCTCCCGGAGGGCTCGTGGGGCGACGGGGGTGACCACCGCGTCTGGTTCCGGGACGAGTAC
Source organism: uncultured Enterobacterales bacterium (assembly GCA_964599085.1). Taxonomy (GTDB): domain Bacteria; phylum Myxococcota_A; class UBA796; order UBA796; family UBA2385; genus J125. The sequence goes on along the minus strand of CAZRFD010000064.1, from coordinate 1,775 downwards.
CGCTGGGTCTGGGAGACCGCCTATCGGGCGGAGGACCGCTACCTGGGCCTGCGCTGGCGGGTCAGCCAGGCGCCAGCACGCCGTCGGCGTCGCGCGGAACGCTGGCTGCAGCGCGCGGGCCGGGAATTGCTGTTGCTGCAGAGCAGCGACTGGCCCTTCGTCATCAGCACCGGCGGGGCCGTGGACTACGGCTGGCAGCGAATCTGCGGTCACCAGGAGGGCTACGATCGGTGTTGCATGGCGGTGGAAGACGCCCTGGCGGGTCGGCCCACCGACCCCCTGCTCGCCGGCTGGTTGCGCGTCCAGGAACGCCAGCACGCCTGGCAGACCCCGGTCGATCCGGGGTGGTGGCGAGAGTAGGGGCCCGGCGCTACACTCGCTCAGTGGATTTTTAACTCCACTGAGGTCGGTCATGTCGCTGCAGGAAGAGATCGCCGCCATCATCGCCACCCACCACGACCCCAGCAAGCGGGCGCTGCCGCAGGTCACCAAGGCCCTGCGCGGCGCCCCGCTGGCGCTGCGGCAGGACTGGGCGGCGCTGCGAGCGCTCTACGAAGACCACCTGAGCAAGGAAGAGGTCCTGCTCTTCCCAGCGATCGAGGCGCTGGAGCGCGGCGACGAAGCCGCCGTCCACCACATCCTCGGCCCCATCGCCCAGATGCACGTCGAGCACGGTCAGCTCGGCGCCGTCGAGCAGCGCCTGCGCTCCCAGCTCGACGCCGCTCCGGGGGACGCAGTGGGGGAGGGGAGGGCTGCGCTCCTCGCCTTCCTCGACGACCTCCAGGCCCACGCCGGCCGGGAAGACGAGGGCCTGTTCAAGCAGGCCCTGGCCCTGGCCATGCAGATCCCAGTGGAAGAGGTGGACCTCGACGAGCTGGTCGGGGGCATGGGGGGGCCGATGCCCGCTCCTGTGGCTGAGGCGCCGCCACGGCCACCACCGCAGCCGCAGCCGCCTCGGGCGGGCAAGCGCAGCCTGCTGAAGCGGGTGGTGCGGCGGGTGCTGCGGGGGTGAGTGTCGAACGCTGCTAGCCAGTTGCTGGCAGGCGAACAGTGTTCGGATCGAACGGGGTTCGGGGAGCCTGGCGAGGGAGCGGGATGCCGGCCGCGTCCTCCAGGGCCCGATGGTGGTCTCCAGTGTCGAGGCGCCCATCTTCGGGGCCGACGGCAGAGCGAAGCAGGGCATGGCGGAGGTCCCGCCGAACCTGGAGATCGACCTGTCCGATCTCGTCGACGCAGACGCCGTGCAGCGCCTGGCGCTCGATCCCATCCGGCGATGGACTGCCGATCCCGCGGCGGTGTGAGGGCCGCCTGGGGTCGTACGGTAGAGGTCGGTGCGTTGCCCTCGACATCCTCCTGCCGTGCACACGGCCACGAGGAGCGGCGCGGCACCCGAAGTCGGAGGGTAAGGCGCTACCCTGTGACTCCGGCAACTCTCAGCACCCGAAGTCGGAGGGTAAGCCGCTACCCCTGGACTTCAGCAACTCTCAGCACCCGAAGTCGGAGGGTAAGGCGCTACCCCGCGACTTCAGCAACTCACAGCACCCGAAGTCGGAGGGTAAGGCGCTACCCCGCGACTTCAGCAACTCACAGC
>CAZRFD010000064.1:0-84 GCA_964599085.1 uncultured Enterobacterales bacterium | reverse complement strand
ACCCGAAGTCGGAGGGTAACGCGCTACCCCGCGACTTCGGCAACTCGTGGCGGCCGGACTGGGCGACCGTCACTGCGTGTGTCT
>CAZRFD010000063.1:0-38212 GCA_964599085.1 uncultured Enterobacterales bacterium | reverse complement strand
ACCCGCTCGGCCTTGTGCCGATGCACACCCGAGTTGGTAGGAGGTCTACCAATGAAGACCTTCCTCAAGCTGATCGCGGTCCTGGTCCTGCTTGTCGTGGCGCTCGTCGTCGCTGTCGTGACCTGGGCGCTCTCCACCGAGTACAGCCCCGGCCCCGTAGAACCCGTGGCGGTCGCCTGCGACGTGGACGGCGTCGGCCTGAAGGCGGGCCAGCCCTTCTCGGTGCTGGCCTGGAACCTCCAGTACTCGGCCAGCCGCAAGCACCGCTTCTTCTACGACGGCGGCGACGTGGTCCACGTCCCGCAGGCCGACGTGGACGCGACGGTCCGGGCGATCTCCAAGGTGCTGCAGGAGCAGACGCCGGACCTCGCCCTGCTGCAGGAGGTCGACCGCGACAGCACCCGCACCGGTCGGGTCGACCAGCTCCCCAGCTTCAAGATCGCTGCCGCGGCCGCCTGTGCGGCGGCGGCGCCCTACCACAAGAGCCCCTTCGTCCCCGCCCCGACGAACGAACCGCTCGGCCGCGTCGACATGGAGCTGGCGCTGCTCAGCCGCGGCCCGATGACCAACGCCCACCGCATCCAGCTCCCGCTGCTGGACGAGCCCTTCTACCGGCAGGTGTTCAACCTCAAGCGGGCCATCCTCACCGCGGAGATCCCGGTCGAGGGCTGGGGGCAGCCGCTGGCCGTGGCCGACACGCACCTGTCGGCCTTCAGCCACGGCGACGGCACGCTGCAGCGGCAGGTGGACCGGCTGGTCGAGTGGATCGAGGCCCGCCCCGAGGGCCAGCCCTGGATCCTCGCCGGCGACATGAACCTGCTGCCGCCGGGCTTCGACAAGTCCACGCTGTCGACGGAGCGGGACCTGTACGCCGACACCGACAACCCCATCGCGGAGCTGCTCCCCCTCGGCACCGAAGTGCTCGGCGACCAGCTCGCGCCCGGCAACCGCACCTACCTGCCCTACGGGGCGCGCCAGCCGGACCGCAAGATCGACTACATGCTGGTGGGCGGGCCGATCCACGTCGTGACGGCCGAGGTGCTGCACCAGCACGACGACATCTCCGACCACCTGCCGGTGGTGGCGCAGCTCGTCATCGGCAAGGCCCGCCGTCCGCCCCCCGCACCCGCGTCGGCCATCGACGCCCTGGAACAGGACGGGGCGGCGTCGGATGCGCCGGCGACCGAGCTGTGAGCGCGCCGGTCGCGCTGGTCACGGGCTGCCGCAGCGGCTTCGGCCTGCTGACCGCCGTCGAGCTGGCCCGTCGCGGAACCGTCGTCTACGCGGGCCTGCGCGATCTGCAGACGGCCGACGCCCTCATCGCCGCGGCCGGTGAGCTACCCGTGATCCCCGTCCAGCTCGACGTCACCGTGGCCGACCAGCGCGCCGCTGTGGTCGGTCGCATCCTCGACGAGCGCGGTCGCATCGACGTGCTGGTCAACAACGCCGGGATCGCCATCGGCGGCTTCCTGGAGCAGCTCACGGAAGACGAGCTTCGGGCGCTCCTCGACGTCAACGTCGTCGCGGTCTGGGCGCTGATCCAGGCGGTCCTGCCGTCCATGCGGCGCCAGGGTGGTGGCCACATCGTCAACGTCTCGAGCATCAGCGGCCGGATGGCGCTGCCGGGGCTGGGGGCCTACGCGACCAGCAAGTTCGCGCTGGAGGGGCTGAGCGAAGCCCTCCACCACGAGGTGGCGCCCTTCGGGATCCGTGTCTGCCTGGTGGAACCCGGTCCCTACAAGACCGACATCTTCGGGCGCAACCGCCGCATGGCCGAGGGTGCGGCCACCGCTGCCGCCGACGATCCCTACGCCGGCCGGGCGGCGCGCCTGCTGGAGCTGACCGAGCGGGCCACGGCCGCCGCGGGCGATCCCTCCGAGGTCGCGGTCCGGATCGCCGACCTCTGCCAGCAGCAGCGCCCCGCCCTTCGCCACCCACTGGGCCGGGGCAGCCGCCTGCGGCTCATGGCGCTGACCTGGCTGCCGTTTTCGTGGTGGGCGTGGCTGCTGGGGCGCCTGACCCTGCCGCGACCCTCCTGAGCGTTCCGGCTGCCACCGGCTCAGGAGTGCTTGGTGTACTTGCGGTCGCGGTCGGCCTTGGCCTGGACGATCTTCACTTCTTCGGCGGCTTCCAGCAGCGCCGAGTCGAAGCCCCAGCTGCCGCTCTCGCCAGCGGAGTGCAGGCGATCGCGCCGGGCCCTGGGGGCCGCGGGCTTGGGCGGTGGCGCGTCCGGTGTGCTCGCCACCGGCGTGCCGGTCTGCGCCACCTGGGTGGCGACCTGGCGGTTGGTCGTCGCGAGCAGGCCTGCCATGCTGCCGAGCAGCAGCCGGCGGAAGGCCCCACCACCGGGCCGCTGCTCATCGAGCAACGCCCACAGCGCCCGGGCGTCGAGGGTGCCCACCGCCACGTCGTCGCTGGCGCGTACCGTCGCGCTGCGGGGGAGTCCCGTCAGCACGCCGAGGTGTCCGAGGATGGCGGGGGCCTGGACCGTTGCGACGACGTTGTCGGGGCCGCCGACCTCGACGCTGACCGTCCCGCGGGCGAGCACCTTCAGCTCGTCGGATGGGGCTCCCTCTTCGTAGAGCACAGATCCCGCCTGCAGGCCGATCACCGAGATGTCGGACAGCGCCAGCGCCAGGTCGTCGCTGTGGATGCCCACGGCCTTGTGCGCGGCGATGAGCTCCGTGGCCAGCCGCCGGCCCTCTGTCGTCTTCATCCGCCCCCCCACAGCTTCCGGATCCGCCCGAAGATCCCGCCGTCATCTTCTTCGCTCTTCGCCTGGAGGCGCTCGCCGTTGCGGCGCCAGGTGCCGGTGCTGGTGCGGACCCGTTCGGCGAGGGTCGCCATGGCGCGCCGCTCGAGTCGGGCCATGGGGTCGCGGATCGAGGCTTCGCCGAAGAGCTGGGCGGTCAGCACGACCGCTTCGATGTCGTCTTCGGCGATGACGCTGGCGCTGCGGCGGGCGTCGCGCACGAAGAGCCCGAGCTCCCCGGCGATCTCGCCGGGGCCGATGTGGCCGATGGTGGCCCTGCGGCCCTCGCTCTCCAGATCCACGCGGCAGCGGCCGCTGACCAGCATGAAGGCGCCAAGTGCGGGGTCCCCCTGGCGGAGCAGGACCGTGCCGGCCGGAAAGCTGATCGGCGGCGCGAGGATGCGGAAGGACTCCAGCGCGGGGCGCTGGCAGTCCCGGAACACAGGAAGCCGCTGCAGATCGGTCGTACCAACCACGTTCGCCTCACGAGTCGCCGAAGGGTCCCTAACCTCGGTGGATCTACGGACAATGTCCCCAGATGCTTGCCCGTGTACCCAGGTCGTGAACACCGTGCCAGTGACTGACGGTCGCACCGACCCTGGCTAAGGGTGCCGCCCGAGCGGGAGAGCTTCCCGCGCACAGGAGGCAGACGTGAACCTTCCCTGGACCCTCGGCTTCATCGGCGCCGGTGTCATGGCCGACGTGATGATCGGCGGGCTGCTCGCCGAAGACGTGTTGCCTCCGGACCACATCCTGGCCAGCGACCGCAACAGCGCGCGGCTGCAGCAGGTCCACGTCGCCCACGGCGTGCGCACGCTGACGGACAACGCCGCCCTGGTCGAGCAGTGTGACGTCGTGATCCTCGCGGTCAAGCCCCAGAACCTCGCCGAGGTCATGGCCGGGCTCCGCGGGCGGCTGCCGGAGCACACGACCGTGCTGTCCATCGTCGCCGGCGCGACCATCGCCGCCATCTGCCGCGGCCTGGATCACCCGCACATCGTCCGCTGCATGCCCAACCTGCCCTGCCGCATCCGTCGGGGGATGACCGTGTGGACCGCCGCCGGGGACCGGGCCGACCTGGCGCGGGTGCGCACCATCCTGGGCGTCATGGGCGACGAGATCTACGTCGAGCACGAAGCCCAGGTCGACCAGGCCACGGCCGTGAACGGCACCGGACCGGCCATCGTCGCCCACTTCGTCAAGTCCATGGTGGAGGCCGCCACCTACATCGGCGAACCGCGGCAGGTCGCCCACGACACGGTGCTGGCCACCCTCATCGGCACCGCCGAGATGATCCGGGCCGCCGACCGGGACGGCGTGCATGTCGCCCAGCTCATCGACGACGTGACCAGCCCGGGCGGGACGACCTCGCGGGCGATCCAGGTGCTCAAGCAGGGGCGCTTCGCCGCCGTGGTGACCGAGTCCATCGACGCTGCCCACACCCGCACGCTGCAGCTCGGGCAGCGCCTGGAGCGGGACCTGGAGCAGGGCTGATCCCCCGGACCTTTGGGCCACCGCTCACTGTGGCGGCGGCAGCACCCGTGGCTCGCGGCCGCCGCCGCCGTGCAGCTCGACCTCGCTCACCAGGACCGAGGGCACCGACCAGCTCGCCGGCAGGCCTCCGATGGGGCCGATGCTGAAGCGCTGCGGGCCCGGGGCCGCGTCCATGACGCCGACCGGATCCGCGCGGTGCCCGGAACGGACGATGTCGCGCAGCACCCGGCGGTCCACGCCGACGAATTCCAGCCCCCGGACGGGCTCCTTGCGGCCGTCGGCGTACAGCCGCCAGGCCTCCAGCGGGGCGGTGAGCCCGGGCAGCGGGGCGTCGCCGGAGAACGCGATGCGGAAGTCCTCGTCGAGGGCGGGCGGGGTGAGCCGTCCGACGACGAGCAGGTAGGGCTGGACCGTGTCGCGGGACAGGGCGAGCCCCTTCCGCTCCAGCTTCCTCGGCGAGCTCTCCCGGGCCGGTTCCACCGTGACCGAGGCCGGGACGGCGCCGCGACGGTCGTTGCCGAGGCTGCGCCCGTGGCCGGTGCTGCCCTCGAAGCCCTCCCGTGGCACGCGGCTCATCAGGAGGTCCTTGGTGACTCCGTCCTCGACGACGGTCACGGGCCGCGCCGCGACCCCGTCGAAGTCGTAGCGGAAGCCACCGGGCAGGCCGGCGACGCCGGCGGCGACCGGGTCGTCGACGACGGTCCACCGCTCGGGCAGCAGGCGCCGTCCGATCCGCGCCGTGGGGACCTGGTCGGGGGCTTCAAAGCCGATGGCGGCCTGTTCCGGCTGCGGGGTGCCCGACATCTCGGGAGCCAGCAGCTGGCGGAAGAGCTCGACGGCGGCTGCATCCTCGAACAGCACCGGTCCCAGGTAGTCGTCTTCCACCGGGGCGCTGCGCAGGCCGTCGAGCCAGGCCGCCATTTCGTCGACCTCGGCCTGCATCTCGGCGAGCGGCGGCAGGCCGGCGGCCGAGGTCGCCACGAAGGAGCGCACGTCGCGCAGGCGGGCGCCGTCGTCGGCGCGGGCGACGGCTTCGACCCGCACCACCGTGAAGCTGGTCGGGATGCTGGTCCGGTGGCCCTCGGACGACACGAGGGTGCGCACGCCCTGCCAGTCGCGGGCGATGGCGGTGCCCTCCTCGAAGCCGTGGTCGCGGAGCGAGGCTGACAGCGCCGTGACCGTGGCGTCCAGCGCCGCTTCGTCGACGGCGGCCGGCAGCAGGGCCCGGCCGATGGTGGGGTCGACCCGGTACAGGTCGTCGGGGTAGCTGCGCTGCACGCCCTGGCGGGCGGAGAGCTTGTCCGAGAGCTGCTGGGCGGCGCCCTTGTAGGCTTCGTCCGCGCTCAGCCACAGCTCGCGGCGGAAGGCCAGGATGTCGGCGTCATCGGGCAGCAGGCGGCTCTGGACGCCGTCGTCGGACCCGAAGTCCCCCTCGAAGTTGCCGTTGTCGAGGGTGTAGTCGCCCACCCGGACGTCGGTCCGGACCTGGCGATAGGGGCCGGCGCTGGTGTTGACCAGCGCACCGAAGCTGGCCTCGGCGGTGGCGACGTTGCCGTCGAGCAGCTCGAAGCGCACGAGGTAGGGCGCGGGCTGGTCGGGCAGGCGCATGGTGAGCGCACGGTCCAGCTCGGTCTCGGCGGCGGCGGTGAAGGCGTCGACGACCGACGGGGCGGCGGCGTCGGGCTGTGCGGGCAGGTCCGCGGCCGTGGCCGGTGTGGTCACCAGGAGGAGGAGCGTGGAGGCGAGGGAGATCATGTGCCCTCCTGCGGCTCGGGCTGGCGCGTGACACCGTCGGGGAGCGGTGGATCGAGGAGCGGGGGGCGGTCCTGGGCCTTCTCCTTGCGCTGGACCTCGACCTCCTGGATCAGCAGGTCGGGGGCGACCGCCGAGACGGGCACCCAGCCGCTCTCGGCGCCGCAGACGCCGTCGAAGACCTGGGTCTGGTCGCTGGCAGCGAGGACCCGCTCGAAGGTCGTCAGGGGCGTGCCGATCATGTCGACGCCGCGCACCAGCTCGTCGGGGCGCCCGTCGGCGTAGACCCGCCAGACGGTCACCGGCTGGACGTTGAAGGCGTTGGGCGTCACCCGGCCGGTGAAGGTGAAGCCGCCGGTGATGTCGTCGAAGATGAGGCCGAAGGGGCGGCCTTGTTCCTCGAGCTGGTCGAGCAGCCGCTGGCGCAGCTCTGCGTAGGACACGGTGCGGCTGGCCTGGACGATGAGGTTGCCCTGGCGCGCCACCGGGGCGGCCCCGGGCTGGCGGCGGCCGTGACCGTTGGAGTGATCGAAGCCCTCGATCGGCGAGCGGCTGAGCAGGAAGTTGCGCAACACGCCGTCTTCCACCACGGGCACCGGCTGTGCGGCCACGCCCTCGTCGTCGTAGGGGTAGAAGCCGTTGAGATCGATCCCCTCCCAGGTCCGCCGCGTGGGGTCATCGGTCACGGACATGAAGTCCGGAAGGACGAGCTGGCCCACCTTGTCCGTGAAGGTCTGCCCCTCGTCTTCGTCCTTCTGGCGGTGCCCCTCGACCCGGTGGCCGAGGACCTCGTGGAAGAAGACCGCCGCGGCCCGGCCGCGGAGGATCGCGGGGCCGACATAGGGTTCGACCACCGGTGCTGCGCGCAGATCGGTGACCCGCTCGGCCACGGCGCGGGCCATGGCCATGAGGGCGTCGCGGTCGGGGAGCTTGTCGGGGGTGGCGGCGTCGACGTAGTCGTAGACCTGCAGCTCCATGCCGTCGTCCGCGACGGTGGAGGCGCTGACCGCGATGCGCAGGTGGGTGCGCGGGAAGCGGAGCTTCGTGCCGTCGCTGGAGACGAGGACGCGCACCTCCCGCTCGGCGTTGAAGGACACGTTGCTGTCGAAGACGTCCGGGTACTGCAGGAAGAGCGCCGAGACCTCGCGCACCCGTTGTGTCCAGGCGTCGCCGTCGAGCTCGAGGGCGGCGTCGGGGCGGAGGTCGACGACGGGGGGGGCGTCGGAGAAGTCGCCGCTGCTGTCCTCCTGGGCCACCTTCACGGCTTCGTTGGTGCGGACCTTGATGAGCTGGCGCACCGCGCTGCGGTAGCTGTCGTCGATGGCCCGCCACAAGGTCGTGCGCAAGGCCAGCGGATCGTCGTCGATGGGCAGCGACAGGCGAGGGCGGGGTTCATCTGAGAACCAGCCGGCGTCGCGCAGCTTGTGGGTGTTGTCGAGCTGGGGGCTGCCGACCCGCACGTCGACGTCACCGATGCGGCTGTGCGTCTCCTCCCAGGTGCCGGCCGCTCCGTGGGTGGCCTGCACGGCAGCGCTGTACCGGTCGACGACGGCGAGCTGCAGCCAGTAGGGGGCCTCGGGCTGTGCCTGGAGCAGGTCCCAGGAACGCCGCAGTTCCGCCTGAAGCGCGTCGAGCAGTGGGTCGGCGGCGTCCGCCGGCCGCACCCGATCGTGGACGGCCGGGGGGCCTCCCGCGGCATCCTGCGCGCGGGCGGCCGCGCCGGAGGCCAGCACGAGGGCTGCAGCGGTTGCGCATCGGAGAAGCGATTTCGTCGACACCAGACCTCCGTGAGAGCGGTCGCGTAACCGAGCCGATGGCGACGGCGAGGGCTCGGGCGGGAAGGAGTGGTTCCCCCTTCGCGGCGTCCTGTGAGACAGTGTGCGCGTGCTGACGTTCGCGCTCATGTTGGCCTGTGGCGGTGCGCCCGCCCCACCGGCCGAGGAACCGCCACCGCCCGAACCGGTCGGGCCGGGCGAAGCTCCGCCGGGAAGCAGCCCGATCATCGCGGTCTCCGTGCCCCTGTCGGGGCCGGCAGCCGCCCTGGGCAAGGCCGCGGTCGACGGTGTGTCGCTTGCGCTGCCCCAGGGCATGGTCGCCTGGGCCATCGACGAGAACGTGGCCGACCCGGTACCGCTGGCGGCCGCGGAGCCCCGGGTGGTCGGTGTCGTTGCCCACGTCACCGCCGTCGGGGCGGCGCGCTGGGCCGAGGGCTGGGCGCTGACCGACCTGCCGGTGGTGCTCGCCGCACCAGCGTCGGTGCCCGGACTGCCGCGCGTGCTGGCCGGCGCTGACCGCCACCTGCGCTGCGCGACCGCGTGGGCCGACGGGCGCCGCGTACAGATCGCCCACGACGGCTCCACGGAAGCCATCGCCGTGAGCAACGCGGCCGACCACGTGCTGGGCGGTCGCAGCCTCGGCGTGCTGGCCATCGACCCCCGCCAGATGGCCACGGAAGCCGGGCACCTGCGCAACGCCCGTCCCGACGTGGTCCTCTACACGGGGGACGCCGTCGATGGCGGCAACCTGCTGCGGGCCCTGCGACAGCTCGGGGACACGACGCGCTTCGTGGGCCTCGGTCTGTACGATCCGCGCTTCCTGCGGGCGGCGGGGAGCGCCGCCGACGGCGCGCTGGTCACCAGCCAGGATCGCCCCGCGCTCGATCTCGACGTCCACGACGCCTGGACACGCGCCCACGGCGGCGAGCCGCCGGCGGTCGCGCTGAACGCCTACGATGCGGCCCGCCTGCTCGCGGAAGCCTGGGCGACGGCGTCGGTCCCCAGCAAGGACCAGCAGCGGGCCGCGATCACGGCCCGCCTCGCCGAGGTCGAGGTGGACGGAGCCGCAGGGCACTTCACCCTTGACGACGAGCTGGTGGCGTCCCCGGCGTGGTGCACGGCGTTCACTGCCCACGACGGCGCGCTGCAGTTCCACGGCGTCGCGCGCGTGGTGGGGGACCAGGTCGAGGTGGTCGACCTCGAAGCCGAGCGCGCCCTGCAGGAAGCCGAGCGTCAGCGCCTGGCCGAAGAGCAGGCCTTGCTGGAAGCCCAGCAGCGCGAAGACGAAGAGATCGCCCTTCAGGCAGCGCGCGCGGCGGCCCTGCGCCTGCAGGAACAGCAGGCCGGCCAGGCGCAATCAGGCGACGCCGGTGCGACCGCGCAGCCAGACGGCGCGGGTCAGTAGTCCTCGTCCTCGGCGAACAGGTCGACCCTGGCTTCCTCGGTCCACTCGATGTTGCACATGCGCTCGACCAGGCGCATCACGCCCTCGCCGATGTAGTCGAACTCCGGGTCGTCGCGGAAGCCTTCGGCCATCGTGTCCACCAGGGAGTCGTCCAGCTCGCCGGAGGCTTCGAGGTGGCTGACGATCTCGTCGCCGGTCTCCTCGTCCACCTCGTCGGCGGCGGTCTCGATGGCGTCGACCACGGCCTGGGCGTACTCCTCAGGCGCACCGTCTTCGCCGACGTTGCCAAAGTTCTCGTCGATGAACTCGATGATCATCTGGCGCATGACCTTGGGCAGCTCGAGCATGGCGGGTTCCTCGGAGGGGAAGGGGTGGCGGACCGGGCGCCGCGGCCGGCGGGCGGGATGAGGTCCGGAGCTTCGGGGTGCCCGGGGCATAGCGACCGCGTCCCCAGTGGGCAAGCAAGGCACCGGTCATTGTCTTCGACAATGTCGGTGCGCCCTTGTTGGCGGGGGGAGGGATCCTCCCTCCCCCCGCATCGCGCGCGACACGCGCGCTCCGGAACGCCGGACCGCCCCCTCCCCGCCGCCTGACGGGCGGCGGGCGCCTTCGGCGCCTGGCTGACGCCGTGTTCGGTGAGGAGGTGTCCGTCCATACGCTGAACCTTGCGTTGGTGTCCCAAGCTACAAGCCGTCGACCCCCTGTGCCGCCCGCTGCGGGTTAGCCCCGGCGCCATGTTGTCTGCCCCGATCAGCGACGCGCTGCTGCGCGCCCTCCCCAAGACCGACCTCCACCTGCACCTCGACGGCTCCCTACGCCTGCCCACCCTGCTGGAGCTGGCGCAGGAACGTGGGGTCGCCTTGCCGGCCGACGATGTCGAGGGCTTGCGCCGCACGGTGTTCAAGTCCCGCTACGACAGCCTCGTGGACTACCTGCAGGGCTTCACCTACACCACGGCGATCCTGCGGGATGCCGAAGCGCTGGAGCGCACGGCGTACGAGCTGGCGCTCGACAACATCGCCGAGGGCGTGCGCTACATCGAGGTGCGCTTCGCCCCCCAGCTCCACATGCACGACGGCTTCGGCTTCGACGAGGTCGTCGCCGCGGTCGACCGGGGGCTGTCCCGCGCCCGCCGCGAGCACGAGCAGAGCCCGGGCGTGGTCGACGGCGGCGAGCCGCCGTTCCGCTACGGGATCATCGTGTGTGCGCTGCGGATGTTCACGCCGCAGTTCTCGACCTGGTACCGCCGCCTCTGGCAGGTGATCTCGCACACACCGCCGCGGCAGGTGTATGGCACGGCCAGCCTGGAGCTGGCGCGGGCGGCGGTCTCCTGCCGCGACCGGCTGGGGATCCCCATCGTCGGCTTCGACCTCGCCGGTCAGGAGGCCGGCTACCCGGCCCACGACCACGTCGAAGCCTACGCCTTCTGTCACAACCACTTCCTCAAGCGCACGGTGCACGCCGGTGAAGCCTACGGCCCGGAGAGCATCTTCGAGGCGATCACCAAGCTGCACGCCGACCGCATCGGGCACGGCTACCACCTGTTCTCGCCGGAGCTGTGTGGCCCTGCCGTCAAGGATCCGGAAGGCTACGTCACAGCACTGGCCGAGTACATCGCCGACCGACGGATCACGATCGAGGTCTGCATCACCTCGAACCTGCAGACGAACCCGGAGATCGGCGACGTCCACCACCACGCGCTGCGGCACATGCTCGATCGCAAGCTGTCGGCCACCATATGCACCGACAACCGCCTGGTCAGCCACACCACGGTCAGCGACGAGCTGCGCCTGGCCGTCGAGACCTTCGGCATGACCCGCAACCAGCTCCGCCAGACGCTGATCCACGGGTTCAAGCGTAGCTTCTTCCCGGGCAGCTACCTGGAGAAGCGCACCTATGTGCGCCAGGTCATCGACTACTGCGACCGGGTGCTGGACGGCGCCGCGACCACCTGAGCGCCCGGAGCGCCCGGCGGGCGGCTACTTGTTGCGGTTGAACAGGCCGGACAGGAAGCCGCCCTTCTTGTCCTTGCCCTTGCCGCCGTCCCGCTCCAGCCGCCGCATCTCCCGGGTGGCGTCCTGGTTGGCCGGGTTGATGCGCAGCGCGTGGATGAGCGCCTTGCGGGCCCCGTCGTTGTCGCCCTTCTCGCGGAAGGCCCGGCCGAGCAGCACCCAGCCGGAGTCGAGCTGGCGTTCCTGCGACTTGTTCTTGTCGAGGGCGGAGCGCAGCATGGCGAGCCCCTGCTCGGCGGCGTCGGGGTTGCTGCTGCGGTTCGTCGAGAAGCTGGTGTAGCCGTAGTACACGGCGAACTCGAGCTGCTCGGGCACCGCCTGGTGTGCGATCCGGAACTGGGCGTGGGCCGCCTTGATGCGGCCGTTGTTGAACAGGGTGATGCCCTTGCGGTATGCGTCGTCGGCCGCCCAGTAGGCTTCGAGCTGTTCGCGGGCCTGATCTTCGGCGGACTTCATCCCGTGGATGGCCACGTTGATGTGTTCCTGCCGTTTGCCGTTGTCGGAGAGGACTTCCCAGGCGAGGCGGATGCGATCGAAGACCTCGGTGGCGCGCTCGCGCAGCTCGGCGGAGGCGTCGTGGAAGCGGTCGGGGTGCAGGTCGCGCGCGAGCTGGGTGTAGGCCTTGCGGATGTCGTCGACCTCGTCCTGCCAGGCGACGCCGAGCACCTCGAAGTGGTTCGGCGCGTTCATGATCCGGGTGGAGAGTTCGTCGAGGCGTGCGGCGAGGGGATGATCGTCGTCCACGGGGGCGGCGTCATCGGCGGCGGCGGGTGGTGCCTCGGCGGCCGGGGCGCCGGAGAGCACGGACCCGATCAGCTCGCCCAGGTCGAGACCGGCGCCACCGGAGGGGGCGGCTGGAGGTGGCGCAGCCGGTTCAGCGGCGGCGGCCGGTGCCGGCGACGCGGGCGCCGGCGCGGCGGCCGGGGCGGGGGGCGTGGCGGCTTCCGGCTCGACGAGGGGCGCAGCGACCTCTGCGGGAGTGGGGGCGGGAGCCGCCGTCGGCGGGGGGGCGGGGGCTGCTGCGGGCGTGGGCGGGGGTGCCGCTGCGGGCTGGGCGTCGGGCAGCGGCGAACCGCCCACACCCAGCACCTGGGTGGCGATGGAGATCTCGTCGCCGATGTCGAGGTCGCCGGTCCACAGCAGGACCAGAAGTGCCGCGAGCACCATGGCGGGCGGCGCCGGCGCGAAGTCGACGACGTCGCTCCCCGGGCGGCCGCCGTCGACGTCGAGCAGGTAGTGCTGCAGGGGCGGCTCGATGCCGAGCTCCAGCATGCCGCTCTTCACCCGCGGGAAGCCCGACACGATGCCGGCCGCGCGCTCGCGCAGCTCGGCTTCGGGCCAGGCGCGGGCGGTCGCGTCGATGAGCGCCCCCATGGTGTGGACCGGGGTCACCTGCGGAGGCGTGGCGCCGTCGTGGAAGCTCACCGTGGCGTCGGCGGCGCGCAGCGCGTTGCGCAGGCGGCGGACGACCTGGTGGCGGACCAGTTCGTTGGCGGGGAGGTCGCCGACCTTTGCGCGCACGGCTTCGGTCTGCTCGCTCTTGAGGTTCGAGCGGCTGAAGACCAGCGAGCCGCCCGAGAAGAAGAACAGCCAGCGCTTGCGGTCGGCGCGGACCTCGATCGCTCCCGTCGTGCCCTCGGCGATGGTCTGGGCGAGCACCTGCTCGAGCTTCAGCTCTTCGGTCACGAGGCCTCCATGTCTCCCCGGCGCCCATGCTATCCGACTGGTCCCTGCGAGCGGGACCGTGGCCCGACAAGGTGGTAGAAGGTGACCGTGATGTCCTGGGTGTTCCTCGCCTCCCTCGCCGCCCTCGCGGCCCCGGAACCCGCCGCGTCCTCGGCGGCGCAGGGGCCCGTCGGTCCCGCTGCCGACAGCGCCGTCCTCGACCAGGCGCGCGCCATGAGCGACGCCTTCGCCGCCGTGGCCGAGAGCGTGGCTGACGCGACGGTCTACATCGAAGCCGACAAGGGCCCCTCGGTGGCGCCGGGCCTCGCCGAGTTGATGCGGGACTACGATCTGCCGGCCCCCGCCGGGCGGGGGGGCGGCGTGGTCAGCTCGGGCAGCGGCGTCGTGATCTCGGCCGACGGGCTCGTCCTGACCAACCACCACGTGATCGCGGGCTGTGACGCCCCGGTCGTGACGCTGCGCGACCGACGGCAGTACCCGGCGGAAGTGGTCGGCTCCGACGCGCGCACGGACATCGCCGTGCTCCGCATCGAGGGCGACGGACCCTTCGCCTGGGCCGAGCTCGGCGACAGCGATGGCCTGGCGCTCGGGCAGTGGGTCATCGCCGTCGGCCACCCCTTCGACTTTCAGTTCACGGTGACCACGGGGGTGATCAGCGCGCGGGGGCGCCGCAACCTCTTCGACAACGAGATCCAGGACTACCTGCAGACCGACGCCGCCGTGAACCCCGGGTCGTCGGGCGGACCGCTGTTCGACCTGTGGGGCCGGGTGGTCGGCATCAACACGGCCATCTACACGCCGCCGGGGGGCGGGCACCAGAACGCAGGCATCTCGTTCGCGATCCCGTCGAACATGGCCGGGCGCATCGTCGAGGAGATCCTGTCCAGCGGCCGTGTCGGTCGCGCGACGCTGGGGCTGAGCACCCGGGACCACCCCGCCAGCCGCGACGATCCGCGCCCGGGTGCAGAGGTCACGCGCGTGCTGGCCGGTGGCCCGGCCGAAGCCGCCGGGCTGCGCCGCGGCGACATCATCGTGGCGGTGGACGGCGAACCCATCGCCGACAGCGCCGATCTGCGGGCGCTGGTGCTGGCGCGCGGCGTGCGCACCGACCTCGTGGTCGAGTGGGAGCGGGGGCGGAAGACCATGTCGGCCACGGTGGAGACCGGAGAGGACGGCGAGCTGGCGAGGGTCACGGGGGATCTGCCGGCCGACACCGTCTCCTGGGCCGGCCTGACGCTGGGGGCCGTCGACGACGATGCGCTGGTGCAGCTCGGCGTGAGCCCGCCCGCGGATCGCCCGGTGGCGATCGTGGTCTACGCGGTGGCGCCGGGCTCGTCGGGGGCCATCGCGGGGCTCGAGCCCGGCGACCTGCTGCTTTCGGCCGGCGATGCCGACCTCGACAGCGTCGACCAGCTCCTCGACCTGGCCGAGGGTCGCAACAGCGTCAGCCTGCGGCTGTGGCGCAACGGGGGCAAGGCCTGGGCCGTCGTCGCCGGGCTGCAGGACGCGGACTGATCACCGCTCCCAGTCGTAGAAGCCCTTGCCGGTCTTCTGGCCCAGCTCGCCGGCGGCGACCTTGGCGCGCATGAGCGCCGGTGGCTGGAAGGCCGGGTTGTTGAGCTTGGTGGCCAGGTACTCGCCGATGTGCATGCGCACGTCCAGGCCGACGAGGTCGGAGAGCTTGAGCGGCCCGATGGGGTGGCGGTAGCCGAGCACCATGGCGGTGTCGATGTCTTCTGCGCTGGCCACGCCCTCTTCGAGCATGCGGATCGCCTCCATGCCGAGACAGACGCCCAGCCGGCTGGTGGCGAAGCCCGGGCTGTCCTTGACGACGATGCAGGTCTTGCCGAGCCCCTCGCCCCACTCCTTCACGGCGGCGAGCAGGGCGGCGTCCGTGCCCGCGTGGTGCACCAGCTCCAGCAGCTTCATGATGTGGACGGGGTTGAAGAAGTGCGTACCAAGGACCCGCTCCGGATGGGGCAGGCCCGCGGCGATGCCGGCGATGGACAGCGAGCTGGTGTTGCTGGCCAGCACGCAGTCGTCGCGCACCGCGGCGGCGACCTGGCCGAAGATGTCGCGCTTGAGCTGCAGCCGCTCCGGGACGGCCTCGATGACGATGTCGGCGCCCTCGACCGCGGCCTGCAAGGAGTCCGCGCCCTGCAGGCGCGACAGCGTCGCGTCCCGGTCTTCCGCGGTCACCTTGCCGCGGTCCACGCCCTTGTCGAGGTTGCGGCGGACCCGGTCCAGACCGGTCGCCAGGACGTCGGCGTTGGCGTCGGTGAGGCGGACCTGCTGGCCGGCCATGGCGGCGACCTGGGCGATGCCGTGGCCCATGGTCCCGGCGCCGATGACGGCGACCCGGTTGATCTGCATGCGGTGCTCCTGGCTGTGTTCAGACGGCTTCGACGATGGTGGCGACACCCTGCCCGACGCCGACACAGAGCGTGGCGAGGCCCACCTGCTTGTCGTGGCGCCGCATGGCGTGGATCAGGGTGGCGAGGATGCGGGCCCCCGAGCAGCCCAGCGGGTGGCCCAGCGCGATTGCGCCGCCGTGGACGTTGACGATGTCGGGGTCCAGCTCGAGGTCGCGGATCACGCCGAGGCTCTGGGCGGCGAAGGCTTCGTTCAGCTCGACGAGATCGATGTCTCTGAGCTGCATGCCAGCCAGCGCCAGCGCCTTGCGCGTGGCGGGGACGGGCCCGAGGCCCATGACGGTCGGGTCGACGCCGGCCGCGGCACAGGACACGAGGCGTGCCATGGGGGTCAGGCCCAGCTCGCGGGCGCGGTCGGCGGTGGTGACCAGCAGGCAGGCGGCGCCGTCGTTCAGCGTGCTGCTGTTGCCGGCGGTGACGGTGCCGCCGGCGCGGAAGGCCGGGCGTAGCTTGCCGAGCTTCTCCAGCGTGCTGTCTCGGCGCGGCCCCTCGTCGGCGCTGATCACCACCGTCTTGCGGCGGCCGGCCGGTGCCTCGACCGGGAGGATCTCGGCGTCGAAGGCGCTGGCGTCCTGGGCGGCGATGGCCTTGTGGTGCGACGCCAGGGCGAAGGCGTCCTGGTCCTGTCGCGAGATCCCGTGGCTGTCGACGATGTTCTCAGCGGTGCAGCCCATGGCTTCCAGCGGGAACAGCGCCTCCATCTTGGGGTTGGGGTAGCGCCAGCCGAGGCTGGTGTCGTAGATGGTGACGTTGCCGGCCTTGGGTGTCGTGTTGCCGCGGGGGGTCGAGTAGGGAGCGCGGCTCATGACCTCGACACCGCCGGCCAGGTAGACCGAGCCGTCGCCGCAGCGCGCCGCGCGGAAGGCCTGGTTGACGGCTTCGAGGCCGCTGGCGCACAGTCGGTTGAGCGTCACGCCGGGGACCGACTGGGGCAGGCCGGCCAGCAACAGCGCCATGCGGGCGACGTTGCGGTTGTCTTCGCCGGCCTGGTTGGCGCAGCCCATGAACACGTCGTCGACCAGGGCCGGGTCGATGCCGGAGCGCTCGACCACGGCGGCCATGGTCAGGGCGAGGAGGTCGTCGGGGCGCACGGTCGAGAGGCCACCCATGAAGCGGCCGATGGGCGTGCGGAGGGCTTCGCAGATCACGACGTCGGACATCACGGCTCCCGAGGCGGAGGCCCACACAGACAGGGGACCCCGGCCTGCGGCCAGCTAACCGCTGCGTGGGGCTCGGGCGGCGGCTGCGACCGGTCGTCGGCGCGGCGCGACCGGTCCGATCAACCGGTGTTGACCCGGGCTTCGTTGGCCCGCCCCTGGATCTCGCCGAGGGCGGCCACCGCGGCCTTGGCCGCTTCGGCCAGCTCGTCTTCGGTGCCGCCGAGGTAGACGCGGCCGTAGGCGCCGACGGCGTTGAACTCCAGCACGTCGATGTTGGCGGCCTTCTCGGCTTCGTTGGTGGCGAGCAGCGCGTAGCCGGCGGGGTGCGTCTCGAGGATGTAGAGGGTGTAGCCCTCCTCGATGAAGTTCCCGTGCCGCATGCGGTTGACGATCTGGCTGTGGTAGCCGGTGACGCCGGTGATGGTCTCCTGGGAGACGACGCGCGGCTTCAGGCGCTGCTCCATCTTCAGGTCGAGGGCCGAGAGGATGGCTTCGCCGGCGGCCCGCACCTGGCCCTGGTCGTAGTCGTGCAGCTCCAGCACGCCGAAGCGGCGTTCCACGATCTGCATGGACGGGGTGCAGGTGGTCTGCTTGAGCGCGATGTCGCTGACGATGTTGATGTCCATGCCCGGCGCCACCTCGATGAACAGGGAGGCCTGCCCCTTGAGCGGGTGGTAGCCGCGGCTGACGGTGCCGAGGAAGCCGGCGGTCTGCGGCTGCAGGACGTCGATGTAGGTGAAGCAGCGCAGATCGATGCCGCGAGCCTTGGGAGCCATGTCGACCTCGGGACGGGGAGGCCGTTCTACGCGCGCCAGGGGGGTCGTGTCAACCGTGGCGGCGGGCGGCGTGCTACCCTGAGCCGGCCGACCTGCTCGCAGTCGAAGGAGGAAGGCTGATGCAGTGGATCCTGGCCTTGGGCCTGCTGGGCTGCAAGGGCGAGTGCCAGCCGGACTCGCGCATGGACGGCGGCTACGCCGTGTGGTCCTACGTGACCGCCGCCACCGAAGACATCGGGGGCGACAACATCGCCGACTACCCGTGGCCGGCGATGTTCTTCAACGGCTGGTCGGAGTGGACCCTGCAGTACATCCCCGCCCAGTCCAACGTGCAGATCGAGCTGGACGGCCAACCCTTCACGGCGACCTTCTACCGGGCCCCCGACACCTGCGAAGACTTCACCATGAGCTTCTCGGGCACGTGGCTGTCGGACTGGGGCACCCGGCACAGCTTCCAGTGGGACGGCGACCTGTCCTACCAGGGCCCGCAGATCGGCGGCACCTTCACCTACTCCGACACCTGGTCGGACCCCGAAGCGGGCACGACGGGCAGCATCGACATCCCCCTCGGTGAGATCTCGATGAACGCTGGCGCCGAGATCGGCGACACCGGCGGCTGAGGGGCGCGTCGTCAGGCGGATCCTCGGCGGCGGGGCCGTCCGTGGTGGCGCCGGTGTGGGCGGGCGCGGTCGGCCGCGGGCGTTAGTCGGCCGGCATGTACAACCTCGCGATCTCCATCGGTGTGGCGGTGGTCGCCTTCTTCGGCGGCTTCGCCCTGGCCGGCTGGCTGGCCGGCATCCTCCCCGCGCTGCTGGCCGGCGGCGTGGCCTACTTCCTGCTCGCGCGCCGGACGGGACGGCAGCTCGAAGCGCTGATGCAGGAGGCCGGCGACGCCATCCAGAAGGGCAAGATCGAGCGAGGCCGCAAGCTGATGGAGCAGGGCTTCGCGCTGGCGAAGTGGCAGTTCCTCATCGGCGAACAGATCCACGCCCAGCTCGGCGCCCTCGACTACCTCCAGCGCCGCTTCACCAGCGCCCGCGATCACCTCGGCAAGGCCTGGTCGCGCAACTGGATGAGCAAGGCGATGCTCGCCTGCATCGAGCACCGCGAGGGCAAGCACGACGCCGCCCTCGCCCAGATGGAGGACGTGACCGGCCCCGGCGGCAAGGACCCCGTCTTCTGGGCGCTGTACGCCTGGCTGGCCATCGAAGCCAAGGACACCGACAAGGCGCTGGCCGTGCTGGTGCAGGGCATGGACAAGAACCCCGAGAGCAAGGCGCTCCAGGAGTTGGCCGACCTCGTGCGCAACAAGAAGCGCATCAAGCCGCAGAAGGCGTTCTCGGCCTTCGCGCCCGGCTGGTACCAGTTCTTCCCCGAGCACATGCCGCGCAGCCAGATGATGCAGATGCAGGGCCAGCGCCCGGGCGGCTACTCCTACCCGCAGCCCAGGGGCTTCCGGCGCTGAACGGGAGGGGGGTGACGGTAGTTCGACGGGGGTGTCCGGGATCTGGACACCCCTGATGTGTGGGTGCCCATGGCGTGGGCATGTCGAGCCGGCACGGCCCGTGCATGGGCGGTGGGCATGTTTCACTTCGTCGCCCACAGCACGCCCGGCACCCTGCTCTTCACCGACTGGACGGAGGCCCGCGCCCTCTGGCAGCGCCTGCGCTCGGTGCCGGGCTTGCGGGCGCTCATGCTGATGCCCAACCACATCCACCTGATCAGCAGTGTGGCGGACGAGCGGGCCGTCACCATCGCGCTGCGTAGCTACGCGCGGTGGCGGAACCACCACCGGGGGCAGCACGGGCCGGTCTGGCAGCCACGCCCACCGGCGGATCCGCTGCCTGACCCCAAGCATGCCCGGCGCAGCATTCGCTACCTCCACCTCAACCCATGTCGGGCGCGCCTGGTCCCCTGCCCAGCGGCGTGGCCCTTCTCGACGCACCGCGACGCACTCGGCCTGGCGCTGGACCCCGTGCGCGAGCGGGTCTCCGACGCGCCGGGCTTCCACAGCTACGTCAGCAGCGACCCCTCCGTCAGCGTGACCGGCACGCCCTACCCGGGCGATCGTCTGCGCGGTGACCGGATCCCCATGGCCAGGCTTGCCGGGGCCGTGAGCGAGCTGGCGCGCGCGCCGCTGGCCGATGTCTACGCCCGCCCGCATGGGCGCCGGCTGCTGATCGGCGTGGCCCGGGAGCTGACGAGCTGGTCGGGCGGGGACATCGCCGTGGCTGTCGGCGTGCATCGCAGCCAGGTGGCGCGGGCGCCGCAGCCACCCCGGGGCGTGTGCGAGCAGGTGGCCCGGATGGTCGCGGATGAGCGCTTCCCGGGCCTGATCGACCGCGATCCGCGTCTGCGGAGGCGGTGAGCCGGCCCGCCGGCGGGGTCGTGTCCATGTCGGGGATGTACCCTGATGTTGCAGCCGTCCCCCTACTACGCGGCCATATCCATGTTCCCCGGCGGGCCCTGCCTTGTTCGCCCTCCTCACCGCAGGTCGACTGCGCCTTCGTCGGTCGACCTGCGGCAGAACCCACCGGGGAGACCGCCTATGGCCGCTCGCTACGGGTTCCGTCTGCAACATCAGGGTGTAGAGCCCCGGTTTTTGCAACACGGCCGATGTAGAGCCGCCGTTTTCGCAACGTCTGGGCCCCCGGCCACCACCAGGGCGGGGGTCGCGCGGCTGTATGTGCAGCAATCACGTTCGCGGGGAGCCCGCTCAGCGCCCGCATGTTGCGAAAACGGCGGCTCTACCTGCTGCGTGTTGCGAAAACGGCGGCTCTACCTGCTGCGCGTTGCGAAATCGGGGGCTCCACCCCCGGCGTGTTGCGAAATCGGGGGCTCTACCGGCGCACCGTCGCCCGGGTCAGCGCTCGTACCAGTCCGGCTGCACGAGTTGCTGGTAGTGCTCGACGTCGAGGGGATTGACGCGCTGCTTGAGCGCGTCCAGCGCCATGGCCGCGCTGACCTTGCTGAACCAGATGTACATGTCGCGCTTGTAGGGCACCCGCGACAGCAGACCCTTGAGCAACCAGCGCTTGTTCACGAGCTGGCGGTTCATGTCGTAGAGCGCCTGCGCGATCTCGTGGCGGTCCATGTACCGGCTGTCGAGCACCGGGGTCAGCCAGTCGAAGTCGTCGAAGTCTTCGTAGGTGATCTCGCCCGACGCGATGGCGTCGTCGAAGACCGGCGTGCCGGGGACGGGCGTGATGGGGTGGAAGGCCGGGAAGTCGACGTCGAGCGCCTTGGCCATGGCGAGCTGGCGGTCGAGGGTCTCGGGCGACTCCTCCTTCACGCCGACGATGAAGGTCGCCTGCAGGAACACGTCGGGGTAGCGCTCCTTGAAGATGCGGAGGGCTTCGGTGCCGACGCCGCCAGTGTAGAAGCGCTTGTCGAGCAGGGACAGGCCGTCGTCCTCGGCCCGCTCGATGCCGATGAGGATGTGGCTGAGGCCGGCACGCACCAGCTTCTCCAGGATCCCCTTCTTCTCGTCGCGGACGATGCAGTCGGCGCGCATGAAGGCGAACCACTTCGTCTTCATGCCGCTGCGCAGCATGCGATCCGCGAAGGCGTCGTTGAAGCGCGGGTCGATGTTCCAGCTCTCGTCGACCCAGACGTAGGAGCGCTTGCCGTGGCGGTAGTAGAGCTGCTCCAGCTCTTCGAAGACGCGGTCCACCGACTTGCTGCGCCACCGTGGCTGCAGCAGCGCCTTGCCGGCGTCGTCGTAGCGGCGGTCGGCCATGGTGGTCCACCAGGCGCAGAAGCTGCACTTGCTCACGCAGCCGCGGCTGTGGTGGATCGTCGTGCCGCCCGGGCTGAACAGGTAGCGCGACTTCCCGTACAGCTCCATGGGCATGAGGTCGTAGGCGGGGAGGGGCAGGGTGTCGAGGTCGTGGACCAGCGCCCGCGGCGCGGTGCGATGCAGCCGGTCACCGTCGTGCCAGGCGATGCCGTCGACCCGGTCGAGGTCGGGGTCCTTGCTTGCCAGCTCCTGGACCAGCTCGACGATGGTGACCTCGCCCTCGCCGATGGCGATCACGTCGATGGGGCTGTCCGGGCCCAGGTAGCGGTCCGCCATGTTGGTGAAGTGGCCGCCACCGGCCACGGTCACGGCCCGGGGGATCCGCTCCTTGCACAGCGCAAAGAAGCGCATGGCCTCGCTGGCGTAGAGCGCGTGGTTCTCGCCGCAGCCGACTACGTCGGGGTCCAGACGCTCCAGCTCGTCGGCGAGGCTGCGCCAGCCGATGTGCAGCGGCATGCAGTCGATGACGTGCACGTCGACGCCGGCGGCCCGCAGCGCGCCGGCCAGCGCCGGCAGCGCCTGCTGCAGCAGGAAGTTGTCGCCCTCGCTGGTGTAGGGCCAGTAGCAGCGGGGGGGCTGGACGAGGACGACACGCATGGCGGCACCCTACCTGCGCCCGACGCCTCCCGTCAGGGCCGGCGCGCGACGAAGGCCCAGGCGCGGTTGAGCCCCGCGGACACGGGGTGTCGGCGCAAGCGCTCCTCCAACGCCAGGGCTTCGTCGACATCCAGCTCGCCGGCCGCCAGCTCGAAGGGACCGGAGTGTGCGTAGTGGGTGGGCCACAGCTCCAGCAGATCCCAGCCCTCCAGCAGCGCGCGGAGGTCGTCTTCGGTGAAGGTTCGCACCCAGCGGTCGCCCGGCATGTGGACGATGCCGTCGCCGAAGAAGGCATCCAGCGTTCCCTCGTGCACGTCGTCGGCCATCGCCCAGCCGTACCGGGCTTCGACGCTGCCGAGCAACACACCACCCGGCCGCAGGCTGTCGTGCAGCCGCTGGAGCACGCGTTCCGGGTCCTCGACGTAGCAGAGCACCTCGCAGGCGATGGCGGCGTCGAAGGCTGGCAGGTCGGGCAGGCGCTCGCCGGTGGACCAGTGGACGTCGAGCCGCCCGGGCCCACCCGCCGCGGCGCTCACCGCCCGCCACAGCGATCGCAGGTCCGGGTCGACCAGCTCGACATCGGAGTCGCGCTCCAGCAGCCAGGTCGTGAACCGACCGACGCCGCCGCCGAGGTCGAGCACCCGCAGCCCGGGGGGCAGGAAGCGCAGCCAGCGCTCCAGGTAGATCGCCCGCTCGACCAGCTTGTCGTGGTGGTTGGGGGCCGACGGCGCCAGGAAGTCCATCCACTCGGGGTGTTCGGCCCAGTAGCGGACCGCCCCCGCGAGGTTGTCCAGCGGCCCCGGTGGCACGTCGCCGCCGTCGTGGATCTCCGGCAGGCGCGGGTCACCGGGCGGCAGCACGAAGGAGTGACCCAGCCAGTCGGCGAGCTGGTCGCAGGCATAGGGGGGGCCGTCGGGGAGTGGCGGGCAGGGCTCGCCGTCGAAGCCGGTGGCGTCGCGCAGGCTCACGTCGGATCGTCCGGGCAAGAAAGAAGGGCTGCCCCGAGGAGCAGCCCGTGCAGACTGAGATCAACCGCCGTCAGCGGGGCTTCTTGGGCCCGGGCTTGGGACGGGGAGAGGGGCGCCAGTTCATCGGTCCTCCTGGAGGCGTGGGTATGCAAGCAGGAGCATGCCCACTGCGCCGCGGCGCGTCAAGGCCGCTCACGGGATCGTCCGTTCCGCGGCGCTCTGGGGGTCGAGATCGATGGGCAGCAGCACCTCGAAGCTGGTGCCCTGGCCGACCGTGGAACGCACCTCCACCCGCCCCCCGGCGTCCCGGGCGAGCTTGCGCACCACGACGAGACCCAGCCCCGACCCGCGCTCGGGCCCCTTCGTCGTGAAGTAGGGCTCGAACACGCGGTCGAGCAGCTCGGGGGCCATGCCGGGGCCGTCGTCTTCCACCAGCACCGCCACGTGGGGCCAGTCCCCGCCGGGGCGACGCTGCACCCGCACCGCCACGGTGCCCGCCTCGCCCATGGCGTCGCGGGCGTTGACCACGAGGTTGACGATCGCCTGCTCGAGGCGGGCCGGGTCGATGGCGACCGGGTGGCTGCCCTCGTCGATCTCGACGATGAGCTGCTGGCCCTTGTGCACGACCGGCTCGATGACCGGCGCGAGCTGCCGCACCAGGTCGCCGAGGTCCACCCGCCGCACGCCCTCGTCCTTCTTGCGGCCGAACGCGAGCAGCCGTCGCGCCAGCTCGCTGGCGCGGGTGATCGTGCCCTGCACCGCGTCCACCCGCGCGGTGGCGGTGGCGTCGTCGCCGACCAGCACCCCGACCTCGTCGAGGTGCAGCGCCATCACCGACAGCATGTTGTTGAGGTCGTGGGCGACCGTGGACGCCAGCAGGCTGGCGACCCGCAGCCGCTCCTGCTCCTGCTGGCTGTCCTCGAGCAGGCGCTGCTCGGTGATGTCGCGAGAGTTGACGACGATGCCGCCGACGGCGGGGTTGTCGAGCTGGTTGCACAGCGTGCTCTCCAGCCAGCGCACCGACCCGTCGGCGTGCCGCGCCCGCCAGGCGACGCGCTCCAGCCCGGCCGGCGTGTCCAGCACCGCGTCGAGCGCGTCCGCCACCGCGACCCGGTCCTCAGCGAACAGTGCCGCCAGCGGGTTTCCGAGCAGCGCGGCCGGCGCCAGCCCCAGCGCCGCGAGGCTGCCGGGGGACTGGTAGCGCACGATGCCCCGGGCATCGATCACCGTGACCAGCTCGCGGGCGTTGGCCAGCAGCGCCGGGTGCAGGCCGCTCGCGGTCGACGGCGGCCGCAGCGCGACCACGAAGCAGCCCGCCCCGTCCGACCCCATCCACCAGGCGTGCAGCGGCAGCGGGCGCGTCCCCCCCTCGGTGCGGGCGAGGTTGGCGGGGCCCGTGCGGGGCGCGATGAGCCGGTGGGGTTCGACGTCCGCGAGAACACCGCCGATGCCCAGCTCTGCGCGGAGGGCGCGGGTCGTGCCGTGGAGCTGGCCGTCGGCGCCGAACACCATCGCCCCGACCCCGGCGGGTTCGAGGCCGGCCAGCGCCAGGTCGGCGGCCATGGTCGGGGCCGGCGGGCCGAGGTCGACCACCCAGCTCGCGGGCCAGCGCGATCGGCAGGCCGCGCGCTGCTCGTCGGTCAGGGAGGGGGCCAGGAGCACCACCGGCACCGTCGGGTCAGCGGAGTCGATCTCCGCCGGTCGCACGGCCGCGATCCCGCCGTGGGGCGGGCCGACGAGGAGTGCACGCCAGGGGAGGGCAGGCACGGTGGGCTCCGAGTGCGGCCCCAGTCTACCGCGACCGCTCTCCGTCCACCTCGACCAGCGTCCAGGCGTCGGGCGTGGACAGCAGGGTGCGGACCAGCTCGACCGTTAGCGAGTGGCCGGGCCGCACCGCCTCCAGCCGCCCGATCACCGGGTAGCCGAGCAGGGCGAGGTCGCCGACCATGTCGAGCAGCTTGTGGCGGACCAGCTCGTCGTGGGCCCGCAGCCCGTCGGGGTTCAGCGGGCCGTCGTCGTCGAAGACGACGGCGTTGTGCAGGCCGCCACCCAGCCCCAGGCCCATGGCCCGCATGCTCTCGACGTCGGCGAGGAAGCCGAAGGTCCGCGCCCAGGACAGCTCGTGGACGAACTGCCCGTTCTCCAGCGGCAGCTCCAGTTCCTGCTGGCCGACGTCCTTGTGGTCGAAGTCGATGCGGGCCCACACCTCCAGCCGGCCGGCGGGGCTCAACCGCGCCCAGCGCGCGCCGTCGCCGACCTCGACCGGGCGCAGGATCACGAGCTGCTTGCGGCGCGCTTCCTGGGTGGCCACGCCGGCCTCCTGCACCAGCTCCACCCAGGCCCGGGCGCTGCCATCCAGGGCCGGCAGCTCGTCGCCGTCCACCTCGATCTCGACGTTGTCCAGGCCCATGCCCCGCAGCGCCGCCAGCAGGTGCTCGACCGTCGCCACCCGCCACGCATGGTTGCCCAGCGTCGTCGCCAGCATCGTGTGCACGACGGCGTCGTGGCCGGCGGTGATGACCGAGTCGTGCGCCGGGTGTGCGAACACGTAGCCGGTGTCCGGGGCAGCGGGCCGCAGCCGCACGCGCGTCTCGCGTCCGGAGTGCAGGCCCTCGCCCGTCAGGCTGACGGGACGGCGCAGGGTCTTCTGGAAGGGCATTGCGCTCCGAGGGTGGCGAACGACCGCGGGACGGCGCGCAACATAGCAGCGCAGATCTACTCCCGCGACGGCTCCGGCAAGCCCTCGATCTTGCCGCCCACGGACACGCCGTGGCTGGCGAACCAGCCCTGGTCGGCTTCGACGGCGTACATGGCGGGACGGTTGCTCCAGGTGGTCGATTCGTCCAGCGGCTGCATGTCGGCGATGCGCACGATGCGGCCTTGCGCATCGGCAAAGGCGATGGACAGCGGGATCAGGGTGTCGTGCATCCAGAAGCCGCGCATGCGTTCAGACGGGTAGACGAAGACCATCCCGTGGTCCGGCGCCAGCCCGCTGCGGTGCATCAGGCCGAGCTGGCGTTCGTCGTTGGTGTCGGCGATCTCGACCTGCAGCACGTGCTCGCCAAAGGTCAGGGGGATGGTCGGCCCCTGCGGCGTGGCGGGGAGGGTGTCGGCGGCCGGTGCGGCAGTGGTCGAGGTGGGGCCCGCGGCGGGCGCTTCCCCCCGGGCGCACGCCGACAGCGTCAGCATGGTCATGAGCGGCAGCATCAGAACAGGCTCCCCTCGGCCCGCGGCAGGCCCAGGATCTTCCGGCCGCGGCTGGTGATGATCCGCCCCTGGCGGGTGCGCTGGACAAGGCCCCGGCGGATGAGGAAGGGTTCGTAGACGTCTTCGATGGTGTCGGATTCCTCGCCGATGGCGGTCGCGAGGTTGTCGACGCCTACAGGGCCACCGTCGAATTTCACGGCGATGGTGTGGAGGATCCGCCGGTCCATGGCGTCCAGCCCCTCCTCGTCGATGTCGAGGCGGTCCAGGGTCAGCCGCACGATGGCGACGTCGACGTGCCCCTCCCCCTCGACCTCGGCGAAGTCGCGCACCCGCCGCAGCAGGCGGTTGGCCACTCGCGGCGTTCCCCGGGAGCGCCGGGCCAGCTCACGCGCGGCGGCGTCTTCGATCTCCACGCCGATGCGCCGAGCCGAGCGCCGCACGATGATCGCCAGCTCTTCGGGGGTGTAGAACTCGAACGCGAACTGGATGGGGAAGCGGTCCCGCAGCGGCCGGGTGAGCAGGCCCGACCGCGTGGTCGCGCCGATGAGCGTGAACGGCGGCAGGTTGAGGCTGACCGACTGCGCGCCCGGGCCCTGGCCGAGCATCACGTCGACCCGGAAGTCTTCGACCGCGGGGTAGAGCACCTCTTCCACGGCGCGGTTGAGGCGGTGGACTTCGTCGATGAACAGGACCTCGCGTTCCTGGATGGAGGTGAGGATGGCGGCGAGGTCGCCCCGCTTCTCGATGACCGGTCCCGAGGTGGGGCGCAGCTCGACCCCCAGCTCTTCGGCGATGATGAGCGCCAGGCTGGTCTTTCCCAGCCCCGGAGGCCCCGCCAGCAGCACATGGTCGAGGGCGTGGCCGCGCTGCTTGGCGGCACGGATGTAGACGCGCAGGTTGTCGACGAGGCGTTCCTGGCCGACGTACTCGTCGAGGTTGCGCGGGCGCAGGGCCGGGTCGGCGGCGTCGACGGGCAGCAGCCCGGGGTCGAGGTCGCGGCTCATGTGGGCCTCGACAGCGCGCGCAGGGCGGCGCGGAGACGGTCTTCGAGGGGGGCGTCATCGGGGCCGCCGACGCTGTCGTCGGCCAGCGCCCGGTCGATGTCGGACTTGCGGTAGTCGAGCTGGGCCAGCGCCAGGCGCAGCGGGTCGGGCGGCGCCCGCTTCTGCTTCGGTGGAGACACCGGCACCATGGTGGAGCCGACCAGGAAGGCTTCCGGTAGCTTGCCCTTCAGTTCCAGGCAGAGGCGGCTGGCCGTCTTGCGGCCGATGCCGGGCACCTTGACCAGGGTGCGCACGTCGTCGCCGGCGATGGCCTGAGCGAGGGTGGGCGGGGTCAGTGTCGACAGCACGGCCAGCGCCAGGCGCGGGCCGACGCCGTTGACGTCGCGCAGGATGTCGAAGGTGTCGCGGGCATCGGTCGAGGAGAAGCCGAACAGCGTGATGGCGTCTTCTCGGACGATGGTCGAGACGTGGAGCGTCACCTCTTCGTCGTCGGGCAGGTCGGCGACGACCGTCGGCGGGCTGTGGACGAGGTAGCCCACGCCGCGCACGTCGAGCACGATGCGGTCGCCGCGGCGGTCGGCGACGTGGCCGCGGAGCAGGGCGATCATCGGGCGGCTCCTGCGGGGAGGCGGTCGCGGAAGCGGACCTGGGTGAGGTGGGTGATGGCGATGGCCGTGGCGTCGGCGGCGTCGGCGGCCAGCGGCTGGGAGCCGCGCACCAGGCGCTGGACCATGGCGACGATCTCGGCCTTGCCGGCGCGGCCGTGGCCGCCCACCGTCTGCTTGACGGTCATCGGGTTGTATTCCGCGATGGGCAGGTCGTGGGCGGCGGCGGCCAGCAGGGCCACCCCGCGGGCGTGCCCCAGGCGCAGCGCGCTCTCTGCGCTGCGGTGCTTGAAGATGGCTTCGATGGCGACCTGGTCGGGCTGGTAGCGGGCGATGAGGTCCAGCAGCCCCTCGTGGATGCGCACCAGGCGGTCGGCCATGGGCTGGCCGCGCTGGGCGCGGATCACGCCGGCGGCGTGGAGCTGGTAGCGGCCGGCCACCTGGCTGACGAGGGACCAGCCGGTGGCGTTGCTGCCTGGGTCGATGCCGAGCACGAGCACGGGAACGTCCGGGTCTATGAACAGGTGTGCAGTATGCCACAGCGACCGCCGCGGCCACCCCTTGCTGCCGCGGTTTCGGGGCGCTGTGGTCTCAGGGCGCTGTGGTCTCAGGGCGCTGTCGTTTCAGGGCGCCGCGATATCAGGGCGGCATGCGTCACGCCTCGCCTGCCCGCCGCGCCGACCGCCGCCGGCCCACCGCCCGGACCCTCGACCTGCTGCGCGCCGCCGCGGTGCCGCTGGTCGAGGGCATGATGCTCGCCGCCGGACACCGCGTCGTCGAGGTCGACGCCGGGGGCGCCCTGCGCGTCGGCGACGTGCGCCCCGACCTCGTCCCCATGCTTGTCTTCGTCGCCGGCCAGTGGCGCTGGGTGCACGATGACCGGGTGGAGCCCCTGGCGGTGCCCGATCTCGGCGACCGCGGCACCTTCATGCTCTGCCTCGACGCGCTGGCCGGGC
Source organism: uncultured Enterobacterales bacterium (assembly GCA_964599085.1). Lineage (GTDB taxonomy): Bacteria > Myxococcota_A > UBA796 > UBA796 > UBA2385 > J125. The sequence goes on along the minus strand of CAZRFD010000063.1, from coordinate 9,832 downwards.
GCGCGGGTCTCGACAGCGGTGCTGGAGCCCTGTGGACCCGCGAAGGCGACGGCTGGCTGCTGCGCACCGCCGCGGGCGACGCCCGCTTCGACGTCGACGGCGCCGACGACCTGGAGGCGCTGGCGGCGGCGCTGCAGGCGACCGCCGGTCGTGACGCGGCGCCTCCTCGCCCGGGGCACCGCGCGGGTTGAGCGCCGGTCGCGCGCGCCAGCCGCCGCTCAGCCTGGAACCACCACCCCCTCCCGGGCGAAGACGCAGCGCTTGTGGCGGCCCGGAGGTACCTCAACGCCGTCCCAGACGACACACTCGGTCAGCTCGGCACCGCGGGGCACCACGGCCCCCGCCCCGACGATGGACCGGTAGGCGATGCCGTCGACGCGGGCGTCGGCGCCGCCCCAAGAGTCGGTCGCCAGGCGCCGCCCCCGGGTCCAGGGGTCCACCGGCGCCTGCACCCGCCCCGTCAGCACCGCGAGGTTGGCGTCGAGGTAGGCGGTCGGCGTGCCGATGTCGATCCAGGTGCCGCCGTGCACGATGCTGCCGACGCGGCCCTCGGGGACCAGCGCCTTGTAGGCGGTGCGGACCACGCACTGCAGGCCGGTCTCCGGGATCCGGGCGACGGCGGCGCTGCGCATCGCGTGGACCCCCGTGAAGTGGTAGCCGGGCAGCCCTGCGCCGGGCTGGCCGACCACCGTCGTGATCCGGCGGACCCGCCCCTGGCCGTCGGGTTCGACCTCGCCGATGGTGGCGGCGTGGACGGAGGGGCGTAGCGCCATCGCTGCGCCCTCCGGCGGCACGGCGGCCGCCAGCGCCCCCAGGTCGACGTCGCTGAGGATGTCGGCGTTCACCACGACCACCGTGTCGGCGAGGCGCAACAGTGCGGCCCGCAGCCCGCCACCGGTGCCGAGGACGTCGGGCAGCTCGACCTGCAGGCCCACGTCATGGGCTTCCGCCCAGGCCGCGACCTGCTCCCACAGGTGGTGGGCGTTGACCAGCACGTCCCGGTGGCCGTGGGCCCGCACCAGGGCCAGGGCGTGGTCGAGCATCGGCACGCCGCACACCGGCACCAGGGCCTTGGGAACCTGGTCGGTGAGCGGTCGCAGGCGGGTGCCGAGGCCGGCGGCGAGGAGGAAGGCGGTCACCATGGCGTCTCCGGGCGGAGCAGTCCCCTATTCCGCCGGGTGGCGGGTCAACGGTCGGGCAGCCACAGCCGCTGGGCGTAGATGGCCGTCTGACCGGTCTGCCCCTCCAGCCAGGTCAGGTCCGGGCCGTCGGGGTCGCTGCTGTAATTGTAGAGCGTGTAGCCTCCGTCGTCTTCGGGCAGCACCGACGCAAAGCAGGTGTCTCCCCTGCTCGGCAGATCGAGCACCCAGGTGACGGTCAGCGCGTCGGGGTCGACCTCCCACAGGGCGCAGCGCTTGGGCTGGTTCCAGTAGTCGAGCTGGTAGGCCACCGACTGTTCGGTGAAGCTGAGATCGTCCTGGTGGAGGTCGTAGGCGCCCGTCTCCGTGACGTTGCGGCGGGCCACCAGCCAGATCCGTCCGCCGTGCTCCAGCACCAGCGGCGAGTCGAACTTGCGGTCGTCGCGTTCGCAGCGCCACTGTCCGAGGGCGTCCGCTTCACCCCGGCAGATGAGGCTGCCGAAGCCCTCGGCGTCGCCGGCTTCGTTGCGGAGCACCGCGACCACGCCGCCGTCGTCTGTGTACGCCAGATCCGTCTCGCTGGCGCCGCCCGTGTAGACCACGGGCTGCCCCGGCACCCGCGCATCCCAGGTGCTGCCGTCCGTCGATGCAAGCCAGCTCACCTCCAGGGCGGGGTACCCCCCCTCCTCCAGATCGTAGATGTCAGCCCCGCCGGTGTAGCCGGTCATCTGTGGCAGGTCGTCGAGGACGTGGATCCGCCACGGGATGAAGCTGTCCTGCCGCCACCAAGTGGGATCCGACCAGGTCCCGTCCGTGTCCCGCACGGCGACCATTGTCCCCTGGGGGTCGAAGTCCAGCGACGAGGTGCCCAGGACGGCGAAGTACAGAAACAGTCGGCCCTGCCAGCTCACCAGACGGGGTTCGCGCAGGTCGGTGCCCATGGTGATCGTCAGTTCGTGGGTCCAGGTCTGTTGATCATCGGACCGCAGGACGTAGAGCACGGTGTCGGGGCTGGCGAAGTGGGAGGGGGCTGTGCGGAAGGCCAGGAAGGCGGCGCCCTCGTGCATGGTGACGTCGAGGTTGTTGTTGGAGTCCTGGGGAGTGACCGCCGCCGGCAGGCCCGGTCCCGGCACGACCTGGCGCAGCTCGCCGAGCACGGGCGCGTCCAGCGCTGCCCCACTGTCTCCGGACAGGTGGCCCCCCACGCAGGCCAGCAGCAGGGCGATCACGACTCTTGCGTCCAGGTGCCGCGCAGCCAGACACCCCCGCGCTCGTCGCGGCGGATCCGCGGGTTGTGGACCACCTCCCAGGCATGTCCGTCCGGGTCGAGGAACCAGCCCCACCAGGCGCCGCCGGGGTTGACTTCCGGCCCGCAGGTCACGCGGCCACCGGCGGCTTCGACCCGCGCCAGCAGGGCGTCGACGTCGGCGTCGCTGGCGACATTGTGGGAGAGCGCCGTCCCCGTCGTCGCCCCGACCGGCCGATCCGTGAACCGCGCCAGCAGTTCCTGCGACCACAGGGCGAGCACGATGCCCTGGGAGAGCTGGAAGAAGCAGACGTCGTCGCGGCTGCCGGGGGCGGCGACCAGCCCCAGCGCTTCGTAGAAGGCTCGGCTGGTTGCGATGTCGGCGACGCCCAGGGTGATGAAGGAGACGGTCGGGTCCATGCGCGGGGCTAACCCGTCGGCAGGGCGCGCTCATCTGCCGGGGCGGGGCGGGCCGGGGTGCGGCGGGGTGGCGGGCGAGGGGTTGCCCGAACAGAGGGGGCAACGGCGAGCCCCGGGCGCCGGGGTCGAGCGGGGGGCAGGGAGGCTCCACCGGGTGGCGCCTCCGCCCCGATCCCGTAAGAAGAGCCCATGGCTCCCGACATCCACGGCACCTGCCACCCCGACTGGACCCCGGTCCGTGACGCCTTCGCCGCCAACATGGGGCGCGAGCTGGGCGCGGCCATCGCCGTCTACGCCGACGGGCAGCAGGTCGTGGACCTGTGGGCCGGCGACGCCGCCGACGGTCGACCCTGGCGGCCCGACACGCTGTGCACGGCCTTCTCCAGCACCAAGGGTCTTGTCGCCCTCTGCCTCAACCAGCTCGTCGAGCGTGGGCGCCTGGACCTCGACGCCACGGTCGCCAGCTACTGGCCGGAGTTCTCCCAGGCCGGCAAGGGCGGCATCACGGTCCGCACCCTGCTCGAACACCGGGCCGGACTGTCGTGGATCGACGACGCCTTCGACCTGGAAGTGCTCGGTGACCTGCCGCGGCTCGCCGACCGCATCGCCGCCCAGCCGCCGGGCCTGCCCGTCGGCACCCAGGGCTACGGGTCGACGGCCTGGGGCATGTACGCCGGCGTGCTGTTCTGGAAGATCACCGGCGAGTCCGTCGGGACCTGGCTGTCGCGGGAGGTCGCCGCCCCCCTGGCAGCCGACGCGCACCTTGGTCTGGACCCGGCCGAGGGCCCGCGCCTGGCCAGCCTGGTGGAACCCGGCCTGCCCGATCTGTTCGGGACCATCCTGCCGCGCATGCTCGTCGACACCAGCTTCGATGGTCGCGTGTACCGCGCCGCCGTCAACAAGCGCAGCCCGCTGGCCCGCTCGGTGGCCCACCCACCGCGCCTGGGTCGTGGCTTCATCCCGCGGCTTGCCGAACCCGACGTCCTCCGGACCGAGCTTCCCTGGGTCGGCGCCGCGGTGAGCGCCCGGGGCCTGGGTCGCATCTACGGTGCTCTGGCCAACGGCGGCGTCCTCGACGGTGTGCGCCTGCTCGACGCCGACACCGTCGCCGAGCTGGACGCGCCCGCCGAGCTGCGCCGCGACGCCGTGCTCTGCAAGGATGTGGCCTGGCGGCGTGGCTTCATCAAGGAGGAACCCGGCATGTTCTCGCCGGACGGCACCGGCTTTGGCCACCCGGGTGCTGGCGGTTCGCTGGGCTGGGCCATGCCCGGGCACCGCGTGGGCATCGGCTACGTCATGAACCGCATGTCGCCGCGGCTGCGTTCCCCCCGGGCCCGGCGGCTGTGCCGCGCGGTCTGGCAAGTGCTCGGGATCTGAAGCCTGATAGGCTGGGCGCTCTCTGGAGCCCCCATGCTGAGCATCAAGGAAGAACGCGCCGCGCTGGCCTCGGCCATGGACTTCGCCGGACTCACCGAAGACACCATCGACGAGCTGGCCAACATCGCCGAGGTCCGGCAGTACGCATCGGGCGAGCCCATCAGCACCGACGACGAGCTGAGCACGGGACTCTGCGTGGTCGTCGACGGGCTGGTCGCCGTCACGACCCGCAGCGAGCACCGCCGCGCCCCGGTCACGATCGTGCTGGGAGCTGGCGGCGTGTTCGGTGAGGACGCCCTGGCCCGCACCGGTATGCAGGGGGCGGTGGCCTACCGCCGCTCGACCGTGCTGTTCATGAAGGCCGAAGCGGTGAAGAGCCTGGCCACCGAGCGCGACGATCTGCGCCGCGTCGCGTCGCGCCTCACCGAGATCCAGCGCGAGGCGCCGTGGATCGTCGAGCAGCTCCGCCGCTCGGCGCTGTTCGAGAACGTGCCCCCGGGTGACCTCTACCCGCTGCTGGAGGGGGCGCTGATCGTCGACCTCGAACCCGACGAGGTGATCATCGACGCCGACGAGCGCATGGACGGGCTGATGATGGTGATGCGGGGCGAGATCCGCATCGTCCAGCCCGAGGGCGTCGTCGTCGGCGGCCAGGTGCTGCCGGGTAGGCCGCTGAACCTCGCCGAGGGCACGGTGCTCGGCGACCACTCGCTCATCCGCCCCGGACCGCTGCTGCGCCGGGTGGAAGCCGGCAACAACGGCTGCCGGATCATCCGCTTCCGCAGCGACGTGTTTCGTGAACAGTTTGGCTCCACCCCGGCCTTCCGGCGCGGGATCTTCGCCAGCCCGGTGCTGGAGGAAGGGGATCGGCGCTCGATGATGCTGGCGCACGCACGCGCAGACATCGCGCTGGGTCGCAGCAATTGGGTGGGCATCGTCAGCGATGACCGTGGTCTCCCGCTGGAGACCCTGACCCGCTGGGTGGCCACAGCCGCCGCCGAGGAGTGGGGCGATCGCATCCTGGTCGTCCACCTCGACGAGCACGCCGGCTACGACCCGGACAGTCGCCGGAGCAGCTTCGGCGGCGAAGCCGGCGTGGTCGACGTCCACATCGACCCCACAGGCGGCGACTTCACGCCGGAGATGATCCGCCTGGCCCTGTCCGCCGACAGCGTGTTCATCGACTTCGGCTCCCTCGATCCGCTGGACTACCCCGAGTGGATCGCCCGCGTGCGCCGGACCGCCTTCGTCGCCACCCAACCGTACACGCCGGTCGGCGACCGACTGCTCGACCAGGTGTCCCGCCCGCTGGTGTACACCGCGGTCGTCCCAGCCCCGCCGCCGGAACCTGGACAGACCCGGATCATCCCCCGGGGGGCGGTGCGCATCAGCCGCGAGCTGATCGACGCCGCGCATCGGGGTGTGCAGCGGCAGGATCTGCCGGTCGAGCTGCGGACTCAGCTCTCCCGCTGGATGCGGGGCATCACCCAGCGCAGCGTCGGCATCGCGCTCGGGGGTGGTGGGGCCCTGGCCTACGCCCACGTGGCGATGATCCAGGAGTTGGACGCCATGGGCATCCCCATCGACATGGTGGCCGGTGTGTCCGGTGGCGCGGTCGTAGGGGCCTTCTACGCCGCCGGCCAGCACCTGCAGCCCGACCCCGATCTGCCCATGCCCGAGGGGCTGGAGCACCTGCCGGGGCTCGCCCGCCTCATCCAGCTCGGAGCCGAGTTCGAGCGGGTCTGCCGGGCAGCCCCCGTCAGCTCCGGCGTCGTCGCCAACTGGGTCGACAAGCAGCTCGGAGGCGTCCGCCTCGAAGACCTGCTCGTTCCGTTCTTCCCCGTCGCCGCCGACATCGACCGAGCCGTGCAGGTCTCCATCCGCGTCGGCCCCATCGGCTTCGGCGTGCGCTGCAGCGGCGCCTTCCCGGGACCGTTCACCCCGGTCACCATCGACCGCCGCGAGCTGGCGGGCCGCCGGCCCCTGCCCTGGGAGCGCGCCCGCCCCATGCCCACCCTGGAACCCGGCACCCGCACCCACTACCGGCTCGTGGACGGTGGCGTCATCAACAACATCCCCGACGACACGCTGTACCTGGAGGGCGCCCAGGCCGTGCTGGCCAGCAACGTCGTCCCCGCGCCGCAGTCCCGCGAAGAGACCAGCGACCGCCACGTGCGGACCGTGCAGACCACCCTGCAGCGGGGGGTCGGCCGGGTCGCCCGCGCCGTCCGGGAGTTCGACCCCGTCGTCCGCATGGACGACGCCCTGCGCTCCGGCTACATGATGATGCACAGTCCTGCCGACTGGACCGCTCGGACCGCCGACGCCAAGTACCAGGCGCGCACCGTCGGCTACACCTTCCCCGACTGGGCCCACGGCGACGAGATCCGCCGCCAGGCGCTGGAGGGTCCTGGCCGCGCCGACCTGGTGCGCGCCGCCCGGCAGCTCCGTCGCCGCATGGACGCCATGCGCTGGCAGCGGGACGAGGACATGGGTGTCGACGCCCTTGTGGAAGCCATCGAGGCCTACCAGCGGCGGCTGAAGCGGCGGGAGGGGTAGGCGGCTACTCCATCGTGCCGTCGGCGTTGCAGGTGAAGGTCTCGTGCGGGCCGAGGTCGTCTACGAACCCGCAGGGTCCGTAGAAGTCGACGGCTTCGTTGTCCCGGCTGCCGAAGCCCCAGTCGGTGTCGAAGGACTGCAGCGGGCCTGGCGTGGCATACACGGCGGCCTGGGTTGTCGATCCCGTGGTGGTCTGGTTGTGGGCGATCACCGAGTCGATGATGTGGGTGTCGGAGCAGGTGCCGCCGGCCATGATGGCCGACGCTGCGCCGCCTGCCATGTTGTCGACGAACTGCGAGCCCTCGATCCAGATCATGGCGGCCATGTCGCGGTCGTACAGGAACAACCCGCCGCCCTCTCCCGCGCCGTTCCAGCCGACGAAGGAGTCACGCATCGTCAGGCTGCTCCCGGCGCCCCAGGTCTGCACCGCACCGCCGAAGCCTGTGGTGCTGTTGCCGATGAAGGATGAGTCCTGGATGTACACGTCGACGTTGCGGTCGTCATTCCAGGCCGTGATCGCAGCGCCCCCGCCGTTCCCGGCGGTGTTGTCCACGAAGCTGGACCCGGAGATCGTCAGCGTGTCGTGGTGGTCGACGAGGCCGAAGAAGTCCAGCGCGCCGCATTCATATCCGCTGTGGTTGGACAAGAAGGTCGAGCCGACGATGTTGAGCGCGCTGTCGGCGGCACCGACGGCACCGCCCTCATCGAACGCGGTGTTGTGCTGGAAGACATCACAGTGCAGGTTGGCGTCGGACATGACGATGGCAAGGGCACCGGGTGCCCAGAATCCGTATCCACCCTGAAACGTGATGTTGGCGATGGTGATGTTGGAGCCCCGCATGACGTGCATCATGCGCGACTGGCCGCCGCCGTCGAGGACGACGTCTGCCGGGTCGCCGGTCACCTCCTCGATGCGCTTGGGACCATCGGCGGGCACCATGACCGGGTCGTCGATACGGTGGGTGCCCGGACAGACAGCCAGCACACTGCCCGAGCAGTGCATCGCACCCGCAGCCAGCGACGGAAAGGCCACCCCGTCGCACACCGCGACCACGCCGTCGTCACACAGCGCCAAGGCGTCCACCGCGGTGCTGCTGGGGTAGCGACCGTCGGTGCAGGCATCGGCGTCAACGTCGGGAAAGTGACCGGTGAAGCTGCCGTCCCCGCAGGTGCTGAAGCCGCCGCCGGTCCAGTCCGGCGTGAAGCGACCAGGGGCGTCGGTCGGTGGGGCGGCCTGCGTGGTGGCCGATGCAATGGTGATGAAGAGTGCGGCGAGCCGGGCTGGGGCAGGTGTCATGGCAAGGGTCCCGGGTGTGGTGTGGGTGAGGGTAGCACGAAACAAGGGCTGGCTCGCGGCAGTGACAGGACGAGATGAGCCGGCGCGGGCTGGGGTCGCTGCGGGACCGGCGGCGCCGGCACCCGCAGCCGGTCTCCGGTCAGAACGGCGAGACGTCGGGCGCGCACTCGCCCCCGGGGGCGCTGGTCAGCTCGCCCTCGCAGTTGACCGTGTCGCCAGCCGTGTAGCGGCTGCTGAGGTCGTAGTCGCCGGGTCCACAGTCGAAGGTGTTGCCGGACCAGGACGTCGGATCCCACAGCATGTCGTCGCCCAGCTCGCCGTAGAGGTCGCGAGCGTTCATGTCGTCTTCGCCGACGCGGCCGTGGATGATGTCACTACCCACGTGGCCGTAGATGAAGTCATTGCCGGCCATGCCAGCGCCCGCGACTACCTCGAACCTACTCAACCAATAAGACCAGAAACTGTCCGAAATTTTTTCATTTCGGGGTTGTGGTGGCGGGTTCTGCTGTTACGATGTGTGCATGCTCGGGGATTCCAACCATGAGCCAAGCCTGGCCAGGCATTGGGGCCCCACCACGCCCCGACGCGCCGCTCCTCGCCCACCTGACCGTCGAAGCCATGCGGGCGTGGCCCGCCAGCGACCCGCGTATCGGGCGGGTGCGACAGGTGGCGCGGGCGCTGGCTCGGTCGGCGGGGGCCATCGACCTGCGACTCGCCCGGATCTGCTGCTCCATCCAGCAGCAGGATCTGCGGCCGCTGGGCTACGGCTCCTTCACGGCGTTCATCCGCGAAGAGATCTGCTGGGACCCCTCGTGGCAGCGCCGGCTCGCTCGCCTGCTGCGCAGCGACCTCGACCTGGTGAAGGCCGCGGTGGTCGAGGGTGTCGTGCCGCTGACACGGGCCCTGGCGGCGCCGGGCCGGATCCGCCCCGACGAACAACGCGCTTGGATCGAAGCAGTGTTGGCCGGTGCCGACGACGCCGCGGATCCACCTGGCGGTGCCGGCGCTCTCGACCGCCTCACGGGTGAAGACGCCGCGACGGTCCGCCGTGCCCGCAGGCGCACCCGCCTGCTGCTCGGACGCCGGGTGCCGGACCGGGTGGCCGACCAGCAGATGCTGACCTGGCACGCCCAACAGGCGCTGCCTGCGGAGCTGCTGGAACAGGCTCGCGCGGCACCGCCCCCGCCAGACCTGTCCAGCGCCACGTGGCCGGACCGGCTCCCAGATCAGCTCGACGACCCGACCACGCTGCTGCTCGGTCCGTGGACGGAACCGTCGGACCTGTACGAAGCGCTCGGCCGGGCCAAGGTGCTGATGGCAGCGCGCGACAAGCGCCGGGTCGCGCTCGCCCGGCTGCTCGACGACATCCACGACCAGTGGAAGTTCCTCGGCTGGGGCTTCGACAGCTTTGACGACTGGGTCCGCCACGACCTGGACATGTCCGTGCGCCACGCCTGGCGGCTGCGGGCAGAGGGGCGCGCCGCCGCCAGCCAGCCAGCGCTGTCTGAAGCGGTGGACCAGGGTCTGACCACACGGCGTGCCCGGGCGCTCGCCTCGCTCTCGCACACAGCGGACGAGCTGCGTCGGTGGCTGGGGGTCGTCGAACAACTCCCGACGATCGAGCTGCAGCGGGCGGTCGATCGCCGGGGTCGCGGCCGCTCACCGCGCCGGGACCAAGCGCGCCTGCGCCGCTACGAAGCCCTCCGGGACGACGCTGCCGACCTGGTTCAGCGGGCGATCACCCAGCGGCAGGACTGCCTGGCCGACGCGCCACTGACAGAAACTCCCGGCCTG
>CAZRFD010000062.1:0-38901 GCA_964599085.1 uncultured Enterobacterales bacterium | reverse complement strand
AGGTGGAGTGGGCGGGTCCAGAGAAGGGCTACAACCGGGTCGAGACCGGTCCAGGGTACCTCTACGTCCAGCTTGGCCAGCTGGACAGCGGCGGTGACCTGGCCGACGCCGACGGGCTGGTGGTCGGCCCCCAGACCAACAGCTTCTTCGCCCGCGACGCCACCATCATGGACGACGTCGACGGCGACGGGCTGCCCGAGATCCTGGCGGGGGCGGCCTACGCCGACCGTGTCGCAGCGCGGGCCGGCGTCGCCTACGTGATCGACCCGGCGCAGGCCATCGGGCGCGACCCCGTGGCGGCGGCGGACACGGCCATCGCCACCCTGGACGGTGACAACCGGGGCGACCTCTACCTGGGCTTCAGCGTCGCCAACGGTGGGGACATCGACGGCGATGGGTGGACGGACGCGGTGGTCCAGGGTCTGGACGACACCGAACAGGCGGACCCCTATGGGCACGTCTACGTCTTCCGAGGCCCGCTGGCTGGAGCGATGACGGTCACCAGCGCGGTCCTTCGTATCGACGGAACCAGCCAGAGATACATCGGCTCCTACGGGTACGGGCCCAGCGCCCTCCACGGCGGCTTCGACGTCAACAGCGACGGGCTGGACGACTGGATCGCCGTCAGCTCCTCCGATATCGACAACGGCTACTACAACCGGGCGGTGTTGTTCTGGGGGGCGCCGTGGCCGTGAGGGCAACGGTTCGTCGGTCCTGTGGGCGCTGGGCTTCCTGGAGCGGCGGTCCAGGTGGTGCTCGGAGGGGCGTCTGAGACTGGCCGGTGATCGACGTACCGCGGCGGCCGGCGGGCTACCCTTGACCGGTGCTCCCGGACCCTGCCCTCGACCTGACCATCCAGCCGCCCGCCCCCTACTGGCGACGCCGGCTCCTGTTGCTGGCGCCGCTGCTGACCTGGCTGGTCGCACTGGGGAGCGCCGGCGCGTGGCTGTGGAGGGCCCCCGCGAAGCTGCTGCCGGTCCTGTCGGGCTTCATCTGCACGGGCATCGCCCTCCTCGCGGTGGCGCTGCCCACGGCGTGGACATCTCTTCGGGGCAGTCTGGCCTCGCTGCGCCTGGCACGCCCGGCACGCGACGCGGTGGCCATGCTGTCCAGGGGCGACGCCGCGGGCGCAGAGGGTCTGCTGCGCGCCTGCCTGGCCGACCCCCACCTCAACCCACCCAGCCTCGCCGTGCTGATCCACAACCTCGGCGTCGCCCGGCTCGCCCAGGGCGACGTGTCAACGGCGCGCGCGCTCATGGCGCACGCCCGCGCCAGCGGATGGCTGATGTCCTGGCGCCTGCGCCGGCACCGGGCCATCTACGCCCAAGGCTACGTCATGGTCTGCGTGGCCACCGGTGCCTTCGACGAGGCCCGGCAGGCGCTGCAGGACGCGCGTGGCGCCATCCGGCGCGGCCAGGGGCCGCCGGTCGACCTCGCCGCGCTCATCCTGCACGCCATGGCCGGCGACCACGACGAAACGCTCCGCATCGCCACCGCACTGCCCTTCGACGCGCTCGGACCAGACCTGGCCCGGCTCGGACGGCTCGTGGCCGCCTACGCTGCCGCCCAGCGCGGCGAAGATCCGAACGCGTGGATCTCCGGAGAGGATCTGCGCGCGCCGCTGGACAAGCACTGGCTGGTGCGGTCATGGCCCGCCCTGCATGCCTTCACGACCGCGCTCCGGCAGGAGGCCGGCGCCGACACCGAACCGGTAGAATAGAGCCTCCCAAGTCCGCACCGCGCACCCCGAGCCCTCGACCATGTCCCTGCGCACAGCCATCGACCACTTCCGCGCCGGGCAGAGTGGCCAGCCCGCGTTGATGCGCGCGGTGGCCGAAGCCGACCCGGTGTTCAGCCAGGCCATCTACCGGGACTACGAAGTCCGGGCCATCACCACCGGAGACGCAAACGGTCGACGGCAGGATCTCTACACCGACGCGGCCCTGGTCCCCGGGTCACTGTCCGCGTCGATGACCGCCGCGTGGGCGCTGTGGACCATCGATCCCCGGATCAAGGTCGTCACCGTCGACCGCGGCAGCGACCACGAACTTGTGTTCTCGGCGGACCAGCTCCCCGCGCTGTTTCAGTGGGGCAGGACCATCCTGGTGGAGCGCTGGTGCAGCACCGGTACGGCGCCCCGCGGCGCCGCTGCCCTGCTGCGCTCCTACCGCTTCTTCCTCGGCGTGGTCGACGAAGCCACGACCGAGCTGCGACGGCACGACGGCGCGGTTGCTCTGTTCACGGCTCGTGACGCCCTCGACGCCTGGATATCTGCGCACCCCGGCGGTGAACCGTGGGAGATGCGGGCCTTGCAGATCGCAGGCCTGCTGGCCGACGACACGCCCGTGGTCCTCAACCCGGCCGGCCCCCGAGGTCCGTTCGCCATCCCCGACAGCATGCAGCGGACCCTGGCCGGGATGCTGCACGGCCACAAGCTGGACGTGTCGCTGCGGCGATACGTGGAGCGGTGGGGGGCGAAGAAGCGGTAGCTGAGCCCGCGGCAGCCCGGCACCCCCTCCCCTGCTTCTCGGCCCGGGTTAGACCGGACCCGTTCCTTGACACCACCCGCTCGAAGGTGTCTCGGCCGCCATCACGGCGGCCGGGATGAAACGGGAAGCCGGTGCGCAGCTCGCTGCAAGTCCGGCGCGGCCCCCGCCACTGTGACCGGGGACGGCCCGCGCAACACGCCACCAGGGACAGCGCTGCTGACCCCGGGAAGGCGCGCGGGTCGGACGATCCGGCAGCCAGGAGACCGGCCTTCGAGCATGTGCGCGTCGTTCTTCGGGGATGAAGGACGAGCGGCCCCGCCGTCGGGACACGCTCACATCCCCGGCGGAGGCCCCCCTGCACCCGATTCTCCCGCTCCCCCCTGCTGACCGCCGGCCTCGCGCCGGCGCCCCCGGCGTCCATCCGCCTGAGCACAGGCCATGAGCCCCTGGCCCTGGCAGGATCCCGCGCCCCACGCCCTCGCCCTCGCCTTCGCGCTGGCCTGGGATCGGTGGCTCGGTGAACCCCCGGCCCGACTGCACCCGGTGGTGTGGATGGGGACGGCCATCGGCTGGTGGCGCGACCGCGCGCCCGCCGGCCGGCTGACTGGCCTGCTGGTCGGCGGGATCATGGTCGTCGCCCTGGTGGGCGGCGCGGCGGCCGCCGGCTTCCTGTCGACGCTGCCGTGGGTGGGGCTGGCGTTGACGACCTGGCTGCTGACCTCGAGCATGGCCCTGCGCGGCCTGCTCTCCGCCGGCGCCCGGGTCGCCGACGCCCTGGAAGCCGACGATCTCGACGGCGGGCGCGCGGGGCTGGCGGCCCTGTGCAGCCGTGACCCCTCGGCGCTCTCCGCCGACCAGGTCGCCGTTGCCGCCGCCGAATCGGTCGCCGAGAACACCTCCGACAGCGTGGTGGCACCACTGTTCTGGTACGCGCTGGCCGGCGTTCCGGGCGCCCTGGCCTACCGCTGTGCCAACACCCTCGACGCCATGGTCGGCTACCACGGGCGCACCGAGTGGTTCGGCAAGATCGCCGCCCGCCTCGACGACCTCCTCAACCTCGTGCCCGCGCGGCTGACCGCCCTGCTGCTCCTGGTGCGAAGCCCCGGGCCGGTTCGACGGGCCGCCCACGTCCTGTGGCGGGACCGCCGCCGCACCGAGAGCCCCAACGCCGGCTGGCCCATGGCCGCCCTGGCCGGGATCCTCGGCGTATCCCTCGAAAAGCAGGGCCACTACGTCCTCGGCGAGGGGCTCCCCCCCTGCCGCGCCCCCGATCTGCGCCGCGCCATCGGCGTGTGCGACGGGGCGATGAAGCTGGCGACCCTCTCCCTGCTGGGGGCCCTGCTCCTGGCCGCGCTGGTGGAGCGACTGCCGTGACCCGACCCTTCCCCCTCCTCCCCCACGTCGCCGCGCTGCAGCCGGTCGTCCATGGCGGCGCCGCCCAGCTCGTCGCCCGGGGCATCGACCCCGCCGACCTCGACGACTTCAGCGCCACCCTGCTGCCCGTGGCGCCACCGCCCGCCGTCCGCCAGGCGATCGCCGACACCGACCCGCGCCCCTACCCCGACCCGGCGAACACCCGCCTGCGCACCGCCCTCGCGGCACGCCACGGCCTGGGTCCCGAGCAGGTTCTGTGCGGCAACGGTTCGGTGGCCATCATCCGCGCCATCGCCCGCGCCTGTCTGTCCACGGCCGACACCGCCCTGGTCGTCGGCCCGACCTTCGGCGAGTACGCCGCCGCCGTCGACGCCGTCGGCGCCCGCCTCGTCGAGATCCACACCGACGACGCCAGCACCGTGTGCGACGCCATCGACCGCCACGCTCCGGCCCTGGTCTTCCTCTGCAACCCCAACAACCCCACGGGACACCGCTGGCCGGACACCGCCCTCGACACCATCGCCCGCCGCGCCCCCCTCGTCATCGACGAAGCCTACATGGACTTCATCCGCCCGAGACCGCAGCCGGCCATCGGCCCAGGGCGTGTCGTGCTCCGCTCGCTGACCAAGGACCACGCCATGGCCGGTCTGCGCGTCGGCTACGCCCTCGGCGACCCGGCCCTCCTGGCAGCCCTCGACCGGGTGCTCGATCCCTGGGGGCTCAGCGCCGTCGCCGAGTCGGCGGCCCTCGCCGCCCTGCGCACGCCGGCCCCCTACGACGCCGCCATCGACCGGCTCTGGGCAGAGCGCGACCGCCTGGTCGCCGCCATCTCGGCCATGGGGCTCCGGGTCGACGCCCGCGCCGCCCCTTTCTTCCTCGTCGACGTCGGCGACGAGGATGGGGGCGCCGCCGCCGTCACGGACCGCCTCCTGCACCAGGGGATCCTCGTCCGCGACTGCACCTCCTTCGGCCTGCCGCGTCACATCCGGATCTCGCCCCAGACCCCCGACGCCGGCGACCGTCTGCTGTCGGCCCTCTCGACCGTCCTGCGACCCGGAAGGGCAGACCGCGCCGCGCCGCACACCCACCCACCCCACGGGGAGCCCCCGACATGAACACCCCCCGCATCGCCTGTCTGACGTCTGAGACCGCCGAGCTGTGCTTCGCCCTGGGCCTGGGCGACCAGGTCGTGGGCCGCTCGGCCTTCTGTACACGCCCACCGGCCGTCAAGCGGCGGCCCGTGGTGTCCAGCTTCACCGATGTCCGCCTCGACCGCATCGAAGCCGTGGCCCCCGACATCGTGCTGGCCTTCAGCGACATGCAGGCGGAGCTGTGCCGCCAGCTCATCGCCGCCGGCTACACCGTGCTGGCGCTCAACCAACGCACCATCGCCGAGACCCTGCAGGCCATCGCCCAGGTCGGCGGACTGCTCGGTCGCCCCCGACGAGCCGAGACCCTGATCGAAGAGATGCAACAGCGCATGGACCGGGTCGCCGCCGCCGCCGCCCGCCTCCCCCGGCGGCCCCGGGTGTACTTCGAGGAGTGGAACGACCCGCTGATCTCCGGGATCGGCTGGGTGAGCGAGCTGATCGACATGGCCGGCGGCGTCGATGTCTTCGCCGACCTCGCCGACAAACGCTCCGCCCCCGAGCGGGTCGTGCAGCCCGCACAGATCATCGCCGCCGCCCCCGACATGATGCTGGCGTCCTGGTGCGGCCGGCCCTTCGACGCCGACCAGGTCCGCGCACGCCCGGGCTGGCAGGCGATCCCCGCGGTCCGCGACGGCGAGCTGCACGCCCTGCCCGGCGAAGAGGTGCTCGCGCCGGGGCTGGGGCTCGCCGACGGCCTCGACCGGATCCACGGGATCATCGCACGCTGGGCCCACCGCCCTGAACCGACCAGTTGAACAGACGTCACCGGTCCGACGTGCGGGGGCGCGAGCGCCAGGTCGCAATCCGCAATTCCTGGTTACGGTTACGGTTTCAGATTGAACCCCGCCAGGCCACCGAGGGCCGCCAGGTCCAGGCAGCCGCGCAGGTGATCGGCCAGGGCGTCGAGCTGCTGACGGCGCCAGGTGGCGTGGCTGGGGACCCGGGGCAGGCGCAGGTCGGGGCGCAGCGGCGCGAACAGTGCGTCCACCACCCCCTCGGCGTCGAAGATCCCGTGCAGGTAGGTGCCCATCACCCGCCCCTGGCGCGCACCGTCCGGGTGCCTCTCCGGTCCGAGCGTCAACAGCGGCGGGCAGTCCACATCGGTGCGGCCCATGTGGATCTCGTAGCCCTCCACCGGCAGGTCGCCGAGCCAACCCGACACCGCCCGGGTGGTCTTGGATCCGGCCATCACCGTCTTCGCCGGCAGCAGCCCCAGCCCCGGTGTGGTACCCGGCGCCCCCTCGACACCCAGGGGATCCTCGATCTCCTCTCCCAGGATCTGGAAGCCGCCGCAGATCCCGATGATCATGCCGTCGAAGGACGCGATCCGCGGCACCCAGCCCTCCTGCCGAAGCCAGCACAGATCACCCCGGGTGTTCTTGGTCCCCGGCAGGATCACGGCGTCGTAGGTGGACAGATCACGGGGGCGGGCAAGGTAGTGGACGGCGATGCCGTGGCGCTGCAGGGCGTCGAAGTCGGTGAAGTTCGAGATGTGCGGGAGACGGATCACGGCGACGTGCATGCGACCGCGGTCGTCGGGGAGCGGGGGATCGACCACCGTGTCGGGGGCGAGGCCGTCCTCCAGCTCGATGCGAACCGTCCGCGTCCACGGCACCACCCCCATGACCGGCAGCCCGGTGCGCGCTTCGAGCCAGGCGACGCCATCGTCGAACAGAGACGCGTCGCCGCGAAAACGGTTGACGATCAGCCCCGCGACACGGGCCCGGTCCTGGGGCGGCATGCAGGCCAGCGTGCCCACGATCTGCCCGAAGACTCCGCCCTTGTGGATGTCCGCCACCAGCAGCACCCTGCCGTCGCCGTGGTGGGCGATGGACATGTTGACGATGTCGCGTTCGCGCAGGTTGACCTCGGCGCAGGACCCGGCCCCCTCGGCGACCACCAGGGCGTGGGCCTCCATGAGCCGGTCGAGCGCGCCCTCCACCAGGGCCCGACGGCCGGTCCGATCCTCGGTGAAGTACTGCCGGGCCGACATCCGCCCCAGCACGCGGCCCAGGGCCACGACCTGGGCGCCGGTGTCGGTGTTGGGCTTGAGCAGCAGCGGGTTCATGTCGACGTGGGGCGTCAGCTCGCAGGCGTGGGCCTGGACGATCTGTGCCCGGCCCATCTCCAGCCCCTCGGGGGTCACGCCGGCGTTGTTGGACATGTTCTGGGCCTTGTAGGGCGCCACGTCCACGCCAGCCTGCTGGAACAGCCGGCAGATCCCGGCGGTCAGCCAGGATTTGCCGACGTCGCTGCCGGTGCCGAACACGCAGAGCAGGCGGCCACGGGCCATGGGGGTCTCCGATCGTGGGAGGGAGCGCCGTGCGCGGGGCGGGACGACGAGCGCCCCACCCCGCGCAGGAATTGCTCAGTGGCAGTAGTTCTGTCCGGCGGCGGTGGCCACCGACCAGGGGACCACGCCGACGTCCTCGAAGCGGGCGATCTCCTCGTGGGTCGCGGTGTCGATGACCGCCACCGCGCCGGCGCTGGACACCGGCAGCAGCAGCCGGCCGTCCGGGGTGGTGGTGGCCGTCTCGGTCGTGCCGCCCACGTCGAGGGACTCGATGCGCGCGCCGGTGGCCCGGTCGACGACGATGACCTCGTGGCTGCTGCGGTTCAGCACGAAGGCCTCGCCCGGCGCGGTCGGGCTGTAGTTGACGCCGTAGACCTCGCTGTCGCCCACCTCGGCGGCGATGCGCGATCCGTCGGCGCCGATGCGCGACACCGACAGGTCGCCCCAGCTCGGCACCATGGCCGCGTCGTCGTCGCCGCCGAAGGGATCGACGAAGGCCGACCACGGCTGCGTCCCGACGGGCACATCGGCCAGCCGCGTCCGGTTGACCGTGTCGTAGACCAGGACGGTGCCGGTCTCGATGTGCGACGCGAACAGGATGCCGTCGGGGGAGATCTGGGCGTCGGCGAAGCCGCAGGGATCACCAGCGCAGGCGCCCTCCTCGGTGCCGTCGGCGACCAGGGTGTCGACGACCGTGTCGGTGGACAGGTCGAGGACGCTGATCTGGTTGCCGCCGATGTTGGCGATGTAGGCGAAGTCACCGGAGAAGCGCACGAAGTGGGGGACGTCGAAGCTGTCGTCGGTGATGGTCCGCAGCACCTGCTCGCTGTCCATGTCGACCACCGACACCGAGTCGTCGTCTTCGTTGACCACCCACAGCTCGGAGGTGCCCGGACGCACGCTCATGTGGGAGTTGTAGGTGCCGACATCGATGGTGCCCGTCACCTCCAGCGACGCGGCATCGACCACGACCAGCGACCGGGCGTGCGACGCCGAGATGAAGACCTTGGCGCCGTCGGGGCTGACGATGGCCATGTGGTTGGCGTTGGCCTCGCCGAACAGCGAGGTGTCGACGGAACCGATGGCCTCGAGAGTCTCGAAGTCGAAGACGAACAGCTCGTTGGACTCCGCGGACACGACGTAGGCGCGGTGGCTCAGATCGGATGCGGTGTCACCGGCACCACCGATGTCGGTGGCACCCTCACCGCCGGGGCCGGCGGCACAGGCGCTCAGCAGGGTGACCAGGGGGATGAGATGGGTAGCCTTCATGCGGGTCTCCTTGGTGTCGGCCGGAACTCCGGCCGGGTTGTTCGGACCGGGTGGCCCGGGGTGGCCGTCAGGCCAAAGGTCGACAGGAATTCGGGGGCGGCGAGCACCTCGGCGGGTGGCCCCTGACGGATCACCCTGCCCTGGTCCAGCAGCAGCACGCGATCGCAGGTGCGGGCGAGGTCGAGATCGTGGGTGGACAGCACCACGGCGGCCCCCCGCTCCGCCTCGTCGCGCAACAGCCGGCCGAGGAGGGCGCGCGCGCCCAGGTCGAGGTGGTTGTCCGGTTCGTCGAGGAGCAGCAGGGCCGCCGCGGTGACCAGGGCCCGGGCGAGGTGGGCCCGCTGCTGCTCTCCACCTGAACAGTGGGACCAGCGGCGATGGGCCTGCTCGGCGAGGCCCACCCGGGACAGGGCCGCGACGACGGCCCGCGGGTCCGGCCGCACCCGACCCAGCCCGACCAGCTCGGCCAGCGTGAAGTCGAAGGCGACCCGGTGGCGCTGCAACAGGCAGGCGACCCTCTGTGCACGGTCCGCGGGGCGCAGCGAGGACAGCACCACCCCGTCGAGCCACACGCGGCCCGCCGCCGGCCGCGCCAGCCCCCCCAACACCCGCAACAGGCTGCTCTTGCCGCTGCCGTTGGGCCCCATCAGGCCGACGATCTCGCCGGGAGCGACGCGCAGGTGGGCCACCGAGGCGACGAGGCGGCCACCGCGCCGCACCTCCAGGTCCGACACGCGCAGCCCCCGCGGATCCGGCCGACCGGTCATGATCCCGCCCCAAAAGCGTAGCTGCGACCGCGCAGCAGGCCGAGGAAGACGGGTGCGCCGAGCAGCGCGGTCAGCACGCCCACCGACAGCTCCCGCGGGTAGAGGAGGGTGCGGGCGACGAGGTCGGCGCCCACCACGATGGCCGCCCCCAGCACCGCGGCCTGCGGCAGCAGGCGGCGATGCGAGGGCCCCAGCAGCAGCCGCCCGATGTGCGGCGCGACCAGCCCGACGAAGCCGATGAGCCCCCCCACGGCCACGCAGCTCCCGGTGAGCAGGGCCGCGGCTCCGAGCAAGGCCGGTCGGAAGCGCCGGGTCGGCACCCCCAGGCTGACGGCGGTCTCCTCGCCCAGCAACAGTCGATCCATCCAACCTGAACGGTGAACCGCCCACGCCAGGCTGACCGCCACCAGCCCGCCGGTCGTCAGGCTCCACGATGCCGGGGTGGCCCCCAGGCTGCCGGAGGTCCAGAACAGGGTCGCCCGCAGGGTGCCCTCCTGGGGGTGGATCTGCAACAGAAGGGTGGTGAGGCTGCCCATGAGCGCGGCCAGCGCCACCCCGGCCAGGATCAGCCGGGTCGGGGGCAGCAGCCCGGTCGCCGAGGTCGCGATCCCGGCCACCACCAGGGCGGCCGCGACCGCGCCGGCGGCACCGGCCAGCCCGATCCACGGGCCGACGCCCACGAAGAGGACCGCGGCCACGGCGGCCAGGGACGCCCCGTTGGACATGCCCAGCAGGAAGGGATCGGCCAGCGGGTTGCCCAGCAGGCACTGCATCAGCGTCCCGGCCAGGGACAGCCCGGCGCCGACCACCGCGCCGCTGAACACGCGCCGCAGGCGCAGGGCGAGCACGGCGTCCGCCGAGGGCCCGTCGGGCAGGCCGCCGGCCGACACCGACAGGGCGGCGAGGGCGCCCAGCAGCAGCAGGGGCGACCAGCGTCTCATGGGCAGCGCCGGGTCATGGCCGCGCCCGGTCGATGACCGGAGCGAGGAGGGCGGGCAGCTCCAGGACCCGCGGCCCCTCCAGCGTCAGGGCCAGGGGCACGGCGACCAGGGCGTCGTGCTGCACGGCCGGCGTGTGGGCCAGCAGCGGGTGGTGGCGCAGGGTGGACAGCTTGCCGTCGATGTCGGCCTGGCCCTGCCACGGGTAGTCGTGGACGATGATCAGCGCCGGAGACGCCGCAGCCACCGCCTCCCAGGAGACGGTCATCCAGTCCTGGTCGACCTCGGCGAAGATGTTGCGCGCCCCCATCCGGGCCAACAGCTCGGTGGCCGGTGACCGACCACCGGCGGTGAACGGTGGATCGCAGCAGTCGTAGATGAACACATCCACCGGCGGCCCCTCCACCGGCGCCGGCAGGGTGGCCCGGGCGTCGGCGACCCAGGCCGTGGCCTGCTGGGAGGCGTCGAGGCGCTGGCCCAGCTCCCGCGTCATGCGAAACAAACCGTCGAGCCCGGCCGGATCCATCCACCAGGTCGAGATCCCCAGCGCCTCCAGCCCCGCGGGGAGCGCCGGCTGCTGCTCCTCGACGACGTCGGTGCCCAGGACGAGGTCGGGCCGGAGCGCGGCGACGGCCTCCACCGACAGGGGGCCCCCCGGCAACCGCGGCACCTCGGCGACCGCGGCGAGGGCGGCATCGCTGAGGAAGCGCGGCTCGGTGATCGCCACCAGGCGGTCGGCGCGGCCCAGCAGCACCACCAGCTCGGTGGTGGTGTCGTGCAGGCTGACGATCCGCGCCGGGCTGGCGGCGACATCGGCTTCCGCAGCCACGTCCGCAACACCGTCCGCCGCCACACTGGCCGGCGCCGCTGCCGGGGAGCAGCCAGCGCCAGCCGTCAGCATGGCGAGGGACACCATGCACAGACAGATCCATGGACCGCGATCCTTCATGCCGTCCCCTCCGCCGGCCGGGCGTCGCCCCACAGCGGTCCCGCGCCGGTCGATACATCGGTGGCCAGCCACGGGATCAGGGCCGCCCGCAACGCGACCCCCCGCCCGACGACGAGGGTGGTCGGCGGCGCCAGCCCCACCGCGAGCTGCTCGATGTCGGCGAGGGTGCCCACCCGGTGACACTCCCCCGGCGTGCTCCCCGACGCGATCAGGGCCGCCGGTGTGTCCGCCGCCCAGCCCCGCTCCCGCAGCCGCGCGACGATGGCCGCGAGGTGTCGCCGGCCCATGAGCACCACCAGGCTGCTGTCGACGGGGAGGGCGTCGAGGTCGGCGGCCCGCGGGTGACCCGGGGGCAGGTGGCCGCTCAGCACGCAGAAGCTGGTCGGCCCGCCCTTGTCTGTCAGGGCCATGCCAGCCAGCCCCGGCAGCGCCGTCGCCGCGCTGAGCCCGGGGACGATCTCGAAGGGGATCTGCGCCGCCGCCAGGGCCCGTGCCTCGCTGCCGCCGAGCCCGAAGACGAAGGGATCGCCGCCCTTGAGCCGCACCACCCGGGGCCCCGCTCAGCGCCTCCTCGACCAGCATGCGATCGAGCCGGGCCTGGGGAAAACGCTTGCGCCGCGGCGCCTTGCCGACGTTGACCAGCCGCGCGCCGGTGGCCTCGGCCAGCAGGTCCGGCGAGACCAGGCGATCGTGCAGCACCACCTCGGCCTCCTGCAGCCGGCGCAGCCCGCGCACGGTGATCAGATCCGGCGCCCCCGGACCCGCTCCGACCAGGCTCACCCTCATGATCGGGCCCCCGGAAGCTCGGGGTGCTCGATGCCGGCCTCCTGAAAGGTGCACATCTCGGCGTCGATGCGGCAGCCGGTGGCCAGCAGGCCGACGGCCAGCGCCGCCCCCGATCCCTCGCCCAGGCGCAGGCCGAGGTCGAGGAGCGGGCGGAGCCCCAGCGCGTCGAGCACCAAGGCGTGCCCGGGCTCGGCGCTCTGGTGTCCGGCGAGGAGCACCTCGGCCACCGCCGGGCTGCGGCGGACCGCGACCAGGGCGGCGACCCCGGTGATGAAGCCGTCGAGCACCACCGGGATCCGCCGCCGCGCAGCCTCTTCACAAGCCCCCACCAGGCCGGCCAGC
Organism: uncultured Enterobacterales bacterium; assembly: GCA_964599085.1. Lineage (GTDB taxonomy): Bacteria > Myxococcota_A > UBA796 > UBA796 > UBA2385 > J125. Next base: position 26,543 of record CAZRFD010000062.1, on the reverse strand, counting down.
TCGAAGCCGCCCAGGGAGGCCAGCAGCGCCGTCGGATCCCGGTCGTCGCCGTGCCGAGCCAGCGCCCGTCGCACCACCTCCACCTTGTGGGCCCGGGTGCCAGGGCCCACGCCAGTGCCGACCCCGACCACATCCTCGGGATCGCACCCCAGCAGCGCCGACGCCAGCGCCGCCGCCACCGTACTGTTTCCGATCCCCATCTCGCCCAGGGCCAGCATGTCCACCGACCCCAGCCCGGCCACCAGCCCGGCACCATGCGCCACCGCCGCCGCACACTGTTCAGCATCCATCGCCGGGGCCCGGGCGATGTTGGCCGTGCCCCGCGCCACCTTGCAGGCCGCCACCCCCGTCGCCTCGCCGAAGTCATGGTCCACGCCGAGATCGGCCACCCGCACGTCCAGGCCGTGTTCGCGAGCGATGGCGCACACAGCGGCCCCACCGGACACGAACTGCGTGACCATCATGGCCGTCACCTCGCGGCGGTAGGCGCTGACCCCCTCGGCCGTCACGCCGTGATCTCCGGCCATCAGCAACAGGACCCGGTTGCGGGCCCGCGGCCGGGTGCGCCCCTGGATGACCGCGAGCCGCTCCACCGCCTCCTCCAGCCGCCCGAGGCTGCCCGGTGGCCGGGTCAGCCGGGCGCGGCGACCGGCCACCTCGGCGAGGATCTCGGCGGCCGGCAGGCTCTCCGGCGCATCCTCCTGTCGGCCGAAGCCCCCCGGCTGCCCCCAGCGATCCTCGAATACAAGCTCGTCCAGCGGCAGTCGGCGCCGCCAGCCGACCCGCTCCAGCAGCGGCGAGTCGGGCACCTCCACCGGCCATCCCACCGTCAGGTAGGCGACCGGCAGCACCCCCTCGGGCAGCCCGAACAGTTCGGCCAGCACCGCCGGCTCGGCGATGCTCATCCAGCCGACCCCGACCCCCTCAGCCCGGGCGGCCAGCCACAGGTTCTGGACCGCCAGGCAGGTGCTGTAGACATCCGTGTCGCGCTGCACGCTGCGACCGAGCACGTGGGGCCCGCCCCGCCGGCGATCGCAGGTGACCAGCAGGTTGACGGGGGCGTCGAGGATGCCTTGCAGCTTGAGCGACCGGTAGCTGCGGCCCCGGTCGCCCTCGAAGTCCTCGGCGGCGGCCCGGCTCACCTCCAGGAAGTGGGCGTGCAGCCGCTCCCGCACCGCCCGGTCCCGGACGATGATGAAGTTCCAGGGCTGCATGAAGCCGACGCTGGGCGCCTGGTGAGCGGCCTCCAGCAGGCGGCGCAGCACCGGATCGGGCAGGGGCTCGGGCCGGTAGCTGCGGATGTCTCGGCGCTCGGAGATCGCGCGGTAGACGCCGCGAAGCTCGGCGTCGGAGAATGCGTGGTGGTCGACGCTCATGCCTTGCCTCTGTGCATGGTGGAACGAAGGGGATCAGGGTCGGCGGTCGGGGCGACGGTGATCCCCGGGGGGAAGGGTGCGGGGCCGTGGCCCGGTGGACGGAAGCCCAGCTCATCGGCGAGGGCGGCGACCGGCCCGATGATGACGGTCGCCGGGCTGGAGATCGCAGCGGCCGCCGCCCGCTGCACGATGTCGCCCAGCGTGCCGACCACCGTCCGCTGACCGGCCGTGGACGCCGCCTGCACCACCGCCACCGGCGTGTCGGCAGGGCGACCGGCCGACACCAGCCCCGACGTGATGGTCGCCAGGCGCCCCAGCCCCATCAGCACGACGATGGTGTGATCGATGGCGGCGAGGGCTTCGTAGGACACCGCCCCCCTCGACAGCCGGGCCGCATCGTGGCCGGTGACGATGGTCACCGCACCCGACAGCGCGCGGTGCGTCAGGCTGATCCCGCTGAGCCCGCTCGCGGCCAGGGCGGCGCTGATCCCCGGGACCAGTTCGTAGGGCACGCCAGCCCGGCGCAGGGCCTGCATCTCCTCTCCCCCTCGCCCGAAGATCCCGGGGTCGCCGCCCTTCAGCCGCACCACCCGCCGCCCCTGGCGGGCCGCGTGCACGAGCATGGCGGCGATCCCACCCTGCCGGGCCAGGTGGTGTCCGGAGCGCTTGCCGACGTGGACGCGGAGGGCGCTGGGGGCTGCGAGAGCGAGGATCTCGCGGGTGATGAGCGCGTCGTGGAAGACGATCTCGGCGCTGCGCAGCAGGCGCAGGGCCCGGCAGGTCAGCAGGTCGGGATCACCGGGACCGGCCCCGACCAGGTAGACGGTGCCGGGCGCACAGGGCACGCCCCCCGGTCCGTCCAGGTGCTCGCTCATGGCGCCACCTCCGGGCTGGCGGCCGGTTCCACGAGCGCCGCCTTGTTGAAGAAGGCCTCGACGCGGACGGCGTCCTCGGGCAGCCCGCGCGCCCGCAGCCGCGCCACCAGCGGGGCGATGACCGCCCCATCACCGGCCAGGAAGCAGATCCCGTCGCCGTCCGGCCCAAGACAGTCGACCACCGCGTCCGCCGCCAGCGCGGGGCCGACGTGGACGGAGAAGCCCGGCGCCTGCCGGAGCGCTTCGAGCAGCGCCGCGTCGTAGGCGTGATCGGTCTGCCACCACAGGTGCACCGGGCCACCGGCCCGTCCCAGGCGATCGGCAGCCATGGCGCCAATGGGCGACCAGCCGGTGCCGGTGGCGAACAACACCACCGGACCCGCCGGATCGTCGTCGCGCGCCCGGAAGCGCTTGCCCCAGGGGCCGGAGAACTCCAGCCGATCCCCGGGCCGACGACCGGCCACCCAGGCGCTCATGGGGCCCACATCCTGCACGGTGAGGGCGAAGCGCCGCGGGCGGTTGACGTCGGGGGGACTGGAGATCGAAAACGCCTTCTTGACCACCTCGCCGGCCTTGTCGGGGTGGGGCAGGGTCGAGCGCAGGATCACGTAGTTGCCGGCGACGTAGGAGAGGTCCACCTCCGCGTCACAGACGATGCGGTGCACACCGGCCCCGAGGTTCTCGTGCTGGCGAACGGTGGCGTGGATCGTGCGAGCCATGGCCGCGTCCTCCTCAGTCCGACTCGGGGAAGGTCTCGTGGAGCACGCCGTGGATCTGGTCGAGGTCGTGGTACCAGCCCTCGATCCAGGCGGTCAGCCGCGCCAGCTCGGCCTGGGTGCGCTTGACGTTCACCAGCAGGGCCCGCCAGTAGCCCAGGTCGACGGCGTCCGTGGACATGTCGGCGACCCGCTGCTCCAGGTCGAGGGCGGCGGCATCCAGCGCCACCCGGAGCTGCGCGAGGTCGGTGGCCTCGGCCAGCGCCTTGAGCGGTCCGGGTGCCGACAGCCGGTCGCCGAGATCCTGTTCCTCGTGGGTGCGTTCATGGGGCGGCCGGTCACCGAGCAGGGTGTGCAGGGCGAGGCGGAGGGCGGCGAATTCATGGCAGGCCATGGAGGCTCCTGGAGAGGGGAGAGGAGGAGGAGGAGGAAGAGGAGCGATCAGCTCCCACCGAGCACCTGGTCGATGAGGTGCCCGACGGGGCGGTTGCCGAGCAGGTGCTGCTCGTAGATCAGGTCAGCGTCTTCGGCGGACACGCCGCGGTACCAGACGCCGTCGGGGTAGACACAGACGGCCGGACCCTTGCCACAGCGGCCCACGCACATCACCCGGGAGGTCTGGATCTGGCGGGCGCGCCCCTCGACCCGGGCCCGGCGGCGCAGGTGGTCGAGGGTGGCGAGGCTGCCACGGTCCTTGCAGTCACGGTTGACGCACACCAGCACGTGCTTGCGCGGTGGGCTGTGGGCGTGGGAGGGCACATCGGGCGACGCGGGGATCTCGGCGTGGGCCACCGCCTTGCGCAGGGCCTGCAGGCCGCCCAGCTCGTGCTCGAAGCCGGCCAGCGGCGTCCGGTACTTGCAGGTGTCACAGGCCGCCTCCCCGCCACCGTTCATGGCCTCCTCGACCCGCTCGGCGAGGACGTCGAGGACCCCCGGGTGGGTGCCGACGGGGTCGCTGACCGCGATGTCCACGCGGGGGTAGAGGGCGGCGAGGCGCCCGGCCTGCTCCCGGACCCGCTCCACCAGCACGCCGGGGTAGAGGAGGTAAGGGAGGACGAGGATCTGTTCGGGGCGGCGAGCGACCAGCCGCCGCAGCGCGGTCTCCAGGTCCGGCCTGGTCACCCCCACGAAGCCGATCTCGTGGCCGAACAGAGCCTGGCGTTCGGTGAGCAGGCGGCCGAGCTTGTAGACGTCGGCGTTGGCGTCGGGATCGGAGCTGCCCCGGCCCAGCAGCAGCACGGCCACTGACGCGTCCGGTCGTGGGGGGAGCTGGGCGCGGGTCGTGCGGAGCTGATCGCGGAGCACCCGGAGCATGCCCGGGTGCAGGCCGATGGCGCGGCTGACCTCGAACCGTCGTCCCGGGTGGCGGCGGCGGGCCTGGTGGACGATGACCGGCAGGTCGTTCTTGGCGTGCCCGGCGGTGAGCAGCACCGCCGGGACCACCACGATCTCGGTGGCACCGGCGTCGACGGCGGCGTCGATCGCGGCCCCGGCGGGCGGCTGCGCCAGCTCGATGAAGCCGGTGAACACCGGGCAGCCCATCCGGCGGGCCACCCGCTCGCCCAGGGCGAAGACCTCGGCATTGCCCACCGCGCGGCGGCTGCCGTGTCCGACCAGTACGATCGCCCTCATGTGCCCTCCGCCGACCGCACACCCGCCGGCGGGAGCGGCTCGCCGGCCAGCCGGGCGACGCTGACGGTCACGTTGCCCCGCTTCTGCTTGGGGACCAGCAGCTCCGACGCCCCGGCGGCGAGCAGGGCGGCGGGTTCGCTGACGCCGTAGACCCCGACGTACTTGAACACCACCTCGCTCCGGCCGGGGAAGGGCGGCGCCTGCTCGTTGATCTGGTCGGCGGAGTACCACCACAGGGGCCAGCCCCGCGCCGCGGCCGCTGCGATCAACCCCTCCTCGTCCGCCTTCCGGTCGATGGTGGCCAGCCGCGCCACCGCCCCCGGCGCCAGCCCGTGATCGCGCAACACCGCCTCGACCTCGGCCTGGATTTCGTCGGCTCCGGTGCCCCGGTTGCAGCCCACGCCCACCACCAGCACCGGCGGCCGCAGCCAGATCGTCGGCACCGACGGCTCGGGAAGCAGCCGGTGACTGACCACCACCGCCGCCCGCTGACCGTCCAGCTCCGCCGGTGTGTCCACCACCCGGACCCTCTTGCGGGCGAAGCGCCCCAGGTCGCCGGCGTCGACGCCGGGCTCGACGTACACACCCACCGGCAGCCCGTCGACCAGGGCACCGCTGACCTTCTTGAGGGGCGCCCAGTCGTCGACGCGGGCGCCGAGCTGCTTGGCGAGCATGTCCGGCGCCAGGGTACCGTTGACGTCGGTGCCCGTGGTCACCACCGCCACGGCATCCAGCCGCTCCTCGATGAGCCGGCACAGCTCGTTGGCACCGCCGAGATGGCCGCTGCACAGGGCCACGGCGAAGCGACCGGTGATGTCCATGACCACGACGCCCGGATCCCACAGCTTGCTCTGTACGTGCGGTGCGATGGCGCGCACGACGATCCCCGCGGCCATGACGAAGATCAACACCTCGTGGCGCCCCCACACCGTATCCACCAGCGGGTGGATCCGTCCGGGGAACCGCGTCCAGTCCGCGGGCGCGACGTCATCGTACTTCTGCGAGATGTAGACGGTGACGGTGGCCGGGAGCTGCTGTTGCAGCCGCGACGCCACGTCGATGCCCTGGCGGGTCAGGGTGATGACGCCGACGTCGTCGAGTCCGGACAGCAGGCTCATGGCTGCCCCTCCCTCGCGCCCACCGGCCGCCCGGCTTCGTCCAGGCGCAGGCTGCGCAGCCTCTGCTGCCCCTCGTGGACCAGCACGGTCTCGACATCGTACTTGTTCTCGTAGCCGCGGGGGGTGACCATGCGGCCGGCCACGATGCGGGTGTTGGAGTTGCCGACCAGCACGGTGGTCAGCATCCCGATCTCGTGGTTGCACAGATCATCGAGAGTGGTCAGGACGACGCGCTGTCGCTTGCGGTAGGCGGACTTGACGATGGCGACCGGGGTCTGCGGCGCCCGACCGTTCTCCAGCATCAGCTCACGGGTCCGTGGGAGCTGCCAGGTCCGGCGCTTGCTCTGGGGGTTGTACAGGGCCACCACGAAGTCGCCACGGGTGGCGGCGATCACCCGCCGCTCGATGACCGGCCAGGGGGTGAGCAGGTCGGACAGGGAGATCGTACAGTAGTCGTGGGACAGCGGCGCGCCCACCAGGCTGGCGACGGCGTTGACCGCCGAGATGCCGGGCACGACCTCCACCTCGACCCGAGGGTCGTCGGCGCCCTGCCAGCCGCGCTGGGAGAGCACGTCGAACGCGGGCCCAGCCATGCCGTACACGCCGATGTCACCGGAGCTGATCAGAGCGACGGCGCGGCCCTCCCGGGCCAGGTCGTAGGCGAGGTGGACCCGGTCCAGCTCCTCGCTCATGCCCTTGCGGTGGACCTCCTTGCCGTCGAGCAGGTCGGCGATGAGCTTGATGTAGGTCGAGTAGCCGATCACCACCTGTGCTTCGGCGATGGCGGCGCGGGCGCGGTGGGTCAGGTGTTCATGGGCGCCCGGACCGAAGCCGACGAGCAGCAGCTTGCCGCGGGGGGAGGGGATCTCAGTCATGGGTCAGGGGCTCCAGGGTGGACGCCGGCTCGAAGCGGGCGCCCTTCGGGGTGCGGGGCTCGCTCGGCCGGTCGGCTCCGCCGGCCTTGCGAAAACGGTGGGAGAAGTCCCGGGCGTAGAGCCGGCTGTCGAAGCGGCCCACCTCGGAGCCGATGGCCGGATCCAGGGTCGGCCCGACGAGCACCATGGCCTGGGCGCGGATGCCGGCGTCGCGGACCTCCTGGGCGAGGGTCTCCAGGGTGCAGCGCAGCACCCGCTGCTTGTCGGGCATCGACGCGTACTGGACGACCGCGACCGGGGTGTCGGCCCCGCGACCACCGGCGATCAGCTCGCGGGCGAGCTTGTCGGTGAGCGAAGCCGACAGGTACAGACACAGCGTGGCGTTGCCCAGGCGGGCCATGTCGGCCAGCTTCTCGCCCTCCGGCATGGGGGTGCGGCCCTCGGTGCGGCTGAGGACCACCGTCTGGGTCAGGTCGGGCAGGGTCAGCTCGGCCTGGATGGCGGCGGCCGCGGCGAAGGCGCTGGTCACACCCGGCACCGTCCGGGAGGGCACGCCGGCGGCGGCCAGCCGCGCCCGCTGCTCCTGGACTGCACCGTAGATGCCCGGGTCGCCGGTGTGCAGCCGCACCACCCGACGACCGGCGCGGGCGGCGTGCACCAGGCGCTCGACGATCTGTTCGATGTCGAGCCCCTTGCTGTCCACGACCTCTGCCGACAGTCCGTCGAGCAGCTCACGGGGCACCAGGGAGCCGGTGTAGACCACCAGGTCGGCCTCGGACAGCAGGCGCGCTCCCTTGACGGTGATCAGCTCGGGGTCACCGGGGCCGGCGCCGACGAAGTGAACGGTCGAGACAGCGGTCATGGCGCGCTCCGGGGCAGGGGGGTGCTGTTGCGCCGGAAGCGCAGGTCGGCGGCGGCTTCCGACCGCAACCGCTCCAGGAAGGGGCGGCTGCGGGCGACGAGCACCAGGCTGAGGTAGTTGAGGCGCCGATCGCTGAACCGGGCGAGGTCCGCGGTGACGATCTGCTGCTCGGCGGTGCCACGGCTGACCAGCACGGCGTCGCCCAGCCGCCCGGTCTCCTCCAGCAGGGTGATGACCCGGGGCAGCACCCGGGCGACCTTCATGAGCACCACCGTGTCGGTGTCGGTCAGCAGGGCCTGCAGCCGATCCTCGTGCCAGGTGGCCGGGACGATGGCCACCCGCTCGTCGCCCTGGCCCAGGGGCACGCCGGTCAGGGCGGCGGCGGCGGTGACGCTGCTCACACCGGGCACCACCTCCACCGGCACGGCGGGATCCAGCTCCCGCAGCACCTCCCAGACGTGGAGGAAGGTGCTGTACAACATGACATCGCCGGTGGTGATGAAGGCCACGTCGCGGCCGGCGTGCAGGTGGTCGAGGAGCTTGCGGGCCGACTCCCGCCACACCGGCACCAGGCTCGACCAGTCCTTGGACATGGGAAACACCAGGCCGAGCTGCTCCTGCCGATCCGGATCGACGAACTCCGAGACGATCCGCCAGGCATAGGAGGTCGCTCCGGGCTTGCACGCCGGCCAGGCCACCACCGGGACGGTGGTCAGCACCCGGTGGGCCCGCAGGGTGAGCAGATCGGGGGCGCCGGGGCCGACGCTGAGCCCGTAGAGGGTGCCCACCCCCTTGGGGGCGGGGCCCGGGGCGAATCGTTCATCGATCACAGTGCCTCCTCGGGGCGCGCGGCGCGCAGGATGGTGACCGGGTTGAGGGCCTCGAAGCGGGTGAGGCGGCCGAGGATCGGCCGGCTGCGGGCGATCTGGACCTGGATGGCGTGGTGGGGCGCCTCCAACCGGCGCAGGGTGGACAGCGCCGCCGTGAGGTTCTCGACCGTGGCGAGGTTGAGGACCAGCCGTCCGCCGGGCCGCAGGCGCCGCAGGCAGGTCTCGACCAGCGTGTCGAGCTGCCCGCCGGTGCCACCGATGAACACCCGGTCGGGATCGGGCAGCCCGTCGAGCCCCTCGGGCGCGCGGGCGTGCAACACCTCGACCCGGTGAAGGCCGAAGCGGGCGATGTTCTGCCGGATGATCTCGCAACCGTCCTCGTTCTTCTCCACCGCTCGGACCGTCGCCGCGCCACAGCGCGCCAGGTCGATGCTCACCGCGCCGCTGCCAGCGCCGATGTCCCAGCACACATCACCGGGTCCCACGCCGAGCATGGCCAGGCTGAGCACCCGCAGCTCCCGCTTGGTGATCAGCCCCTTCTTCGGCATCTTCTTGTCGAACAGATCGTCGTCGTCGAAGGGGATGGCCGGCGCGGGGGCGCGGGGCGAGACCAGGATGACGACGTTGAGGGGGTGGACATCGTCAAGGGCGGCGAGCGCCGGCAGGGGCATGCGCCGGCAGCGTTCGGCGGGGCCGCCCAGATCCTCGGCGACGAAGGCATCTCCTTCGTCGATGCCGGCGTCGCACAGCCGCTGGCCGATGGCCGCCGGGGTGTTCCTGGCGTCGGTGTAGACCGCGAGCTTGCCGTGCCGGCGAAGCAGCGTCGGGAGATCGGGAAGCGCGCGGCCGTGGCCGGAGACCACGTGGGCGTCGCTCCACTTCAGGCCGAAGCGGGCGGCGGCGACCGCCACGGCGCTGGGGGCCGGCAGGATCCGCGGCTCCACCCCGCCGTCCCGCAGCCGCCCCACCAGGTAGCCGCCGATCCCGAAGAACATCGGATCGCCGCTGGCCACCACCACCACCCGGCTCCCCTCGGCCACCGCTCCGAGGATCGTGGATGCCACCTCGCGCAGCCGGCCGGTCAGGTCCCAGCGCTCCGCACCCGGGGCCCGGTCGGCGACCAGCTCCAGCAGGCGCGTGCCGCCCACCAGCAGATCGGCGACGTCGATGGCGGCCAGGGCGGCCTCCGAGGGCGGCGTGCCGGCGCCCAGCCCGACGATGGTCACCGGTGCGCTCACCGCAGATCCCCGGCGGCGACGGACATGAGGGCGTGCAGGGTGGAGACGACGACCGTGCTGCCGCCCTTGCGCCCGCGGGTGACCACGTAGGGCACGGCCAGGCCGTCGCGCTCCAGCTCGATGAGGGCCTCCTTGCTCTCGGCGGCGTTGACGAAGCCGACGGGCATGCCGATCACGACCGCCGGCCGCGCGCCCTCCTCCCGCACCAGGCGCACCACCTCCAGCAGCGCCGTGGGGGCGTTGCCGACCGCGACGATGCCGCCGTCGATGAGGCCGCGCCGCCAGGCCTTGCGCACGCCGTGGGCCGAGCGGGTCGAGTTGTCGGAACGCGCCGCGTCGATGACGTCCGGATCCGACACAAAACAGTGCACCTCGCAGCCGAAGTGCGCCAGCCGCGCCGCGTTGAGGCCGGCGTGGATCATCTTGACGTCGACGTAGATCGGAGCCCCCGCCCGGAGGGCGTCGGCACCGGCGGTCAGCGCATCACCCCCGAAGCGGGTCAGGTGCTTGTACTCGAAGTCGGCGGTGGCGTGGATGATCCGCCGGACCACCTCCCACTGTGGCGGGTCGAAGTCGTGGGGCCAGGCTTCCTGGTCGACGATGGCGAAGCTGGAGTTCTCGATGCGACGGCCGGTGCCGGTCATCTGGCGCAGGTCGGCCACGGGGGCGCGGGGGGCTTCAGTCATGGGCGGGCTCCGGGATCAGGGGGCAGAGGGCGGAGGGCGTCGGCGGGGAATCGGGCCACCAGGTGACCGTCGAAGTCCACGAACAGGACGCAGAGGTCCGGGGGATCGGCGTGGCGGGCGGCGATGTGGTCGAGGAAGAGCAGGACGACCCGCTCGCAGAGCGCTGTGGCGAACGCCGGCCCCAGACCCGCGGCTTCGACAAGCTCGGCGACGTGCCGGCCGGTGTTCGCCTCGAGGATCTGTTCGGCGAGGGCTTCGTCGGCGCCGACGCTGCGGGCGAGGTCGGCCAGCAGCACCATGTTCACCGCGGACCCGCGGGCGTGGGTCATCAGCCGTCCGTCCGCCATCTTGCTGAGCTTGCCCATCATGGCGCAGATGGTGATCCGGCGGATCCCGGCCGACGCCGAGGCGTCGAGGGCGTGCCCGACGAAGTCCCCCATCTGTACGAAGGCCTGGTCCGGCAGATCCGGACGGAGGGCCTGGGCGGCTCGCTCCGAGCGGCCGCCGGTGGTCAGGACCACCTCGCTCAGCCCGTGGGCCCGGGCGACGTCGATGGCCTGCTGCACCGAGGCACGCCAGGCCGCCGTCGAGTAGGGACGGACGATGCCGGTGGTGCCAAGGATGGACAGTCCGCCGACGATGCCCAGGCGTTCGTTGAGGGTCTTGCGGGCCAGCGCCTCGCCATCCTCGATGCCCACGACGACCCGGACGCGGCAGGCCGGCGGCAGCAGCGCGGCCACCTGCTCGGTGATGTTGCGGCGGGGGACGGGGTTGATGGCCGGCACGCCCACGGGCAGACCCAGGCCGGCGCGGGTGACCCGGCCGACCCCGGCGCCGCCCTCCAGCTCGACGATGTCGGCCGGCTCGCCGGAGTCGACCGGCCCGGCCAGAGCAACCGGCGCTGTGGGCCCGATGATGCGCACCTCGGCCCAGATCTCGGCGCGATGTGTACAGTCGGGATCATCGCCGCCGTCCTTGATGACGCTGGCGCGGGCGACGACGCCCTGATCATCCTCCCACCGGTGGGCGGTGCGGACGGGGAAGCGCACCCGATCGCCGTTGGGGATCTCGATCTCCACCGAACCGACGAGCTGGTCGTAGCGGTCGGCGGTCAGCTCGGGCAGGGATCCGGTCCACGGCGCCAGCGGCCGCCCCAGGGCGACCCGGGTCGCGGCGCAGGCGGCGGCGGCGGCGTTGGCGCCGGTGGTGTAGCCGGTGCGCATGCGGCTGCGGTCGGCCTTCTCGCGGGAGGGGCGGCTCACCAGGCCCCCTCGGCGCAGGCCCGCACGAAGGCGGCGGCCAGGTCCGGGTTGCTCCCCCAGTGGGCGTGGACGTAGGAGGCGACGACGCCCCGGCGCACGTAGCCGCAGGTCCCGGAGCCGCGGCGCCCGGTCCACCGGAAGGCCGTGTCGCAGCCGCCGGTGTCGGTGAGGCCGGAGTAGTGGAACTCGTGGCCGCGGAAGGAGGTCCCGGCCGGCCCCAGCGGCGTGGCCCGGGTCGTGGTGACCTCTCGGTAGCCCAGCGCCCGCAGGCCGGGCTCGATGGCGGTGGTCAGCGGCAGGGCGCCGACCATCGGGTGGGCGTGGCCGGTGGCGTCCACCAGGCGCTGCCCGAGGTACATCAGGCCGCCGCACTCGGCGAGGACCGGGCGCCCGGCGGCGGCGAAGGCGGCGACGCTGTCCCGCATCGAGCGGTTGGCGGACAGGGCCGCGGCGTGCTCCTCGGGGTAGCCGCCGCCGATGATCAGGCCATCCAGCCCGTCGGGGAGGGCGTCGTCCGCCAGCGGCGAGAACTCGACCAGGCGCGCGCCGGCGGCCTCCAGCAGCTCGAGGTTGTCGGGGTAGTAGAAGTGGAAGGCGGCGTCCCGGGCGACGCCCACCCGCACGGAAGCGACCGCTGGCGGCGGCGGCGCGGCGGGCAGACGGGGAGCAGCGTCCGCGGCGAGCGCCAGCAGGGCGTCGAGGTCGACGTGTTCGCCGGCCCAGGCGGCGAGCTGCCGCCACCGCCGCCGGGCCTCCGGCGTCGCGGTGGCGTCGCTGACGTGGGCGGCCATCAGGCCGAGGTGCCGCGAGGGCAGGAAGACCTGCTCGTTGCGGGGCAGGCCGCCGAGGCTGGTCACCGGCAGGCGGGTGCGGGCGCCGGCGAGCGCGGTCTCGATGAGGCGGGTGTGGCCCGCCGAGCCCACGCGGTTCCAGATCACGCCCCGGACATCGACGTCGTCGACGTGGTTGGCGAAACCCTCGACCACCGGCACGGCCGAGCGGGCGGTCCCGGCGGCGTCCACCACCAGCACGACCGGTGCTGCCAGCAGCCGGGCGAGGTCAGCGGTCGACCCCTCCAGCGACTCCGGGGAGCGCCCGTCGAACAGCCCCATGACCCCCTCGACGATGGCGACGCCAGGGCGAGCCAGCGCGCGGGTCCCCGCCGCGAAGGCGCGCGCGACCCCCTCCCTGCCGGTCATCCACGGGTCGAGGTTGCGCCCCGGCCGGCCGGTGGCCGCTTCGTGGAAGGTCGGGTCGAGGTAGTCGGGACCGGCCTTGAACAGGCGCACGTCCACGCCCCGCTCCGCCAGGGCGCAGACCACGGTGGTCTTCCCGCTGCCGGATCCGGTGCCGGCGACGACCAGGGTGGGGATGGAGCCTGTGAACGCCGCTGCCATCAGAATTCGACGCCTCGCTGCGCGCGGATCCCCTGCTGCCAGGGGTGCTTGACCAGGCGCATCTCGGTCACGAGATCGGCGGCATCCACCAGCGCGGCGGGGGCGCGGCGCCCGGTGCAGCAGACGTGCATCCCCGCCGGCCGTCCCCCCAGCAGCGCCAGCAGGGCGTCGGTGTCGAAGAAGCCCTTGTCGAGCACGATGTTGACCTCGTCGAGCACGAGGAGATCGACCCCGGCGGCGATGGCATCCGCGGCTCGCTCCATGCCCCAGGCGGCCAGCGCGCGCTGGCGGTCATCGTCGCGGACCTCCCAGGTGAAGCCCTCACCGGCGCGGTGCCCCGTGATCTCCGGGAAGCGCTCGAAGGCCCGCAGCTCTCCGCAGTCGCGCGAGCCCTTGATGAACTGCACGATGGCGACGGTCATGCCGTGGCCGGCGGCACGCAGGGCCATGCCGAAGGCCGCCGTCGACTTCCCCTTGCCGTCGCCGGTGTGGACCATGAGCAGGCCGACCCGCTGCCGGTGTTCCCGGTTGGGGCGGACCCGGGGCGCGGGCGCGGTCATGGCCGCACCCACGGCAGGGGCGAGCAGGCGGCGCAGGTCGAGGAGGGAAGGACGCGATCCACGGCGTGTCCCGGGGGCTGGAGCCCACGGGCCGGGATCGCGTCGAGGACGCCCGGAACGAGCGTTGGACGCAGTCCTGTGCCCGAGGACCGGAGGTCTGCCCCCTGGGCAGGTCTCCCGACTTACGGCCGTCGTCTCTGCCGCCTTCCCAGGTGCTTGGCACCCAGTGGCGTCATGGCAGAGCCTGACCGATCACGGTGGCGGGCCCGTGCCGGATTCTCACCGGCTTCCCGAGACCCAGGGGGTACGTATGGGGTGATTTCCGGGGGAGTAGCAAGGCGGCCAGAAGTGCGCAAGGCCGGGCAGCCGAGATCGCGGCGCTCAGCTTGATCGGTGGCTGTGCTTCCCTGCGGCTCCCTGCTTCGCGCCGTCCGGGCCAACCTGGACGTCTCGCTGCGGCGGTACAAGGAACGATGGGGGTCGAAGAAGCGGTAGGAGAGCGCACGGAGGGATCACCCAACAGGAAGCGATTGGAACGCGCTCGGAGGAATCACCCAACACGGCGGGTTCCGTTGCGTCACGTCCTGCCAGCTCGTGGTGCCTGCCAGCGCTGCCACAGACCATGGTCCCGTAGCTCCAGCAGGAGGTCGCCCATCGTCGCACTCAGCCCGGCGAACCCTGAGACCCGGGACAGCCACGCCGGTCGTCGCTCCAGCGCCGGCACCCACACGTCCGCCAGGGTCGCCTTGTCGGGGCTTGCGATGCCGAGGCCGACGATGTCGCGTGCGACAGTGAAGTCGGCCGCGGCGAGGTTTCGCGCGAGCGCGGGGCCCAGGGCGCCACACAGGGCGTCGGCCGCCGGTCCGGTCGCGTGGGTGAGCAGCGGGAGGAGCCAGTGGAGGCGATCAGGTACAAACAGCGCGCCGACCCGATCGTCTCCACTCCGCCGGCCGTCCGAGAGGCTCTCGACCACGGCACGCTCCAGGTCGGCGACGCCCTGAAGCTCGAGGAGCCTCCCGGGCGGGACACCGTCTGCGGGCGTGGCAGCACCGGCACGCAGCCACCCCAGGTCGGTTGCGCCGAGCGCCCAGCCGCTGGCCCTCTCCACCTGGCGCTTCAGCACATCGGCGTCCGCCGGCGACCGCTCGACGATGACCACCAGGGCCCGGGGAGCATGCTGCGTCAGGCCGCCCGATAGCGCCCAGTCCACCAACCCGCCGATGCACGCGTCGTCTTGCGCTGCGACGTCAGCGAGGGCCGCATCCACCAGTGGGCGCCAGGCACGGTGGGCCGCGAGCAGGCGGTCGACCCACCCCAACGGCTTCAGCCCATGCCAACCACGCTCCGCGGCCGCGCCAAGCGCGGTGACGACCGCGTCGCGCAGGTTGGCGACGCCGACGGCCTCGACCTTCCCTTGCAGGTTGTACGGTCCCCAGGTGAGCCGGCCGCGCGATCGCGGGTCGCGTGGACGGATGGCGTAGGGCGGTGCCGAGCGCGGTTCGCGCCACGGGGCCAGTGCCGGCGCGATGGCGACCGCTGCAGATCGGGTGGCGAGCCAGGGAATCGCTGCGGCCACCCAGGTGGAGTCCGCCGCGGCGTCGACGAGGAAGGACAGATCCCCCGCTGCGTCCCAGTCCTCGGCGCTGGCCACGGCTTCCGCGACCTCGTCGCGGAACCACACCAGACGCATGGCGGGAGCGGGCGCCAGCGTCCAGAGCGTGGCGGCGCGGGCCGACATGGCCGCGTGGCGGGTGGCCAGTCGGTCGGCCACCTGGTCGAGGCGCACCGCAGGCGCGCCTGGCTGGAGTCGACGGAGGGTGTATGATGCGACATCGGGCCGCTGCGACAGGACGTCACGTGCGGCAGGCCACAGCCAGTGGGCCAGGTCGCCGTGCACGAAGTAGTCGACCAACGCGCTGTGTTCGGCCTTGTCGTCACCCAGGCCCGCGTCGCGCACGGCCGCCACAGCTTCATCACGACGGTCCGGGTTGACGCGCAGCCAGTCGTCCAGCCAGGCCCAGGCGAACGCGTCGGGCGAACCATGACGCTCGACCAGGCCGCCCTCCGCATCCGCAGCGGTCGCCCGCAGCGCTCCCCGCAGCGTGACCCCATCCGCCATCACCACCTGCTGTCCCATCCGCCACCTCCTCTTCGGGCGACCCGGTAGCCCGGTAGCACTGCTCTGCCGAACCGTATCATTCGCAACACAGGCACTCCGGCATTCCCGCATCGAGCCCACCCGGGCACGCTCTCTGACTTGCCTGGATGCGGGCGGTCTCGTTGCAAGAACTGATCCGCGGGCTCACGTCGGCAAATCCCGAACGCCTTGTGCGACCTGGCGCTTCGTCTATCCTCGTCCCTCTCGACGCCCCTCCGGGTCATCGGGCCAGCGACGGACCCACCCCTTTCTCCCTCATCCCTCAACACCCCAGAGCGCAGGAACGCATCATGAGCGAGCAGTACGAGACCGCCAGGTCCTTCATCGAGTCCTTCCTGGACGCTGAACTCGACGCGCGCCGCTCGTGCGCAGCAGAGCTCGACGACTCGAAACACGAGCCCGTGCTCGACAAGGCCATGTCCTTCTACGCTGACACCGTGCGATGGCACCCGGGGGTCCCCCAGCACCTCACTCGGCCGAGTTGGGCCAGCATGCCTCCGATGATGCTCTCGATGATGGGCCTGGACACCCAGGAGAAGCGCGACGAACAGGCAGCCGCCCGGCGCCGCGCACATGTCTTCCGCGTGACCGTCTTCGAACACCCAGAGCACGGCCACCTGTACCGGTACGAGATCGAGGCCGGCCAGGGGCACAACGAACCCACGAAAGCAGCCGTGGGCAGGCGTCTGTATGCATGGAACGGTCCCGACGGGCTGCGCGTGCGGAGCGTGTATGCCCGATGCCTGGACTGTGGCCGAACGGCCGGCGACGCGTCTTGCGCCCGCTGCGGCGGCGAGGGCTGGGAGCTGGAAGCGGGCGCCGAGGTCGACGACCCCGGTGCGCTGAGCGTCGAGCGCCTGATCGAGGAGCCCGGCCACGAGGCGCACCGGGCACTGTTCGGGCTGTAGTCGCCTGCCCACGAGGTCAGCTCGCTCCCCGCTGAAGGTATGCCCGCGAGGGCGAAGGCCGCGGCGAGCGCTGGCGAACGGCGCGGTCGGGAGGTCATGCCGCCGTCATTGCACGATGCTATGCTGCGCCAGGCACGGCAGAGGACGACATGAAGACACCGTGGATCCACGCCCTCGCAACGGGCGCATTTCTCGTTGGCTGCGGTACCGCTGACGACCCCCACCTGACGGCGGTCGAGGCCATGGATATCGACGGCGTCTGGGTCTTCGCCTTCGAGGAACCCCCCACCTACAGCATGGACGCGCTGCACAGCGGCACCGCAGAAGTGGTCGACGGCTGCCTGCTCATCGACGACACCGTCATCGTCTGGTGGTCCGACCAGCTCGCGGATGTCGACGACATCCTGGCCGGGCTGGCCGCCGGCGCGACCGTGGACGTGCAGCTCGGCGGCGGGGGATTCGCCCTGGGCGAGGGCGCCACCCTCGACCAGTTCCCCGACGCGGTGCGCAGCCGCTGCACCGCCAGCGGCCTGTGGTACGCCAGCTCCGACCCCGTCACCGTGACGATCACCGACCCGACGGACTGAGGGCGGCAACCGCAGCGGGCCCGATCCGAAGAACAGCGGGCCGCGCCGAGGCACGACCCGCCGGGCTCTCGCTGCTGGGATGGCTACCAGACGTAGCTCTCCACCAGGTACTGGCCGTTGTTGGTCTCGTCCCACTCCGACACGTCACCGGACGCGTCGACGATGGCGCCGATGTAGTAGTGACCGTTCATGTCGTCGGGCAGCGCCGCGGGGAGCATGACCTCCAGCACGCCGGGGCTGAGCCGCCAGCTCTCGAAGCGGGCCAGCTCGGTGTCCGCGCTGGTGATGACGGCGTCGGCAGAGGCGACGATGGTGATGTCGACGGTGTGGGCGGTGTCGCTCTTGTTCTCGAGCGTGGTCTCGAAGCGGAAGGTCTGTCCGGCGTCGAGGACGTAGTAGGGCTCGCGGTCCACCATGGTGTGCCAGGGCTGCACGCCGTAGCTGTCTTCCACGATGTTGCGCTCGTGTGTGGAGTAGGAACCGGAGTGGCCGAGGTATCCCCAGTGGCTCACGGACAGATCGGCGAAGCCCTCCCAGGCCGCGTAGAGCTGCGACAGACCCGCCGCGGAGTCGGCGTCCAGGTACGGGGTGACGTCGTCGAGGTCGGCGTGCAGGACGTTCCAGTCCTCGCCCATGACCGAGTAGTTGCCGTCTTCGTGGCCCAGGCCCGCGACGTGGCCCAGCTCGTGGATGAGCAGGGTCTGCAGCGACCGGTGGTTACCGGCGTAGGACCAGTTGTCCGACTTGCTGTCGCCGACCGAGTAGGTGTCGTTTTCGATGTAGACGTCGGCCTCGACGATGGTGTCACCCGACAGCCAGGTGTGGGTGCAGCCGGGCCCGCAGAGCAGGGCCGGGTTGCTGGTGAAGGCCAGCTCGTTCTCACCGTTGTGGCCGATGGCGCCGTCGTCGTCGGACTGTACGAGGATCGAGAACTGGGTCGGGTTGTCCCAGATGGCGTCCGCGGCCTCTTCGATGGCGGCACGGCGGCTGCTGCTCGCCCAGTCGCTGGGGTTGACGTTGAGGGTGACGGTGGAGCTGGCCCAGGCCTGGGGCAGGGCGGAGCCGCTGCGGTAGCCCAGCTCGTAGGCGGACGCCGGCATGGAGGTGGCGAGGGTGGCGAGGGCGAGGGTGGCCAGTCGAAGGGAGGTCATGGTGGTCTCCATGTACAGAAGGGGGTGCGAAGGATTGAGATGGATCCGAGGGGGTCAGCAGCCCTCGGGCAGTGTGGGGTCGAAGTCGTTGGCTTCCAGGCAGCGCAGCTCGGCGGGATCGGGCTGACCGTCGATGGCCTGCATCCAGTCGGGGCGTGCGTCGGGGGTGTCCGCCGCGGCCTTCACCGGGAAGCTCAGGGGCATCCGCGCGCCGTCCTCGGTGTGCAGGGTGAACGAACGGTCGGGGTCGAGGCTGGCGGCGCCCGGCAGGTCGAGGGCGGCGGCATGGGTGGCGGCCCAGGAAACCAGGGAGTCGGACTGTTCTCGGTCGGTCTCGCCGACCACCGGCACACCGTCGACGAAGCTCAGCGGCTCGCCCGCGGCGGTCCAGGCGCCGCTGTCGTCGACGCGAAGCACGCCCTCGCTGCAGGCGACGAAGGGGCAGGCGGTCTCGCCGTTGGCGTACACGAGGGCGACGACCTGGTCACCGACCTCGAAGGTCGGCATGCCGGCGGGCGCCAGGGTCAGCTCACCCATGGGACCACCGAGCAGGCGGAGGGTGAGGGTGTCGCCGTCGGACGCCCCAGCGAAACCGCGCATCACGTCGAGGGTGACGAAGGTGTGGGGCAGGGCGGGGGCGTCGGCGCCGTCGGCGACGGACACGCGGTGCTGGACATCGCGGACCTCGGCGTAGACGACGGCGTCGGCGGCGGCGAAGCGGTCGTCGGTCCGACGGGCGAGGGCCGCCGTGTGCGTGGCCTGCGGCGAGAGGGTGACGCCGTCCGGCAGGTCGGCGGCGGGGTCGGAGGTCTGGCCACCACAGGCGGCGAGGAGGGCGAGCGCGAGGATGGAACGCATGGTGGATCCCTTGGTGGAGTGTGGGGGCGCCGCGGGACGCGGTCGCACACCACCGCAACGCAACCGCCGTGCCAGGCCTGATGATCTGCACAGCCAGCGGATCGGTGGCGCGCGCCACCGCGGGACTGTTCACCGCGTGCGCTGCGAGTGCGCACTTGTTGCGCAGTCGGCACCAGGATCGCCAGCCGTCCCCGACGCCCCGCACTACGCTGCAGTCACCCGGAGCCCGCCTGTGTCCGCCCTCGCCCTCGCCCTCCTCCTCCTGGCCTGCACCGCCTCGCCCCCCTCGAGCGGGTCTGACAGCGCAAGCGCCTCCACCGACAGCGGCGGCACAACAGGCGGCGACGGAGGCTCGGTCGGCGACAGCGGGGATGGGGGAAGACCCGACGGAGGCGCCGCGGACGGCGGCACCGCGGCAGATGGCGGGAGCGCCGGAGACGGCGGCAGCGGCAGCGACGGCGGCGCCAGCGGCGACGGCGGCACAGACGCCGGCGGGTGCACCGCGGACGACTCGCTCGTGCCCTCCGCCAGCCTGCAGCACCTCTCCCTCGACGACCACCGCGGCGACCGCACGGGAGATGCCTGGTTCCCGCTGGTCGAGCTGAGCGGCCTGGCCGCCGACTTCACCGGGACGGCCCGTGTCTGCCGCGACCTGAGCGACGGCACCTCGGCGTGTACCGCGCGGATCGAGGTGAGCGGCGCCGACCTCGCCCTCCCCAGCACCCTGCTCACCTCGGGCGGCCGCTTCCACGTCGAGGTGGACGACGGCGCCGTCACGCGGTGCAGCGCCTCGGTGACCGCCACCCTCGACTCCCTGGACTACGACGGCGCCGGCCTGCAGCGTACGGAAGAGCTGGCCTGGTCGGCACCGGAGGACCTCGACGTCCCACCGACGCTGCTCGGCGTGTCCATCCACGGCGTCGACGATGCGGGCGTCGAGACGATGACCGTGGTGGCGTCGGTGTCCTCCGCCGAGGGTCTACAGCAGACGGCCCTGGTCCGCTTCCTCACCGGCGGCACCGACGCGGTCCAGCCCATGGCGGATGGCACGGGCTTCTTCCTCCTCGACCAGGACGGGATCCTCGCCCTGCGGCTGGCGACGACCGGCGCCGTGCTGGAGGAGTGGGAGATGATCCCGGCCGACCAGCGCTGCCCCGACGACGGCGCGCTCCGCCGCGGCGACCCGACCGGCGCCGCCCCCGCCGCGCTCGGCACCTGCGCCATGCTCAGCCACGGCATGATCGTGGACGAAGCCGGTGCCAGCAACGTCGTCCTGTCCAAGACCCCGATCCGCTGTCCCGAAGACCTGAGCCAGTACTGCATGGTGCACGACATCAGCACGCTCTCTGCCGGCGAGCTGGCCCCGCTCTGGTCCTATGGCGACCACGTCGACGAGATCGACGGACGCAAGCTCGACGTGGACCTGCCCTACATCAACGGCGTCGGTCGCGACGGAGACGTCACCTGCGCCACCTGGTTCAGCGTCGACTTCGAGGCCGACCAGACGATCCCCGCGGTGATCTGCATGGGCGTGAGCGACGACCGGACGGTGTTCGACCTCGACCCGACCGTCACCCACGTGCCCCACGACGCCGACCCGTTGACCCTGCCCGACGGCCGCAAGGTCGTCGTCATCGCCGACAACACCAACGGCGACGTGGACGGTGACGGCCACCGCAAGCCACCCCGCATCCAGCTCTACGAGCTGCCGGTCGGCGCCGCGGCACCGGATCCGCAACTCACGGCCATCGCCAGCTTCGACACCGAGATCGATGTCGCCGACAACTTCCGCTTCGGCAGCGTCGAGCTGCGGACGAACAGCGCCGGTCAGCTCGTCACCGTCTACGTCGACGGCTCGGGCGTGCACGAGGTCGGCCTCATCGATCTCGGCACCCTCACCTACACGGCGCTGGCCCGGCAGGCGCTGTCCATGCCGGGCGGAGCCACGGACACCGGTGTCGCCATTGGCGCGCGAAAGCATGGGAGCTACGCCTTGGACACGCCGACACGCGCAGAATAGCCACGCCGCGGCACCGAAGGACTACGCATGCGCACGCTCGCGCCCCTTGCCCTCTGTGTGCCCCTCCTCGCCGCCTCCACCGCCGCCCAGGCTCGCCGGGAAGCCGCCGCGACCGTCGTCGACAAGCTGCTGGTCGACCAGGCGCCGGCAGCGGACACCGCCGCCGATGACATCAACGTGGTCGTCGGCATCCGCGACATGCCCCCGGGGTGGTTCTACGCCAAGAACGGCGACCAGAAGAAGCTGTTCGCCGCGCCGGGCTACCCGACATCGGACGACCCCGGGCTGGTCATCGCCGGGCTGGCCTGGCAGGGGGGCTCGGGGCCCTTTTCGTCGGAAGCGACCATGGACGCGGTCAAGGCGCGCGCCGCCGAACTGGGCGCCAACACCATCTTCTCGCCGTCCAAGACCGAGCGCTTCGTCTACGCCGTCCACGTCGGCAGCGGCAGCCCGCCCGCCGGCCCCTCGGCCGACTCCCTCCTCGCGGACCTCGGCAAGGGGGTGGCCAGATCGGGGTACAAGACCGTCCTCGACAGCGGCAGCTTCGCCGGCGGCGTGCTGGAGCGCGACATCGAGCTGTCGCGCGGCCACTGCTACAGCGTGATCGCGGCGCTGGACGGCGACAGCCAGTGGAGCTCTGCCGGCGGCATGGGGATGTCGATCGACGTCGCGTCCTCGGACCCGCTCATGGGCAACCGGAACAACCCCTCACCCGATGAAGCCTTCGACAACGAGCTGGGCTGGGACGTCCACGCCCCCTACCACGGCCACTACATGCACATGCGCTCGCTGGCACTCCCGGCGGGGTGTGCGGCGGCGTCGGGAACGGCCCACATCTCCATCGACGCCATCTCGGGCGGCTCAGTGTCGGACGGCACCGTCAAGTACAAGCTGCTGGAGAAGACCGTCAGCGAGGCCGAGGTCGTCAAGATGCAGCAGGACAGCGACAACGCGTGGGCCAAGACCGAGATGGAGAACCTGCTCTACGAGTGGCGGAAGCTCGAGGAGTCGCTGGCGGCAGCCGAGAGCAGCAGCAGGAGCTCCGCGTCGTCCAGCAGCAGCTCCGCGTCGTCCAGCAGCAGCCGCGGCGGGTCCAGCAGCAACAGCTACAGCATCGACCTGCACAGCGACTGCAGCTCTACCGTGAAGCTGGTCGTCGGCAGCCCCAGCGGGTCGGGCACGCACACCGACATCGGCAGCAACCACACCCGGTCCTTCAACGGCACCCTGCCCTTCGCCATCAAGATCGAGGACGGCAGCGGGCACATCATGTCGTCCTGGACGGCGTCAGCCGGCGACCACGACCTGACGATCCCCTCGTCCTGCAGCGGCTTCGTCGAGGACTGAGCGCAGCGGGCCGGGCGTGCTAATGCCCGCCCGTGCCCCCCACTCCCCACCCTTCGGGGGAGGCCCCCGACCTCCCCTCCAGCCCTGCGCGCGCCTGGGCCGCGCCCGCCCGCTTCTGGCTTGCGCTGGCCCTGCTGACCTGGCTGCAGTTCCTGCCGCGCCTGGTCTACTGGCACGACAAGCTGCACGGGAGCCCGCTGCGCCGGGGGCACGGGGCGTGGGCCTCGCTGCTGTGGCGGACCGGGCAGGATCCCTTCTTCGTCCAGGGTGAGCTGTGGCTGGCCGCGACGCTGCTGGCGGTGGTCGCGGCGCGGCGCACCCTCGGACCGTGGATGGTCCGCGCGCTCGGCCTGCTGTGGGCGACGCTGTTCATCTACGAGCTGAACACGGTCTTCGGCCTGGTCTTCATGACCCAGGAACCGCTGTTCTACGACGAGCTGTTCCTGCTCAAGCACCTGCTGCGGCTCATCGGCGACCTATGGCGCCCGAGCTTCCTGCTGTGGGGGCTGGCCGGACTGACGGCGGTCGGCCTGCTCGCAGCCGTCGTGCGTCGGCTGCTCTCCATGCTCGTCACGGGGACCCGCGACCTCGGTCGAGGGAGCGCCACCCTGCTCGCGGCGGTCTGGCTGCTCACAAGCGTGGCCATGGTCCGCCACGGCATCGACAACCACCAGGTCGAGGTCCGCTGGGCCAGCCCGGGCATCGCCGCCAACCTCGCCGAGAGCGCCCGCGTCTTCGCCCAGGTCCACCGCCAGGTCGCCGACTCGCCCTACCGGGCGCTCGACGCCGTGCAGCTCCGCCGCAAGCCCGACGTCCACGTCATCATCGTCGAGAGCTACGGCCAGGTGGTCGCCACGATCCCGGCCCTCCGCCAGACCTGGGAGCCGCGGATCCGCGACATGCAGGACGAACTGGCAGCCCGTGGCTGGCACATGGCGACGGCCTGGTGCCGGTCGCCGATCAGCGGAGGCCGGAGCTGGCTGGCGGACGCCTCGATGCTGCTCGGCGTGCGGATCTTCCACCAGTCCGTCTACGAGCACCTCCTCGACCAGCCGGATCCCGTCAACCTCGTTCGCTGGTTCCGGGGACAGGACTACCGCACGGTCATCGTGGCGCCGGCCGACCGGGCCCGGCCCGGCATCCAGCTCGAGAACCTCCACCACTTCGACACGACCGTGTTCCAGAAGGACCTGCACTACGAGGGACCGCCCATGGGCTGGGGCATCGTGCCGGACCAGTACGCCCTGGAGTACGCCCACGAAGAGGTGCTCGACCGCATCGATCAACCCGTGTTCTCCTGGTTCCACGGCACGACCAGCCACGTGCCCTGGCAGGACATCCCGCCGCTGGTCGAGGACTGGCGCAGCCTCGGCACACTGCCCGGCGATCCCGTCGCCGCCGACGAAGCCCTCGACGACATGGTCAAGCTCCAGCTCAAACGCTTCCGCAGCCGGCCGCTCAAGGACACCCCCGGCTACCAGGGAGAGGCGCTGCCCCAGCAGCAGGGACCCTACCGGGACGCCATCGACTACGACCTCGGCGTGGTGCAGGCCCACCTCGACCACCTCGACGACGACGCGCTCGTTGTGGTCCTCGGCGACCACCAGCCGCCGTGGATGAACAGGTACCAGCAGTCCTACGCCGTGCCCCTGCACCTCTTCTCAAAGGACCCGGCCCTGCTCGACGAGTTCCTCGATCAGGGCTTCTCCCCCGGGCTGGTGCCGCCGGACGACGCGCCCGTCGCAATCAAGCACGAGGGCTTCTTCAGCCTGCTGGTCCGGAATCTCGCGCGCTGCTGCAGCGATGATCCGCTGCCCGCCTACCTGCCCGATGGTGCCGGCGGCCGCGCGGCCGACCCGAGGTGACGCCCGGGCTGGCCTGCATGGTAGCGTCGCGCCACCTCAAGGGGATCCCGATGCTCACACTGGTCCTCGCAGCGCTGCTTTCCTGCACCGACAAGTCCGGCGGCACCGGCACGCCGGCCGCGGACGGCGGCGTCACCGATGGCGGCGGCACGACCGACGGGGGTCACGACGGCGGCGACACCATCGACGGCGGTGGGCTCACCGACGGCGGCGGCGTGGCCGATGACGGCGGCACCACCGACACGCGCCCCAACCTCATCGTCGTGTTGACCGACGACCAGCGCACCGACCTGCTGGCGTCCATGCCCCAGACCGTGTCCCGCATCTTCGAGCCGGGCCTGGTCTTCGACCGCGCCATCGTCAACACGCCGCTGTGCTGCCCCATGCGGTCGGGCTTCCTCGCCGGCGGCTTCCTGTCCCGCCAGACCGGCGTGCTGCGCAACAGCGGGTACCAGGGCGGCATGGACGACTTCGACGACAGTCACAACATCGGCCTGCACTTCCAGGCCGCCGGCTACCGGACCGCCCTCGTCGGAAAGTACCTCAGCACCTACGACGACGGCGACGCCTATATCCCGCCGGGCTGGGACCTCTTCGCCTACCCCATGGTCAGCGGCTCCTGGCAGAGCCTCGACGTGGTCGAGGGCTCGTCGAGCGCCACCGCGTCGACGGGCAAGCGCTTCGACGTCGACCAGTACATCACCGACTACATCCATGACCAGGCCGAGGGCTTTGTGCGCGGGGCCGGTGACGCACCATTCCTGCTGGTGATCTCCGAAGCCGCCCCCCACAACACCGCCCAGCCCGACACCAAGGACGACGACGCCTGGGCGGGTTCCGCCTGGCGCGGCGGGGCCTACAACGAAGCCGACGTCAGCGACAAGCCCAGCTTCATCCAGTCCCTGCCCGAGATCGACGCCGACCAGGCCGCCATCTACGACGGCTACTACCAGGACGCGCTCGAAAGCCTGATGTCCGTGGACCGTGGCGTTGACTCCCTGCTGGACACGCTCACCGAGCTGGACCTGATGGACAATACGGTGATCGTGTTCACCAGTGACAACGGCCACCTGTTCGGTGAACACCGACTGTGGAGCAAAGGCGTCCCCTACCAGGAGTCCATCGGCGTGCCGCTGGCGGTCCTGGCCCCAGGCGGCCCGGCCGGTGTGCACGACGACCGCCTGGTCTCGGCCACCACCGACCTTCCCGCCACCCTCTACGATCTCGCCGGCATCGACGCGCCCACGGCGGGGGTCAGCTTCGCACCGCTGTTGCGCGGCGAGTCCCTTGAAGCGCAGGACCACCTGCTGCTCGAGGGCTACGCCACCGCGTGGTCGCCCGACTACGCGGGTCTGCTCACCGACACCCACAAGTACGTCGAGTACGTGAACGGTGAATCCGAGCTATACGATCTGTCGGCCGACCCCTACGAAGAACAGAACCTTGCCGGTGAGGACAGCGTCGCCAAGGTCCAGGCCAGCCTCGCGGCCACCCTCGCGGACAACAAGCCGCTCATCCTGCTGCCGACCAGCGTGCACGGAGACGCCGGCGTCGCCATCGACACCCAGCTCCAACACTGGGGAGGGGATGGCTCTGTCCACCATCGAGCAGAGGGCGACCTCCCGGCCGGCCTGACCCTGTCCGACGACGGTCGCATCACCGGCGTCGTCGACAAACCCGTCACCACCGGCGTCGACATCACCATCACCGACGAGAGCACCTCTCCCTACGACGGCACACGCCAGGAATTCACCCGCCGGATCTCCTTCGTCATCGGGTCACCGGGGGCACTGGTCACGGCGCCGCCCAAGGCCGTCCGCCACGGTGACCACGCCGAGATCACCGTCGGCGCCCGCCTGCCGCTCACCGCGACCTGGAGCTTCGACCCCAACGTCGAGTTCCGGCCCCGCACCGTGCCCGTCGTCGACGGGCGGATCGTCATCGACGGCCTGGGCGATCGCACGGCCTGGGTGCGCATCGACGGGATCCCGGACAGTCCCATGTGGGTGGTGCTGCGGCCGTGACCGGTACAAGCACGTGTAAAATGTCAAGACAATGTCAAGAAGAGACAAAGGGAGTTGACAAGATCGGGGGGGGGGGGGGGGGGGGGTGTGGGTGGGGGGGGGGTGGGGGGACGCGCACCCGGAGCAGCAGACCCGCGCCCGGCGGCGCCGCGCGGGCGCTGGCAAGGCGCCGGCGCCGGGCGGGCTGGTGCGGTGGGG
>CAZRFD010000061.1:0-40602 GCA_964599085.1 uncultured Enterobacterales bacterium | reverse complement strand
GCGTAGGCGAAGATCTCGTTGCCCCGCAGGGCATCGTCTTCGGTGAGCAGGGCGGGGTTGTCGGCGTGGTAGCCGTAGGCCGCGCCGCTGCTGGTGTACACGAGCTGGCGAACGCCGGTGTGCAGGCAGGCATCGACGAGCTTGCGGGTGCCGCCGACCTCGATGGACTGAAGCTCGGCCCGGTCCATGCCCGGTGGTGGGTTGACGACCGCGGCGAGGTGCAGCACGGCGTCGACCCCCTCGTCCGCGCACAGCTCGGCGAGGGAGGGGCCGCGGATGTCGAGCACCCGGGCTTCCACCCGATCGGCCCCATCGGCCGGGACCGGCGGCGGCCGCACATCGGTCGCGATGATCCGGCTGTCCGGTGGGAGCTGCGCCGCGAGGGCGGCGACGGCCTGCCGCCCGATGAAGCCGGCCGCGCCGGTGACGAGGATGCAGCGCGGGGGTGCGGGAGCGTCGGCCACAGCGCCCTCCTCAGCCCGCGGGCTCGGCGTGCATCGCCTTGAACTGCCGCAGATCCGGCGCCCACATGTGGGCCACCGGATCGACGTCGACATGCACCACCGCGGGCTTGCCCGACAGCCGTGCCCGTTCGAGCGCCCCACGGAGCCCCGCCGGGTCGGCGACGCGCTCGCCGTGGGCGCCCATGGCCCGTGCCAGCACGTCGAACTCGATCTCGCCGAGGTCGGCGTTGATCGTCTCGTCTGCCGACAGCGACTTGCGCACCAGGGTCTTGACCGGCTTGAGCGCGAACTGCTGGTTCATCTTGACCATGCCCCACTGCTTGTCACAGAGCACGACCCACACGACGGCCAGCCCGTTGCGCACAGCGGTCTCGATCTCCTGCGGGTGGAAGCCCATCGCGCCGTCCCCGATGATGGCGTAGACCGCGCGGTCCGGAAGGGCGCACTTGACGCCGAGCACCTGGGAGCAGCCGGCCCCCAGCATGCCCATCTTGGGCGTCGTCACCACGGTGTTCGGGCGACGCACCTGGTGGAAGAAGTTGGTCCAGATGGCCGTGTTGCCCCCGTCGACCACCACCACGGCGTCGTCGCCGAAGACGTCCTGGCAGGCCGGGGGGACGACGGCGGGGTGCATGGGCATGCGGTCGTCGGCCTTCTTGTCGAGGGCCCTGCGGCGCTTGCCGACCATGGCCTGGAGGCCCGCGACCCAGGAAGTGCGGTCGGCGGGGACGGCGGCCCGGCCGAGGCCCTCGGCCAGCGCATCGAGGAACAGGCCGACGTCGGCCTGCACCTGCAGGGCAGCGGGCCGGATGTTGCCGAGCGTGGCCGGGTCGATGTCGACCTGGATGACCTGCTGGCGGTCGGCGGGCGCCCAGTAGGGGGGCTTGCCCCAGAAGTCGGTCTCGCCCAGGCGCGAGCCGAGGACCAGCACGACATCGGCGTCGTTGCGGGCCTGCTTGACGGCGTCGAGGTAGACCATGCCGATGGAGAGGGGGTGCCGCTCGTCGATGACCGCGCGGGCTGCCCACGACGTGGTGACGGGGGCGCCCAGTCGCTCGGCGACCCGCCGCAGCGCGTCGAAGGCGCCGGCGTGGATGACGCCGGAGCCGGCGTGGAGGAGCGGGCGCTTCGCCCGCAGCAGCGTCTCCACCGCCGCCCGCACGTCCGCCGGCTGGGGGCCGAGGGGCTTCGTCAGCCGGTAGCTGTCCGGGGCGCGGAACCAGCGCTCGTCGAGGTCGACAGCGGTGTTCATCACGTCTTCGGGGATGTCGATGTGCACGACGCCGGGGCGGCCGGTGAAGCAGGCCCGCAGCGCCCGCCGGGTCAGCTCGGCCACGCGGTCGGCCGACCCGATGTGGACGCTGAGCTTGCACATCGCGCCGATGACGTCGACCTGGGGGAAGCACTGGAAGGTGCCGCCGCGGTCGGGCTCCACGATGCCGTGGCGGCGCGAGCTGGTGACGAGGAGGACGCGGTTGCCCTCGGCCTGTTCGACGGCGACCCCCGGCAGGGCGTTGGCCACGCCGGGCCCGTTGCTGGCCATGCACACGCCGAGGCGGCCGCTGACGCGGGCGTAGGCACCGGCCATGTGGACGGCGCTGGTCTCGTGCCGGGGGGTCACCAGCCGGATCCCGTGGTCCGACATGACGCTGTACATGCCGAAGTAGGTGCCGTCGATGATGCCGAAGACGGTGTCGACGCCTTCGGCCGCGAGCATGCGGGTGACGATGGCCCCGCCGGTGATGCGCGGCGGCGAGGACAGCCCGGGGATGTGGGGGAGCGATGCCATGGAGACCTCCTTCGCTCGCCAGCTTAGGCGTTCTTACCCGATCGGTCAAAGCGATCGGTCTAGATCCACCGCAGCCCCGCACCACGTCCGCACCACGCGGTTAGGCGCCGCCCGTGCCCCCCGACCGCCAGCAACAGATCCTCGACGCCGCCGACGAGCTGTTCGGTGAGCGCGGCTACGCCGGCGTGTCCATGCGCGACGTCGCGGCGCGGGCCGGGGTCAACAAGGGGCTGCTGTTCTACTACTTCGGCAGCAAGGACGCCCTCTTCGAGCAGGTCCTCGACCGCTACTACACCGCCCACCGCGCCGCCTTCGCCCGCGGCTTCGACCCCGAGCTCCCACCGCGCCCCCGCCTGCATCGCGCCGTCGACGCCTACCTCGACTTCATCGAGCAGCACCAGCGCTTCCCGCGGCTGGTCCAGGGCGTCATCGCCGCCAACCCCGACCTGCACCCCCTGGTGGAACGCAACCTCGCCATGCTGCTGCGCCTGGTCCAGGATGCGCTGCACGACGTCGTCCCCGACGAGGGTCCCCTCGCCGCCCGCCACTTCTTCCTGACCCTGTCGGGTGCCGTGGTCAACACCTTCACCTACGGTCCCGCCCTGCGGGATCTGTGGGGGACCGATCCGCTCAGCGCCAGCGGACTGGCGCAGCGTCGCGCCCACCTGCACTGGCTCGTCGACGCCCTGCTCGATGCGCTGGAGCGCGGCGATCCGGTGGCGCCCCCCTCCCCCACGGGGTGCAGTAGGATGGAGCCGCCATCGCCTTCCGCTACACCCGCCCCCGAGCCTCCAACGGACTGCTGACCGGAGGGCTGGTGCTGGCCGCCATCGGCCTGGGCGCGTGGGCCCCGGCACGGGCGCTGTGGACGCGCACCGTCGAGTCGCTGCCGGCCTGGGCGCTGCTGATCCTGGCCCCCTGGCTCATCCACTTCCTGCTGTACTGGGTCGCAGGCCTGCTCTTCCACTACGTCGACACCCACGATCGACCGGCCTTCATCGCCCGGTACCGCATCCAGCAGGGCCCCGTGCGCCGACCGCCGCTGGCCCCGACGGTGCGGCTGCTGCTCGTCAACCAGATCCTGTGGCTGCCCCTGCTGCTGTGGGGCATGGCCGCACTGCTGCAGCTCCGCGGCTGGCAACCGACGGCGACGCTGCCCGGCGTGCCCCGCCTGCTGCTGGAGCTCGCGGGCCTCAGCGCCTGCTCGCTCCTGGTCTTCTACTCCTCGCACCGCTTCCTGCACCGCCCGTGGTGGATGAAGCGCGTCCACCGCAAGCACCACGAGTTCCGCACGACCACCGCCCTGGCCAGCGAGTACGCCCACGTCGTCGAGTTCGCCGTCGGTAACTTCCTCACCCTCGCCGCCGGCGTCGTGCTGCTCGCCCCCTCCCTGGCCACCATCTACCTGTACCTGGTGCTGGCCATGCTCACGGTGCTGTTCCACCACTGCGGCTACGCGCTGCCGTGGGCGCCGTGGTCCGTGCACCACGACTGGCACCACTACCGCTACACAGAAGTCTTCGGCACGCTCGGCATCATCGACCGCCTGCTGGGGACCGACCAGGAGTTCCGCAAGCTGCACGACGGGGACGTGGTCTGAACCGTGGCGAGGCCAGCGGGCCGCCGCCGCGCGGGCATCACCCCGCGCGGCGCAGCCGGAAGCCCTCGATCATCGCGCGCTGGTCGGCGAGGAAGCGTTCCCTCTCGTCCGGGGGCATGCGCTCGGCCTGGGCTTGGCACAGGACCCAGACGGCGTCGTAGAAGTCGTCGAGCCGACGCGCTTCCGGGTGGGGGGGGTCGGGAGGATCGGCGCGCGACTCCGCATGCGACGAAGCGCGGCGGTACCTGAGGACTGCCATCGGGACTCCGGGGGCTACCCCTGGATGGTGCCGACGGCGACGCTGTGATCAGCCGTAGCCACCAGGGTTCTGGCGCCACCACCGCCAGGCCGATGCCACCATCGCGTCGAGGTCGTGTTCTGCCGAGAAGCCCAACTCGTCGAGGAAGCGCCGCGGGTCGGCCACGCACACGGGCATGTCGCCGGGGCGCCGGGGGCCCTCGACGGCCGGCACCCGGCGGCCGGCCGCACGCGCGCAGGCCTCGACCACCTCGCGGACACTGTAGGGACGGCCGGTGCCGACGTTGAACACGTGGTGGCCAGGCGGCTCCAGGGCGGAGAGCGCGAGGATGTGGGCCCGGGCGAGGTCGCTGACGTGAATGTAGTCGCGCAGGCAGGTTCCGTCCGGCGTGTCGTAGTCGGTGCCGAAGATGGTCAGCGCCGGCAGGTCACCCGACAGCGCCATCAGCACCCGGGGAACGAGGTTCGCCGGCTTGCGACTGTTCTCGCCGATGCGGCCGGTGGGGTGCGCACCCACGGGGTTGAAGTAGCGCAGGCTGACCGCGGACCAGCCGGATCGATCCGCGAGGGTGGCGAGCATCCCTTCGCCCTGTAGCTTGGTCCAGCCATAGGGGCTCGCGGGCACGGTCGGCGCGCCCTCGGCCAGCGGCATCGCGGCCGACGCGCTGTAGACGGCGGCGGTCGAGGAGTAGACGATGCGGTGAACGCCGCACTCGTCCATCACGTCGAGCAGCGCAGCCATGCCACCGAGGTTGTTACGGAAGTAGCGGGCCGGCCGCGCCACGGACTCGTCGACCGACTTGAAGGCGGCGAGGTGGAAGACGACGTCGACGCCGGCCAGCGCCCGGCGCAGCAGCCCCCGATCGGCCACATCACCCTCGAACAGATCGCAGCGCTGCCCGGCCAGCTCTTCGACCCGGCGCAGGGCCTGCGGGTGGCCGTTGCTGAAGTCGTCGACAACGACGGCCTCGTGGCCTTCTGAGAGGAGCTCGAGCAACAGGTGGGAGCCGATGTAGCCCGCACCACCGGTGACCAGTGCACGCATGGACGGATGGTAGCGCCGCGCTCCGTCCCTGCCGGTCTGGCGCGGTCGAAAGTCGTCACCGCACCCGTGCCCAGGGTGGGCGCGATAGCGAGGAAGTGCGCACGAGCACGGGTGGGTCCCATGCGTCTGGCCATCGTCACTCCCGTCTTCCCGGCCGAGCCCGGACAGCCCTCGCGCGGCGCGGGCATCGGCGCGGTCACCCTGCTGCGCGCGTTGTGCGCGGCCGCCCCGGACCTCGACGCCCACGTCGTCTAC
Source organism: uncultured Enterobacterales bacterium (assembly GCA_964599085.1). GTDB lineage: Bacteria > Myxococcota_A > UBA796 > UBA796 > UBA2385 > J125. The sequence goes on along the minus strand of CAZRFD010000061.1, from coordinate 35,191 downwards.
TACCGGGCACCAGCCGACCGCCCGACACGCCGCCTCGACGACCCGCCGATCACCGTCCACACCGTTGCCGCCTCCCGCGCGGCCCGCGCCGCCCCCACCGCCCGCCTCATGCAGGCCGAGGTCGCCGCGGTGCTCGACGAGATCGCGCCCGACGTGGTGCACGTGCGCGGCACGGCCTCCCTCGTCGACGGCCGCCGCTGGCCCGCCGTCCTCAGCGTCCATGGCGTCACCGAGCGCGAGGTGGCCATGAGCGGCATGCGCGCCGCCCGCCTGCGCGCCGTGGTCCACCGCCTGCGGGAACCCCAGGCCCGGTCCCGCTACCGGCACGTGATCGCCATCGTCGGCCACATGACCCAGGCGCTGGAGGGGCAGCTCACGGGGCGCGTCCACTTCGTGCCGAACCCCATCGACCCGGTGTTCTTCGAGCACGGCGGCGACCGCGACGACACCGCCCCCCTCATCGTCCAGTCCGGCGACATCTGTCCCATCAAGAACGCTGCCGCCACCGTCGAAGCCATGGGGATCCTGGCGCGGCGCGGCGTCCCCGGCCGGCTGCGCCTGCTCGGCAAGCCGACCTACCCGGACTACGCCGCCGGCATCGAAGCGCGGATCCGCCAGCTCGGTATCGAAGACCGGGTCGAGCTGGCCGGGCGCGTGGGCCGCCAACAGATGCCCGCCGAGCTGTCCCGCGCCCGCGTGCTCGCCCTGCCCTCCTACGTCGAGATGGCCCCCCTGGCGATCTCCGAGGCCAGCGCCGTCGGCCTGCCGGCGGTCGTCAGCCCCGCCGGCGGCAACGCCGAGCTGGTGGTCGACCGCTACTCCGGCCGCCTGGTCAGCCCCGACTCACCGCAGGGCATCGCCGACGCCCTGCAGCCCTACCTGGAAGACCCGGCGCTGGCGTCGCTCCACGGCGGCCGCGCCCGCCAGATCGCCGAGCGCCACCGCCCCGACGCCGTCGCCGCTGCCACGCTCAGGGTGTACAAAGCGGTGCTGCGGGAGGGGTGAGCGAGGGGGCCCCTCACAACACCGACGACTCCACGAAGATCTAGTCGCCCGACTCGACGAAGACGTCGTCGGCCTTGCCCTTGAGGATGCGGCGAACGTTGACCCGGATGCGGGTGTCGCCTCGCAGGATCCACACCCGGCCGAGGTTGGCGCCCTGGGCCGCCCCGCCCGCCGCCGCGATGGATGCCGAAGGCGTGGGCTTTCATTGACCGCTGTTGGCCGCGGGGCGAACTGGGCTGCCGCGCTATCTGGAGAAGCGGCGAGCGAACCGCACCCACCAAGGGTCGGAACCCTGCGAATGCACTGCGTCGAGGCTCGACGCTGGCGGGTGGGTGGGGGTTTCGGGCAACACAGTGTTCACCGCTGCCGAGGGTTGCTCCAGGGTGACAGCAATGACGGTCCCAAGCATCCTCGTGAGCTCAGCCTCGAAGTCCCTGTCTACGTCAGGGCGACCAGATCGCGCATGGGCGAGTTCGTGGGTGAGCGTCCCGGCGAACTTGCCGGGCTTGGCGAGCTGGGACCGCTTCACGATGATGCTGCCCGAGCCCCCATCCCACAGCCCAACGACCTCGCGAGGGTTCCCAATCTCGGGTCTCATGGTCTCGGACACTCTGATCTCTCGGACCACTCCAGGACGCCCGCCCACGGCGTCCAGTATCCTGTCGCGCAGCGACCACACCTCGAGTTCCCTCGACGTGAACGAGGACTCGTCGACGAACTCGAACTTGAAGCTCTCCTTCCACTCACGGGCAGCGACCTCTAGGGTCTTGAGCGGTTTCCCGTCATAGTCGAAAGCTCCGCGGAGCTTGGCGAGGATAGAACTCGGCACCGTAACGACGCGGAGGCCCTCGTCCTTCGCAAGGTCGATGGAGGAGACCTCCGTCGACAACTGGTGAGCGTCGACAAACAGGGCATCGCCGCGCTGGTTCAACACCTTACAGGCATGAACAGCGACATCGGACCAGTTCTTGACTTCGTCCCGCGACGTGCCGGCCGCGATCCCTTCCAGGTCCCAGGCAAGGGCATCAGCCACCTCCGGCTCAGTGGTGCCGAGCAGCATCCGCTTGATCCTGTCGGCGTAGGCCGTCCGGCCGACATTGGTTCGCTCGCGGTTCAGCGCCACTTTCATGGCCTTGGTCAGGCTGGTGATGTTGTAGGCGAACAAGAAGTTCTCCTCGACCGCCACGCGGAGCCCGCGCACGTAGATCGGTGCTGGACCTCGGCCTGGATGGGCGAGCACGTCCCCGTACTGCCCTTCGGCCAGGACAGGCTGCGGTGAGAACTGAAGGAACAGCTCCTTCGCCGCCATCATCTCCGCGTCGGGCAACCCTTGGAGACGGAACACTGTGCCAGGCTCGTCCCAGGCGCCAGACTTATCGACGGCAACATGGAGGGTCTGGAGGCTGTCGAACCCATGCTTCCCGTGGCGTACGAGCGAGTAGGCAGCATGCTTTGACCTGGCCTCAACCTTCACTCCATGACGATGGAGGGTCGCCAACGCATCCTTGAGCCCAACGCCGAAGCGTCCGATCACCGGAAGCTGCGTGTCGCCCTTCTCCTCGTTCTCGGCCTGGGCGAAATGCTCCGGGCGCAGGCCCCTGCCCCAGTCACGAATCTCCCAGGTGTCTGGACCGACCCTCTCCGTCTCAGGCGTCCGGCTCCGGCTGAGCAGGGCCTCGTCGAGCGCGTTGGCCAGGATCTCGCGTACAGCGTCACGCATCGTCCAGGACTCGAGGAACTCCTGGATGTTCAGGTCGAACGGTTGAACGGGCACATCGCCTCCGGACTCGGTCGGCCGGCGGCACACTACTATCGGTTGTCAGACCTCGTGCACCGCGGTCAGAGGGGCGGCCCGACGCGCGATGCCCCGAAAACAAGGCGGAACCGCACTGGCGCAAAGCTTGATCGGGCATGGAGACGCCTGCAGAACGGACTGCAACAAAGTCAGCGGGATGGGGCGGACCATGTGTGAGCCCAGCCTGATCACCGGCGCGCCCCTACTCGCCCCCGAAGTTCTAGCTGTGGTGATCGGGGCCGGCGCGCTGCAGCAGCGCCGCCTCCCTCGACTGCGTGATCCACCGTCGCAACCCCTGCGCAGGCCCGGTGTTGTTCTTCGCTACGGCACCTTCTGACCGACCTCGACATCCTCGATCGCGAAGGCCGGCAGGAGAACCTCGTCTCCCTCGGACTCGAAGACCACGTCGGTGAGCTCCAGGGTGCCGCGGAGGCAGGGCCCGGACGAGCCGGAGCCGCAGTTCTCGACCCGGACCTCCGCGAGACCAGCGATTGCGCTGTAGACGCGCTGGGCCCCGTCGGAGAAGGAGTCGGTACACGCCGGCGTGACGGCTGTCCCCACCGCCACCTTGAGCCAGATGTTGTCGCGCGGAAGCTCGAAGCTCCGCTCGGCGACACCTCCGGAGTCGTAGGCTTCCCAGACGACATCGCTGTCGTAGTCGCTGAACACGAGGGAGATGGTGTTCGGCTCGCAATCGGATGCTCCGAACGAGACATCTACGCAGCCGGTCTTGCACACCAGGCGCTCCTCGAAGCCTGGCTGGAGCTCGAAGAAGGGGCCGGTATCAACGGCACCCCCGCGGTTCGTGCACGCGGCCGGCAAGACACCGCCGGCCACGAATGCAATGGCAGTCGCGGCCCTCACAACACCGACGACTCCACGAAGATCTGGTCGCCCGACTCGACGAAGACGTCGTCGGCCTTGCCCTTGAGGATGCGGCGAACGTTGACCCGGATGCGGGTGTCGCCTCGCAGGATCCACACCCGGCCGAGGTTGGCGCCCTGGGCCGCCCCGCCCGCCGCCGCGATGCAGCGCGAGACCGTCAGCTCGTCGCGGTACGCCACCGACCCCGGCTTCTGGACCTCGCCCATGACGTACACAAGCGTCTCGGGGACGAAGATGACGTCGCCGCCGTGCACCTCGATGTTGCCGCGTCCCTCGCTGACCAGGCTGACGAAGGGCATGACCATCACCTCGCCCCCCTGGGATGCCTGGGTGACACGCACCTCGTTGACGCCCTCTCCCAGGACGCCGCCGGCCTGGGTCAGCATCTCCAGGACGGTCGTCGTGCCGCGGACGTAGTAGACGCCGGGCTTGTCTACGGCACCGAGGACCTGGATGGGCTGGCTGCCGAAGGAGTCGATCCGCACGGTCACCTCCGGGTCGAGGATGAAGCCCGCGGCGAGCCGCCGGTGCAGCAGCTCGGCGACGTCCGGGGCGGTCAGGCCCGCGACCTGCACCGAGCCGAGCAGGGGGAAGTCGATGGCGCCGGTGTCGCTGACGGGGACGGCGCCGGTGAGGCTGTCTTCTCCGTAGACCTGGACGTAGAGGGTGTCCCCGGGTCCGACGGCGTAGCCCATGGGGGCCGGATCTGCGGCAGCGGTCTGGCCAGCGGCGACAGCGTCCACGGACTCGGCGGCGGCGAGGGTCGGGTCCGCGCCGGCGGCCAGGCTGGCGCGCGCCGGTAGCAGCGCGAGCGCCGCGACTGCCAGCACCCAGAGGAGCAGCAGCAGGCGCCGGGGCGCTGTGGGGAAGCTTGCGTGGGGCGGTGTCACGATGCGCTCCAGAGGTGCCGGGGGGCGGACTGGCCGAGGGCACCGTAGAGGTCGAGGTAACGGCGCGCCATGACGGCGGCGTCGAAGCGCTGTCGGGCGCGGGCGGCACCGGCGGCGCCGAGCGCCCGGCAGGACGCGAGATCCTGGGCGAGTACAGTCAGGGTAGCGCTGAGGGCGGCGGCGTCGCCCGCCGGCACGAGACGTCCTGTCGCAGGCGTCACCAGCTCGGGAACGCAGCCGACGTCCGTGGAGACCACGGCGGTGCCTGCCGCCATGGCCTCCATGACGACCAGCGGGTTGCCCTCCCAGGACGAGGACAGGACGAAGGCGTCAGCGGCCGCCAGCAGGCGGGGCAGGTCGCGTCGCACCCCGGGCAGCAGCACCCGGTCGTCGAGCCCGAGACGGTGCCGCTGGGCTTCGAGGTCCGGCCGGAGCCGCCCCTCGCCCGCGACGAGGAGGCGGGCGCCAGTGGTGGTGATCGCGGGGGTGGCGAAGGCATCAAGCAGCAGGGACTGGTTCTTCTGTTCGTCGAGTCGACCGGCGCTGACGAACAGCGGCGCGTCGGCGGGGATGCCCAGCTCGGCGCGGACGTCAGAGCGAGCGCCAGCCGCGGCGGCGAAGGCGTCGACGTCGACGCCGTTGAAGACCGTGGCGGCCGGGTCGAGGTGGTAGACACGGCGCAGGCTGTCGGCCACCTTGTCGCCGATGGCCACCGGCGCCACGCCCGCCCGGAAGGCGACCTGCTGTAGCAGCCGGCCGCTGCGCTCGATCTCGTGCTCGGCCATGTTGTGCACGGTGTGGACGACCCGGCAGCGGGGCCACAGCGTCCGGGCCGGCAGCAGGTACTTCAGGACGTGCAGGTGGGTGTGGACCACGTCGGGCCGGCGCTGTCGCAGCAGGCGGGCCAGGCGCGGGACGACCCGCACATCGAGCCCGGGCGGCTTGCCCAGGAAGTGCAGCGGCACACCCGCTGCCCGGAGCTCCGCCTCGATGAAGCTGCCTGAGGGGTCGGCGAGGGAGGCGACGCTGACGTCGGCCCCGAGCCGCGCCTGGTGCACGGCCAGCAGGCCAGCGACACGCTCGGCGCCGCCGACGGCCAGGGAGGGAACGAGCTGCAGCACACGCACCTCACACCCTCCGAAGGCGACGGAGATCGTCCGGACGCCAGGCACCGGTCGCCAGGGACAGCGGCGCGTAGACCACGACCCCGATGGCGACGGCCACCAGGACGTGTACGGGGGGGAGCAGCCAGAGCACGGCGGCCATGGCGACGGCCGCCGGCAGCAGGCGAACGAGGACGCCACCGACCCCGAGGCGGTCCACGACCGGCCGCACCTGGAGCCCCAGCCAGGCGGTGAGCAGCAGCTCTGTGAGCAGCGTTGTGGCCGCCGCCCCCATCGCCCCCCACAGCGGGATCGCGACGAGGTTCGTGCCGAGGTTGAACAGGGCGGCGTACAGCACGCCGCGCGTCCGCTGGGGCTGGCGGTTGAGGCTCGACAGGGTCATGCCAAAGCCGTTGTTGAGGTAGCGGAGCGGCAGCAGCGGGGCCATGAGCACGAAGGGAGCAGCGCTGCTGGCGTAGGCGCCGCCGCCCAGCAGCACCATCAGCGGTTCGGCCAGCAGCATGCCTCCGACGGCGATGGGCACGCCGACCACCAGCAGCACGCGGGCGGCGAAGCGCAGCTCCCGGCCGGCCGCCGTGGGATCGCCCAGGTGGCGGGCCATGCGCGGGAAGATGCCGGCGTTCAACGTCTCGGCGAGCAGCGGCAGCATGCCGATGAGCACGGCGGCAGCGCGGTAGATGCCGACCTCGGCCTCGCCCCGGATCTGCTGCAGCAGGATGACGTCGACGCTGAGGTAGATGCTGCCGAACAGGGAATTGAGGCTGAAGGGCACGGACTCCCGCGCCAGCGACCGCGCGTCTGCCAGCCGGCAGGACACCAGCCGGCCCACCTGTCGGTGGAAGACCACGCCGACCAGCAACAGGGTGACCAGCCCGTCGGCGATCTGGGCGAGGAAGACGGAGACGACGTCGGGGCGGATCCACAGCAGGGTGGCCGTCGACGCCACGAGCACGACACGCCCGACGAGGTGGGGACCCACGCCCAGCGCCATCCGGCGGATGGCGTGGAAGGCGGCGACGACGACGGTCGCCTGGGAGCGGAGCGCCAGGGCGGCGGCCGCGAGCGCGGCGGCGAGCACGACCGGGCCACGGCCGTCCAGCAGCGAGGCCCAGCCCACGACGACGAGACCGGTCAGCGCGCTGCTGATCGTCACCGCCAGCAGGGCGGTCGAGATCAGCGCCGGCGCCCGCGCGTGGTCACGCGCGATCTCGCGCTTCAGCAGCTTGTTGATGCCGAGGTGGCTGCCGAAGGCCAGCACGCCGACCAGGGTCGCGACGTAGCCGTAGATGCCGAAGCCTTCGACCCCCAGCCAGCGCATCAACATGACGTTGATCGCCAGCCCCGAGACCACGCGGACGACCTGGCTGAACCCCAGGAAGCCCAGGTTGCCCCCGCGTCGTGGCGCGGCCTCAGACGAGGCGGACACGGCGCTCGGCAACCCGGCGGGCCTGAGCATCGACCGCGAGGCCGAGGCCGATGACGAAGTAGGCGAAGGCAAGGGTGAGCAGTCCGAGGGTTGCGGCCATCAGCGCGAAGGCGGACAGCCCGATGGTGACACCGAGCAGGCGGCTGCGATCGGCGGGGCGGCGGGCGAGGCGGAGGGCAACCACCATGGTGCGCCCGATGGTCACCGCGAGCAGCAGCAGGGCGGCCACGCCGACCAGCCCCTGTTCCGCGGCGACCTGCAGGTAGGTGTTGTGGGCGGTCTTGGTGCCACCCTTGATGGGGATGTAGCCGGTCGCGGTCCGGAAGTTGCCCGGCGCCACGCCGACGACCCAGTGTTCGGCGAAGAGATCGACGCCCTGCCGCAGCAGCTCCGAGCGTTCCGAGAGGCTGGCATCCTCGACCAGGGCGGTGCCCTGCACGCGGTCGACCAGGGTCTCATAGCGGGCGACGGCGTCGTCGAGCCGCCCGCTCAAGGGCAGGGCGAGGGTCCCGAGCACGGCACAGAGCAGCAGCTCGCGGCGGTGGCGCCGCAGCAGGTGCAGCGACGCCAGGCCGATGGGGACGGCGACCAGCACCGCGGCCCGCGACTCGCTGAGGATGACCGCAGCCGGCGCGAGCAGCAGCACGCCGATACGCAGCAGGCGCGCCAGCACGCTGTCATCGTCGACCAGACCACCGAGCAGGGTCGGCGCAAGCAGCATGACCACCGCCGCCCACTCGTTGGGGTCCTCCCAGGTGCCGGTGGCCCTCCCCTCGTCGCCGCTCATGCCCAGCGCCAGGCTGGTGGCGAGGGTCGCGACGAAGGCGAGGCCGAGCACGCGGTAGGTGCCCTGCAGCGGCTGATCGGCCAGCGCGGAGGACACGAGCCCGACCAGCACGGTGAGCATGCCCATGCCCATGAAGAGCTGGAAGCCGTCGTCGGACCAGCCCCCGGCGACAGCGAAGCTCAGCGCCATGGAGGCGATGAAGACCAGCAGCGCGCCGAGCACCGGGTGCCAGCGCAGCGGGCGCCGGCCGAACAGGGCCGCATGCACCAGCCACAGCGCCAGCGCGGCGAGCACGCTGAGCTTGGACAGGGTCACCGGCAGGTTCGCCACCTTCATGCTGGTCAGCCCGAGCTGGTCGAAGAGCATGGCGACGAAGACACCGCCGACGGGCACGACCGGCAGCACCACCCCGGCGACCACGAAGGCGGCCGCCCCGAGCGCCAGCGGCGGCACCCACGGCGAGACCGCGATGGTCCCGCCAACGAGGCCGCCGAGCACCGCCGACGACAGCCCGCCGGCCGAGGCCGCCCGGGGCTGCGCCGGTCTCATCGCGCAGCGCTCCCCGTGATCCGCGACGCTTCGTAGTCTGCGTCGTAGCCATAGCGGAGCGCGTCCTTGCCCGGCGGCACGTCGTTGAGGACCACGCCGAGCACGCGGGCCCCCATCTGCCGCAGCCGCCGGACCTGCTGGGCCAACGACTGGCGGCGGACCATGGCCCGACGGGCGACGACGACCACGCCATCGGCTTCCACGGCCAGGGCCGCAGCGTCCGCGACCAGGCCGAGCGGGGGGGTGTCGATGATGATGACCTTGTAGCGGTCGACCAGCCGGTCCAGCAGGTGGTTCATCTCCTGGGAGGCGAGCAGCTCTCCGGGCAGCTCGGCGTCGGCGCGGCCGGTCAGCACGCTGAGCCGGGGGATGTCCGTGGGGCGCACGAAGCCCCCGGGGTCGCCGCCCTCGACCAGCGCGTCGTCCAGCGCGGGTCCCTCGGGGTCGAGGTTGAAGATCTCGTGCAGGCGTGGCGCCCGCAGATCACCCTCGACCAGCAGCACGTCGGTACCGAGCTGGGCGTATGCGACGGCGAGGCCAGTGGCGACGCTGGTCTTGCCCTCTCCCGGCAGGCAGCTCGTCACGACCAGTCGCCGGCTGCGCCCGCGGCCCACCATGGTCATCAGCACGCCCCGGATCCCGCGCATGGACTCCGCGACCAGGGACCGGGGGTGGACCGCCGGGAAGAGCACGCGCTCCTCGCTGTCGTCACCCTGGCGCAGCGTGGGGACCACGCCGAGCAGGGTCTCGCCGAGCTCGTGTTCGATGTCGCCGCTCGACGAAACGGTCTCGTCGAGGCGGTGGCGGACCAGCGCGAGCGACAGCCCACCCACCAGGCCCACGCCCAGCGCGATGGCCATGTTCAGCGGGATCTTCGGCGACGCAGGCGTCGTGGGAGCGATGGCCCAGTCGACCACGCGGACGTCGTTGAGGCGGGTGTGGGCCTGCAGATCGACTTCTGTCTCGCGCTCGCCGAGGCGCTCGTAGACGCCGCGGGCCCGCTCGTGCTCCATCTTGAGGGCGTCGTACTGATCCTGCAGGCGCTGCTTGTCCAGCAGCTCGGTCTTGACGCCGGCGAGCTCGGCGTCGAGCCGGTGCTCCTGGCGGTACAGCATCTGCAGGCGGCTGGCTTCGGCGTTGACGCTGCTGTTGACTTCGTCGGCGATGAGGCCATCGACACGCGCGATGTGGGCGACCGCCCGGCGGTGCTCGGGGTGCTGATCGCCGTAGCGGGCGAGGATCTCGGCGGCGTCAGTCGCCACCTGGGCCTTCTCGGCGAGCAGGGCGTCCAGGCCCGGGTCGTCGAACATGCCAGCCAGCACGTCGTACTGCTCGCTCTTCAGCAGGCGTCGGTGCTCGGAGAGGTTGGTCTCCAGCAGGACCCGTTCCGTGGTCGCGGCACCGAGCGCTTCCTGCAGGGCGCTCATGCGGGCCGTGATGCCGTCGATCTTCTGGTCGATGTCGACGACGTCGTTGTCTTCCTTGAACCGCAGCACCGCGTCGCCGGCCTCGTCCAGCGCCTCGCGGTACTCGCCGGTCTGCCCCTTCAGCCAGACCCGCGTCTCCTTGGCGGCGTCCGTCCGGGCGTCGAGGCTGGCTTCCCGGTAGGTCTCGGCGACGAGGTTGGCCAGGATGGCGGCTCGTTCCGGATCCGTGTGCACGACGCGGATCTCCACGAGCTGGGTGTCCTCCCGCGGGCCCGCGGACAGCGCCCTGCCGAAGGCTTCGATGTCTTCGGGGGTCTGCTGCAGGTCGTCGTAGCCGAGGTCGTTGTACAGGCGCAGGACCTCTTCTCGGACGCTGCGGCTCTGGATGATCTGCACCTGGGTGCGGGCCCGCTCGCGGCTCTCCATGTAGCCGCCGGAGTTGTCGACCACTTCGTTGACCTTCACCTCCTGGCCGGCGCGCGGCATCAAGTGGATGAGGGCGACGGCCTTGTACTTCGGCGTGACCAGCAGGCTGCCGACCAGCGCGGTCACCAGCACGGCCCCGAGGAAGCCGAGGAAGGCCACCCGCTGCTCGCGGACGATGCGCCAGGCGTAGCCGAGGTCCAACCAGCGGTCGTGCGTCGGGCTTGTCGGATCAGACACGGGAGTCACCGGGGCTGGAGGCGGAGCGGTGGCGGGCATCGGTGGGAGCCGAGCCCGCGGGGTGTGAGCGTGCCGCGACGCGAGCACCCTCTCGACAAGGACATGGGGAGAGAGGGGCAGACCGTGCGAGACTCAGGACGCATGGACGCACTCGTAGAGGATCGAGGTGGCCCAACGCACGGCGACGGGAGTGTCGGCGACGCCGTGCTCCACCCGCGCCAGGATCGGGACCGGCGCGACGATCATGCGGTGCGACAGGGGCAGGAGGCCGACACCGTGACGCCGCAACACGCGCAGGCCCGCCCCCCGGACCAGGGTGTCGACTTCGTCGGTGCGCATCTCGTGGCCCGGGTCGCGGCCGACGGCACGGACGAGGCGCCGCCGCAGCCCGCGATGGTTCTGGTGGTTGTTGAACACCAGCAAGCCCTGGGGGGCGAGGTGGGCGACGAGCCGCTCCATCACCTGCGCGCGGAGTGCGGGCTGGGCGTTGGGGAAGAAGCGGAAGCAGGTGATGAGGTCGAAGCGCGCATCCCCGAGGAGGTCGTCGCGGGTCAGGTCCCCCTCGACGATGCGGGCCCGCTGGACCCGCTGGCGGGCGACCTGGAGCATGGTCGGCGACAGGTCGACACCGGTGGCTTCGCCGGCCCGGCGCTCGACGTGGGCGAGGATCCGCCCGGTGCCGCAGGCGAAGTCCAGGTAGCGGAAGGGACCGCCGCCGAAGCGGCGTGTGACGATCTCGTCGAGCAGCCGCTGCTCGATCTCCCAGTGCAGGGCCAGGTCGCGGCGCTCGGAGAACACCGCCTGGTAGTCTGCGCCCTTGCCCACGTGTGAGCTTCGGTAGTCTTCGCCTTGCAGGGTGGCCTCCAACCCGTCGCGGGCCGCCCGCCTCAGCGCAAAGCCTATGGCCGGGATCGACCGTCCGCAAGCGCCGCATGCCCGCCGGGGCTACGCTGTATCGCCGCTGACACCCAACGCTACGGTCAACCGCACCGTGCCTCCCCGCCGACGCTCGCCGATACCGCAGGACCGCGCACAACCGCGGCCGGCCACGCGTACCCGGCACGAGGGAGACCGGATCCGCAAGCAGCAGGACCCGCGTGTGTCCGCGGTCGAGGCCGACAAGAGCCGTCGCGCACGCGCGCTGGGCGAGCACTGCGGGCTGTTCGCCGTGCCAGCCCTGGTGGACGAGGACCTCGCCGCCGGTGTGCTCGTCACCACCTTCATCCCGGGGCTGCGGCCGCTGCAGCAGGCCCTGGCTGCCGATGGCTGGCAGCGGTGCTGCGACCGGGCGGCCCACGCGCTGCGGCGGGTCCACGCCGAGCTGCAGCCGGATCCCGCGCTCCGGCACGAGCTGACGCTGTGGCCCCCTGCCGCCGGCGTCCCCGTGGCCGCGCTGCACGGCGACTACTCCCCGAGCAACGTGCTCTTGCAGGCGGACACCGACCGGCTGTGGATCATCGACTGGGCCGGGGCAGCCTGGCTCGACCCGCTGCTCACCCACGGCCCCGTGTCCGTCGACCTCGCCACCTTCGTCCTGCCGCTGTTCTGGCAGCGGCCCCGCGACCCCTGGCGCGTCCCGGATCCCGCAGCGCGCGCCCGGCGCTTCCTGCGGGCCTACGCCGCCGCCGGCGATGCTCCCCTCGACATCGAGGCCATCGGCGCCCACTGCATCGAGCTGCAGGACCGGCTCCTTCCCGAAGCTCGCAGCCGGGTCAGCCGCCCCGGCGCCCTGGCCCGCTGGCCACTGATCGCGCGGAGCCGGCACTTCTTCCGCCACCTCCGCGACGAGCTGGCGTGATGGGCGTGCCGCGTGGCCGCCGGCCCCCGGACCCGGCACGCTCGTGAAGATCGTCGAGTGGTCGGAGAGCTGGCACGACCGGGTCCTGCGCTTCCGGACGCGCGTCTTCCCCGACAACCCGCTGGCAGGGGACGACGCCCACTTCCGCTGGCGCTTCCTCGAATCACCCGGCGGCGCACCGCCGCTCACCATGCTGGCTGTGGAGGGCGAGGAGATCCTCGGGCAGTGGGCGGGCATCGGTGGCAGGGTGTGGGCCGCAGGCCGCGCCTGGCCGGTCACCTGGATGGTCGACCTCGTCGTCGCACCGGAACACCGGGACACCATGGCGGCGATGGCCCTGTTCCGGGCGGCGGTCCACAGCGGCCGCACCCTGCTGGCGACCGGCGTCCCGGCAGACCTGCTCCCCTTCTACGAGGTCTACCGCTGGCGGCGGATCCCGGTGGGCGGCAGCTACTACGCCGTGGTCCGGCCGGGGCCGCTGCTTCGCGTCGCGGAGCCGGGCCCCTCGGCAGTGCCGACCGGCCAGCTCCCGCCCTCCTGGGCCGCGCCGCTGCTGCCGCTGGCCGATCGACTGGGCCCACCGATACGGCGCGCACGGACGCTGCTCGGCGGCCGTGACCCCGTCGTCCTCCTGGAGCGCGTCCCCGACACAGTGGACGCGCTGTGGTCACGCCTGCGCGACCAGCTCGCCCCCTCGCCCCTGCTGTCGGCCGGCGCCCTGCGCTGGAAGCTGGAGGGCCGTCCCTGCGGACGCCACGAGCTGCTCGGCCTGCCCGGCCCCGACGGTCAGCTCCGGGGGCTCGCCGTCCTCAAGCTCCGGGCACGCCGCGATGCCGCACGCTGGGGAGAGCTGGCGGCCGTCCTGGTCGACAGCGACGATGGGCGGGGCTTCGACCTGCTGCTGGCTGCCGCCGAGCGCCGCGCACTGGCCCTGAACCTCGACTTCCTGCGGCTTCGCTGCTCCCTGCCATGGCAGCAGCGCCGCTTGCGTTCGCCGGCGTGGCTGCGACGGGATCGCCCCCCCATCGACGACCTGTTCGTGTTCGACAAGGACCAGGACACCGCCGACGCGCTGGCCGGACCGGCCTGGCACCTGCCAGGGCTGGCGGCCGACATCGTCGACACGGGTCGAGATGAGTGGTGTTGACGGCCGAATCCGCGCTACCGTGCCGGGGTTGCTCCACGGTCCCGAGGACGAGCCCATGGCCACCACCCGCCAGCTCCAGGATCTGTTCGCCGACGCGCTGGGCCTGCCCGCACACACCGACTTCTCACAGCTCGCCTACCGCTCCGTGCCGCAGTGGGACTCGGTCGCCCACATGCGCCTGATCGCCCGCATCGAGGACGCGCTGGGCGTGATGCTCGAGACCGACGACGTGCTGGACCTCAGCAGCTTCACCGTCTGCAAGCAGATCCTCGGCCGCCACGGCGTGGTCTTCGATGACTGAAGCCCCGACCGGGTCCCCATCGCCGCCCGTGACCCTGGTGACCGGGGCGAGCCGGGGCATCGGCCGCGCCACGGCCCTGGCCCTGGCCAGCGCGGGCCACCACGTGGTCGTGGCGGGCCACGGGCCGTCACCCGCGCTGGACGCGGTGGCGGCCACCGTGGCGACGCGCAGCGGGCACACGCCCCTGGTCCTGCACGGCGACGTCGCCGACCCGGCGGCGGTCGGTGCCCACTACCGGGAGATCTTCTCGCAGCATGGTCGCCTCGACGGCCTCGTCGCCTGCGCCGGCATCATGCAGCCGGGCCTGTTGGGGATGATCCGGCCGGCCGACATCGACCGCAGCCTGGCCGTCAACACCGCCGGCGTGCTGCACCACCTCCAGGCCGCCAGCCGCCTGATGGCGCGCCACGACGGCGGGAGCATCGTCCTGCTGTCGTCGGCGCTGGCGCAGCAGGGGGTCGCCGGCAACGCCGTCTACGCCGCGTCGAAGGCCGCCGTCGAGGGCATCGTCCGCGCCGCGGCCCGCGAGCTCGGGCCCCGCGCGATCCGGGTGAACGCGGTGGCCCCGGGCTTCGTCGCCACCGACATGACCGCGGCCCTGCCCGCCACCTGGCGGGCCGCCATGGCCGACGCCGCCGCCCTGCCCTGGCCGGTCACCGCCGAAGACGTCGCCGCCACCATCGTGTTCCTGCTCTCCCCCGCCGCCCGCTGCGTCACCGGGCAGGTGCTCGGCGTCGACGCCGGGCTGCGGGTGGGCTGAGACCCTCCCCTCCCCTCAAGACCCCGGTCGCAGCAGCACCGTCTGCACCGTCTTCAGCAGGATGAGGGCGTAGAGCACCGGGCTCATCTCCTGGACGGAGAACAGCTCGTAGCGGAGCTTCTCGGCGGCGTCTTCCTCGCTCGCACCGTAGCGGTACATCACCTGGGCCCAGCCGGTCACGCCGGGCTTGACGGCGAAGCGCAGGCTGTAGAAGGGGATGCGCTGCTTGAGCTGACGGACGAAGTGTTCGCGCTCCGGCCGCGGCCCGACCATGGACATGTCGCCACGCAGCACGTTGTAGAACTGCGGCAGCTCGTCGATGCGGGTCCGCCGCAGCAGGCGCCCCACCCGGGTGACCCGCGGATCGCCCGCCCCCTGCGACCAGACGGCCCCCGTCTGCGCTTCGGCCTGCTGGCCCATGGTCCGCAGCTTGATGATCGTGAAGGGCTGTTCCGACAGCCCCACCCGTTCCTGCAGGTAGAAGGCGGGCCCCGGGGTGTCGAGCTTCACCGCGACGGCGGCGACGGCGATGATCGGCGCCGACAGGAGCAGGCCCAGCCCGCCGATGGCGATGTCTGCCAGCCGGTGCGCCACGGCGCCGGCACGGCGCTCGCCCTGGAAGCCCGGCCCGAAGATGAGCCAGGTGTCGGCGAGGTGGAGGATGGGCACCTTGCCGGTCAGGCGCTTGTAGACGGTCGGCATGTCGGCGATGTGGACGCCGCGCGCCTTGCAGTCGAGGAGCTGTTCGGTCAGCAGCTCGCTCATGCCGCCGCGGATGGCCACGATGAGCTGCTCGACCTGCTGTTCGTCGCAGACCTGCACCAGGCGGGGGGCCCCGCCGAACACCGGCAGGCCCGTCGGCGAGCGCTCGACCTCGTCGTCGATGAAGCCGAGGAGATCATAGGCGTCGCCCAGCTCGACGCCCTGGCCGAGGACTGCGGCCAGGGCGTGCCCGGCGCGGCCCGCCCCCACGATGACCGTGCGATGGCGCACCGCCGTCGCCGGGCTCACGGTGCAGACGAAGGCCCGCCAGGCCGGCAGCAGCAGGCCGAAGGCGCCGCCGGCCAGGAGGGTCACGCCCCGGCCCCACCACCACTGCGGGAAGGCGTAGGAGAACACCATCTGCAGCAGCAGGCCCACGCCCACGACCAGCCAGAAGCGCACCAACTCGCGGAGGCTCCGGTAGTCGCGGCCGGCGTCGTAGCCGTCCGCCACGTACAGCAGGCAGAGCTGGACGAGGACGAAGAAGCTGGCCGCCGCCGTCGTGTCCCGCAGGATGAGGGGCAGCCGCGCCTGCTCGGACAGCGGCCCGAAGCGCAGCATGTGGGCGAACATGATGGCCAGCAAGGCCATCAGCAGATCGCCAAGGAGGTAGAGCACCTGCCGGCGCTGGTAGGGGATCCCGAAGACGGTCACCCGGCCTCCCGGACCGACGTGGGCAGCGGTCGCGGCAGGTCATGCCGGCGAGCCACATCGTCGTAGACGGCGGCCGTGGCGTCGACCATGCGCTGCACGGTGAAGCGCGCGTCGTAGGCGGCGCGGCCGGCGCACCCCATGCGCAGCCGCAGGGCGGGATCGGCCAGAAGTCGGTCGAGGGCCGACCGGAGGGCGCCGGCATCGTCTCGTGGGACGAGGAGCCCGGTGTGGCCGTGATCGACAGCTTCCGAGACCCCGCCGACATCGGAGGCGATCACCGGCAGCCCGGCACGCATCGCTTCGAGGACGACGAGGGGGAAGCCCTCCTGGCGCGAGACGAGGAGTCCCACCTGGGCGTCGGCCAGGAGGGCGGCGATGTCGTCCCGCGTGCCGAGCAGATCCACCCGGTCGCCCAGGCCGTGGCGCCGCACGGCCGCTTCCACCGCCGCGCGATCCGGGCCATCTCCGACCAGACGCAGCCGGAAGGGGGCGGAGACGCCTGACAGCGCGTCGAGCAGCAGCAGCGGGTCCTTGGGTTCCGCCAGCCGCGCTACCATGACGAGCACCGGCGTCCCGGCCCGGTCGGGCCGAGCGCGGAGCGGGGTATCGGCCACCCCGTTGTGCACCACGACGACGCGTTCGTCATGGGCCACCCGGTAGCGCAGTCCCACCTCGCGATCGGCAGCAGAGACCACGATGAAACGATCGGTCCACCGCCCGGCCAGAACTTCCAGCGGGATGGCCAGGGCCTTGCGCCGCCAGGGGATCCCGTCGGAGAAGGCCCAGGAGTGGGCCGTGTGGATGGCGGGCAGGCCGGCCCGGCGCGCCGCGAGCCGGCCGAGCAGCCCAGCCTTGCTGCTGTGGGTGTGGACGAGGTGGGGGCGCAGCCGCCCCACCAGCGCACCGAGCGCCCGGGCGGCGGCAGCGTCGAGCAGCGGGTGGATCGCCCGCTGCAGCGGGGCCAGGATGTGGACCGGGACGCCGAGGGCGTGCGCTTCTTCCGCCAGGAAGCCGGCTTCGCCAAGGGCGAGGTGCAGCTCCACCCGGTCCCGCAGGCCAGCCAGCAGATCGCGCACGTGGACCTGCGCGCCGCCGCGCTCGCCGCGGGTGATGACGACGAGCACCCGCAGGCGCTCCGCAGCATCGACAGCCGGCATCGGCCCGCGAGCACTCCTGACTGTGCGTGTTCGGGCGCCGGACCACCACAGCGCCCGCATCGAATCCAGGTGGACAACCTAATGGCACCCGAGCTTTCCCGCGACCTGCTGGAGCGCCGCGCACCGCGACGGGCACCGTTGTCGCGCCGCCTCGCGGACCTCGGCGCGCAATGGTTCGTGGCGCGCACGAGCCGGGTGGTCCCGGGAGAGCGGCGCGGCACGCCCGTCGACCTGGCCCCCCTCATCTGCCCGCTCCGCTACGACGTCGAGATCCGCGCAGCGCTCATGGCCGCCTTCGCCGACGGCTCTGCGCCCCGGCACCCCACGCCCGCCGACGCGGCGCGGATCCCCGCCCTCGCCCACTACCTGGCCTGGGTCCGGCGCATCGCCCTGCCGGTGGGGCAGCCGCAGTACCTCGACGATGACGAAGCGATCTTCGGCGCCTTCGTCCGGCGCTACCACCGGGCGCGGCGCCTGTGGGCGTCGGTCTCGCGCGACGGCATCCACCCCGACACGCGCATCCGCCTGCTCACCGGCCGGCGGGTGCAGCTCCCCCCCGGCAAGCAGCTCGGCACGGACCTGTTCGCGGGGGATGGCTGCCACCGCATCGCCTGCCTCATGGTGCTGGGGAGGACCCGGCTCCAGCCCCACGAGTACGAGGTCGAAGAGCGGCTGTGGCTGCGCCCCCACGACAACACCGCGCGCCTGCTGGGCACAGATGCCCTGCCACGCGCCACCTGGTTGCAGTTCCTGGCGGGGCGCTACGCGCCCGGCGAGGTCCCGGGCGACGCGGCCGCGCTCCGGGCCGCGGCCGCCAGGCTCCGCCCCGACCTGCTCGCCGAGCTCGACAGCATCCTCTCCACCGATCTGCCCCGCGCCCTCCCGTGAGCCTGTCCTCCACGAGCCTGCGCTGCCCTCGGCCGTGCGACGACCGCCCCGCCCTGCTGGCCGGGGACCGCACCTGGACCCACGCCGCGCTGCACGCCGCCGCCGACGATGCCGCGGAAGCGCTGCGCCTGCCGTCCCGTGGGCTCGTCCTGCTGTTCGCGGCGAACTCCCCTGGCGCGGTCCTGAGCTGGCTGGCCGCCCGACGCGCCGGGCACGCCGTGGCGCTGTTCGGTCCGCACTTGTCCTCTGAGCGGCGCGCGGCGCTGGTCGGGCGCTACCAGCCGGAGTGGGTGATCACGACCGGGCCGCCGCCCGCGGGCGCCGCCGACGACCCGCCGGACCTGGTGATCGCCGATGCGCGCGCCACCCGACGGCACGACGTGGCGCCTCCGCCCCACCCCGACCTCGACACGCTGCTGTCGACCTCAGGCACGACCGGAAGCCCCAAGCTCGCGCGCCTGTCGCACCGGGCCATCGTCGAGAACGCAGCCGCCATCGCCGTCGCGCTGGAGCTCTGCCCCGACGAGCGGGCGATGCTCAGCCTGCCGCTGCCCTACGCCTACGGGCTGTCGGTGCTCACCAGCCACCTGCTGGCCGGGGGCAGCGTGCGCCTTGCGGCCCACAGCCCAGTGCAGCGGGCCTTCTGGGAGGACTTCGACGCCCACGGCTGCACCTCGTTTTCCGGGGTCCCCGCCAGCTACCAGCACCTCCGCCGCGTCGGCGTCCAGGCCATGGCGCTGCCGACCCTGCGCAACATGACCCAGGCCGGCGGTCGCCTGTCCCCCGCGCTCGTGCAGCACTACGGCCGGTGGCTGGACGGCCGCGGCGGTCGCTTCTGGGTGATGTACGGCCAGACCGAGGCCACGGCGCGCATCGCGGTGCTCCCGGCGGACGAGCGCGACGCCCACCCGGACAGCGCCGGCCGGGCGATCCCCGGCGGTCAGCTCTCGATCGAGACGGCTGCGGGCGCGGTGGCGCCCACCGGCACCGCGGGGGAGGTGGTGTTCCGCGCGCCCTCGGTGATGATGGGCTACGCCCGAGAGCGGGCCGACCTCGTCCGGGGCGACGAGCTGGGCGGCCTGCTGCACACCGGGGATCGGGGCCGGCTCGACGCCGACGGCCGGCTGTACCTGGAGGGCCGAAGCGACCGTCTCGCCAAGCTCCACGGCAAGCGCATCGACCTCGACGACGTCGAAGCCATCGTCGCCGGCTGGGGCCCGACGGCCGTGGTCGGCGGCGACGATCGCCTGCACCTGTTCTGCGCGTGGGGCAACGCCGGCGAGCACCGCGCGCTGGCGCAGACCCTGGCCGCCGAGCTGTCCCTGCACCACCTCGACCTCGAGTTCCACAGGGTCGAGGCGCTGCCCCTGTCAGCCCACGGAAAGCTGGACTATCGACGCCTGTGCGCAGAGATCCCGACATGACGGCGCCGAGCCTCGACGCCCTGTTGCGCCGTCCGCAATTCCGCTTGCCGCCGGCCGAAAAGGCGGCAGCCATGCTGGCGGGCCTGGGCAGGCTGGTGGCCCTGCACCGCCAGCGCTGCCCCGCCTACGACCGCCTGCTCGACGTGTTCCACCCGGGCCTCGGCCGGCCACTGGACCTCGTCGACGTGCCCTTCCTGCCTGTCGGCCTGTTCAAGAGCCACACGCTCCGCAGCATCTCTGCCGACGAGGAGTTTCGCCGCCTGCACAGCAGCGGGACCACCGGACAGGCCCGCAGCGAGGTGATCCTCGACCGCACCACCGCCCGTCTGCAGGCCCGTGCCCTGGCGGCCGTGATGACGACCCTGCTGGGCCCCCGGCGCCTGCCGATGCTCATCGTCGACCACGAGGGCCTGCTGCGCGGCACCGAAGCCGCGTCCGCCCGCGCCGCCGGCGTGCTCGGCATGATGACGTTCGGGCGCGACCACCTCTTCGCCCTCGACGAAGACCTGCAGCTCCGCCACGACGCCCTGCAAGCCTGGCTGGCCGCCCACCGCGGCGGACCGGTCCTGGTGTTCGGCTTCACCTTCCTGCTGTGGCGCCGCCTGCTGCAGCCCCTGCGGGCCGCCGCTGAGCACCTCGACCTCCCCGACGCCCTCGTGGTCCACGGCGGGGGCTGGAAGAAGCTCCAGGACGCCGCCGTCGACCGGGCCACGCTGCAGGCGACCGTACGCGCCACGCTGGGCACCGACCGCGTCCACGACTTCTACGGCATGGTCGAGCAGACCGGCAGCATCTTCCTGGAGGGACCCGACGGCCTGCTGCACGCGCCGGACTTCGCCGAGGTCATCGTCCGCGAACCGGGGAGCTGGCGGCCGTTGCCCCCGGGAGAGCCCGGCGTGATCCAGGTGCTCAGCCTCATCCCGCACAGCTACCCCGGGCACAGCATCCTGACCGAGGACCTCGGCGTGGTGCACGAGGAACAAGGCACGCCCGACGGCGCCTGGGGCGGACGACGCCTGGAGGTGCTGGGCCGGGTGCCTCGGGCAGAGCAGCGCGGCTGCAGCGACACGCTGCAGGGGGTCGCCTGATGCGGGTGCTCCAGCGCGTCCCGGTGCCGGCAGAGGTGGAGCCGCGCTCGCTCGGAGCGGAGCTGGCCGGAGCCGCCACTCGGCGTCCCTTCGACGCCGAGAGCCTCGCGCTCTGCGCCCGCGTCGGCGCCCTCCTCCTCGACCACCCCGCGTCGCGCCGCTGGCCCGAGCTGGTGGCGCTCGGCTACTGGCTGCGGCCCGCGGCCCTGCAGCGCCTCGCCGACGACTTCGCCGCCCTGCAGGCCGCCGACCCCTGCCTGCTACAGCCTCGGGGACTCGCCCTGCACCTGCCTCCGGGCAACGTCGGCACGCTGTCCGTCTACTCCTGGGCGCTCTCCGTCCTGTCCGGCAACGGCAACCTCGTGCGGATCTCGACGCGCCCCTCGGCGCTCTCCGACGTGCTGGTCGAGGTGCTGCAACAGGCGCTGGACGCTGCGCCCGCCGACCTCGCCCGCACCAACCGCTTCCTGCAGTGGGGCCACGAGCCCGAGATCTTCGCGGCGCTCTCGGCCATCGCGCGGGTCCGCCTGCTGTGGGGCAGCGACGCCACCGTCCAGGCACTGCGTGCAGTGCCGCTGCCGCCCCGCGGCGTCGACCTGTGCTTCTCGGACCGCTGGTCGGCGGCCGTGCTGTCCGCCGACGCCTTCCGGGCGCTGGACGAGGCCGGCCTCGACGATCTCGCCCACCGCTTCTTCAGCGACGGCTGGTGGTTCGACCAGCGGGGCTGCGCCTCGCCGCGCCTGCTCGCCTGGGTCGGCCGGGACACGGCGGCGTGCAGCGACGCGCTGGTGGGGCGAGCCGCTGCCCTCGCCCGCGCGCGGGGCTGGCGGCCCGACCCCGGCCAGGCGCTGGACCGCCTGCACTTCGCCTGGCGCGCCGCCCTCTCCGAGCACGTCACCGGTACCGGCACGCGCACGGCCGAAGCCGAGGTGCTCCGTCTGTCCTCGCTGGCGGACCTCTCCCGGGAGCACTGCGGCGGAGGCTTCTTCTTCCACGTCGAGCTGGCGCAGCTCCGCGACCTGCTGCCCCACCTGCAGGTCCGCGACCAGACCCTGACCTGGTTCGGCTTTCCCCCGGAAGAACTCCGCGAACTGGCGGGCGCGCTGGGCGCCCGCGGGGTCGACCGCATCGTCCCGGTCGGTCATGCCCTGCGGTTCTCGCGGTATTGGGATGGGCAGGACCTGCTCCAGGCCCTCACCCGCCGGGTCCACCTCGTGGAGCGACCATGAGCGCCGTGCAGCGACACGACAGCCCAACCTCCGCGGACGCCGTCCCCGGCACGCTCACCTCCCCCATCCTCGTGCTGATCAACACGCTGGGGGTCGGCGGGGCCGAGCGCTACGTGGTCACGGTGGCCAATTGGCTCGCCGAGCGCGGCGTGGCCGTCACCGTCGCGGCCCTCGACGGCCCCATGGTCGCCGACCTGCGGCCCGATGTGCGCTTCGTCCCGACCCCGCTGCAGGATGTCCGCCTCAGCCTGCCCCGAGCGGTGCTGCGCATCCGCCGGGTCATGGACGAGGTCCAGCCCCGGGCGGTCATCGCCAATTCCCTCGTCGTGAGCTGGGTGGCCCGGCTCGCGCACCCGGCACACCGGGTTCCCATCGTCACCGTGGCCCACGGCTGGCCCGCGGATCGCTACGGCCAGGTCGGCCCGCTGATGCGTGTCGCCGACCGCGTGGTGGCCGTGTCCCCCGACGTGCGCGACAAGCTGGTCGCCGGAGGGCTCGATCCCGCGCGCTGCGACGTCGTCTTCAACGGCGTCGACACCCGGCCCTTCGGCCTTCGGGAGGGCGCCGTCCGGCGGCGGGCCCGCAGCCTGATGGGTGCCGGTGACGACGAGATCGTGGTGCTCAACGTCGGCCGCCTCAGCGCCCAGAAGGCCCACCAGCACCTCATCGCGGTGGCCGGCCGCCTCGCCGACAGCCACCCGGAGCTTCGCTTCGCGGTGGCCGGCAACGGAGAACGCGAGGCCGAGCTGATCGCCGCCGTGTCCGACGCGGGGCTGGATGATCGGGTCCGCTTCCTCGGCGCCCGCCGGGACGTCGCCGACCTGCTGGGCTCGGCGGACCTGTACCTGTCGACATCGGACTGGGAGGGCATGCCCCTGTCCACCATCGAAGCCATGGCGGCCGGGCTGCCCATCATCGCCACCGCCACCGAGGGCTCCGGACAGCTCCTCGACGACCGCAGCGGCGTGGTGGTGCCCGTCGGAGACGAAGACGCCATCGCTGCCGCCGTCGCCGAGCTCGCCGCAGACCCCGCGCGTCGCGGCGCCATGGGGGCGGCGGCCCGCCAGCGGGCACTCGACCACTTCAGCCACAACCGGATGGTCGGCGAGCTGGCTGCGGTGGTTGGCCGCGTGGTGGCCGAGCGGGGCGCCTGATGACCATGCTGCTGCCGGGCGGCGCCCTGGTGGTGTCGCTGGACTTCGAGCTGTTCTGGGGGATGCGGGACAAGGTCCCGCTGCGCCGCTACCGCCGCAACATCCTGGGCGGGCGGCAGGCCGTGCCCCGCATGTTGGAGCGCTTCGCCGCCCACGAAGTCCACGCCACCTGGGCCACCATCGGCTTCCTGATGTGCAGGGACCGCGACGAGCTGCGGGCGGTCCTACCAGCACGGCGACCGCTCTACCAGGACCCCCGGCTGCGCCTGGACGACGCCCTCGCCGCGCTCGACAGCGCCGATGCCGACCCCGCCTTCTGGTTCGCGCCGGACCTCGTCGCTCAGGTCCAGGCCGCCCCACACCAGGAGATCGCGACCCACACCCTGTCGCACTACACCTGCCTCGAACCCGGCCAGCAGGCCGACGACTTCCGCGCCGACCTGGACGCCGCCCTGTCGCTGCACGAAGCCCGCCTCGGGCAGCGCCCGACCAGCATCGTCTTCCCACGCAACCAGGTCGCATACCTCGACGTGTGCGCGGATCTCGGCCTGACCGCCTGGCGCGGCGCCACCGCCGGGCGCTTGTACACGCCGCGGCCGGACGGCGAGGAGCGCCTGCGGCGGCGCGCGCTCCGCCTGGTCGACGCCTACGTGCCGCTGGCGGCGTCGACGACCTGGACGCCGCAGCAGCAAGCCGCCGCAACGGCGGGCAAGGACCTGGTCGAGGTGCGCGCCAGCCGCTTCCTGCGGCCCGTCCTCCCCGCCCTCGACGCCCTGGAGCCGCTGCGCCTGCGCCGCATCGAGCAGGAGATGGCGCTAGCCGCTCGCCAGGGACGCATCTTCCACCTGTGGTGGCACCCCCACAACCTCGGCGCCGACCTGGACCGCGGGCTGGCGACCCTCGACCACGTCCTGTCCTGCTACCGGCGCCTCGCCGACGCGCACGGCATGGTCAGCCTGACCATGGCCGAGGCCGCCGATCGCATGCGCAGCCCCGCCGCGACAAGCGCCGCCTGAGGCTGGCGGCGCCACCGGGGCGTGGCGTCGGCACCGCGTCAGCACCGAATCATCGAGGTGGCAGCGCCCCGGCGAAGCGCAGCAGCGCCTCGGCGCGACGGTCCCAGGTGTGGTCCTGGACCCGCTGGAACGCGGTGTCCGCGAGCTGCCGGGCGCGCGCCGGGTCGTCGAGGAGCGCGGTGATGCCGGTGGCCAGGGCAGGCGTGTCGTCGGGGGCCACGAGGAGGGCCGCGTCCTCGCCCACGATCTCGCGGACGGCTGGCAGATCCGAGGCCACGATGGGGCGCCCGCTCGCCATGTACTCGAACAGCTTGAGGGGAGAGGTCTCCATCCGGGACTCACGGGTCGACGCCGCGTTTGGCAGGACGAGGAGGTCCGCAGCACGGAGATAGCCGGCGACGTCGACGTGGGGCACCCGCCCGACGAGGTGCAGGCGCGGGTGCTGGTGGATGCGGCGGAAGCGGGCGAGGTCGCGGTCCGTGCCGCCGACGAGGACGAGGTGGGTGTCGACGGGGAGCAGCGGGGCGCACGCGGTCAGGGCTTCGACCCCCTTCCACCCGTAGAGGTGCCCGACGTAGACGACGAGACGCACGTCGTCGGCGAGCCCCAGCTCCGCGCGCAGCGCCGCCCGCGGGGCGGCCCCGTGGACGGCGTCGACTTCGGTGCCGTTGGGCAGCACGGTGACGCGCGCGGGATCCACGCCGAGGCGATCCACGAGCACATCGGCCTTCCACCGGTTGGTCGACACCACACCGTGCGCGCGGCGGACCAGCCGGCCCCAGACTGGCAGGGCCCGGCCCGGGAAGCGGTGGCACTCGTAGACGGTCCGCAGCCGCGGCGCGAGGAGCGCGGCGACCAGCTCGTCCCGGGTGACCACGAGGGAAGGCGGCCGAGCGGCGAGGTCGGCGACCGCCGCGGCGACGAAGCTGCCCCGCTGGATGCGCGCTCCGGCCCGGCCATGGGACACGAGGTCCAGCGTCGGCAGGCGGCGCACCGCGAAGCTCCGGGGCAGCCCGTAGAAGGCTGCGACATCCTGGTCGAGGTGGTTGTCGCGTGCCGGTACCACCAGCTCGACGGTGGCCCCCCGGTCGGCCAGGGCCGCGCACATCGACGCGAGCTGCACGCCATGGGCGCGCTCGGTCGGCATGCGAGCGTTGGCGACGAGGGCGAGGCGCATCTCCACCTCTGACGCTGCGAACCGTCCGCAATCTCCGAGCTTGCCGGTTTCGGGGACGATGGGGCAGGATCACTGTAGCGTAGCGGGCGCGCCCCAGCGCGTCCGCGAGCCTGAACGCTCCCTCGCCTTGTGCGAGCACTGGAGGTGCCGCGTGGCACTCCTCGTCATTGCCCCCGATGTCCTGCGCGCGCTCACCCACGCCACCCGCCAGCGCGCGCGCATGGCGACGCCGCCGCCGACGGAAGGCAGCGGGGCACCGCCGGATCGCCAGGCTGTCGGTGGCGCCGCGCCGCCACCGCCGACCACCGAGCTGCCGACCCCCTCTCGCGCCGAGCTGCTGCGGAGCCGGGACATCGGCCTGGCGCGGGAAGCCGCCGCCGCCATCCTTGGGTCGGACTTCCGAGACTCACCCGGCGCAGACCATCGCTCGCTGCTACCCCCCGGCGTCCACGTGCTCGGAACCATGGGGGCGCTGGTGCTGCCGCGCGCGCACGAAGCGACGGTCCGCGCCTGGCTCGATAACCGCGGGCTGTCCTACCGGGTGTCGCACGGCCCCCGCTTCGTCGCTGCGGACGACTCCAACACGACCGCGGACGAAGATTCGCGACACGGCAGTGGCAATGGCAGTGGCTGCTGCTGCTGCTGTACGGACAAGGAACGGGCCGGCGACACCCCGCCCACGGACACCGTCGACGCCGCCCTCGCGGCGCTGACGACCTGGTCGAAGGGCTCGGGCGGCGACGGCGCCGGGATCACGCTCGGCATCGCCGACAGCGGCATCGATCCCGGCCGGGTGCAGGTCAACCTCGCGGGCTTCGCCGAATTCCACCCCCAGACGGGCGACATCGTCTCCACCTGGCCCCGGGACTTCGCGTCGTCCCTGCACGGCACCGATATCGCTGGCCTGGCCGCGGGGGTCGCGCCGGCGGCGCAGATCCTCGTCGCCGCCGTGCTGACGTCCGAGACCGCCGAGGGCATCGGCGGCACCGAAGAGCAGACCGCCGCCGGAATCGACTGGCTGGTTCGCCAGGGCGCGGACGTCGTGAACTGCTCGTTCGGGGCGCCGGGCTGGTCCGACGCCTGGTCCAAGGCCGCCCGGAACCTGCAGGCGCTCGGCGTGCCGATGGTCGCCGCCATGGGAAACCACGCCGGACAGCCGCTGTTCCCAGCGCGCTTCGACGACGTGCTCGGCGTGGGCGCCCTCGCCAGCGGCGGCGGCGCGGCGTCCTGGAGCGCCCAGGGCGTGGCCACGGACAGCACCGGCAGCCCCCTGCCCAGCCACGCCAAGCCCGATGTCTGGCTGCCCGGCGACCACCTCCCCTCGCCCACCGGCGGCAGCCCGCTGTCGGGCACCAGCTACGCCGCGCCGCTGGCCGCCGCCGCCCTGTGCACCACACTCACGCAGACCCTCGCCTCGGGCCCGCAGTCCACCGCGGCCATCTCCGCGGCCTCCGCTACGCTCTCCTCCCTCGCATCCACCCCCGGAGCCTCCATGACCACCAACTCACAGACGGCCTTCGGCCAGCAGATCCTGCCCACCGACACCGGCTTCCGCGCAGAAGACCAATACGGCGTGCTCGTCGCTGTGCTGCTGCGCAACGGCAGCACGAACACCTGGATCTTCGACGCCAACCGGGTGTGGCCCGACGAAGAGCTGACCCTCATCCCGATCACCGGCGCCGTGACCTTCCCGCCCAACGCCGTGACCTTCACCGCCCCGGCGTACATGGAAGACACCCCGACGGGCGGCGCGCTCAGCCAGAACGACCCGCCGGCCAGCCACGACAAGCGCTACTTCATCAAGAACGGCACCGTCACCCTGCTGTTCATGGCGGCCCAGTCCACAGCAGGTTCGGCGGCGATCGAGTACGGCCACCCGGCCCCCGACGACCGCCTGACGCCCTACGGCGGCAACCGCTACCTGCCGACGGCCACCCTGCGTCTGGTGCCCGCACCCGCCGGCTTCTACCCCGGCTGGAAGAAGCACCGCAAGGCGTACTACTAGGCGCGCTTCGGCCCGATGCTTCGGGCCACCCGGAAGCCCATGTTGGTGAGGCGACCGTCGGCCGGGCAGGCCAGGCGGGTGCCCGCGCGGCAGTTGTCGGCCCGCGCGACGAAGCTGCCCCCCCGCACGCCGTACCAGCCGCGCTTCGGGTCGGTGTCGGGGCGCTGGCGGTACAGGTTGCCACACCAGTCCAGGACGTTGCCCGCCATGTCGGCGACGCCGTAGGGGCTGCGGTCGTCTGGGAAGCTGGCCGGCGGCAGGATCTGCGGCTGGGGGCGGCTGCGCTGCATGTTGGCGAAGCAGGGGTCGAAGCCATCGCCCCAGGGGTAGCGCCGGCCGTCGACGCCGCGGGCGGCCTTCTCCCACTCTTCTTCGGTGGGCAGCCGGCCCCCGAGCCACTCGGCGCAGGCGCGGGCTCCTTCGTGGTTCACCAGCACGACCGGGTGGTCGAGGGACCAGGCGTGCACCACTCCCGGCACGAGCGCGAAGCCTGCGTCCCCGCGCACGAACAGCGACCGCGTCCCGCCTGCCGACGCCAGCGCCTCGGCCGGCGCCAGTGACAGCGCGCGGTCCGGCTGCCCGTCGGCCCACAGCGCCTCGATGAAGGCGAGGTACTCCCGGAAGCTGACCGGGGGGCGGGCGATGGCGAAGCCATCCACCCAGGCCCGGTAGGGCTCGAGCCCGTCCGCAGCATCGCCATCGCCCAGCGTGCACCACCCCGCCGGGACGTAGGCTTCGCCGGGGCGCAGCTCTCCCTGGCGCGGCAGGTAGACGGGGCGGGGCTCGGTCGCGTTCGGCGGGACGCCATCCCAGTGGTCGAGGCGGTCGACGAACACCGGGTAGTCGACGCTGTGGCAGCCCTCCGCTTCGATGCGCAGGAGGTAGCTGCCCGCTTCCACGTCCAGCTCCACCAGCGGCGTGCGGTGGCGGCTCACCTCGACGGGCACCAGCCGTCGGTGGCGCTCGACGAAGCGGAACAGGGTGACGGCCGCGTCCCCTGGATCGGTGATGAGGCTGATCGCCGCCCGGCCCTCGAGCCAGGCGGCGTAGCGGCCGCGGTCGTGCGCCCGCAGCAGTGCTTCGAAGGTCTGCGTGGCGGCGTGATCGTGGCGAGCCCGCGCCCGCGTGAGCTGGGTGTAGTAGGCTTCCGCCAGCTCGATGTGGGCGGCGTCCAGGGTGGGGAAGAGGTTGAGCGAGGAGCGGACGACCTCGGTCCACTTCACGTCGAGGACAGCGGCTTCGGCCTCCAGCGCGCGCGCCTTGTCCTCCAGATCCCAGACCGGCCGCTTGGCTTCTTCGCTGGCGAAGCTGTTGAGGTCCAGCCGCAACCGCTCGGCTTCCTGCCGCGCCTCCAGGGCGCGCGCCCAGCCGCGCCGGGCGGCCCGCGCCAGCTCCCGGCCGTCCTCGAGCACCGCCAGCGCTTCCTCCCGGCGACGCGTACCGTCCAGCCAGCGGTCGAGCTCTGCGGCGAAGTCCTCGGCCGTCGGGCGCTCCATCGGGTCCTGGCGCATGGCTTCGCCGATCAGATCCCGCAGAGTCGCCGGCCCGTGGAGCTGGTGCGGCAACGGCCGCGTCTCGTCCCGCGCCGGGTAGCCCTGCAGCATGTGGAAGAGGACCGCCCCCAGTGAGTACACGTCGCTCTTGGGTCCCTGGAGCTGCTTGTCGCCGTTGGCCTGTTCCGGCGGCCAGTAGCCCCGCGTGCCGGCGCGCGACCCGGTCGGCGTCCGCGGCGCGCCGGTCAGCCCCGAGTCTTCATCCAACGGGTCGGCCGTCAGCAGCAGCGCCACCCCCCAGTCGAGGATCAGCGTCTCGCCGAACTCCCCGATCATGATGTTCGAGGGCTTGAGGTCGCGGTGCACGACTCCCTTGCTGTGTGCGAAGGCCATCGCCCTCGACACGATGGCCAGGGTGCTGACCAGGCGGTGCAGCGTCCAGCCGTCGACGCCGTCGGCGCGACGCGACTCCGGCACGAGGTGGAAGCGGCTCAGGACGTCGGAGAGGCGCTGCCCCCGCACTTCCTGCATCGTGTACCAGGGCCGGCCGTCGTCGAGGGTGCCGCGGTGGTAGACCGGCACGATGTTGGGATGCTGGAGCATGGCCTGCACCCGCGACTCGCGCAGGAACTGCCGTTGGAGCTGCACGGCGCGTTCGCGCAGGATCTTCATCGCCACGTCGCGATGGATCCACAGATCGCGGACGAGGATCACCCGGCCCATGCCGCCGAGCCCCAGCTCGCGCATGAACTCGTAGCGCTCTGGCAGCCACGGCCCCTTGGGCGGCGCGTCGTCCCAGGAGTCGATGTCCATGGGCTCGGTCGAGCTGCGCACGGGCGGCAGGTCCAGCACCTCACTCTTGGTGAAGGCCGTCTCCTCCAGTCCCGGAAGATCGTCGTCGCCGTGCGCCACGCCCCACTCTAGCAGATCTGCGAAGCCGCGTGGGACCGGATCCGCCAAGCAGCGGGCGGGGCGTTGTGGGGCAAGCATGCGAACCCTGGTCGAGCGGCGCGGCCGCCCTGCACGCGACCCGATAGGTCGAACATCCGACGCCTCCCGAGGACAGCCTCGTGGGGTCCCGCTCCGAGGTCCCAGTGTATCCCACCCTCCTGGTCATGCTCGCGCTCGATCATCGCGACGACAGCGTGCTCGACGCCGTGGTCGCGGGCGCCGCCGCGTTCGGCTGCCAGCGCATCGTCCTCGCCCACGTCTTCAACGTCGACCCGCTGCACGCCCCCCTCGCCGAAGTCTTCCAGCCGGACGACTACACGTCGCCTCCGGAGCTGGACCTGGCGGCCGAGCGGCTCGCCGCCGCCCTGCCCGACGTGGACGTCGCCACCACCTGCGTCACCGGCGTCCCCGAAGCCGAGATCGCCGCCCTGGTCGAAGAACACGACGTCGATCTGGTGGTGCTCGGACGCAACAAGGCCGACGGAGACAAGGCGGGCTGGGGCTCCTCGGGTAACAAGCAGCTCCGCTTGGTGCCCTGCTCCGCCATGGTCGTCCCGCACGGAAGCCGGCTCGACCTGTCCCGGGCGGTGGTGGGCCTGGACTTCTCGGCGTGCAGCAAGCTGGCGATGCAGGCCGCGGATCGGCTCACCGACCACGTGGTCGCGGTCTACCACTTCAACCTGCCACGGGCGAAGCGCAACACGCTGCGCAACGACGAACTGGTCGAGCGCGTGCGCGCCGCAGCGCAGGCACACCTCGAGACCGGCGTCCTGCCCCTGCTGGGCGCCGACGACGCGCCGGAGCTGCGGGTGGTCGGCACCGGCAAGGTCGCCGACGCCCTCATCGACGCCGCCGGCGACGCCCTGCTCATCGTCGGCTCGCGAGGCATCACGCCGGTGGCCTACCTGCTGCTCGGCTCGGCCGCGAACCGTGTCGCCGCCCGAGCGGCGGGGCCGGTGCTGATCGTCAGGGAGAAGGGCGCCCCGGCCGCCGGCCTGCTGGAGCGGATGGTCAGCCGGCGCTGAGGTGCGGCTGGGGTGCGGCTGCCGGCGACCCGATCCATTAGCAGGGACTCCCCGCTCACCTGAGGAGTCTCCATGTACTACAGCCCCCCCATCGACGACATCCGCTTCGTGCTCCAGGCCTTCGACTACCAGAGCACCGTCGCCTCGCTTCCCGGCTTCGAGGACTTCGACCTCGAGACCGCCATGGACCTGCTCGAGGGCTACAGCCGCTTCTGCGTGGACGTGCTGCAGCCGCTGAACGGCAAGGGCGACGCCGAGGGCGTGCGCTTCGTCCCCGAGACCCACGAGGTCTTCCTCCCCGACGGCTTCAAGGAGGCCTGGGAGGCCTACCGTGACAACGGCTTCACCAGCCTGCCCTTCGACCCGGAGCACGGCGGCATCGGCGCGCCCTTCGCCCTCGCCACCCTGGCCAGCGAGGTGCTGATCGCCACGAACAAGAGCCTGTCGATGTGCGCGGGCCTGACCGCCGGCCTCCTCGACGCGATGGAAGCGCACGCCTCCGACGCGCTGAAGGACCGCTTCATGGAGAAGCTGATCAGCGGCGAGTGGGCCGGCACCATGTGCCTGACGGAACCGCACTGCGGCACCGACCTGGGCCTGCTGACGACGAAGGCAGAAGCCCACGGCGACCACTACAAGCTCACCGGCACCAAGACCTGGATCACCTTCGGCGAGCACGACCTCACCGACAACATCATCCACCTCGTCCTGGCGCGCCTGCCGGACGCCCCCAAGGGGATCCGCGGGATCAGCACCTTCCTCGTGCCGAAGTTCCTCGAAGACGGCACGCGCAACCCGGTGTTCTGTGGCGGCACGGACCACAAGATGGGCATCCACGCCTCGCCCACCTGCGTCGTGAACTTCGAGG
Organism: uncultured Enterobacterales bacterium; assembly: GCA_964599085.1. Taxonomy (GTDB): domain Bacteria; phylum Myxococcota_A; class UBA796; order UBA796; family UBA2385; genus J125. The sequence goes on along the minus strand of CAZRFD010000061.1, from coordinate 3,743 downwards.
GCGCCGAGGGCTGGCTGGTCGGCGAAGAGAACAAGGGCATGGTCGCGATGTTCACCATGATGAACGCCGCCCGGCTCAACGTGGGCATCGAGGGCGTCGCCCTGGCCGACGCCGCCTACCAGGCGGCGCTGGAGTTCGCCAGGGACCGCCGCCAGGGCCGGTCGCTGGACCCGGCCAAGCAGGACCGGGAACACGCCGCGGACAACATCCTGGTCCACCCCGACGTCCGCCGCATGCTGCTCGAGATCAAGTCGACCAACGAAGCCCTCCGCGGCCTCGTGGGCTGGATCTCCATGAACTACGACATCATGCACAAGAGCCCCGACGAAGCGGCCCGGGCCAAGGCCCATGACCTCGTCGCCCTGCTCACCCCCATCATCAAGAGCTTCGGGTCCGAGCGCGGCTTCCACAACATCAGCCAGGCCATGCAGGTCATGGGCGGCGCCGGCTACACCGCCGACTGGCCGGTCGAACAGTACATGCGCGACGAGCGCATCGCGATGATCTACGAGGGCACCAACCACGTGCAGGCGCTGGACCTGGTCGGCCGCAAGCTGCCCATGGGCGGCGGTCGGCTGATGCAGGGCTTCGCCGCCGAGATCACCGCAGTGATCCGCCGCAACGCCGACAGCGACGTGCTCGCCCCCTTCATCGCGGCGCTGAAGACCGAGAGCAAGCGCCTGACCGAGACCACCATGGCCATGAGCATGGAGGCCATGAAGGACAACGAGCTGGCCGGCGCGGTGGCCAGCAACTACCTCAACCAGTTCGCCCTGGTCACGCTGGGCTACGTGTGGATCCGCGAGCTGGAGGCAGTGGTGGCGCTGCCCGAAGACGACAAGCTGCGCCGCGGCAAGCTGCAGACGGCGCGCTACTACTTCGACCTCGTACTTCCCGAAGCGGCCATGTACGCCGCCAAGGTGGCCGCGGGCAAGGCCGCGATGACGGAGTTCGACGTCGAGCTGTTCTGATCGGAGCGGCCCCGGTTCAAGGCCCGACCATCACCGCGGGAGCAACGGATTCGTCGGTTGCCCTGCGGCGATCGGTCGGGCTTCGCGCTACATGGGGCCTGACTCGGGAGTCCCCATGACCATCACAGTCCTCAGCCTGCTGCTCGCCTGTACCGGATCCGGAGACGACACCGGGGGCACCGGAAGCCCCAGCGGCGACGGCGGCACCGTCGACACCAACCCCGACTGCGACCCGCTGGTGCCCGACTACTGCGGGATGCCCTTCCCCTCCAGCTACTACCTGGACGAAGACAGCAGCACGGCGTCGGGCTGGCGGGTGGCGCTGGGGCCGACGACCATGCCCATGGACATCGACGGCGTGCAGCCCGACCCGAAGTACTGGAACGAGTTCGACGGCTTCTCGCCGCTGGGCACGCTGGTGGTCTACTGGCCCGACGTGTCCCTGGACGGTGCGATCAGCCACACGGATCTGGGCGCCTACGAAGCCGCCGACGCCAAGACCGTCATCATCGACGTCGACACCGGTCAGCGCATGCCCCACTTCGTCGAGCTGGACATGTCCGGGGACGACGACGCCCGCCGGGTGCTGATGATCCGCCCGGTCGCCCCGCTGGCCTACGGCCACCACTACGTGGTCGGTATGCGCGGCTTCGTCGACACGTCGGGGGCCGCCATCGCGCCGTCGGACGCCTTCGCGGCCCTGCGCGATGGCACGCCCACCGGCGACAGCCGGGTCGACGACCGGCAGGACCTCTACGACAGCGTCATCTTCCCGACCCTGGAAGCCGACGGCTGGCAGCGGGACGACACCCAGCTCGCCTGGGACTTCGTGGTCGGCAGCAAGGAGGGCCTCACCGGACGCATGGTCTGGATGCGGGACGACGCCCTGACCCGGGTCGGTGATGGTGGCCCCAGCTACGTCATCGACGAGGTCATCGAACCCTACAGCGAAGCCTTCGGCCGGGTGATCAAGGGCCACATGACCGTGCCCTACTACACGGAATCGGACACGCCGCCGACCATGCTGACCCGCGACGCCGACGGGTGGCCCACCTACAACGGCGACACCGACATCCCCTTCGTCATCGCCGTGCCCCAGTCGCTGCTCGACGATCCGCACCCCGCCCCCCTGGTCCAGTACGGCCACGGCTTCTTCGGCGAATTCGAAGAAGCCTACGACACCTGGGCCGACTGGAACGAACAGCTCGCCACCGACAACGAGTGGATCTACTTCGCCGTCGAGTGGACCGGCATGAAGGCCGAAGACCTCAGCTACGTGTCGCTCATGGTGACCAGCGAGCTGGACGGCTTCCCCATGCTGCCCGAACGGACCATGCAGGGCTTCGTCGAGTTCCTGGTGGCGGCCCGGGCGATGAAGGGGGACCTCGGCGCCGATGATCAGCTGACCGCGACGCACCCCAAGACGGGGGCCACCGTGCCGCTCGCGGATCCCGACCGCATGTGGTTCTACGGCGTGTCCCAGGGCGGGATCCTGGGTGGCGCCTACATGTCCCTGTCCACCGACATCACCCGTGGGGTGCTCGGTGTCCCCGGCACGCCCTTCTCCTTCCTGACCACCCGCAGCAAGAACTTCGATCCCCAGTTCTTCACGCTGTTCCGCACCAAGTACCCCGACCCCGTCGACATCACCTGGTGGCTGTCCGCCCTGCAGATCCCCTGGGACGTCGGCGATGGCGCCGCGTACGCGCCGACGCTTGGAAGCGGCGATCGGCTGGACGGCGTGCCAGAAAAGCAGATCCTCATCCAGGCCGGCGTGGGCGACGCCCAGGTGCCGACCCTGGGGGCCCACATGCTGGCGCGCAGCATCGGCGCGTCGATGGTGGGCACTCCGGTGCGTGAGATCTGGGGCCTGTCCACCATGGACAGCGGCGGCACGGGCTCGGCCATCACCGAGTGGGACTACGGCGTCGAAGAACCGGTCGAGAACCGCCCGGCCAGCAACGACGTCGAGGACGTCCACGACAACGTCCGGCACGAAGCGACCAGCCAGGCGCAGCTCAAGGCCTTCTTCGAGCAGGGCATCGTCATCGACCCCTGCGATGGTGGCTGCGATCCCGACTGAGGGCGGTCATCGCACCACCACCGCCCGCCCCGGGTACAGGAAGACGTCGGCGTCGTCGACCCGCTCGATGGCCATGAAGCCGCCGTGCACCAGGCGCAGGTGGCAGCTCGGACAGAGGCAGCGCAGGTTGTCGTCGTCGTCGGTGCCGCCCAGCGCCCGCGGCCGCACGTGGTGCACCTGCACACGCAGGGTGCGCCGACGGCACTCTGGATTCGCGCACGTGTGATCGGCGCGCCTGCGGACCCGCCCGGTTCCGCGGGTGTGCGGAAGCGAGACCGCTTGTAGAAGCCAGCGGGCGGCGTCCAGGACCCCGGATTCGACGACGACGGCGCCGGAAGTCACCGGTTCCGGATCCGCCAGCGCCACCGCGATGCCCGAGAGCGGGTCGCCATCCACCGGGTCCGGACCCAGCGGCTGCGAGCCCGGTCCCCACCCAGCCAACCCCCCGCCAGTTTCTGTCAGTGCCGCGAAGTCCAGCCGATCCTGGCGCTGCTCCATGGCCCGCTGAACCAGCGCTGGAGCGTCTGCAAGGAGGGCTTCGGTGCGGCGGGAGCGCGAGCGAGCATGGCCCCGGTCGGCCACCGCCCGCTGCAGCTCGGTCGCCGGCACGTGGTCCGCGACGGTCAGCCAGCGCCGGAGGTCTTCGGCCGTGGTGGCGAGCCGGGAGAGGGCGGCGGCCCGTTCGGTGG
>CAZRFD010000060.1:0-40702 GCA_964599085.1 uncultured Enterobacterales bacterium | reverse complement strand
AGGTGTTCACGGGGCCCGCCGACGCCAACGGCGTCGCCCCCCTCCACGTCGGGACCGCCCCGGGCGGCCCCGCATTCCTCGTCGGAGGCTTCCATGGCTGATCGACTCGTGGCCCTCGGCCGCAACCCCACCGCCCGCAAGCTGGTGGGCAACCTCGGCGTGTCCCTGCCGCCCACGCTGGCCCGGGACGCGGGGCCGTGGCGGGCGCTGCCGCTGCAGGACAAGCAGGTCCTCGTGCTCGCCGGACCGCAGGCGGGGCTCCTGGCGGCCGTCGCCGACACCCTGGCACAGGCCGGCGCCGAGCCCGCCGTCGTCGGCGACCTCTCGCCCTTCACCGCGGCGGCCGAAGCCTGGGGGCGGCCGGCCCGGGCGGCGACGGATGACGAGCGCCCCGACGTCGTGGTCATGGATCTGAGCGGTCTGTCCACCGTCGACGATCTCCACTCGCTCTACAATCTGCTGCACCCGCGGATCCGTGCGGTGCGCAGCTCGGGACGTGTCATCATGCTCGCGCGGCCGCCACAGGACGCGTCGGATGTGGAGCTGCGCGTCGCGCGCCGGGCGGTCGAGGGCTTCATGCGCAGCGTCGCCAAGGAGCTGGGCCGCAAGGGAGCCACCGCCAACCAGGTGGTGGTCCCCGAGGGCTGCGACGACCGGCTCGCGCCGGTGCTGCGGTGGCTGGCCACGCCGCGGTCGGCCTATGTGTCCGGCCAGGTGCTGACCGTGTCGCACACGGTGCGGGCCGCCGATCCCGCCTGGACCCGCCCCCTCGACGGCAAGCTGGCCCTGGTGACCGGTGCTGCCCGGGGCATCGGAGCGGCGACCGCGCGCGCGCTGGCTCGGGAGGGCGCCCGGGTCGTGGTGCTCGACCGGCCGGGCGACGAAGCGCGCGCCAGCGCCGTCGCCCAGGAGGTCGGCGGGGTTCCGCTCATGGTGGACCTCGCCGCTGCCGACGCCCCGGAGCGGGTCGCCTCCTTCCTCGCCGGCAGCTTCGACGGCGTGGACGTCGTCGTGCACAACGCCGGCGTGACGCGCGACAAGACGCTGGGCGGCATGGACGAAGCACGGTGGGAGCTGACCCTCGACGTGAACCTGCGGGCCGTGCTGCTGCTACACCGCGCACTCGATCCACTGCTGCGCACCCACGGACGCATCGTCTGTCTGTCCAGCATCGCGGGCCTTGCCGGCAACGTCGGCCAGACCAACTACGCCGCAAGCAAGGCCGGCATCGTCGGCTTCGTCGAGGGGGCCGCCCCGGCGCTGGGCCGGCGCGGCGTCGCCCTGAACGCCGTCGCGCCGGGCTTCATCGAGACCCGCCTGACCGCGGCGATCCCCGTGGCTACCCGCGAGGTCGCCCGGCGACTGTCCAACCTCAGCCAGGGCGGCCTCCCGGCCGACGTCGCCGAGGCCATCACCATGCTGTGCAGCCCTGGCGCTGCCGCGCTGTCGGGGCAGGTGCTCCGGGTGTGCGGCGGATCCCTGGTCGGTCGCTGAGGAGGTCCCCATGTCCCGTCGTGCCGTCGTCGTCGGAGGTGCCCGCACCCCCTTCGTGCGTGCGTTCTCAGAGTTCATCGAGCTGGACAGCATCGCGCTGGGCGTCCACGCCGTCCGGGGTGCGCTGCAGCGCCTCGCCCTGCCGCACGGCGCCGTGGACGCGCTCGTCTGGGGCGGCGTCATCCTGCCGCCCACCGCCCCCAACGTCGGTCGGGAGATCGTGCTCGACCTCGGCCTGCCCCCCTCTGTCCAGGCCTTCACCGTCACCCGCGCCTGCGCCAGCAGCCTGCAGGCCATCGCCGACGCCGTGCACATGGTGGAGCGAGGCGAAGCCGACGTCGTCATCGCCGGCGGTAGTGACTCGACCAGCAACGCCGCGCTCACCATGCCCGAGACCTTCATCCGCAAGGCTGGCCCGGTCGTGATGAACAGTCGCAGCGGTCCCATGGACTACCTGGGGTTGCTGGGGCGCCTCTCCCTCACCAGGGACCTGCTGCCCCGGCAGCCCAAGGTGGCCGAGCGCTCGACGGGCGAGGTCATGGGCGAGGCCGCCGAGCGAATGGCGGTCCGCAACGGCATCGATCGGCGCTCCCAGGACGAATTCGCCGTCGCATCGCACCACCGGGCCGCCGCCGCCATGGCCGCGGGGCGCTTCGACGACGAGCTGATCGCCGTGACCCCGCCGGGTGGGAGCGCGGTGCACCGGGACACCATCGTGCGCGCCGACACCAGCGTCGACGCCCTCGCCCGTCTGCGGCCGGCCTTCGTGAAGAAGGGATCCAAGGACGGCACGCTCACCGCCGGCAACAGCAGCGCGCTCACCGACGGCGCCGCCTGCGTCGTCGTCATGAGCGAAGACGCCGCCCGCCGCCACGGACAGACCCCCCTGGCCGGCTTCCGGAGCTGGTCCTGGGTGGGCGTCGACCCCGCCGATCAGCTCCTGCTGGGGCCGGCGATCGCCATGCCACAGGCCCTGGACCGCGCCGGTCTCTCGCTGAGCGAGGTCGACCGCATCGACATGCACGAGGCCTTCGCCGCCCAGGTGCTCAGCATCGTCAAGCTGCTGGAGAGTGACGCCTTTGCCCGCCAGCGCCTGGGCCGCGACGGCGCGGTCGGGCGGGTCGACCCCGACCGGCTCAACGTGCACGGTGGCAGCATCGCGCTCGGTCACCCCTTCGGCGCGACCGGCGCCCGCATGGTGCTCACCATGGCCCACGAGCTGGCCGGCACCGATGCCCGGACCGCCGTGCTCGGGATCTGTGCCGCCGGCGGGCTCGGCGGCGCGGCGGTGATGGAGGCCGCGTGACCCGCGCGCTCAGCGCCGGATGTCGAAGCTGGCGAATTCGCGCGTGGCCGCGTCGAAGCGCGGCTGCACCGCCGTCACCGCGGCGGCGGGGGGCCCCTCGTGGCACCAGGCGATGAGCCGGTCGAGGTCGGCCCGCGGCCCCTCCGCGACCAGCTCGACGCTGCCGTCGGGCAGGTTGCGGACCCAGCCGCCGAGCCCGAGCTGCCTGGCGCGGGCCTGGGTGCTGACCCGGTACCAGACGCCCTGGACCCGGCCGCGGACAATGGCGTGTACGCGTTCCATGGCCAGCGACTATCATCCTCCTCACCTCCCCGGAGCGCGCCCGTGCGTCACCTGATCCTGCCCCTCCTCCTCTCCCTTGCTGCCTGCCGCAGCGTCGCCGACGGGCAGGGGCAGCCCCTCGTCGGGGGCGGCGACACCGGCGGATCCGGTGACGCCTGGCACCTCGACCTCGATCCGGCCTGCTCCCCCTTCGCCATGGGCGACGACTGCCTCACGCCGTGGCCGAACATGGAGCGCATGGCCGCCGACGCCGCGAGCGAGACCGGCCTGCGCCTGGCCTACGACACCAGCATGTTCTGGAGCCCGGACGGCGACATGCCGGTGGATCCGGGCATCCTCAACCTCTTCGACGGCGTGTCGCCGACCCAGCCGGCCATCGTCAACCTCGGCCGCGACGTGGCGCCGGACCTCCTCAGCGGGCTCGACGATGACGCGCACTCGCTGGCCGATGACGCGGCCATCGCCCTGGTGCGGGTCTCCACCGGAGAGCGGGTCCCGTTGCTGACGGAGATGGACCAGGCCAACCGGGACCTCGGCTATGACGGTCGCTACGCGCTGATCATCCGCCCCACCGCGCCCCTGGAGCCGGGCGAACGCTACGTCGTCGCGCTCACCGACGGCCTCGTCGGCGTCGACGGTCAGCCCTTCGACAGCCCCGACGCCTTCGTCGCCCTCCGCGACGACATCGTCACCGACGACGCCCGGGTCGAAGACCTGCGCGACCGCTACGACAGCACCCTCTTCCCGGCCCTGGAGCAGGCCGGCCTGCCGCGGGAGCACCTGCTGCTGGCCTGGGAGTACCAGGTCGCCAGCGAAGCCCAGATCCTCGGGCCGATCACCTCCATGCGCGACCAGGCACTCGCCGACATCGACGAAAACGGGGTCCCGTTCACGGTGGACCTGGTCGAACAGGACCCCAACGAACGCGTCGCCTGGCTGGTCGAGGGCGAGTTCCAGCCGCCCTCCTTCCTCGTCGACAACGAGCTGGTCTACGCCGACGACGCCTACAGCGCCGTGCTCCAGGCCGACCGGCAGGCCTTCGAGTACACCATGATCGTGCCGGTGGGCCTGACCCCGGGCGAGCCGGTGCCCCTGGTGGTCATGGGGCACGGGATCTTCGGCGAGGGGCGTGGCTACCTCACCAGCGGCGGTGTGGGCGAGGTCGTGCAGGACATGGCCGTGCAGGCCGGTGCCGTGGTCATCGCGACGGACTGGATCGGCCTGTCCGGCGGTGACCTCGACCTCATCCTCGAAGAGGTTGTGCCCGACATCGCGCGGATCCGCATCGTCACCGACCGCCTCGCCCAGTCGCTGGTCAACAACGTCGCCCTGGTCGAGCTGGCCCGCCGCGACCTGCAGTTCGTCGACGGCCTGCCCTACAGCCCCGACGCCCCCCTCATCGACCCCGATCGGCTCTACTACTACGGGGTCAGCCTGGGGGGCATCCAGGGCACCAGCTTCACGGCCCTGCATCCCGACGTACAGCGCGCCGTCGTCGCCGTGCCGGGGGCCGGCTGGACGCACATGATCCAGCGCTCCGTGCACTTCGCCGACATCGACACCCTGCTCGACCTGCTCTACCCCGACCCGCTCACACAGCTCGTCTTCGTGTCGGCCCTGCAGAGCTTCTTCGACGCCAGTGACCCGGTGAACCTCGGCCGACTGCTGCGTGACAGCGACAAGACCGTCGTCGTCCAGGAAGCCATCGGCGACTGCCAGGTCCCCAACCTCGCCACCGAGATCCTGGTGCGGACCGTGGGAGCGAGCCACCTCGAAGACTCGGTGGTGCCCATCTACGGCGTCGACACGGTGCACGGTCCCATCGAGAACGCCCGCGTGCTCACCCAGATCGAGCTGCCCGACGCCCTCGACGAGTACATGCCGCCGGACGAGAACACCATCCCGACACAGAACAACGATGTGCACAGCGACGCCATCCTCACCGACGTGGCGCTGTCCCAGGTGCTGACCCTGGTCGAGACGGGGCAGGCCGTGAACCCCTGCGATGGTGCCTGTGACCCGGACTAGCGACGTTCGGCTGGCGGGTGGTCGAACGGTGTTCGGCTGGATGCCCTTGCGGGCCCGAACACTGTGAGGCAGCAGTCATGCGCGTGATCGAGACCCTGCGGCGGCACCGGGCGGCGGCGATGCCGCTGTCGGACCAGGTGTCCGTGGCCCGAGAGCTGGTGGCCGGCTGGGCGGATGTGCTGCGCCTCCGGACCGGTGAAGCGTGGGCCCACATCGAGTCGGCGCACGAACACAGCCGCAACGCCGGGCTGCTGCACACCCAGGCCCACCTCTTGCGGGTGGTCGGCTGGGGGTTGAAGGGGCGGCCCGGCGCCCTGGTGCGGGAGCTGCCGCTGGTTGTGATGGCCGCACCGGCGGCCCATGTGCGGCGGGCGGCGGGGCTCGCGCCCGACCAGGAGGGCGGCGTGGGCTTGCTGGCGACGTGGCGGATGCGGGCGGGGGGGTGAGCCACCTCACCCGAGGCTGAACGGTGCAGAGGTTGATGCCGCCGGGCATGGCAGCGGCCGCTCGATGGCGTCCAAGCGTTGGCGGTCGTCGGCGGGGTTGGGTGTCGGTGAGAACGCTGCAAGATTGTAAGACTGTGTAAGAACTGGATATCGCGAGAGTTCACATTTCTGTCCCGCGACGCTGGTTGCGGAATGTGTTGGGGGGGGGGGTAGCTTTTTTCTGTCGGTTGGAGACGGGCTCTCACCGGCAAGATGAACTGCCCGAGGCGAGAGCTTTCGGCGCATGGTCGCCCCTCTCCGGGGGCGAAGTGGGGAAGAGCATGTCGAGCTACAAGGGTCTGCTTCTGGAGCGGGGTACGAGGACCAGCGGCACCGGCGGTGCGAAGAAGCAGTACCGCATCGACTCTCGTCTGTGGCGGACCCTGGGCCAGGGGACCAAGGTCCTGCTGCACCTTCGGATCTGGGGCCTGGACACCAACGCCAAGGTCACGATCCAGCTCCTGCAGGGCTGCCTGGGCGAGTACTCGCCTCTCGACGAAGGCTTCCCGGTCACCCTCGACGATGGCACGACACAGAGCACAGCGAAGAGCTACACCGGCACGGCCGCGGTCCAGGGGCACCTGCTGTGGACTGTCGGTGACCTGCTCGCGGATGTCGTCGTCCAGGTGGAGGTAGAGGACGCCACCCTGACCACCGTCGTGGGGGCGGATGTCGAGCTGTGGGCGACGGTGCTCGACAAGTAGGAGCGAACCCACCGGCAGCGTGTACACTGGAGGGGTGATGCAGCAGCAAGCACGAGACCTACGGACCTGGCTGCCGTGGGCGTCCAAGCGCCAGCAGCGGCTGTTGCTGCGGTGTGGTCGACACCGGACGCCCTCGCTGGCTGATCTGGGGCAGCGTGCACGCAGGCAAGACGCCCGCTGGCCCGTTCACGGCGCCACATGCTGCTGTGACCGAACGGGGCTGGGCCGTCTGGCGGAAGCGCCACCGGGTCTCGGCGACTGGCAGTGGCGTTCCTGCGGCGCCCAGGGCGCCACTGCGCCCTTCCGCAACACGTGGCCGGCGTCGTGGCAGGGGCCGGGGTGGGGCAGCGGCCCGTGGCGCGCGGTGCCGCGCTCGTCGATGCAGGCGTGGCAAGCCCGGTCACGCACCCAGCCGCCGGCCAACCCCACGACCAGCACCACCGGGGTCCGCTTCGGCATCAACACCCCGCTGTTCTTCCACTCCGAAGACCTCGGAGAGACTGCGTTTGGCACCTACGATCAGATCGCCGATGATCTGATGGAACTGAACGCATCGGTCGCCCGGCACCCGGGGTGCTTGCAGATCTTCTACGATGAGCTGCTGGGTGGGGCCGAGATCCCGCTTGACCCGGAAGATGTCTTCGCACAGATCGCCGCGGCCGGCGTGCTCGAAGAACGCATCGCCCACCTCGAACAGCTCGTGCGGCGCCTGGCGTGCAGGGAGGGGCGCCGCGTCGCCCCGCTGTCCGCGCCTGCCGCATCAGAAGGCGGCTGTGCGGGCGGCTCGTTCAAGCTGATCATCACGCTGCTGACGCTCGGGACGGGGGCCCCCCCTGACCTGACCATCGACGTGCCCTCTGATCGGGCCAACCCCATCGCGCTGCAGTGGTCCACCGACCACCTCGGCCAGTCGCTGATCGATGCCACCGGAACGAAGCAGATCTTCTCCACCCCTTCGGCAACGAGAAGCTGGAACCTGAACACGCTGGACCAGGCCAACGGCTACAAGCGGGCCTACATGGCGTTGATGACGATCCCGGTGGCTGTAGAACTCCTGCGCTTGCAGTGGTCCCTGCTCCGGGATGGCATCCTGCTCTGGGACTACATCGAGGGCTTCGAGATCGGCAACGAAGTCGATACGAAGAACCCGGTCCAGGTGGGATCGGCGACCTGGCCGGACGGCCGGGCCGACCACGACGGCTGGGCTGCCCAGTACGTCGCCATCACGACCGTGCTGTTGTACTTCCTCCCCGCGGCCCGGTGCTTCCTGCCGGGCTTGCAGTCGTTCAGCAATTCGGGGCCGGATTTCACGAACTGGGGGGCCAAGTCTGAGTTCATCGACAACTTGCTCGAGGTGGCGGGGTCAACCTTGGACGACCGGGGATCCGGTCTCTCCCTCGCCGACATCATCGCCGGCATCGACATCCACTTCTACCACGGCGGCAGCAGTGAACTTGTCGGCCTGCACTACCTCTACGCCGATGTGTCTGATATGCGGGCGGTGCTTGGCAGCAAGTACCTGCACGATGCACAGGTCACCGTGCTGGAGACGGGCGTGAACGTCGTCTGCGACGGTGGGCGCACGGACCTGGGCCTGGACTACGACGCCGGCTGCGAGGGCAGCGACGCCTGGCCCTATGACGCGCTTGCGTCGCCTGACGACATCAGTGCCGGCTCCGACGCGCGACCCAACGGCTCCGTCTGTTTCTATCTCGCCGACCGCTTCGTACCGTCCGGCGGGCCCCCCGTACCGGTGGGGGCCAACGAATTCCAGGGGATCAGTGTCTGGCTGCGTCTGTCCGTGGCCATGGCGGCGGGCGCCGACATCGTGGGCTGGCACCCGTGGATGGCGCGGCTGCCCGCGAACTTCGCCGGCTACGGCCTGCGCCGCGACCTGCACGACGTACACGAAGACGTGTCCAACGCCCAGGCCCGGCCGTCGTGGTACGCCTTCCGCCGCATGGCGGGCTTCTTTTCGGGGGCGACCGCGGTGCGGCGGCTGCTGCCCGACCTCGACGACACCCATGACGACATGTTGGACGCGGAACCCTTGCCGCTGTCCGACAAGATCTGGCTGATCGAGGTGGAGGGGGCGCCGGGCCTCATGGGGGGCTATGGCTACGCTTACCTGGCGTTCATCGATCCTTTTGGGACGGTGGACCTGGCCAAGGGTGGCGGCGACGGTGACGCGACGCCCTCTTGCGCCCGGCTGGTGCTGGACAGCGGCGGGCTGGTCGGCTTCGTCCGGCGGGTGCCCACCGCCCCCGACGCCGAGGTGCTGGCAACACCGGTGGCGGGTGCGCTGCCGGACACGGTGTGGGTCGATGGCGAGGGTGAAGCGCTCACCCCGGAGACGGGCACGGCGCAATACCCCATCATCCTGCGCCGGGGGGCCTGGCCGACGCTGATCACCAGCCCGCTGCCCCTCAGCCCGCGCCTGGACCTGCTGGAGTTCGTGTGAATGCGACGCCCGCCCGGTCGCTTCCGGTGGTCCTGGTCTGGGTCGGCGTGCTCGGCGCGCTGTCCTGTGCCATCCAGGACGGACAGCGGGCCGACACGTCGCCACCGACAGCAGATGGCGGGACGACCGGTGGCGCGCTGCCTGCCGGCGATGATGGTGGAGTGGATTCTCGCGCGTACTTCTGGGATCTGGAACCCGACACCGGCTGGATGTCGGACTACCCGGTGTTCGACTGTCCGTGGCCGCAGGAAGGGGATGTGGTCCGGGAGATCGTGTCGTGGCATGCCGCAACGGACTTCTTCAAGTCGGATCCGGACTACACATGGATTGGTCACCTGTTCGACATGCACGGTTTTGACTTCGGGGATGGCGACTGCTCTAAGTACGACAACGGCGAGTGGCAGGATGCCATACAGGTGGATCTGCAGGAAGGGTTTCATTTGTGGCTGAGATATTGGGGCTACAGTTTTGTGCCAGGAACATCTGAAGGTCCGTACATTGACACGGCAAGGAACCCGTTCTTGGGAGTCAGTGTCTATCACTCCGACGGTGATCACTACAGCTGGATGGTTGGGCCTGGGGGGCCGACGGGGTCGACGGGGCCCTACCAAGGCGTTGATCCATACATCACCTACTGTGTCGTTCGTGTCCGCCCCAAGCGTATTGCGGGTGCCGTCCGGATTGAAGTACCATACTACAGACAACAGGACGATGATGGATTCCCCGCAGACCTGATGGATGGTCTCTATTTCTGGTGGGACATCAAGCAGAACGAACACGTTCACTCCAACGCGACCGACAGCAACGGTGACCCGCTCCCCTGCCTGAACGACCTGTACGAAGGCACCACCCCGGAAGAGGTCTGGCCGGACATGCCAGGTGGCGTCAACTGGCTGAGGGGTGCGCCATGACGCTGCCCTGGATGCTGATGGTGCTGGGGGCATGTCAGGACGGCGGTGGCACCGCGCGAAGCGACCCGGCTGAGCCCGTGTCGGCGGGCCGCGGCGAACCAGCCTCGCGGGTGTCGGCCGCCGTGGTGCCTGCCCTTCCATCGACCGCTGCTCCCCCGCCCCCCAAGGGTGACCGCGATGGCAGCGGCGCCTTCTGGGACACCAAGCCCGAGCTGGACTGGATGGGGGGCTACCCCATCTGGGCCTGCCCCGAACCCGACGACGACGACTACGTCCTGCAAGCCCCGGCGGCGTCGGCGCTGCTGGAGTACTACGACAACGGCGATGACGGCGTGGGACTGATGATGTCCTACACCGGGTCGTCGCAGAGCGAGGGCTGCGCCTACCTGGACTACATGATCGCCCTGACCCTGTACGGCGAACCCGACCACCTCATGTTCGCGATGCAGATGTGGACCGACGACTTCACGCCCGGCGGGCTGGAGGGCATGCACACCTTCCCCCGCCACTCCTGGAAGGGACGTTCCAGCATCGGGTGGAGCGACGGGAACACCTATCAACCCCTCTCAGTGCCCCAGCCTCCCCCCGGAACCGTGGGAGACAACCCCTACCAGGATCTGTGCCTGGTGCGGGTTCGCCCCTACCGAATCGAGGGTGCCTGGCGAGTCCATGCTCCCCCCGAGCTGCTCGCAGCGTACCGGTGGCCGGAAGAACTTCAGGGCGGGCTATTCGTCGCCTTCGACATCCGCTGGGGAGAGGAGTGGACTTCCACCGGGATCATGAACTGCTTCTTCGTGCAGTACAACACCATCGAACCGACGCAGGCATGGCCGGAGATGCCCGATGACTGGGAGCTGGACGACTCCCTCGATGACCGGGCGACGGAAGAGTAGGCGACGTCCTCACCCCAACCCCTCGATCCGCCCCAGCTCGATGGCCCGTAGCCCGGCCGCCGACAGTCCCCGGACCGCCAAGATGGCGTGCTCGTAGCGCGCCTGGCGGGTCAAGCCGGCTGCCCAGCGGGCGTAGAGCTGCTGGGCGATGACGACGAGCTTGAACAGACCGAAGGCGTAGTACCAGAGGGGGTCGAGGTCGGCGCGTCCGGTGGCGCGGAGGTAGCGGTCGACGGCCTGCTGGCGGGTGATGTGGCCGGGGAGGTGGGTCGGGCCGAGGCGGACGAGCTGCAGGCCGGGGGGATCGTCGGCCTGCACGTGGTAGGCGAGCGCCATGCCGAGGTCGAGCAGCGGGTCGCCACGTGTGGCCATCTCCCAGTCGAGGACGGCGAGCACCCGGGTGGGGTCGGCGGGATCGAGGACGAGGTTGTCGAACTTGAAGTCATTGTGTACGAGGGCGACGCCGGACTCGGCCGGCTGCTGCGCGTCGAGCCAGGCGGCGATGCGCTCGACATCGGGGACATCGTCGGTGCGGGCCTTGGCGTAGCGGCGAGTCCAGCCCTGGACCTGGCGGCGGACGTAGCCCTCGGGGTGGCCGAGGGTGAGCCCCATGGCGTCGCAGTCCAGGCCGTGCAACTCGGCGAGGATGTCGACGACTTCGGTGCTGAGCGCGCGCATCGTGTCCGGGCCGAGGGCGAGGCCCGGGGGCGGGTCGGCACGCAGGATGATGCCGCGGACGCGCTCCATGACGGTGAAGGGCGCGCCGATGACGTCGCGGTCCTCGCACACGGCGACCACCCTCGGCACGCGCTGCCAGACGCGTCCCACGGCCGCCAGCACCCGGTGCTCGCGCGCCATGTCGTGGGCGCTGGCGATGGAGACGCCGACGGGCGGGCGGCGCAGCACCAGCTCGCGGCCGCCGGCCCGCAGCAGGTAGGTCAGGTTGCTGTAGCCCTTGGGGAAGCGCCGGATGGACAGGGGGGCTGCGTCGGCGCCCAGCCGGTCGACCAGCCAGCGCTCCAGGGCGGCGACGTCGATGCCGGGGGCGTCTCCGTCGACAGGGACTGTGTCGTCCGGTGCAGTGTTGTCGGGCGGGTCGGACATGGACGATCCAGGTAGGCGACGTCTCAGATGAAGGTCTGCTGATCGTGCGTCAGGTGGGGCGTGGCGTTGAAGCGCATGAGCGCGGGCGCGTGCCCCTCGGCGATGCGGAATTCCGTGACCGAGGTGTTCAGGACCGACCAGGACAGCTCCATGCAGACCTCGTCGGGGGCGGACAGGGTGGCCGAGGCCGCCGCCCCGATGGTGCCGGCCGAGGTGAAGACGACGACCGTCGACAGCCCGGCGGTCTCGTCGACCAGGGCGGTGAGGGCTTCGCTCACACGGACGCGGAAGTCCTGGAAGGACTCGGTGCCCGGCACGTCGAGGCGCTGTGCCACCCAGTCGGTCATGAGCTGGCGGAACAGGCGGGCGCGCTCCATGGGGGTCAGGGTCTCACCAGCGGCGAGGCGGGTGGCGAGGGGGTCCCCGGCCGCGGCGAGGTCGGGCAGGCTGCCCAGCGCGACGGCGGCGCCGTCGTGCTCGTCGAAGCCGCGGGCCAGCACGGGGTCGGGCCAGGGGGCGCTGCCGTCGGCTTCCGCGGCGGCGGCCGCGAGCTGTCGCGTCTGCTGCTGGCGGGGCTGGGGCCCGACGTAGACCTGGTCGGGTACGCGGGCGTTGGCGGCCCACCACTGGCCGAGCGCCATGGCCTGCTGCTGGCCCAGGCCCGTGAGCTGGTTGTAGCTCCCCCGCATGAACCCAGCCGTCTGGCCATGTCGGACGAGGAACAGGCGGCGGGGTGGGGTCACGGCGGGTCCGGGGTGGGGGCGGGGGGTTCAGGCGGGCTGAGCAGCGCGTCGAGGGCCGCCGGATCGGTGACGGGGGCCTGGCAGGCGCCGAGGGTGCAGACGTAGGCGGTGGGCTTGCCGTCGCGGGGGTGCTTGCCCTCGACGAAGGGGGCGGCGGCGCCGACGGCGGCGAGCTGGCTGTCGGCGACGGGGATCTCGACCCGCGCCTGCAGGGCGTGGCGCCGCAGCACCGCGCGCATTGGTGCCGGGTCGGCGCCCTCGGGCCAGGACAGCACGACCTCGCGGGGATCGGCCTGGCGCCACCACAGGCTGGTGAGCATGTCGGACAGCGCCCAGGGCGCCTTCTCCAGCACCTGGCCCAGGCTGTCGATGCCGGCGTCGGCGCGCTGGCGGTAGCGGTCGTCGAGGGTCAACGCATGCAGGCGCAGCAGGCTGGCGACCATGAGCGAGGGGCCGCTGGGGAAGGCGCCGTCGTCGCGGGGGCGGGCCCGCGGCAGGCGGTGGTCGTGATCGGCGGCGGTGCGGGCCCAGCCGCCGCCCTCGCTGGCGGGCAGCTCGAAGTGGGCCTGGACCTGTTCGTCGAGCTTCCGGGCCTGCTCAAGCCAGCGCGGCTGGCCGGTGGCTTCGAACAGCGCGATGAGCCCCCACATCAGCCCGGCGTGGTCTTCGAGCACGGCGTCGGGGCCGCGGACGCCGTCCCGCCAGGACCGGTGCAGGTGCCCGTCATCGTCGACCAGCAGGCTCAGCACGGCATCGGCGGCGGTCTCGGCGCGGTGGACGAGATCGGGGCGGTCCAGCAGCACCCCGCCGCGGGCGAAGGCGGCGATGGCGAGGCCGTTCCACTCGGCGACGATCTTGTCGTCGCGGAGCGGCTGGGGGCGCTGGTCTCGGGCCTCCAACAGCGTCTGTCGGGCCGCTTCGAGGAGCGTCTCGGTGTCCTGCTCTGTGCTTCCCACGGCGGCGGCGACCTCGGCCACTGTCCTGGCCCGGTACAGGACGTGGCGGCCCTCCAGCTCGACCTCACTGTCCAGGCCCCACCGCAGCTTGCCCGCGGCGGCCTGGTCCGGGGGCAGCAGGGCGTCGAGCTCTTCGGGGGTCCAGGTGTAGCACCAGCCCTCGGCCCGCTCTCCCGATGGCGCGAGGCTGTCGGCATCCAGGGCCGACGCGAAGCCAGCGGACACACTCAGCTCGCGGTCCATCCAGGTCAGGGTGTCCAGGGCGACGGCGGAGAGATCGGGGCGGTCCAGCGCTGCCCCGGCTTCGGCGTAGGTGACGGCGAGCAGGGCGTTGTCGTAGACCATCTTCTCGAAGTGGGGGACCCGCCAGCGGGCGTCGGTGCTGTAGCGGTGGAAGCCGCCCCCGAGCTGGTCGTGGATCCCGCCGGCGGCCATGCCGTCCAGCGTCTTGCTGGCGATGTCGACGAGCTTGTCGTCGCCGCGCTGCAGGCCGGCACGCAGCAGCAGGCCGGGGGGCAGGCTGGATGGGAACTTGGGGGCGCCGCGGGGGCCGCCGGCCACGGGGTCGGCGATGCCCTCGAGGTGGGCGAGGCCGTAGTCCAGCGCCAGGGCCTGGTCGATCTCCTTCTGCGTGCGGGTCTCCAGCCGGCGCGTCAGCTCGGCGGCCAGCCGGCCGGCGTCGCCCTCGATGTCGGCGCGGCGGGTCTGCCAGGCGTCCGCGATCTGGGTGGCGATGGTCAGGAAGCCGACCCGGGCCCCCCGGTCGCCGTCGCGGGCGGGAAAGTAGGTGCCGGCGAAGAAGGGCTGGCCGTCCGGGGTCATCCACACGGTGCTCGGCCAGCCGCCGTCGCCGCGGATGGCGTGGACGGCGGCCATGGTCAGGGCGTCGACGTCGGGTCGCTCTTCGCGGTCGACCTTGACGACGACGTAGTGTTCGTTCAGGTACCGGCCGATCTCGGGGTCTTCAAAGGACTCCTCCTCCATCACGTGGCACCAGTGGCAGGTGGCGTAGCCGACGCTGACCAGCAGCGGCCGCCCCAGCTTGTGCGCCAGGGCGAAGGCTTCCTCTCCCCACGGGAACCAGTCGACGGGGTTGTGGGCGTGCTGGCGCAGGTAGGGGCTGGCCTGCAGCAGCAGGCGGTTGCTCCACAGGGCTGCGCCGGCCTCGTCGAGGTGGCGGGTGCGGGGCTGGTAGTCGGCAGGCAGGGCCGCCACGGCGGCGGCCAGGGCCTTGCGGACCTCGGCCGGGCGCTCGGTCGCGCCGGGTGGGGCGTCGGCGTGGGCGCGGGGAGGCTTCGTCGGGCCGCAGGCCAGGGCCAGCAGCAGGACGATCATCGGGGGGCGATCTTCGTCGTCATGTCCATGGCGTTGTGCATCTCCATGGACTGCCCCTCGGCCTGCAGGTCGACCGCCATGTCGGTGTGCAGCGACATGTCTGCGCTGGCCGGCATGACGCGGTCGAACTGCAGCACCGAGGTGCCGGTGCCCTTGGAGGCCATGCTCTTGAGGTTGGCGGTGGCGCCCGGTGGCATGCCGTCGGGGGCGAAGGCCTGGGCGTCCGCAGACTGGTTCAGGTCGATGCGCAGGGTGATCGCGGTGTCGGTCAGCTCGACCAGCTCGTAGGTGGCGACCTGCTGGAGCTGCAGCCCGCCCTCGTTCATGTCGGTGGTCAGCGTCCAGCGCGCGCCGACGCCGACGGGTTCTTCGGGCAGCGGCGCGCTGGCGTTGGCCATGCTCTTGCGCATGTCGGCCACCATCTGCGGATCGGCGCCTGCCGACGGGGTCAGCGTGGCGTCCCGGCCGACCCCCGTGGGGCTGACGGTCACCTCGCCCGAGGTGCCCTCCAGCGGCTGCATGGCCGCCGACATGGCGGCGGCGACGTCGGCGCCGATGTCGTCGCCGGACCCCACGCTGGTGTCGGCGATGGTGAAGCGGTAGCGGATGTCGCCGTCGGCTTCGATCTCCAGGACCTCGACGTCCAGGTCGAGGATCATGGCGGGGATCTTCATGGCCGGCATGGCCATGCCGCCCATGGCCATCTCGGTGGCCATCTCCATGGTCATGCGGACCTGCTCGGTGCTGCCGGGGGCCGGGTGGAAGCGCAGCGCCTGGCGAGGCTGCGCGCCGGCGTCCACCAGGGCGAGGGTGGGTTCGGCGGCGGCTGGACCGGCGGCGAGGAGGAGGGCGAGGGCGGCGACGGGTGGGCGCATGGGGGCTCCGGGGAGGCCCCCTCGCTGTAGCCCGGTCGGGGTGCGGTCGGTGGCGCGGCCGGTTGCTCAGCCCCGCTCGATCGCCGTGATCTCGCCGCTGCCGTACTCCTCGGAGAAGGGGGTCACGCGCAGCGGGATCCACCGATCCATCAGCAGCAGGAGCCCGTGGGTGAGGAAGCCGGCGGTGCCGGCGACGGCCAGCGCGCCCAGGAGCTGGACGGCGATGCGCAGCGGCAGCCCGGGGGCGTCGACGGCCAGCGCGGCGGCGGCGGCGGCCCAGATCCCGGCGGCGAGGTGGGCGCTGCCGACGCCGGTGGGATCGTCCACCCCCCGGCGGAGCAGCGCATGGTCGGCGACGACGGCGATCATTCCGCCGCCGAGGCCCGCCAAGGCGCCCCAGACCGGTCCGCCCACGAGGGCAGCAGCGGAGACCGAGACGACGCCGGCCACAGCACCCAGGCGGCCGGCGCGGACGCTGTGGGTCGGCAGGCGGCCGACGCGGCGGGCGACGAGGCCGCCGATGACGCCGGCGGCGGCGCCGATGAGACCGACCAGGAGGGCGACGGGGACCTCGGCCCGCCAGCCGAAGCGGCCGCCGGCGATGAGGCCCAGGCTGCCCAGCACGACGAGGGTGGCGCCGATGACCTGCATGGCGTTGCTGCGGGCGGGGAGGCGGCGGGGGCGGCCGTTGCTGTCGTAGCGGCCACGGCGGGGGCCGAGCGCTGCAGAGATAGCGACGCCGGCAGCGCCCGCTGCGACGTGCACGGCGATGGCGCTGCCCTGGTCCAGCACGCCCATGCGGCCCAGCCAGCCGACCGGGACGCCGTCGGGGCGGCCGCCGTGCAGCCAGTGGCCGGTCAGCGGCAGGATGCAGCCGGCCAGCAGCACCGCCGTCAGCAGGCTGCACACCGGCCGGGCGCGCTCGCTGCCGCCGCTGCCGGCGACGACGACGGCGCCACCGACGGCGAGGCCATACCAGGTGGCCAGCGCTGCCCGCCACTGCATGCCCGGGCCGCTGAAGTCGACGGGCCCGGGGGACAGGCCGATGATGCCGGCCAGGCTGGGGCCGTGGACCCAGGAGAAGCCCAGCAGCCAGGTCAGCAGGACGGCGACGACCACGTCGGAGCCGATGCGCGCCGGGGAGCTGCGGGTGCCGGCGGGGCGGGCGCTGCTCAGCTCGACGCCGAGCAGGCCGATGGGCAGCAGCCCGACGAGGGCGGCGGACAGGATGAGCCACAGGCTGTCTGCGTCGAAGTGGTCCATCGGGGTCGTCGCCTCGCCGCGCCGCGGGCGAGGCGGGGGTCGCCTCCTGCGAGTGCACTTCCCTGTTGTAGCGGAGACGGCGCCCGACCCGGTGTGTGCTTCCGTCACGGAGGGCTTGCAGGTGTCATGGGGTGCTTCTTCCCGGCACACGGCGCGTGGCTGCTCCCGCGCGGGTAGGCTCTCGCCTCCCTCTCGGCCCTCCTACCCTGCCAACGGAGCCGCCATGCTCGGACCCGCACTCCTCCTCGCCGCCCTCTCCTCAGCCTGCGTCAAGCACGCCCCGCGACCCAGCGGCGCGCTCTTTCCCGACGAGGTGACCGTCATCGGGCACCGCGGCGCGCGCGCCCTGGCGCCCGAGAACACGCCAGCGGCCTTCGCCGTCGCCGCCGAGCAGTACGGCGTCCCCTTCGAGCTGGACGTGCACCTCTGCGCCACCGGGGAGCCGGTCGTGATCCACGACGAGGCGGTGGACCGCACCACGGACGGTGAGGGCTTCGTCGACGAGCTACCCCTCGACCGGATCCGGGCTCTGGACGCCGGCAGCCATTTCTCCGAGGAATTCGCCGGCGAGCAGCTCGCCACCCTCGACGAGGTCTTCGCGCGCTTCAGCCCCCTCGTTCCCATCGACGTCGAGCTGAAGAACCCGCGGGATCCCGCGCAGGTGGAGCCCCTGGCCGACGCCGTCGTGGCCGCCATCCACGCTGCCGATGTGGGCGACCGGGTGCTGGTGACCAGCTTCAACCCCTACCTGCTCGAAGCCGTGTGGCGGCGAGACCCCAGCATCCTGCGGGGACAGCTCACGGGGACCTTTTCGCACTCCGATCTGTCGTTCATCGAGAAGCTGGCGCTCAAGCACCTGTGGCTCAACGGCAAGGCCCGACCCGACGTGTTGGCGGTCGAGAGCGCACGTCTGTCGAGGCGCTATGTGCGCCGCATGCGGCGGAAGGGCTACCGCATCATCGCGTGGACGGTCAATGATCCCGACGAGATGCGGTCGCTCATCGCGTGGGGGGTCCAGGGGATCATCACCGATCGCCCCGACGTTGCGCTCGGCGTCGTGGGCGGGCATGATGGGGGAGGGTCGGACCCGGAGGGACCATGATCACGCTCGCCGCGCTGCTGCTGTCGCCTGCTGCCCACGCCTTCTGTGGCACCTACATGGGGTCGGCGGGCTCGCAGATCTTCAACAACGCCAGCCAGATCGCGGTGGTCCGCCAGGACGGGCGGACGACGCTCACCCTGGCCAACGACTACGAGGGAGAGCTGTCGGAGTTCGCCCTGGTGGTGCCGGTGCCGGAGATCCTGACCGAGGCCGACGTGGCGGTGGTCGATCCGGAAGTGATCCAGGGGCTCGACGCCTACAGCGCCCCGCGGCGCGTGTCGTACTCCTGCTACGAGAGTGACGGCGGCGCCGCTGACGGCGGTGCCACGGATGGTACGGACGTCACCGCGGACGGTGTGACGGTCGAGGGTGAGTTCACCAAGGGCGAGTACCACATCGTCATCCTGTCGGCGAAGGAGTCGACGGGCCTGGTCGACTGGCTCCAGGGCAACGGCTACGGCATCCCCGACGGGGCCGAAGACATCCTCGGCGAGTACATCGAAGCCGGCAGCTACTTCTTCGCGGCCCAGGTCGCGCTGGACAAGCTGCCGGACGGGCGCACCTGGCTGTCGCCGCTGCAGTTCGGCTACAACGCCGACATCCTGTCGCTGCCCATCCGCATGGGGACGATCAATTCGCCGGGGGCGCAGGACCTGATCGTCTACGCCATCGGGGACGCCGACAAGGGACAGACCCTCATCAGCAACTACGACGAAGTGACGATGGACAGTGACTGCATGTGGCCGTCCTACACCGACGACTTCGATTCGTTCTACGCGAGCAGCTTCCAGGACGCCATGTCCGCCCACCCCGGTGCCGGCTGGGTGCTGGAGTACGCGTGGAACACGGGTTCCTGTGATCCGTGCAGTGCGGAGCCGCCGGACTCCAAGACGCTGAGCACGCTCGGCTACGATGGGGACCCCTACTCGACCTTCCTGACCCGCCTGCACATGCGCTACGCGCCGGACGAAGTCGGCGAAGACCTCGTCTTCTACCAGTCGGGCATCACCACCAACACCCAGATCAAGTACATCGACTACGATGCCTGCCTTGTTGGGCGCTACCCGCTCTGTTCAGGTTTTGAACCGGACGGCGCCGACAGTGGCGCCGGTCCGGGCGCCGAAGACCCGAAGGAAGACAGCGGCTGCTCCGGCTGCGGCGCGCCGGGGCCCGCCGGCCTGTTGCTGGTTCCGTGGGCGCTGCTGGGCGTGTGGCGGCGGCGTCGGCGCGGATGACCGGGCGCTGACCGGCCGCTGACCGGACACGCTCGGCTGCGGCGTCGGCGGCAGTCTGCCGTCAGCCGGCCTGCCCCGCTTCCACCTGGCGGGTCTCGGCGAGGGCTTCCTTCACGGTCTCGTCCGACCAGGCGAAGGTGCGAAACACCAGGTCCCACAGCGGCGAGCTGATGCCCATGTTGAGGTGGAAGAGCCGGTAGTGGTGGACGGCGTGGGCCCGGCGCAGCAGCTTGCCGACGCGGGTCTTGGGCGACCGGAAGTGGTGGGTGTAGTAGTGGATCCAGTCGTAGAGCAGGTAGCCCAGCGTGGTCCCGCCGAACAGCACCCAGACGATGTCCATGGGCAGCAGTGCGGCGTAGACGGCGAAGACGATGGCGGCGATGGGCCAGGACAGCAGCGGCGGGGCCACCAGCCGCCACTTGTCGTTGGGGAACTGGTGGTGGTAGCCGTGCAGCAGGAAGAGCATGGTCTTGCCGAAGTCGCTGTCGCCCGGGTCGAAGTGGAAGACCCAGCGGTGCAGGCTGTACTCCAGCAGGGTGAAGGCCAGCACCCCGGCGAGGTAGACGGGAAGGCCGACGGCGAGGCCGTGGGGGCCGGTGATTGCCAGCCAGGCGCCGTAGCCGATGAAGCCGGCGAACCAGACGCCCGGCAGGATGGGGTGGCTGGTGGCGAAGACGTGCTCGACGACCGGGTTCTTGTAGACCCGCAGCCGGGCCTTCTTGCGGTTCTCCATGCTGGGGGCTTCGACCTTCTTGTCCCAGCGCTCCAGCACTTCCTTGAACTCGTCGGTGAAGTCGAGCAGGCCCATGGTGGCTCCTGTGGCGAGGGGGCTCGGTCGTTGCACCGATGGCTCGCCGTGGCGCCGATAACGCCGTGACGGCAAGCGCGCGCCTCCTCGGAGGGGCGGGGCCCGTGGCGGCTCGTCGCGGTAGCGGTGGGCCGCGCCCACGATCCCGAGGAGAGCAGGGTCGGCGGGGGGAGCTGGGGCCGCACCGCGGCTGCCGCGCTACATGGCGCCGCTGCGCTGGAGGCTGCGTGCGACTCATCGATCTGCTCATGGAGCGGGGCCTGTCCCGCGGCGACGCCCGACGCGCGCTGAAGTCGGGCAAGGTGCTGCTCGGCGGTGTGCCCACCGCCGACGAGGGGCGGATCGTCGAAGACCCCGACCGCGTCGTCTTCGACCCGAACCAGCGCCGTCTCGTGCCCGGCCGGGACCTCGTGATCCTCCACCGGGACCCGGGCTTCGTCGTCGTGTGGAAGCCGGCGGGGCTGCTGTCGGTGCCCGCTCCACGGGAGGGGGGGCAGAAGAACGCCCTGGCCGCGGTGCGGCGGGTGTGTGGTGCCGGCCTGCCCGTACACCGTCTCGACGAGCCGACCAGCGGGCTCATGCTCATCGCCCTCGACGAGCAGCATCAGCTCGCCCTGAAGGAGCTGCTGGAGCGTCACGAGATCGAGCGCGAGTACCGGGCCCTGGTGTCCCAGCACTTCCCCAAGGACGCCTGGAGCATCGAGAGCGATCTCCTCCGCGACCGCGGTGACAGCTTGCGCGGCAGCCTGCACGTACCCGCAGCACCGGGGCGGGCGCCTCGGCGCCGCCGGCTGAGCCCGCCACCGGACCAGGACACCCGCCATGCGGTCACCCACGTCGCCCTGGTCGAGAACCTCCCCCGCGACGCGGCGCTGGTGTCGGCCCGCCTGGAGACGGGACGCACCCACCAGGTCCGCATCCACCTCGCCGAGATCGGCCACCCGGTGCTGGGGGACCCGCTCTACGCGCCGCGGCGCATCCAGGCCCGCGCCCCCCGGCTGTGCCTGCACGCCTTCCGCCTGGCCTTCGCCCACCCGCTGTCCGGGGAACCGCTGGTCTTCGAAGCGCCGCTGGCCGACGACATCGAGCAGCTCCGTCGCAAGCTGTCGCATCGCGACGCGCCGGGTCGGGGACCACGGGGTGGTGGCCCGAGCCGAAGCGGGCGGCCGTCGACGCGGCAGGGCGGTGGCAGGCGTGGCAAGGGCGGCCGGAAGGGGGGGAAGCGCCGGTGAGGGTGCAGCCACCCCCGCACCGCTGACAGCGGGGGGCGGCCCACGACCGGGGCGCTAGCGCACCACCACCCTGTCCGTCCCCGACCTGCCGAAGGTCTCGGGGTGGTACATCTCCTCGGCCTTTGCCGGGGGTGTGATGAACACACCGGGGGTGGTGGCCCGAGCGACGTAGCTGTAGTCGTAGACGCCAGCACCCAGCAGCGTGGTGAAGGCTTCGACCCGGTCGTCGCGCAGGTTTTCGTGTTCGTACCAGGGGCGCCACCACCACCACCACATCGGCATCTCCCCGGACCGCAACGCCGGGTCCTGCTGGTCGTCGACGGGGATGTCTTCGCTGACGGCGAGGTCGGGGTTGATGGCTTCGAGCCCGGCGGGCAGGGGGTCGACCAGGGCGACGTGGGTGCGGCGTCCGTCGGCGACCATCTTGAGCCGGACCCGCACCCGGGCCCCGGCGGCGATCTGCCAGGTGCCGTCGTCGAGGCGCTGCACATCGGCCGGATCGTCGACGGCTTCGTAGCTGCGGAGGACGACGAAGCCGCGGTCGGCGGGTTGCAGGTCCAGGCTGCGCGGCGCGTAGCGGAGCCCCACCCGGTAGTACATGCGACCGCTGCCGTCGCGCTGCAGGACGAGGGGAGCCGGCGCGTCGCCCGCCAGGGCCACGACGTCGGTCATGGGCACCCGGGTGGTGACGTGTTCGGTGCTGCGCCCGCGGAAGGCGTGGTCGCCGGCGTACTGGTCGCCGAGCCAGGCGCGGGCCACGAAGTCGGGGGTGTCGGCTTCGTAGACCTGGAAGTAGCGGTCGAGGGCGACCAGGACGAAGGCGTTCTCCTGGGTGTTGCCCCAGCGCCCCTTGACGCGGTGGTCGAGGAGGCCGCGCACCAGCTTGGGCACGAGGTCGTTGCGCGGTCGCAGGTCGATGAGGGCTTCGAGCAGGACCGCGTCGGTGCGCCGGCTGCTGTGGAGCAGCAGCCAGTCGCCCTCTCCATAGGAGGTGGTGAACTGCGCGGCGGCGGCGGTCTCGGAGACCCGGTTGCCCAGGTGGGCGAGGATCTGGTCGACGGCCTGGTTCCGCTGTCCCTCGGCCAGGGTGGGCAGCAGCCAGCCGAGCGCCTCGAGCGACAGGCCGTCGGGGTGCTTGTCGTCGGCGATACCGGCCTTGTCGAGGAGCCGGGCGGCCTTGGCGGCGTCGGCGTCGTCGAGCAGGCGGCGGACGTAGAGCGCGTAGGCGGACAGCGCGTGGCGGGCGCTTTCGGGGTAGTCGCGCGGCAGCCGGGCTTCGATGTTGCGCAGGTAGTCGAGGGCCCGGCTGCGGGTTGCGTCGGGCACGGCGTAGCCCTTGGCCTGTGCCCGGGCGAGGGCGTGGGCCACGTGCAGGCTGACGTAGGGCCAGCTCTCTTCGCCGAGGCGCCAGAAGCCCCAGCCCCCGTCGGGGTTCTGCAGGCGGGCCAGCTCGTCGAGATCGCGCTGCATGGCGGCTTCGATGTCGTCGGTGGAGGGCATGCCCTCGGCGTCGAAGGCGTCGAGCACGTCGCGCAGCGCCGCCACCGACAGCACCCGGGACGCGCGCTGCTCGGCGCACTCGTAGGGGTAGGCCTGCAGGTAGAGGAAGGCGTCGGTCAGCGCCGACAGCGCGGTCGACGAGGTGGTGATCTCCAGGCCGCCGAACTGCGGCCACACGTCGGCCGGGGCCTGGACAGGCTGCATGATGGCGCCGGGATCGCCTCCTTCGGGCGCGCCCTCCGGCGGCAGCCCGCCGATCTCGCCATAGGTGGCGAAGGCTTCGCTGGTCGCCGGGGTCCACACCGGCAGGTCGAAGCTGGCGGCGTCTGTGGATTCTGCCCCCTCCTGCGCACCCGCGCTGCGGGCGCTGACGGCGACCTGGAAGCGGGCCGTGCCCGCCTGGACCGTGGTGGCGGGCAGGCGAACCTCGACCCGGTCGCCGGGGGGGACTTCGAGGTGGCGGCCGGTCTGGCGGCGTCCTGTGGTGGACGCTCCCGGGGGCGTGGCCGGGTCGACCGCGTCGATGAAGCGGGCGTTGCTGGCCCCGGCGGCGAGGTCGACACCGAGCGTGTCGTCGGTCTGGTTCTGGACGACGAGCGGCAGCTCGAAGCGGTCGCCGAAGTTGAGGAAGCGCGGGGCTGAGGGGCGCAGCATGACGGGCAGGCGTGCCGTGATGCTGGCTTCGCCGGACCCGAAGCGCTGGCCGCCCTGGACGGCGACGGCGGTCACCCGGTAGCGGGTGAGGCTGTCGGGCAGGTCCAGGGGCACGGTGAAGTGGCCGTCGCCGTCAGCTTCGGCGGCCGGGACGAACAGCGCCAGGGCGCGGAAGTCGCTGCGGACTTCGATCGCCGGGCCGGAGGCTTCCGCTGTCTCCGGTTCCGGCGGGGCTTCGTCTTCGGCCATGGCCAAGTCCATCATGGGAGGCGGCATGGCCCCGGTCGTGGGCTCCATCGCGCCGCCGTCCATCATGGCGCCGAAGGAGCGGACCTTGTCTTCTGCGTCGTCGTCGCGGCCGCCGCCGCCCATGCCGCCGAGGGCGGCCGGGTCGTCCAGCCACACCCAGGTGCGGAGATCGTCGCTGCGACCACCGGCCGCCCGCTGGGTGTAGAAGGCGTCGAGCGGGTCGGGGATCCGGTAGCCGGTCAGCGCCAGCACCGACTCGTCGACGACGACCACGGCGAGCTCTGCACCGGTTGCGGGGCGTCCGTCGGCGTCGGTCACGGTGATGTCGAGGCTCGTGTGGGCACCGGGGTCGACCCCGGTGGCGTCGGGCCGCACCGCGACGTCGAGGCTGCGGGTCACGGGCGGGACGGGGAGGGTGAGCTGACCCGCGGCGAAGGCCGGTCGCGGCGGCAGGTCGCCGCGCGTGGCGCCGTCGTCATCGGGCCGCGGGGCCGCTCCGACCAGGTCCACCGCGACGGTCAGGTTGGGGACGTGGGCGTCGGTGATGGGGACGGACAGCTCTGCGGTGTCGCCGTGAAGATCGAAGCGGGTCGCCTGCTCGATGCCACTGCGCTGGACCGTCCACACGCCGTTGGCGTCGGAAAAGGGCGCCTGCACCAGGATCTTCGCCGTGTCGCCGGGCTGGTAGCTGTCCTTGTCGGGGATGAGGATCACCTGTTCCTGGGAGACGCTGCGGTCCCGGGGGTGGTCGCCGGCGTCTCCGGCGACCCAGACGGTGATCTCGGATTCGTTTGCGCGACCGGCGGCGTCGGTCACCGTGGCGCGGACGGTGAACCGGCCCCCGCCCTGGGGCTTGAAGCGGCAGGAGACGGGTTCGGTGGTCCACTCGTCCGTCGTCGGACCGGTGCTGACCCGGTCGCAGGTCTGGACCTGTTCTTCGACTTCGGACCAGGCGCCCTTCTTGTCGCGGGTCCAGCGCGTGGTCCACCACCGCAGGCGGACCGGGCGGCCGGCGATGGGGTGGCCGTCGATGTCGACCACGACGGCGTCGACGTCGACAGGCTTGCCGCCGTCGTAGAAGGGGCGGGCCGTGCGCAGGCCGACGTAGACATCGGCGGGGTGGACAAGCAGCGAGGTCGACGCGGCCCAGGCCTGGCGGTTGACGTCGGTGACGACGGCTTCGGCGCGGAGGTTGACCGGCTGGGGCCGTTCTGCGGCGGCCAGCCGGATGTCGAGGTGGTGGGCGCCGGTGGCGTCGGTCGTGCCCGTCAGCGGGTCGGGGGCTTCCAGCCAGGGTTCGGGTTCGAAGCCCCACCAGGCGTCCGCCCACCACGGCACCCACTTGCCGAAGTGCCAGTCGTCCTGGTTGGGCGGCGTGTAGCTGGCCCACGAGGGCGTGACGGTCCAGCGGACATCGGCGCCGGGGAGCCCTCCGCCGGCGTAGTAGGCCGCCGTCACCGTCGCCGTGGCCGTGTCGCCGAGCACGTAGGGGCCCAGGCTGGGGTCGGCCTTGACCTCGAACTCCGGCCGGCGGAACTCCTGCACCTCGAAGCGCAGCACCGACATCGTGCCGCTCACCCCGGGGGCGTTGGCGCTGAGCTGCAGGCTGGCCGTGCCGAGGTTGATGTCGTCGGGCAGGTCGAGCGACAGGTCGAAGCCGCCGAGAGCGGTCAGCGCGGCGGTGCCGTGGCTGATCTCGGACCGACGGGCGTCGAAGAGCACCCAGTCCACGCTGGTGGGCGCGCGCTTGCCCAGGACGGCGCCGTCGAGGGCCTGGACGTCACCGCCGACCCCCTGGTCCACCACTCTCAGCCAGCCCTTCACCTTGACGGACTCTCCGGGCTTGTAGAGGTTGCGGTCGTCAACGACGTACCAGGCCAGGCTGGCACCCGGGTCCCGGCGCCGCCAGGTGCTGCCGCCGCTGCTGCCGGTGGGCGAGAGCAGGGCCACGTCGTCGCCCTTGCGGGCCACGAGGAGCTGGGGGCTGTCGGGGCGCGCCGCCAGCGTCAGGCGCGCCAGCCCGTCGGCGTCGGTGTCACCCTGCTTGCCGTGGGGGAGGAGCTGGACGGTCGCGCTGTCGACCGGCTTGCCGTCGGCGAGGTCCGTGACCCAGGCCACGAGCTGCTGCTGGTCGGCGAGCGCGGTCACGCCCAGGTCCGTGCGCTGGACCCACGCCACGACCGCCGCCCGCCGCCACGAGTCGATGGGCCGCGTCGGTTCCACCCAGACCACGAGGTGCCCCGGCTTGTCATCCAGCCACTCGCCCAGGTCGATGTCGGTCTGCACGAGGGTGGCCCCGGCGCCTTCCACCGGCACGGTGCGGTCGACCAGGGCGTCACCTGGAGGCGGCGGCAGGTCGACGTCGTCGCGGTACCAGCCGCGGTGCTGGCGCCACTCCACGAAGTCGGCCCAGTCGTCGGGACCGACCCGGCTCACCCGCAGGCGCAGGGCATCCAGGGCGACCGAGTACACCGAGAAGTTGGGGCGCCCGGCCGGATCCAGGACCCGCAGGTCCGGCCCCGGCGAGAACAGGGTCGGTTCCGGAGGTTCCCGGTCGCCGGTGCGCTTCTTGACGGCCACGCCGTCGCCGAGCGCCTGGCCCCAGGTGTCCAGGAGCTGGCCGTCCACGGTGACCGTGTAGGTGGTCCGTTCTTCCTTGGGGCCCGTGACGGTCAGCCAGTTGCCGGACACGTAGATCTCGGCGCCCGGGATGTCGGGCTGCACGTCCACCATGTCGCGCTGGAAGGCGTCGCCGTCGAGGTCGTTGCTGAACTGGAGCTGGATGGCGTCGTCGGGGCGGCAGCGGTCCTTGTAGCCGCAGCGGCTGTCTACAAGCCGCAGCGGCCCGTAGGTCTGGAAGCTGAAGCCCTGGTCGCCCGCGGTCCTGCGAGGGCCCTCGGCTGAAGGGGTGCCCGCAGGCGCGAGCACGTCGACGGTGCTGTCGTAGGGCAGCGGCTGGTCGGGCACGACGGCCAGCCAGCGGTGGGGGCCGCGGGCGTCGCTCTGTTCCGCGAGGCGGCGCGCGACGGGGTCGGTGGAGAGCTCCTGCTCGGTCGCGAGGTGCGTAGGCTGTGAAGCGCCCCCGGCCGTCACCCGCAGTGCCTGGTGGACGGCGTCGGCGTCGATCGCCTGGTCAAAGCCCAGCATGATCACGGGCTGGCGGGGTTGCGGCCCGTGGTTTGGCCACGAGACGACGAGGTCGGGCGGCGGGGTGCGGAACACGAACTGCTGCGCGGCGTCGAGCGACCCGCCGGTTGCGCTGCGGGTGTCCGCGGGCACGGTCACCGTGTACTCGGTGGCCATGGGGAAGTGCCCGTCGGGTTCGAAGACCAGGGTGCGCGTGCCGAGCCAGCGCCACTGGCCCGGTGGTTCGGGGTCGAGCCGGACCGGCACCTGGGCGGCGGCGTCGTCCTGCCCGGTGACGGCGACCATGGGCTGGTCGAAGGTCAGGCTGAGCTGGGGGGCGAGGGGGACGTCGCCCTGGGGCGCGGCGCGGAGCAGGTGTAGCGGGCCGCTGTCGACGGTAGGAGCTGCGAGATCCGTCGGGGGTGGCGGGAAGGCTTCGGCGAGCTCGATCCCCGGGCGTGGCGCGGGGCGGGAGTCGGCGCGGCGGGCGAAGTCGGACTGGTCGGGGGCTTCGTCCGGGAGTGGCGGCAGGCGGGCGAGGAGCGCAGCGGTGTCGGCATCCGAGAGCCGGGTCGTGTCCGCCAGCGGGGGCCGGACGTAGGCGTCGCCAGCGTCGCTGCCGTCGCTGAGCTCGACGACGACGCCCTCGACATCGGGGTCTTGCGTGGTCTGCATGGCGGCCACCGGGTTCGAGGTGGGGGCGGGCACGTCGGTGTCGTCCTGCTTGGGGCAGGCGAGCAAGCCCACCAGCAGGCAGGCGGCGCCAGTCAGGCGCGGGACGGTGTTGAACCACGAGCGCATGCCGGATCTCCCTGGGTCCATTCCGGTAGGGTGAGACTCCTCCACTCGCAAGCCTGTTCCCGGGCGGAATTCGTCCGGTGGTGCGCTCTGCCGCAGCTCGCCGCCATCCTCGACACGGCATGGGTACGGCTTCTCACGTCGCCGACGGTGCCGCGCGGCGCGCCCTGCCTTAGGGGGCGAGACCCCTCCCACACTCGAGGTCCCGATGCCTGGCGTCACCAAGGGCAAGGTCGTCCTGATCCACTACACGCTCACCACCGCCGAAGGCCAGGAGCTGGACAGCTCCCGCGGCGACGATCCGATGCCCTACCTCCACGGCCACGACAACATCGTGCCCGGCCTGGAGAACGCCCTGGACGGCAAGGAGGTCGGCTTCCACGAGACCGTCGTCGTCGCGCCGGAAGACGGCTACGGCGAGCACAGCGGGGACGCGCCCCAGGCCGTGCCGCGCGACGCCTTCCCCGCCGAGATGCCCCTGGAAGAGGGCATGCCCTTCATGGTCGAGAACGAGATGGGTCAGCACATCCCGGTGTGGGTCGCCGGCGTGCAGGACGACGTCGTGCTCCTCGACACGAACCACCCGCTGGCCGGCGTCGAGCTGCACTTCGACGTCGAGATCATGAGCCTGCGCGACGCGACCCCCGAAGAGCTGCTCCACGGCCATCCCCACGGTCCGGACGGCGCTGGCGGCCACCACCACGAGCACTGAGGGGCCGTCCCTGGCGCCGTGGGCAGATGCCCGCGGCGGCTCGGCCCTCCGCAGCGACCGCTCGGCGTCCGGGCACGACCGCCCAGTCGCTGTCACGCGGCCACGCCGCGGCGACGCGGTCAGAGTCCTCCCACCCCGGAGGACTCCGTGAAGATCGACATCGTCGTCGTCTACGACAACCGCTACCGCCGCGGCCACGCCTGGCACTTCGTGCCACCCGTCACCGGCATCCACCTCGCCGCGCTGACGCCGCCGGACCATGACGTCCGCGTCATCCACCAGCAGGTCGATGCCGTCGACCTCGACACCGACGCCGACCTCGTGGCCCTGTCCTTCTTCAGCGGCTTCGCCGAGGAGGCCTTCCGGCTCGCAGCGGCGTTCACCGCCCGCGGGGTCCCCGTCGTCGCTGGGGGACCTCACGCGACCTGGTGGCCGCTGGAGACGCTGCACCACGTCGACGCGGTGGTCACCGGCGAGGCCGAGAGCGTCTGGCTGCGCGTGCTCGCCGACGCCGCGGCCGGCCGCATGCAGGGCGTCTACGAGGGCGAGGCGCGCCCGCTGACCGACCTGCCACGCCCCCGCACCGACCTGCTCTCCGACCGCTTCTTCGTCCGGCGCGTCGTCCAGGCCACCCGGGGCTGCCCCTTCTCCTGCAGCTTCTGCACCGTGCCGACCCTGCAGCCGGGCTTCCGCGTGCGTCCCGTCGACCGGGTGCTCGCCGAGATCGCCCACGAAGAGCCCGACTGGAGCTGGTGGCAGCGCCGCCTCGTGTGGTTCTGGGACGACAACCTGACCGCGAAGCGGAGCTGGGTGAAGACGCTGCTCGGCGAGCTGCGCGGCATGCGTCGCTGGTGGCTGACCCAGGCCAGCATCGACATCGTCCAGGACCGCGAGCTGCTGGACCTGATGGAGCGCTCCGGCTGCATCGGCATCTTCCTCGGCATCGAGTCGCTGAGCGCCGAGTCGCTCAACGAGGCCCACAAGCGCCAGAACCGCGTGGCCGCCTACCGCGACGCCGTCGCCGCGCTGCACGACCGGGGCATCGCGGTGATGGCTGGCTTCATCGCCGGCTTCGACCACGACGATCCCGCCAGCATCGTCGCCATGGCCGACCAGCTCCAGGACATCGGTGTGGACGTGCCCTTCCTGTCCGTGCTGACCCCCTTCCGCGGCACACCGCTGTGGGACCGGCTGCACCGGGAGGGCCGCCTGCTCGCCGACCGGAGCTGGGACCACTTCAACGGCTACAACGTGGCCTTCCAGCCGGCGTCGATGACCCCGGCGGCCCTGCTCTCCGCGCACCGCCAGCTCTGGGGGCGCGCGTTCAGCCCCCGGCGCGTCGCTGGCCGCGTCGCCCGGACGCGCCACCTCCGCCCAGGAGCTGCGATGCTCAGCGCCGCCATGAACGGCTTCTACGGGGCCAAGCGGCTCACCGGCAACACGCCAGCGGCTGCTACCGTGGGCCGGTGAGCGCCTGGTCCGACACGCTGCGAGCCCTGGCCGAGCCCCGACGGGCGGTGCCCGTGGGCATCGTCGTCCTCGCCATGGTGGGGGCGCAGTGGTGGTTCAGCCGGACGCTGGCGGCGACGCTGGTGGGTGCCGCCATGGCTGCGGGCTTCGTCTTCGTGGTGCCGGCGGCCTGGCGCATCCTGTTCCCGCCCGGCACCCGCCTGTCGGTGGGCAGGCTGGCCCTGTACGCCTTCATCGGCGCCCTGCCTGCGCTGTTCGGCTGGTCGCTACCCCGCGTCGCCGGGCTCGGCGCCTCCTTCCTGACCGTCGGCGTCAACTCCCTCGTCATCGCCGCGCTGTCGTGGGCCGGTGGCTGGGGGCTGGCCCGCGACATCGACCAGGAGGCCAGCCTCAGCGCCGCCCGGCAGCGGGTCGAGCAGCTCGCTCGCCAGGCCGAGCAGGCCGAGCTGCTCGCCCTGCGCGCCCACCTCGACCCCCACTTCCTGTTCAACACGCTCAACGCCATCGCCGAGTGGACCCGGGAGGACGCCGAGGTCGCCGAGGCCGCCATCCTCCAGCTCAGCGCCCTGCTGCGCGAGGTGATGGCCGGCGTCCGTGCCCCGGCCTGGCCGCTGTCCCGCGAGCTGTCGGTCGCCCGCGCCGTCTGGGAGCTGCACGGCATCCGCGACCCGGAACGCTACCGCTTCGAGTGGCAGGTGCCCGACCCCCCACCCGTCGCCGAGGTCCCCCCGCTCGTCCTGCTGCCGGTGGTCGAGAACGCCGTCAAGCACGGCCCCGCCGCCGGGCACCCGGGAGTGCTCTCGCTCTCCGTGGACCCCGGCCCGCCGCTCCGCGTCGAGGTCCGCAACCCGGGCCCCTTCTCGGGCCCGCGGGACGGGGGCGAGGGGCTGGCCCTGGTGCGGCGGCGCCTCGCCCTCAGCGGTGACGGCAGCGCGGACTTCTCCATCTCCGCCCGCGACGGCGACACCGTCGCCACGCTGATCCTCCCGGGAGGCCCCCCGTGCGCGTCCTGATCGCCGACGACGAGCTGCTGGCCCGCCGAAGGCTGTCCCGCCTGCTCGCCGCGCTGCCCGACGTCGACGTGGTCGGCGAGGCCACCGACGGCGCCGAGGTCCTCGCCGCCATCGCCGCCGATCCCGTCGACGTCGTGCTCCTCGACATCCACATGCCCGGCCTCTCCGGGGTGGAGGCCATGCAGCTCTGGCCGGCCGACGGTCCGGCCATCGTCTTCGTCACCGCCCACGCCGAGCACGCCGTCGACGCCTTCGCCGGTGGAGCGGTCGACTACGTGC
Organism: uncultured Enterobacterales bacterium; assembly: GCA_964599085.1. Taxonomy (GTDB): domain Bacteria; phylum Myxococcota_A; class UBA796; order UBA796; family UBA2385; genus J125. The sequence goes on along the minus strand of CAZRFD010000060.1, from coordinate 9,684 downwards.
TCAAGCCGGTGGAGGCGGGCAGGCTCCGCCGTGCGCTGGATCGTGCCCTGTCCCGCCGCGCGTCCTCCTCCCCGGCGCCGCCCCGCATCCCCCTGGCTACAGCCCGCGGCGTCGTCCTGCTCGCTCCCCCCGAGGTCCTCTGTGCCTGCATCGACGGCGCCTCGGTGCGCGTCGACACCGACCGGGGGCCCCTGTTCACCGACCTCTCGCTGAGCGAGCTGGGCGAGCGCCTCGGCGAGGGCTTCCGTCGCGTCCACCGCCAGGCCCTCGTCAACCTCGCCCGCGTCCAGCGCTTCGAGGACAACGGCCGCGGCGGCTACCTCGCCCACACCGACGGCGGCCACGTCCTGCCCGTCAGCCGCCAGGTGGCACGGGCGCTGCGCCGCGAGTGGGGGCTGTCCTGACTACTCGCGCTCCCAGGTGACGAGCGACTGTCCGGGCAGCCAGTCCGCCAGCCACTCGGCGCTGTCCTGCTGGCCCAGCAGCTCGGCCTCGATCCAGGCCGTGACCATGCCGCGGGTCAGCTCCTTGGCGACGTCCATGTCGATGTAGCCCTCCTCCTCTCCCCCGCACTCCTTCCACGCCGGGATGAGCAGGCAGATGTCGCTGAAGGCATAGTGGCCGGCGGTCGCCACGGTCGCCAGGGACTTGTCGCTGGCCATGGCTTCCCAGACAGGGCGCTCTTCGAGGCTGTAGTCGAGCAGATCGTCCTGGTCACCGGCCAGCTCCAGGGGGTGGCGGACCTGCGCCAGCCCCTCGCCGTCGGGTCCGAAGGCGTACCAGAGCCCCGGCGACATCGGGATGGTGGCGATGGCGCGCTCGTCGGTCAGCTCGTGGCCGGGCACGTCGTCGGGGTCGGGATCCTCGACCCGCCCGCAGCCCTCCCAGTCGTCTCCTGCGGCGTCCGCGGCGTCGCAGAACTCGACGAAGGTCTCGAAGTCGAGCGTCCCGCCGCCCAGGGCCAGCGCCGTGATCGAGCCCAGCGAGTGCCCCATGATCACGTAGTTGTCGCCGTCGATCATGTCGGCGAGGAGTGGATCCCCGGACGAAGCCAGGGCGAGCACCTCGTCGACGCTGGAGATCACGTCGCCGGGCCGCTCCAGCACGATGCGCCACAGGTCGTCGGGGGTGGCGTCGAGGAAGGTGTCGCCGGGGTGATCGGGGGCGACGAGGACGAAGCCATGGCTGGCGAGCTGTTCCATGAGGAACGCCGACTGGAAGCGGATGGCGACGTGCCCGTGGGTGAAGGCGATCAGCGGGAAGGGGCCGGCGGCGGTGGCGGCCGGGGCGTCGCGGTAGGCCGAGAGCGACAGGGCGGTCGGGGGGTAGGGATCCGGTTCGTCGCCGGGGTCCGGCAGGGCCGGGTACCAGACCTCGGCGACGAGGGCCTTGCCGCGGTCGTCGGTGAAGCTGAGCGTGGTGACGCCCACGTCGAAGGGGCCCGGGGCCGAGGGATCGGACCAGACGTTGTCGGGCACGTCCGAGGGTGCGCCGCTGTCGCCACCCGCGCCGGCGCCGCCGGTGCTGCCGCCGGTGCAGGCCAGGAGGAGCGAGAGGAGGACCACGTCGCCAGCGTAGTCGACGCGATGCCCGGGTGCGGGATCAGCCCGCTTCGGCGAGGCGTTCGCAGAGCCGCTCGAGCGACAGCCGCGGCGTGCGAAGGCGGACCCGGCCGTCGACGAAGAAGTCGCTGAACGCCAGGTCGTCGCCGGCGGCGCGGAGGCGCCCGGCGATGGCTTCCGCGTGGCGCGTGTTCAGCCGGATGCCATGCAGCGACAGGTCACCGTCCAGGCGGTAGCGCACCGTGTTGATGCGCCGCAGCGTCGCGAGGTAGGCCCCCCGGAAGATCTCCAGGTAGGGCCGGTGATCCATGGGGTTCTCACTGATCAGCCGCCGCAGGCGGTTGTTGGGGAGCAGCGTGTAGGAGCGCACTTCCGGGTGGCGGCGCAGGGCGTGGTTCCGGGCGGTCTCAAACCGCGTGAACGACAGCGAGCGCACGTCCTGGTCGATGTTGTAGAGCATGCCGCGCTGGTTGCTGAACCCGGGTTCCTTGCTGTGGTAAGGCAGGAAGGGGTCCAGCACGATGATGAGGTCCGCGCCGCGCCGGATCGCCTCGGTGAAGTTCGAGGTGCGCGTGACTGCGCCATCTTCGTACCAGGCGCCCTCGATCTCGACCGAGGAGAAGGCGGGGTTGATGGACAGCGACGCCTGGACCGCCTTGCTGACGGGTACGTGCCTGTGGTCTTCGTCGCCCCACAGCACATGGCGGCGCGTGTCCTGGTTGGTGGCGCCGACGTAGAGCGGCCGGCGGAGGCGGCGGAAGTCGTTGCTGGCGCCGGGCGAGCTGAGGATGCTCTGCAGGAGTGCTTCGTAGTTGTCGGAGCGGAACGGCGCGCCGACGAGGCTGGTCGCGCTCAGGAAGACACTGTCCACGGTCGGGCCGGCCTGTCCACGGGCCATGCGGGCCAGCCCCTTGACGCTGTCGATCGTGGCCCGGCGCAGGCGCGCACGCATGTCGGCGAGGTTGAGGTGGCCGAGGCGCGCGAGGCTGAGGTTCACCGGCGGGATGCGGCCGCCCTCGAAGCCGGCGATGGCGGCCATGAATTCCTCGGCGGCGAAGCCGTTGGAGATCAGGCTGGTCACCACCGCGCCGGCGCTGATCCCGAAGTACATGTCGAAGTCGTTGGCGCTGCCCGTGGCGAGGCAGTCGTCGAGGCACTTCAGCGCGCCCAGCTCGAAGTAGATGGCCGTGATGCCGCCCCCAGCGGCGCACAGCGCGGTCCGCCCGGAGCGCGGTGCCAGCAGCAGCTCTTCGGCGAGGTCGACGACGCGCCCGGCGAAGTGGTCGGGCGTCTCGTCGCCCCGGAAGCGACGCTCCTTGAGCACGTGGCGGATGCCGCGGCCGCCCAGCTCGACCATGAGGTCGTCGATGCGGCCGCCGTCGGGGCCGCTCACCAGCACCACGATGCGGTGGAAGCCGTAGCGCGACTCGATGTCGTCGACTTCGTCCAGCATCTTGAGCAGGGCGCGGGCCTTGCCGATGCGTTCTTCGTGCTCGACGGGGTCTTCGGTCCAGCGCAGGTCGATGACGATGAGGTTGAGGAAGAGGGTCGCCAGGCTGCCCTGGGCCTGCTCCATCGTGAAGGCTGGCACCCAGGTGAGCTGGAAGCGCGAGGTCGCCAGCACCCGCTCTGCGCCCTCTGCCGGCGACACCCGGCGGTCTTCGGGGGTGCCCATGTGGTCGACGAGCTGGTCGAAGGTCGCCCGATCCGGTCCGCAGTACAGCGCACGGAAGCGGAAGCGCCGACGGGTCGGCTGTGAGACGAGGGTGAGGGCTTCCGGCGGCATCGCCTGCATTGTGGCCACTGGCTGTGTCGTCGCCAAGTCAAGGCGGCGTCACGTCCCGTCGCCGCCGCGGGTTGTGGGCCTGGACCGCGGGGTGTCGGGGGTCGCGCCGACGGCCGGAGCTCGCGGCGAGGGTGGGCCGCAGCCAGGGGCCGCGGGGCCGTGCCCGACCTTGCCTGTACCGCGCTGAAACCAGCGTGAAACGAGCGTTGGGACGGAGCGTTCAGGAGCGTTCCGCGCCGTCCCGATCAGCGACCGGCCTTGCCCGACCACCTCCACGTGCTCGAGCCGCGCCGACCACACACTCCCCTCAATAACGAGCGTACCGGGAGGCATTCCTTGCGCCTGCGACAAATTGAAGCAAGGATCGGGCGAGTGAAGCGCTCCTCTCCCCCGGGTCGTCTCCGAGCCACGCGGTGGAGGTCGAGAGGCCGGTTCACGGAGGACTCGTGCCCGCTCCCCTGACCCTGGCCGTGCTGCTGCTGCTCGGCGGCTGCAAGGACCCCAAGTACGCCATGGACACCGGGCCCATCGACGCCTCCGGCGACGGCGGCGACGCCGCCGACGACTCCGGGACCACGGCGGAAGACGGGGGCAGCGCCGATGCCGGCGGCACCGGCGGCGAGATCACCGGCCCGGCCGTGGCCGGCGTGGTCCGCGTCGAGCTGTACCGGGAAGACGACAACGGCGACCGCAGCGAAGTCGCCTGGGAAGACAGCGAGTACGGCACCGACTTCCCCTTCGGCGCCATCTTCGTCGCGGCGACGACGACCGACGAACACGGCGAGCTGGTCTATTGGGGCACCGACACCATCAGTGCGCCCACGGTGGACGGCGACCCCTACGTGCTGGAGCTGGAAGACATCCCCACCGATGGCATGCAGGTCTACGCGACGCTGGACCTTGGCGCCGACGGCATCCTGTCCACCGACGAACCCATGGGCGTGTGCGGCGACGAGGTCGTCCTGGCGTCGACGACGGTGGCGCGCAATCAGGACATCGTGATCCTCGTGCCCTACGACGGGGGCTCGGGGGGCAGCAGCGGTGGCGGCGGTGGCTCCGATGGCAGCGGCGGCTCCGGCGGCAGCGGCGGCACCGGCGGCAACGGCGGCACCGGCGGCAGCACCGGAGACGGCGGCTCCACGACGGGCGACGGCGGCTCCAGTGGCAGCGGTGGCAGCAGCGGCGGGACCGGTGGGACTGGGGACGGCGGCAGCGGCGACGGCGGGTCGGAGACCTGCACGTCGGTGAACCTGAGCGGTACGGCCTTCGTCACCGATGAGTGGATCGAAGGCGACGTGGCCGTCATGCTCTTCGAGCCCGACTACGCCGGCCCGGTGGCCGCCGTCATGGACACACCGACGGTCGACGGCGGCGGGGCGATCCTCCCCTACAACCTCAACGTCGAGTGCGGGCTCGGCGCCATGAACCTGCGCGGCGCCTGGGACACCAACCTCAACGGCCTGATCGACCCCGACGACACCTGGGGCGCCTACATCAGCGCACCCGACGAAGACGGCAACCCCATCGTCGTTGGCTACGAAGACCAGTCCCCTCTCGACATCCAGATCCCCCTGGGCGACGGGTCGGCGGGGCTGGGGCTGGTGCCCTTCGTCAGCCTCAGCGGCACCATCCTGCCGCCGTCTGACGGCTTCGAAGCGCTGGAAGAAGGCAGCGTCATCTACATGGCCGCCCTGCTCTACCGCCCCGATGGCGACATCGACCTGTCGACCATGACCGAGAACGCCTACGACATCACGAGCTGGGACGCGGGCGACTACGGCAGCGCCAGCTCGCTGCCCTTCCAGGTGTGGGCACCCAGCAACTCGGTCGTCTACCTGTGGGCCTACGTCGACAAGGGCCCCAAGCCCAACGGCATCGTCAACGAGTACGGCGAGTACGTCGGCTCGGCCGACAGCATGACCGACGGCCGCGTGCCCACCGGCACCGAGAGCGTCGACAGCTACATCATCGAGCTGGGCAACGGGAGCTGAGGGCCGGGCAGCCGGGCGATCTGCCCAGGCGTTAGGCTCGCCGCCGTGTCCTCACCCCGCGATCGCATCCTGCGCCACCCCAACGTCCGCGTCGGCGGTGCGCTGGTGCTGTTCGTGGCACTCCTGGCCGCCTTCGGCCCGCTGCTGGCACCCCACGACCCGGCGGCGCAGGACATCGTCGCCGGGCTGAGCGCCGACGGTGCACCCGCCGGTCCCTCCGCCGAGTACTGGCTGGGAACCGATGCCCTGGGCCGTGACCTGCTCAGCCGCCTGCTGGTCGGGGCCCGGGTGTCGCTCATGGTCGCGGCGGCGGCCACCGGCATCTCGCTCGGCATCGGCGTGCTGGTCGGCCTTCTGTCCGGCTGGTACCGCGGCTGGCTGGACACCATCGCCATGCGGGCGGTCGACGTCATCCTCTCCTTCCCCTTCCTGCTGCTCTGCATCGCGTTGGTCGGCGTGCGGGAGGAACCGGGGCTGTCGACGGTGTACCTGGTGCTGGGGCTGCTCGGCTGGACGACCATGGCCCGCGTCGTGCGCAGCAAGGTCCTGGCCGAGCGGGAGAAGGAGTACGTCGAAGCCGCCCGGGCCATCGGCATGACCGATCTGCGCATCATGTTCCGCGAGGTCCTGCCCAACGTCATCGGTCCCGTCATGGTGCTCGCCACGCTCGGCATCGCCGCGACCATCCTCGCCGAGAGCGTGCTGTCCTACCTGGGCCTCGGCGTGCCGCCGCCCACGCCCTCGTGGGGGGCGATGATCGCCGAGGGGCAGTCCTGGTACCGGCTCGCGCCGCGGCTGATCTTCGTGCCGGGTCTGTGCATCCTGTTGACCGTGCTCGGCTTCAACCTGCTCGGCGAGGGGCTGCGTGATGTGCTCGATCCGCGCTCCTGAGGGCTTGCTGGTGTTCGTGGTCGCCGCGCTGATGGCGCTGCCCGGCTGCGACGCCACCCAGCGCGGCCCTCGCCGCCAGGCCTTCGGCCACGACCAGCCGGTCTACGGTGGGCGCTTCGTGTTCAGTGCCGAAGATGACGTGCGGACGCTGGACCCGGCCGTCGGCTACGACTCGGACTCCTGGAACCTCGAGCACCTCATCTTCGACACCCTGCTGGCCTACGACGACGACGTCCAGCTCGTGCCCTCGCTGGCCTCCTCCTGGGAGGTCGACGACCAGGGCCTGGTCTACACCTTCCACCTGCGCGACGACGTGCGCTTCCACACCGGCCGGGCCATGGTCGCCGACGACGTCGTCGGATCCTGGAACCGGCTCTTCGACCCGAAGCTGGCCAGCCCGGCCACCGACTTCTACCGGGTGATCGACGGTGCGGACGCGGTCCTGGACGGCAGCACCGACCGGCTGTCCGGGCTGGTGGCCCTCGACCCCCACACCGTCCAGGTGACGCTGGACCACCCCGACGCCACCTTCCCCAACATCGTGGCCATGATGTTCGGGTCGATCATCCCGCCCGAAGTGGCGGCTGAGATGGGCGATCGCTTCGCCGTGACGCCGGTGGGCACGGGTCCGTTCAAGGTGACGGAGCGGGTGGTCGGTGAACACACCCTGCTGACAGCGGTCGACGACCACTGGGAGCCGGGCCTGCCCTACCTCGACGAGGTCGAATTCCTGGGCGGCTACCCCCGCAGCCTGGCCTTCATGAAGCTCGAGAACGACGAGATCCACGAGGTCGACCGCCTAACCAGCCCCGACTACCTGTGGCTGAAGCAGAACCCGGCCTGGTCGACGCAGCTCTACGAGTACCCCTCGGTCGACACCTACGCCGAGCTGATGAACACCGAGCTGCCTCCCTTCGACGACGTGTGGTTCCGGCGTGCGGTGTCGACGGCCATCGACCGCGACAAGCTGCGCAAGCTGCGCAACGGGCGGCTGCGCCCCACGGTGAGCTGGGTCCCGCCGGCCCTGCCCGGCTTCGCCGACTGGGACAAGCTCACGCCGGAGGAACGGGCCGACTTCCAGTACCAGCGCTTCGACCCCGAGCTGTCGCGGCAGTGTCTGGCGAAGAGCCGCTACGCCGACGGCTTGTCCGAACCGCTGACCTACTGGGCCGTGGACACGGAAGGGTCGCTGGTGACCGCCCTGTCCATCCAGCAGGATCTCGCCGATGTCGGGATCCCCATGGATCTGAAGCTGGTCACCCTCTCCACCTACTTCACGGCTGCGGGCCGGCGGCACACCGTCCCCTTCGCCTACACGGCCTGGGTGATGGACTTCCCGCATGAACGGAACTTCCTGGAGTCGCGCTTCCACTGCAAGGCCATCGCCGACGAGAACTCGACCAACGACAGCTTCTACTGCAACCCGGAGGTGGACGACCTGCTCGACCGGGCGGCCCGCACCATGGATGAAGATGAAGCCCGCGATCTGTACTGGCAGGCCCACCGCATCATCGCCCGGGACGTACCCTATGCCTTTGAGTACCACTCGACCGGCTTGAGCGTGACCCAGCCCTACGTCAAGGGCTTCCGGGCGCACCCGGTCTACAACCGCGACATGCGACAGGCCTGGCTGGACCTGCCCGAGGGGCGGCCCACGCCCGACCGTGGGGGTGCCCGATGAGTGCCTGGCTCGTCCGTCGGCTGGGCTGGGTGCTCGTGACGCTGTGGCTGGTGCTCTCCGGCAGCTTCCTGCTGGCCTACGTCGTCCCGGCCGACCCGGCACGGCAGATGGCCGGGCCCCACGCCTCGGCCGAAGTCATCGAGCGAATCAAGGCCGAACACCACCTCGACGAACCGCTGATCGTCCAATACGCCTACTACATGGACGGTGTGGTCCATGGCGACCTCGGCCGCTCCTACCGCACCGATGAACCGGTCACCGCGGCGCTGGCCCGGGCGGTTCCCAACACGGCCCTGCTCGCCGTCGGCGCGTCGATCTTCCAGCTCCTGGTCGGCATCCCCATCGGCCTCTTCGCGGCCCTGCGCAAGCGCAGCCTGGGCGATCTCTCGGCCATGGCCTTTGCCCTGCTGGGCATCAGCGCGCCCACCTTCCTCACCGGCCTCGGGCTGCTCTACCTGTTCGGCTACCAGCTCGATCTGGTGCCCCTCGGCGGGCGGGGAGAGGGTCTGTTCGACCTGCTGCGCTCCGCCGTCCTGCCGTCCGTCACGCTGGGCATCGCCGGGGCGGCCTACTACTCGCGCCTGACCCGGGGCGAGTACCTCGAAGTGGCCGGTCGGGACTTCATGCGCACCGCCCGCGCCAAGGGCCTGCCCGAGGGCCGCGTCGTCCTCCGCCACGGCATGCGCAACGCCCTCATCCCGGTCATGACCTTCTTCGGCGTCGACCTGGGCGCGATGCTCGGTGGTGCGGTGGTCACCGAGAAGATCTTCGCCTGGCCGGGCATGGGACGCCTGGCCGTGGACGGGGTGCTCAACCAGGACATTCCCGTGATGCTGGGGGCCGTGCTGGTCGCCAGCACCTTCATCGTGCTGGCCAACCTGGTGGTCGACGTGTGCTACGCCGTGCTGGACCCGCGGATCCGGGTGGGGTGAGGGTGTGGGGACGCGGTGCCGCAGCCTTCACTCACGATAGTCTCTCCAGATCCCCTCTGCCACCATCTGGTCGATGATCCAGTCCAGCGTGTCACGGCAGCACACGTCGGGATCGTCCTGGATGGCATAGCATGGCTCGAAGCAATCATAGTCATAGTAATCGAGCCATCCGTTGGCGTAGCAGTCCTTCTCTTCTTCGGTCTCCAGGGCGTCGAGGTTCCAGTGGTCGGCGTAGTTGCACTCCATGCACGAGGGGTTCGACGCCTCGGCGTCGTTGCGCCCCTCACCCTCCAGATCCTGGCACTCGTGGGGGTACAGCTTGTCGTCCTTGTCACCCCAGCAGGCGGCACCGGTGACGACGGCAGCGGCGAGGGGGGCGCAGGCGACGAGGGACAGGGCGATGGGGCGATACCTTGTCATGGGCTCACCTCCGGGCGGATCTGGGTGTCGAGGCTGGTGCCGGTGTCGCGATCCTGGTCTTCGTACAGCCAGGCGAAGTACACCCGGGTCGAGTCGACGCCGCAGCCTTCGGCATCGCTGGTGACGTCGCGTCCTGTGATCTGCAGCCGCCAGGCGTCGGCGGTGGGGTTGGCGATGGCGGTGTACACCCGCTGCTTGTTGTCGTCTGTGTCACTGGTCGCGATGGCCGTCCACAGGCCCGTGGCGGCGTCCTGGCGTTGAAGCTCCAGGTCGACCTTGTAGTGGCGGGCGGCGCCGGAGTCGTGGGGGTGGTCGTAGGGTTCATCCAAGCTGCCGCCATACGCTCGGTCGTCGACATCCGGGTCAAGCGCCGGCGTTTCCGCGCGCGCGAGTCCCAACCACCAGACCAGACGCATACTTG
>CAZRFD010000059.1:7962-40847 GCA_964599085.1 uncultured Enterobacterales bacterium | reverse complement strand
GATCGTCCCGATGTTGACGTGCGGCTTGTTGCGGTTGAACTTTTCCTTGGCCATCTTCGTTGCCTCCGTGGACCAGCCCGGCCACGTCTCGCTTGGGAAGAACTGCCGACACCGGCCCCCGGGTGCAGTGGGGGCCGGCGTGGGCGATTTCTGGTGTTGAAGGTGGAGCCCATGACCGGACTTGAACCGGTGACCTCCTCCTTACCAAGGAGGTGCTCTGCCGGCTGAGCTACATGGGCGTGGGGTGGACGGGGGGGTCACGGCGGCTGGCCGCGGGACCGGGGCATGAGAACTGGAGCGGGAAACGGGGCTCGAACCCGCGACCCTCAGCTTGGAAGGCTGATGCTCTACCAACTGAGCTATTCCCGCGTTGGTCAGCGTGGTGGGGAGAGGTGGATTCGAACCACCGTAGGCGTAAGCCGGCGGGTTTACAGCCCGCTCCCTTTGGCCACTCGGGCATCTCCCCTTGTTCGACGCTGTCAAGGACCGCCGGAACGGTCGTGCTGGTGAGGAACCGGAGAGCTGGCGGTGGGACTTGAACCCGCAACCTGCGGTTTACAAAACCGCTGCTCTGCCAGTTGAGCTACGCCAGCGGGCGGTGCCCCGGCTGCGTCGGCCGAGATCCCTCAGCCGAGCGCCCCGGTATATATTGACGGCCTGTCGCGCTGTCAACCCGCAGTTCGACGATGGGTCCAGGTTCTCAAGGATCGCTGAAGAGCGTCGCTTCCAGGGGGATCTCCAGGGCAAGCTCGTCGATGGAGACCAGCTCGATCGCCACATCGTCCCGCCAGATCGCGATCGACATCGGCACGACGAAGTCGTCGTCCAGCTCACGATAGTCGTCGAAGTCGAAGCGCATCAGGCCGGCCCGGCTGCGCCACTGCACCTGGACGAGGCGGCCATCCACCTGGTCGAAGCAGGCCGAGACCAGGCCTTCAGAGTCGGCGCCCTCGGTGTCGGCGGCGGGGTCGCGCGGAGCGAGCTTCCAGGCCGGTCCGCCCGCGAGCTCGGCCCCCGCGACCACCGCCAGATCCTGCCAGGCGGCGGCCCGTTCAACGTCGCGGGTGAAGCCCAGGGGGATCGCGAGGACCGACTCGGGCCCGAAGCGCGCCAGCACCTCGCGGCTCCGCGTCGGGTCTCGCGGCTGCGCGTCCGAGGCGACCACGACCCAGGCGCGGTTGTCCGCGGTGAGGATGGTGGTGCTGTCGACCCCCTCCCCCTCGACGACCTCGACATCGAGACGCAGGGCCTCGCCCAGCCGCTGCAGCAGGTTGCGAGCCCGGAGGTGACCATCGGCGAGGACGGCGTCCCGGGTGTAGGAGAAGCGAAGCGAGGTCGCGAGCTCCACGCGCTCCAGCGGGTCGTGGCTTCCACCATGTGCCTTGACGGCCCTGCGAAGGACCTGCCGCGCCGTGGGCAGGTCACCCGCGGTTGCGGTCGACAAGGCCGCCGCAGCGTCGGCGGCGTCAGCCTGTGTGACCACCCCATCGAGCGCCGACACCGTGTCGCCCTCTCGCATCCAGGCCGCAGCCGGCACTCCCGTGCCAGCAATTGCCTGCGCGGCCACAGCGGAGGCCTCTTCGTCGTCGAGGCCGTCCACCCTGAGCACGAAGCGCCAACCCTCGCCCTCGATGAGGCGCCGCACGACCCGGGCGCTGATGTCCCCGTCATCGAGCTGTCGCGAGAGGGCGTCGAGATCGAGGCTGTTGCGCAGCGTCGTCGCCTCCGCCCGAGTGGGCACCGGGCCGGACTCCGCCCAGTACTCGGCTGCCCGCGCAGAGGAGCCAAGGAGTGCTGGCAAGAGCAGCGCCGCGGCGACGCGCAGCAGGGTCGTTGTCGTCAACGGTCCTCCAGCGGCGCTCCGAGGCCACCGCAGTCGTCCGGACGTAGCGTCACGGCGACGCCGGAGCCAGCGCCGGCTGGCCGTCGGCGGTCACGAAGTCGATCTCGTCCAGCGCGATGTGCTCGATCTCGATCGGCTTCGGCATGAAGCAGGCGACGAAGGCAAGCGCTGTGATGACGGAGATGAGCCTTGCCCGGTCACTCGGGGGCGGGTGGGGCGGCACCGGCAGGGAGCGCCAGGCTCGCAGCGCCAGCAGCAACACGCCCCAGACCGCCCAGCCCATCCACGCGGTGCCGGCGACCAGCGCGATCGCCACCCCGAGCTTCGACACGCCGCGGGCCCACCGCGGAAACAGCGCGTTGAAGACGTGGCCGCCGTCGAGCTGCCCGATGGGGACGAGGTTGATCGCCGTGATCAGGCACCCCACCCACGCCGCCATGGCCAGGGGGTCCAGCACGTCGTAGCGGCCCGGCGCATGGCCGATGACCAGCTCGGCGACGAGATCCATGATCAGCGGGTTCGCCATGATCATGAAGGGTTGCGTGTCGGGCGGAGGTACGGGGATGAGCGAGGCCAGGGGCGGGGAGCTGAGCACACGATCGAGCCACGCCCAGACCGGATCGAGGGCTGACGGGTCCGGCACCACCGGCGGCGGCAGCTCGGTCATCCCCGGCGGGAGCACGACCTGGACATGGTCCAGGGCCGTCGTTCCCGGCAGTCCGAGGACCAGCAGCACCAGGACGACCGCGAAGCCGGCGAGGGGTCCGGCCGCTCCCATCTCCAGCAGGCCGCTGCGGGTACGCGGCAGGCTCTTGAGCCGGATGATCGCCCCGAAGGTGCCAAACGCCACCGGTACTGGCAGGAAGTAGGGCAGGCTCAGCCGGAACCCATGCCGCCGCGCCACGACGTAGTGGCCCATCTCGTGGGCGAGGAGCACCGACATCAGCCCGCCAGCGAAGCGGGCCGCCCCAGCCGCCGTCTCGGGGTCGGAGAACGGATCGCCGCCCATCCACTGCGTGCCGTAGACCCAGTAGACGCACAGCAGCGTGAGCAGGAAGAGGACCACGCTGCGGATGTGGTCGCGGCGGGTTGGCTCACCGCCCGCCCGACGCCCCCCGAGGCCATCGGCACCGGGGTCACGGCCCGCACCAGCAGCCGCTGGCAGCTCCGTCGATGCTCCTCCCTGTCGACCAGGCTCGTCGTGGTGCACGGGCTCCTCCGCCGGCAAGCTATCGCCCCCCCGACGACGACGCGCCCGTTCCGAGACCGGAGCGGGCGCGCGGTGCCGGAGCGACCGGACCGGGGGTCAGTCCACCGCGGCGACCTCGAGCTCGTAGGTGCCCTGGTAGCTGTAGCCACCGACCATGATCAGGTAGTCCTCTCCGCCCGTCAGCGTGACCTCGATGAAGGCTTCTTCGCCGGAGTCGTCGGCCATCCCGCCGAGGTTCCGGGCGCGGTCGTAGTAGGAGACTTCGTCATCGTCGATGGTGTCGAAGTCGATCACTTCTTCGGGCAGGACCAGCTCGAACAGGCTGGTGTCGTTGCCGTAGAGCGTGCACTGCATGGCGTGCACCTGCTCGATGAAGCTCTGCGGCTGCAGCTCATCGACGTCGAGGATGCCGTCGCGATCCCAGTCTTCACCGCATGTGGTGGTGCCGGCATCCGTGCCGCAGGAGAAGGGCTCCTTCAGCGTCGGTTCCACCCAGGAACCAGAGCCGTCATCCGACGAGGTGAAGAGCTGGTAGTAGAGGTACTCGAGCATCGAGGTCGGGTACTGGAAGTCCAGCCCCTCGGTGCAGGCGCCGCGGTTGGTGCCCTCGACCGTCGGCGTCGGCACGAGGCTGGTGGGCACGACGGACAGCCAGGGGTCGAAGGGACCGGCGTCTCCGCTGTCGTTGGAGTACTGCCGGGTCAGGTGCACCGCGACGCTGACGTCGGTTCCGACGGGGAAGTCGTCGAGGCTCAGCAGCCAGCGGTCGGTGTCGGCCACCGGCGCCTCCGCGGTGGTGCCGTCGTCGAGGACGAGGGTCGTGAAGCCCTCGGTGCTGATCTGACCGACACCGTAGACGCGGCTTCCGTCCGAGGGCAGCAGCGGCAGCTCGACGTTGTCGACCGATGTCGGCGAGAAGATGCGCTCCACCTCGAGATCCGGCGTCAACGCGTCGGGGTCGTTCCAGCGCACGATGGCGCCCACGAATCCTGAGTTGCCGGCCTGGATCTTGAGCTGCGCTTCATCGAAGGTGATGTCGGTGAGGCGGACCACCTGGGCGGCGTACTCGCCGTTGAGGTAGCCCCAGAACTCGTTGCCGGTCACGTAGGTGAAGTGGTCCGGCCCGCTGCTGACGACGCGGTTGTTGGCGTTCTCTACGGGGCGGTCGGTGGTGCCACCCTCCATGTAGCGGTTGGTCCCGCGGACATCGATCCCGGACTGGTAGCCATTGGCGCCGTAGAAGTCGCCCGAGGAGGGGTCCGAGGTCGGCGCCGACAGCGAGACGGCGTCGGCGTACTGGGCGTACTCCTTGGTGCTGACCAGGGCATCGCCGTCGCTGTTGGTGACGCCCGTCGTCAGCAGGGCGATCTGCCACGACAGGGCGATGTCGGAGAATTCGGACCCGATGACGTTGGCGATGTTGTCCACGCCCGTCGTGGGGGTGTCGGAGCCCGAGTCGGCAGCCGGTACCTGCACGATGCTGGCCAGGGTCTTGGCGCCGAACGCGTCGTAGAGCCAGCGGGCGAACAGGTACTGCGCGCCCACCGAGTCGGTGCTCAGGGTGCCGGCGTCCGAGGTGGTGACCAGGGGCTGCAGGTACGGAGCATCCATGTAGTCCCAGGCGTCGTCGTAGTAGACGGCACCGAAGCCGGTCAGGTCGGCCGCAAGCGCGCCGAAGGCCTGGTTGACCCAACCCTCTTCCACTTCGCCACCGGCGACCAGGACGTGCTGGTTGTAGGAGACCAGCGCGAAGAAGGAGCGCGCGATCTGCGCGGCGAGTTCCATGCTGGTGTACTCGTCGACGGTCGCCGTGGCACTGGGGTTGTAGAAGCCGTAGGGGTCCGGCGCGAAGACGTAGATGACTTCCTGTTCGTCGCTGACCGGGTTGCTGTCGGCGTCCCAGTCGTTGAGGTCGACTTCGGGGTCCGCGTAGGAGCCGACGAGGGCACCCTGCACGCTCTCGTCGTCGCTGGTGAAGCTGATGACGTTGAGTTCCGGCGTGATGACGACGCTGACCAGGCCATCGCCGTTGACGTCGGATTCATCTCCGAAGGTCGCCCGGGTGTTCGGGATGATGTTGGTGTCGACGATGTCGGCGATGGTCTGCAGATCGCAGTTGTCGAAGCCGTACGCGTCGTAGTCGTCCGGGACGTCGACGACGCCGTCGCAGTCGATGTCCCAGTCGATGGGCACGGTGTCGTCCACCCAGATCGCCACGGTGTCGCCGATGGCCCACAGCGTGGCCGAGGACGCGCTGTAGCTGGACTCGTCGACCAGCGAATTCCGAACGCGGAACTCGCGCTGCGCCGTCCCGATGTCGGTGGCGTCGTAGGGGGCGGGAGGAGGGGGAGTCGCCGACTTGACGTCGCCGGAGCGAATGGCGTCCCGCAGCGCGCGCCGTTCCGGGGTCAGCCGATCGTCCCGCGACAGCACGGGTTCGGCGAAGTGCTTGAGCGGGGTGCTGCGCTGAAGCGACTTGTCGCTGCCGCCCGCCGCGCTGTCGTAGCGGAGCTGGTAGCCGAGCTCGGAGTCGAGCGTGCGCAGCATGACCAGGTAGAATTCCTGGTCCTGGTTGCTGTCCCCGCTCTGGTCGACCAGATCGACCGTGGCCAGGCCGTCGGAGTCGGAGAACGGCACCACGTCGCCGGGGTTGTCGAAGCTGGCGCTGGTGTCGCCACCGTCACCACCGCCGTCACCGCCGCCGCCGCCGTCGCCGCCGGAGTCGCCACCGCCGCCCGTGTCACCGGTGTCCACATCGGTGGCCGGGTCGGTGCTGGTCCCGCCGGAGCCGCCGAAGGGTGAGTCGTCCTTTCCGGTGCAGCCCGCTGCAAACAGCAGAGCGAGGAGCGTGCCGGTGCGAATCTCGATTGCCATGTTCTCCACCTCGTGCGGATCCGGAGGCCGGGCGCCGCGTCACCCATGACGGCTCGCATCATAGCGTCCGGCGGCGCACTTCTGCACATCATGCCCCAAGACGGCGCCGTACACCCGGTCATGGGCCGCGGCGACGGCGTCCCAGCCTCGCTGCGCCAGCACGTGCGCGCGTCCTGCCCGACCCAGGGCCACGCGGCGCGCGGGGTCGTCGAGCAGGGCAGTTAGCGCCCTCCGGAGCGCCCCGACGTCGCGGTTGGGGACGTGCAGCACGCCGGGTGTTGGCGCGACAGCCCCCTCCGCCCCCACCGTGGCGAGCCCGAAGCCGAGGTAGTCGAGAAGCTTGATGGGGTAGCCCGCGCAGCGGGAACGGGGCAGCGCGGCGACGGTGGCGGCCGACAGCAGGCCGGCCACCGTGGCGAAGTCCGGGGCGCGAACGACCCGGGCACGCGCCGGCAGGCCGGCACCGAAGGCGGCGCGAGGGGCAGCGGACACCACGAGCAGGCGGGCCCGCCGCAGGCCCGCCATCGCTGCGAACAGCACGTCGAGGTCCTGATAGCGGTCGGGGTTGCCGGCATAGACCACCCACGGCCCCGGGGGCAGCGGCGCGGGCGCGACCGGCGTGATTTCCGCTGGATCGACACCCGGCGCGATGGCGTACACCGACGTGCAGCCCACCGCACACAGCCGCGGGACCGCGCGAGGATCCAGCGCCACGACGGCGTCGGCGCGTCGGGGGACGGTGCGGTCCAGGATCGCCCCCAGTGCCGCGGAGGCCAGGGCGCCCACCCGCGTCCGCGCGTAGGTCGGCAGCTCGTCGGCCATCAGGTTGTGGGCGGTATAGACCCGGGGAGCGGGGCTGGCCGTCCTGTCGAGGTGGCGGGCCAGGAGATCGACGACGGGCGCCTCGTAGTTGTGGAGGTGCACGAGATCCGGTGAGAGGCGGCGCAGTCTCGGGACCAGCGCGAGGTCGAGGAAGGGACGCAAGGGATCGGGCCCCGCCCGCAGCCGGCGGTAGAGCGGAAGGCTTGGCCCACCGACCAGCTCCACCCCGCCGGAGGGGCCGCCATCACCGAAGCCGAAGCAGAGCAGGCGCACACGATGACCGCGACGCCGCTGTGCCGCGAGCAGCCCCCGCAGGTAGACCTGCGTGCCCTGGGCCGAGGGGAAGGGGCACGCCGCGACGTGCAGGATGTCCAGCGGACGCGCCTCCTCCGAGGCGCCAACGGCGGGCTGCGAGCCGCTCACAGGTAGCCCAGGCGCTCCAGGCGCCGACGGATCGCCGCCGCCTCGTCGGGCAGCGTTGCGCGGGGTCCGGTTGAGCGCCCCCCCGCGCGCTCCGTCCCTGCCGCACTGGCGCGGCGCCCTCGCTCCCCCTCCAGCACCGACCGGCCATCGAACCAGGTGGGCACCGCCTCACCCGACAGCGAGAGCAAGGTGGGCGCCACATCCTCCACCCTGGCGCCCTCGACGGGCCCCGGAACCACTCCCCTCCCCCACAGCAGCAGCAGCCCGTCGGGGCGGTGGCTACCGTTCATGCCGAGCCCCTTGCCACCCGCATGCTCGTCGGGTTGCAGGCGCCGCCAGGTCCGACCGTGCGAGGACTGCAGCGAGGGAAGCAGCGTGTAGGCGTATCCGTCGCGGAGCGCCAGCTCCAGCACGAGGTCGGCGCTGCGCTCGACCCATGGGCCGCTGTAGATCTCCTCCCGCCGGTGCACGGCGACAACGGGTGCATGGCCGTCGACCCGCCAGTCGAGCAGGCGCGCGGACAGCTCGTCGATCAGGGCATCGCGCTGTCGCGGCCCGACGTCAAGGTGGATCGTGGCGGCGTAGTTCAGCTCGTCCGAGACGGCGCGGGACCCCGCCAGATCGATGTCCCCGTAGCGGACGCGAGACTCCGCCAGCCCCAGCAGCGAGCCCGGCAGAGCCCGGAAGATCCGCTGCTGGACAGGCGCGGGCAGGCGCTCGACGGCGAAGCTGCGAGCCCCGTCGACGATGCCGCTCGCCGTTCGCCCTCGCGCGACGCTGCGCCCGTGGCGGTAGCGCAGCAAGCCCGACTCCTCCAGGAAGCGGTTGAGGAAGAGGACGTGCGCGCCGGCGCCTCCGAAGCCGTGATCGCTGCAGATGCAGAGCAGGTCGGGGGACGCCATCTCCAAGAGCTGTCCAAGCGCCCGATCCAGCGCCCGGTAGACCGAGCGGATCGCTTCCCGCAGGCGGGCCGGGGCGCCAGCGGGATGGCGCGGGCTGTCGGGGTCGTGGAACATCCAGAAGTGGTGGCTGACGGTGTCGGACTCGCCGAAGACCAGCATGAAGAGGTCCCAGCGCTCCTGGCCCAACAACCACTCGGCGATGCGCCGCTTGCGATCCACCTCGGCCAGCAGGCGCGTCAGCGCGTCATCGTGCCAGCCAGGCCCGATCCGCCGCTCCTGGAAGTCGGCGAAGGCCATGCCGCCGAAGCGGCGCAGGAGCGCCTCGTGCAGCTCCGGCGGATGGCAGAAGCTGCCGTCGATGCCGGTGGCCACGGGGCTGTCGAAGCCGGAGACGACCACGCCGTCGATGGGATCGGGCGGCCAGGTCGTGGGAACCGCAAGCGACACCACCCGCGCGCCGCGATCCGACAGGATCCGGTGCAGGGTCGGGACCTGCCGCCAGGTGGCGTTGGTGAACTGCAGCCGCCAGGACCCCGGCTGGCGATGGACGAAGTCGAAGATGCCGTGCTTGCCCGGGTTGCAGCCCGTCAGCACGCTGCTCCAGGACGGCAGCGTCATCGGTGGGGTCGTGCTGCGGAGCGGGCCGTGGCCCCCCGCCCGCATCAGCGTCGCCAGCGTGGGCAGGTCGCCTGCCTCGACGAAG
Source organism: uncultured Enterobacterales bacterium (assembly GCA_964599085.1). GTDB lineage: Bacteria > Myxococcota_A > UBA796 > UBA796 > UBA2385 > J125. Next base: position 32,070 of record CAZRFD010000059.1, on the reverse strand, counting down.
GGGGCAGCCAGGTCCCAGGTGGCCCCGTCCCAGCCGATGATCAGCGTGCGCGCCCCACGGCCGGCACCACCGACGGGACCGGGGCGGGGCCCGGCCCGACTGGCTTGGCCGCTCACGGCCCGGGCACCGGCGGACGGGTGCGCCACGACGCCGATCGCGCCAGGGTCGCCCGCAGCGTCCGCGAGAGATCCGCCTGCCGCGCGCCGGCCTGGCCCACGAGGTTGCTGCGCTCCCCGGGATCACGCCGCAGCTCGTAGACCTCGGTGCTGTCCAGGTGACGGGGGTTGCCCTCGTTGGCCCGGACGAGCTTCCAGCCGTCCACCTCGATCGCGTCCAGCACCGCACCACCGAGCCGGAGCTGGGACACGACGGGGCGCCGGTCGGGACGGTCGCCGGGCCCCCCGGGGAGGGGCTCGCGCCTCGCCGTCGGCAGCGGCTCCCCCTCCCAGGGTGGCGGGACCGTGGCGCCGACCGCGTTGGCCAGCGTGGGCGCGATGTCCAGCGTGCGCACGGGCTCGACGACCTGCTCGCCGCGCCCGACGGCCCCCGGCAGCTTCACGACCAGCGGCGTGTGCACCACCTCCTGGTACAGCGTCTGGCCATGACCGTAGCCGCCGTGATCGAACAGCTCCTCGCCGTGCAGGCCGACGAGCACGACAGCCATGTCTTCGAGCATGCCGCGGCCATCCAGCCACCGCAGCAGCTCTCCGACCGCCGCGTCGACGCGGGCGACCTGCTCGATGTAGGCGGCGCGGGCACCCGCCGGGCCCAGGGCGGCGACCTCGCCCTCGTCGTGGATCACCCGACCATCGTCCAGGAACCAGGGCAGCGCCGGCTCGGCGAGGTGCAACCAGGCCATGAAGTGGTTGCCCGCGTCACGGTTGGCTGCCATGAAGCGTTCCGCCTGCGCCACGACCTCAGTCGCCGGGCGGTAGACGTCACCGGGCACCAGATCGACCCCACGCAGCCTCCGGAAGTCCTGCCGGATGGCGCCAGCCAGCATCAGCCGACGGCCGCTCGCCGATCGAAAGACGCCTCGCTGTGCGTCCATGCCCAGCAACCAGTCGAAGCCCTGGTCGAAGCCGAAGCCACGCTCGAGCTCGCTTCGGGCCGCGAAGCCGCCGGTGACGAAGCCGCGGTCCTGCAGCGCCTCGGTCAGCGTGACGCGGTCCGCCTCCAGCCGCGCAGTGACCACGTCGCAGCCATGGGCGGCCGGCAGCTCGGACGTCAGCAGGGAGGCGAGGGATGGGCGCGTCCAGCTCGAGGGAGCGCGGTGCTCGGTGTAGACCGTGCCCTGCTCGGCGAGCGTCCGCGCCGCAGGCCCATCCCAGGCGTCGGCCCGCAGCGACTCGACCGTGATCACGAGCAGGTCCGGCGCCTCCACCAGGTCAGGTGGCGGCGGGCGCAGCGGCGACATGGCGGCGCCTCCAGGCTCCTCGACAGGCGACACCGAGAAGAGCGCCGCCAGGGCGACCAGCGACACCCAGGCGGTGAGCGAGCCCCGAGGCAACAGCAGGATCTTCAGCGGCGTCCGGGTGAGGAAGACCGGCCCCAGCCACAGCCCCAGCGTGGCCACGACCACCCACAGCACCACCAGGGCCACGAGCCCCGGCGCGCCGATGCCCAGCTCCAGGTAGACCACGCGATCGACGATGGCGGCGAGGACGACCGCCCCCATGCCGACCCCGACCGCGAGGGCGCTGAAGCTGTAGGCCAGGGGGTCCTGGAGCCCCGGCCACAGCGCCCGCGCCAGCGCCACGAACAGCCCCACGAGGAGCCCGAGCCCTCCCCCGAGCACCCCGTAGAGCAGCGCGGCGTGGACCAGCGCCAGGTACTCGCCGGTCGGGGCCTGGGACAGGATCCACACGGCCTCGGCGAGGCCCACGGTGCTGCCGGCGAGCAGGCCGCCAGCGAGGCCGTGCCACAGGCTGCGGGCGAGGCGGCCGATCACGGGGCGCGCGGGAGCGTGTCGGGCCTGCGGAAGGCGATGTCCCAGACCTTGCCGTCCAGCGGTGTCGACGCTTCGACTCCGAGCAGCGAGAGCACCGTCGGCGCGAGGTCGATGACCTGCGCGTCGTCGGGCACGGAGCCGAAGTTGCTGACGGCGAAGCCCGACAGGTCGACCGTGGTGGCGCCGACCCCACCGGTCACACCCGCCCGGTTCGGGCTGATGGGTCGGGTGCCCACACCGCCGTGGCAGGACACCGGCGAAACGTCGAAGCCCTCGGCGAAGCGCACCACGAGATCCGGCCGCTGGTCGGCGTCGAGCGCGGGGAAGACCTCTGCTCCCGTCCGGACATCGGCGACGACCGCTTCGTCCTGGAGCTTGAGCCCCGCCAGGGCGCTGCGCAGCGCGGCCACTTCTGCGTCGACCCGCGACGCCCGCACGGTCCCCGACGGGCCGCGACCCTCGGCGTTGACATAGACGTAGCCGGGCCCCGTCGACCAGGCGCGGACCCGGCTCCAGGGCAGGTCGAGGCCCAGCACCGCCGGTGCCTGACCGGCTGCGGGCGCGCCGTCGATCCGCCCGAGCGCCGCGAGCTGGGCGTTGAGGTCCACCAGCGCATGCGCCGAGTGCACACCGTGATCGGACACGATGAGGAGCCGATCCCCCTCGTCCAGGGTCCGCCGGACATCGGCGAGCACGCCGTCCAGCGCCACGTAGAGCGTCTTGGGGGCCGGGCCGTACTGCGCCGCCAGGTCTGCCGACCAGGTCGGGTGGTGCGAGTCGCTCAGCCCGAACAGGCCCTGGGTGACCAGCCCGGCTTCCGGAAGATCGGCCACGACGAGGCGCGCGTCGTGACGACGAAGCTCTTCGACCAGGATCGCACCGCGGTCTTCGAGTTCGTCCTGGGCGACCTGCACGAGCTGGCCGGGCCCGATGAGCCCCGCGGAGAGCGCCCGCAGCGCACCCGAGGCGCCACCGGTGGTGTCGAGCCGGCCGTGGAAGCGCTCCCACTCCGCGCGGAAACCCGGCGGCACGGTCTGGGCACGATCACCGCCACCACCGACGCCTGCTTCGAGCACCGACAGCAACGCACCGCCACCCTGCCTGGTCGCGGCCACCCGCACGAGGACCTCGCCGCCCCCGAGGGCGTCGGGCAGCGCGACCCCCACCGGGGCGCTGATCTCACCGGCGGAGAGGTCGGTGCGCACACCGCCGATGGTCATCCGCCAGGCGTCGAGGCGGAGGGCTTCCACCTCCAGCGACCAGGACAGCTCTTCGCCGAGGGGCACCGACACGGTCCACGGGCCCTCCCCCTCCACCGCGGTCGAGAAGCCCAGCTCCGGTGCGGTCGGAGGAGTGGCCCCACCGACGGCGACACAGATCCCGCCGAAGGGCTGGTCGGCCGGAAGCTCAGCAGGGACGGCGTGGAGGTTCGGCGTGTCGGAGGGCGGAAGCGGCCCCGGCATCCACAGGCTGCGCGTCGGCACGCCCGCCCGGGCGGCGATCTCCCAGTAGCCAGGCTGCGTGCGGGCCTGGGCCGCCAGCCTGGCCGGCACGAGCTGCCCGCTGGCGCGATCGAGGGTGGCGCCGCCGAGGGGGCCCGCCGCCCCGGCGCGCCGGCCCGTCGCCGCCTGGTCCCCGACGACGCTCCACAGCCCCGGCGGATCGAAGTCCACCCGGGGGAGCTGACGGCCGGGCGAGAGCCGGTCCAGCGTCGGCAGATCCGTGCGCCAGCGCTCGACGAGGTCGGGATCGACACCCGGCAGGTGGATGACGACCAGGCGGTCGCTCACCGGCGCGTCGCTGATCGGCGGGGCGCCGGGCGGTCCGGTGGGCTCCGGCGTCGGTGCCGGCCTGCCTCCGGAACACGCCACCAGCAGGCTGGTGAGGAGGGCGAAGGGGCGACCGCGGATCATGGGCTCACCGACCGGTTGCGCAGGCGGAGCGAGGTGCGGCGGCATGGTACGACGCTCATCGCCCGATGGCCACGCGGCCACCCCAGCTTGCACGGCCGGGCACGAAGTCGACGCCGGTGACACGCTCCCCCTCGACCGTCAGCTTCCACCAGCCAAGCGACGTCAGCCGCCAGCCGCTCACGCCGACCCGGGTGCGCCGTTCGTCGGTGGCCAGCGCCATGAGGTTCTGGCCGAGCGACTCCACCACGCCGACCCGGACGCGGTGCTCCGCGCTCAGCTCGACTCCCCATGGGCCCGGCTCCCACGAGAGCGCCCCCCACCAGGACAGGGCGTCTCCACCGGCGGCGTGCGCCATCACGCGGTCGAGGTGGGTGAAGCCGTCGTGGTAGACGCGGTGCCCCGTGTACCAGCGGAAGTAGTCGTCCAGGATCCGCGCCCCCTCGAAGCTCAGGCCGAGCGGCCCCGCGACCAGCTCGGCACCGAAGAGGTTGGCCACGCCCGCCAGTGAGGGGTAGGGCACGCCGCCCAGGTCCAGCGCGATGATGTCCTCGGCGCCGTACTGCCACCACAGCTCGACGAAGTCGATGCCGGTGACGGCGTCCCGCCGCGAGCCGCGACCGGTCCAGCGGCCCACCGGCAGCGTCGTGCGGATGTCGAGGGCGGCCATCTCGTCCTGGTCGGGCTCGACCTGGTCCGGGTCGTCGTAGACGTGGGGATCCGTCGGGAGCAGGAGCTGGCCGACCGACGGCAGCGGCCGGCCCTGCCCCCCGAAGATCCCCACGCGCGTGGCGCCGAGCTCCAGCTCGGGGACCGGCAGGTAGCGCAGATCCATCAGCAACCAGCCGGGGTTGGCCACGTCCGTGCGCGGCCCCGGGATCCAGCCCGCGCCCAACTCGGCGTGCACCCGTCCGAAGCGCTGATCGGCCGCGCTGGTGCCCGCCAGGCTTCCGAAGGGCGTGGGAGCGGCGTTGTCGGTGAGCATCAGCGAGCCGCGGTGGCCGGGACCGACGTGCCGATCCCGCAAGCCGAAGCCGGCGACGACCCCCTTCCAGGCCACACCCGCCCAGGCCTCGCGCACACCGAGCCCGCCGCTGACGGGCTGTCCTGCCAGGTCGAGGCGCCCCTCGGCTGCCACCGACAGCTCCAGCAGCCCCGGGTAGGCCCGCCCCTCGCCGCCAGCGCGCAGCGACAGGAGGCCCGGCTCTTCATCCCCCCCCAGGTAGTCCGGCACCAGGTTGCCGACCGACACCGCGCCGAGCGGGAGCAGCCGCCAGGGCGGCGCGAGCCAGCGCGCATCGCCGCGAGCAGCGACCAGCTCCGGGTCCAGGTCCAGGTCCAGCGCGTCACCGAGGGGATCCGGACCGTCAACCGGGCTGCGCAGCAGCAGGCGCTCCGCCTGGCGCAGGCGGCTGTGGTCGCTGGCCCCCAGCACGCAGTCCAGACCCTCCAGGCGGCACAGCCGCTCGACGCCACGAGCCCAGGGGTCGTCGCGAGGACCCGACCACGCCGCCGCCGGACACAGCGCCCCGACGAGGCCGACGACCACGAGGGCTCTCCGGAGACCGGCCAGGAACGACGGTGTCGTCGGCATCGGCGAACCGTAGCACGCAGGGAGCGCGGCCGATCTCGGGACCCCTGTCGCCCCCTCTCCAGCCGCCCGCCTGCGTGCTACCTTCTCCCCACCTCCCCCACGGTGGAGTCCAGGAAGAGATGAGACCCGCCCGCGTCGCTGTGCTGGTGATGCTGGCCGCCGTGCGGCCACCCGGCGTAGCCGCAGCGGAGCTGTCACCGTCACCCACCCCGTCAGGGCTGAGCTGCGCGTCTCCTGCACCTCCACCGCGCCTGGCCAGCGTCTACATCGACCGCTGGCAGGCGGCGACGACCGAGGTGATGGCGGGCAGACACGCGTCGCCGCTGTACCGGGACAGCGCCAACCGCATGTCGGCGTGGTGGCGGCTGTACGCCTTCGACCGCGAGCGTCCCTGGCTGGACGAAGCGGACGCCGAGCGGGCGCGCCAGCTCGCCGAGCTGGGCGCGATGGCGGGCCTCGAGCGCATGCTGCGGGAGACCTTCGAGCGCAACGAGGCGCTCGGCGCGCTCTACCGCATCGGGGCGACGGTCTCCGGCGCCAACCTCGAGATCCACCCGCAGCCCGGCGGGCCGCGGCTGCGCTACAACGTCGACCACCAGCAGGTCCGTGCCGCCGAAGCCGACATCGAGGACGACCCGCCCACCCATCGCCGCCGTCCGGCCAGAAAGCCCGTGACCCGCACCGGCGTGGCGCTGCAGGTGGTCGACCTGAACGACGCGGCGGAAGAGGTCGACCCGGAGCTGGCCCTGGTCGCCTACGTCGACATGCGACGCATGGGTGTCGACGCGCTCCGCCTGCAGTTTGCCGACACCCGGCCCGGCGCGCAGGTCCAGGATCAGGGGAACTGGAGCGTCATGCTACGCCAGGGGCTCGTCGGCGAGCTGTCGGCCTTTGGTCGCGTGGCCGGCCAGGAGTCCGCCGGCTGGCTCCCGCAGCGGGCCACCGCCGGACTTGACCTCGACCTGCCGACCCGTTCGGAGTGGGTGATCCGCAACCAGCTCACCCGGCGCTTCGCGCAGACCGTCGGCGAGACCGAGACACCCGCCGAGTGGCGCGTCATGGTCACGCTCCAGGCCCGGCTGGCGTGGATCCTGCCCCAGGAACACGGCGGCTGGACGCTCGGCGACGAGGTCGATCCGCGTCAACCCGGTAGCTGACAGCCCTCAGCCGCCGGTGCTCGGGCGGATCCGCCGCAGCGCCTGGTTGGCGTTGTAGGCCACGTAGGGGTCCCGGCTGTCGCGGAGCTTCGTCAGCACCGGCAGCGCCTTCATGTCGCCGAGCTGCCCGGCGGCCCAGATCGCGTTGAGCGGCGGCTTGGTGTCGGCGGTGCCTTCGAGCAGGGCAACCACCGGATCGACGGCACGCGGATCCGGCATCCGTCCCAGCGCGTCGATGGCGTCCTGGCGGACATCAGCCGAGGGATCCGTCGTGATCATCGTCGCCAGCTTGGGAACCGCGTCCTTGGCGTCGAGCGCGATCAAGCTGGCGATGGCGTTGAGCCGCACCTTCTCGCTGTCGTCGTCCAGCGAGCTGATCAGCCCCGCGATCACGGCCGGCGAGTCGAAGTTGCGCGCGCGCCGCGCGGTGTCTTCGCGGACCGCCGGGTTGTCAGAGGAGAGCTGCGCCGCGACGTCGTCGGGCGAGGGACCACAGGCCACCAGCAGCGCCGTGAGGAGGATCATCACGCCGCACCCCCGGTGCTGTCCTTGTCGCCACCCTCGGCCGCGGCGCCGTCCCTGGCGCCTTCCGCGCCACCCTCGGCGCCGTAGCGACGGTAGGCCTTGTAGTAGTAGCCGTAGCCGCTGCTGACGAAGTCGAGCTTGTTGAGCACGACGCCGACGGGGTCGAGCCCGGCGACCTCGAAGCGGTTCTTCATCTCGGCGACCAGCTTGCGGCTGGTGCTGCCGCTCTCGACGACCAGGATCATCCCGTCGACCGCGCGGCCGATGACGATGGAGTCGTTGACCACGAGGCATGGCGGCGTGTCGACGATGACGACGTCGTACTGCTTGCGGAAGTCCAGGAGGAGCTGCCGCAGCCGCAGGCTCTCGACCAGGCGGGCTGGATCGGCCGGCGTCGGACCGCTGGTGAGCAGTACGAGGTTCGGCACCGTCGTCTCCTGGACGGCGTCGTCGAAGCTGGACTTCCCAGTCAGGACGTCGGTGAGTCCGACGTGGTTGCTGACGAGCGGGAAGTTGCGGTGCTGGGCCGGGCGGCGGAGGTCGCAGTCGATGAGCAGCACACGCTTGCCCTCGCGGGCGAAGCTGATCCCCAGGTTGACGGAGAAGGTGCTCTTGCCCTCGGAGGGCACGGCCGACGACACCGCGATGAGCCGCAGGGGCTTGTCCAGCGAGGCGTACATCAGGCCGTTGCGGATCGTCCGGTAGGACTCGGAGATGGGGTGCGTCGTCGCAAGCTCGTCCACCACGCGCCGCTCACCGGTGAGCTTGAAGCGCGGAACGACGCCGAGCTTCGGCACCTCCCACACCTGGGAGAGCTCTTCGGGGGTGCGCACCGTGTCGTCGATGTACTCGAAGAGGAAGGCCAGCCCGAACCCGAAGACGCCGCCGGCGAACAGGCCGAAGATGGCGTTGACGAGCAGCTTGGGGCTGTAGTGCCGCTCCGGCGCGACCGCCGGTTCGACGAGCTGCATGTCGCTGACCAGCATCGACTCGGCCACACCGACCTGGTAGTTCTGCTCCTGCAGCGACTTGTAGACGTTCTCGGCGGCGTCGGCGGCCAGCTCGAGCTGCGACATGTGCCGCATCTTGTCCGGGTAGCTGCTGAACTGTTCCGTCGTGCGCTGGATCGAGGCGTCGATCTCGGCGCCCTTCTTGATGAGACCGGAGAGCTGCGCTTCGTACTGCTCGACCGTCGGGTCCAGGGCGTGCTGGGCGGCGAGGGCTTCGTCGAGCTGGGCTTCGGTCTGGGTGATGAGCTCGTCGAGGTTCTTGACGTCGGGGTGCTCGGGCGTCTTGTCGGTCAGCTCCGTGGCGCGCTTCTGCCGCAGGTTGGTCAGGTCTTCCTGCAGCATCGCCACGAGCTTGTTGGTCGACGAGGTCGTCGCGGCGACCTGGTCCACGGACTCGCGGCCCTGGAAGGCCCGGGCCTTCGACAGGCGGGCCCGGGTCTCCTGGATGGCGGCGGCGTTCTGCTCGTAGGACAGCATCAGCTCGCTGAGCCGCGCGACGGCGGCCTTCAGCTCGCTGTCGAGGTCAATGACCTCTTCGGATGCCTGGACGTCGGCGATCTGCTGCAGCGCACCGTCGAATTCGTGGCGGACCACCTCGAGCTGCTGCTCGATGAACAGGCGGGCGTTGCGGGTGTCCTGCCGCGCCCGCTGCTGGGAGCGCTGGATGGCGACTTCCACCACCGTGTCGGCGAGGAGGCGGGCGAGCTCAGGGTCACCGGCCTTGGCTTCGAACACGAGCAGGTCGGTGCCCTGCTGCTGGCTGACCGAGATGTTCGGTTCGGCGAGAAGCTCGCCGAAGGTTCCGGGCACCAGGATCTCTTCGGCGTTGTAGAGCCGCCCGTTGTCATCGCGGAGCTGCAGGCGCCAGATCACCTCGTCGAGGACAGGCCGCGTCGTCGCCAGCGAGATCTTGTTCTGGATGTCGTCGGTGTCCGAGAGCCCCTGCGCGATCTCACCGAGGCCGAGGTCGTTGAGGATCGACAGCGAGGTGTCGCTGGTGCTGACCACGACCCGGCTGGATGCCTTGTAGTTCTTGGGCAGCGCCACCGATATCGCCACCGCCCCCACGAAGAAGAGCACCACGGCTTGGACGATCACCCACTTCCGGCGAAGCAGGGCGGTGTACAGGGTCAGCAGTTCCATCGACTCGATCCCGACGCTTGCGCTCCGCCCCGGCCCGGCAGTGGAGGGGAAGAGACCGGCGCGTGCGGGCGCAGCACGCAGGTCGCGCAGTTCATCTCGGCCGTATAGCCGACAACAACGCCCATCAGCAAGCACTTGTCGCGGCGATCCGTCCCGCGGGCGTGTACGGTGCCCGCCTGCCCTGATCACGATAGGGCCCGCCGGACAGCGGACCGCCTTGTTCCCTCCGCGCGTCCCATCGCTTCCGACGCCGCATCCGAGGACCCACGATGCCCTCGCTCCTCCCGCTCCTGGCCCTGGCCGGCACCCTCGGCTGCGGCCCCAAGACGGGCCCCATCCCCAACGTCGCCGACATGGACGCCGACGCGCTGCGCGTCCCGACCGTCGAAGAATTCCAGCTCGGACCGGGGGACCGCATCCAGATCACCGTCTGGAAGCACGACGACCTCGACATGGACGTGCGCATCGCGCCCGACGGCACGATCAGCTTTCCGCTGCTCGGCACGGTGGACCTCGCCGGCCGCACCTACAGCCAGATCCGCGACCAGCTCACCGACGCCATCTCGGCCTACTACAAGGATCCGCAGGTCGCGGTGAACATCGTCGAGCTCCAGAGCCAGAAGGTGCTGGTCTTCGGTGAAGTCGCCTCCCCCGGCGTGCTGCAGCTCAACAACGAGATGAGCCTGCTCGAAGCCCTGACCCGCACCGGCGGGATCAACCAGTACGCCCGGACCAACAACGTGCTGCTGGTCCGCGGCGGGCTGTCGGACCCCCGGCTGTTCACGGTCGACGTGCAGAGCGTCTTCTCAGAGGGGCGCATGGACCAGATGGTCTTCCTGCAGCAGGGAGACATCGTCGTGGTCCCCACCAAGACCATCACCAACGCCAGCCGCTTCTTCCGCGAGGTCTCCGGGGTCCTCGCCCCCTTCGTCGCCGGCTCCGCCATCTACCGCAACGCGGTCAGCGGCGGTGCGCAGGGCACCTCCTCCGTGCTGGACTGAGCCATGGCCCGACTCGGCCTGCTGAAGGCCGTGGTCCTGGCGCTGGACCTCGCCGCCATCACCGTGGGCCTCATGTTCGGCCACCAGGTGTGGGCCTGGTACAAGCCGCACATCGAGATGGTCGTGCCCGTGGGCTGGTGGGACCTGTGGCTGCCCAACCCCTTCATGCCCGCGGGCATCGCCGTCGCCGTCTGCTGGCTGCTGGTGCTGCGGCAGGTCGGGCTGTACGACCCCGACCGCATGACCAGCTCGCCGCGCATCGTCACCGGCATCAGCCGGGCGACCGCGGTGGTCCTGGTCCTGGTCCTGGTGCTGCAGTTCCTGCTGCCCGACCGCACCTACAGCCGCTCCCTGGTTCTGGCGACCATGGGCATCACCGGCCTGGCCATGGTGGTGCTGCGGCTGTCCTTCTTCCGCATCAACCGCCACGTCCCCAAGCCCATGGCGCTCCAGCGCCTCGTCATCGTCGGCGTGGGGCGGGACGCCGCCACCATGGCGTCGAGGCTGGAGCGCAGCGGGCGTCCCGACCTGCAGCTCGTCGGCTTCCTGATGCCCACGGACGAACACGACGAGGTCGCCGTCCCCGAGGGCCGCATCCTCGGCAAGGTCGCCGACCTGCAGCGCATCGTGAACGACCACGATGCCCAGGTCTTCGTCCTGGCCACCCGGCGCATCACCCGGGAAGAGGGGCTGATGCTGGCGACCCGCGCCGACCACATGGGGCTGCGGGTGCTCCAGGTGCCGTTCACCTGGGGCCTCGCCAGCCCGCGGATCGACCTCGCCTCCCTCGGCGACCTCCAGCTCATCGACCTCACCCGCCTGGCCTACCCGACCATGGGCGAGCAGATGAAGCGTCTGCTCGACCTCGTGCTGGTCTGCTCCGGCGGGTCGCTGCTGCTGCCCTTCGTCGGCATCGTGGCACTGATCATCAAGGCGCAGGACGGCGGCCCGGTCTTCTTCATCCAGGAGCGCATCGGGCGCGGCGGCCGCAAGTTCCCCTTCTTCAAGTTCCGGTCCATGGTGGTGAACGCCGAAGCCCTGCGGGCCTCCTTGCAGGAGAACAACGAGACAGACGGCGTCCTGTTCAAGATGAAGGACGACCCACGGATCACGCCGTTCGGCCACTTCATCCGCAAGTACTCGGTCGACGAGCTGCCCCAGCTCTGGAACGTGGTGCGCGGCGACATGAACCTGGTCGGTCCGCGGCCGCTGCCGATGAAGGACCTCGAGGGCGCCGACGGCGACCCGGAGGTCGCCTACTGGATGGAGATGCGCCAGAAGGTGCGCCCGGGCATCACGGGCCCCTGGCAGGTGTCGGGCCGCAGTGACCTCGGCTTCGAAGCCATGGTCAACCACGACATCGCCTACGTGCAGGACTGGTCCTTCTGGCTCGACGTGCTCATCCTCGCCAAGACACTCCCCGCGGTGCTGAAGGGCCGGGGCGCGAGGTGACCGAGGGGCCCGCCACCGGGGCCCGCGGCGACGGCGACGCAGGGGTCGGACGGACCTCACTGCTGCTGGTGCCCATCGCCCTGCTGTCGCGCGGGCTGGCCTTCGCCGTGCCTGCCGTCATCGCCTTGTGGTTCGGCGTCGGCGGTGTCACCGACGCCTGGTACTGGGCGCTCGCGCTGCCGACCTTTTCGCTGGTGCTGGCCAGCACCTCGCTGGGCACGGCCGCCATCCCCGCGCTGGCCCGGGTGCGCCAGGAGGATCCCACCCGCCTGCCGGCGTTCATCGGATCACTGCAGTGCTGGGCGGCCCTCGGATCGGGGGCCTTCGGGCTGCTCGTCTGCCTCCTCGCCGGGCCCGCGCTGGCGACGATCACCGACTTTCCCCCCGAGACCGCCGCCCTCGCCCACCGCTTCCTGTGGGAGCTGCTCCCCTTCATGGTGCTGACCACCTCGGGGGCGGTGGCCCGGGTCGCCAACGAGGTGCACGGCCACTTCTTCGCCGTGGCGCTCACGCCCATGGTGCGGGCCGGCGTCGTGATCCTGTCGACCTGGCTGCTGCTGACGCCACTGGGCCCCCACGCCCTGCCCTGGGGCCTCGTCCTCGGCGAGGCCGTCCAGCTCCTGTTCTGGGTCGCCGTGCTCGGCCGACGCAGCGGGATCTGGCCCCGGCCGGGCCTGCACCTCGACCCGGCCCTGGTCGGGGTCGGCCGGGACCTGGCGCCCATCCTCGCCGGCGAGGTGCTGGTCGCACTGAACCTCGTCGTCGACAAGGCCTTCGCCGCGCTGCTGCCGACGGGCTCGGTGGCGACGCTGGAGTTCTCCGACCGGGCGCGGGTGATCCCCCAGACCCTGCTGGAGAGCACGCTGCTGATGGTGGCCTACGCCCGGTGGTCCAACCTCTTCGCCGCGGGCCGACGGGCCGAAGCCCGGGCCGGGGTGGCACGGTCCCTGCGCTGGGTCATGGTGCTCGCCGCCCCCATGCTGGCCGGCATGTTCATCGGGCGGCAGGCGCTGGTCTCGCTGCTGTTCGAGCGCGGCGCCTTCAGCGCCGAGGACACGCTGGCCACCGCCCGCGTGCTGGGCTGGTACCTTCCCGGGGTGCTCCCCAACCTTGTCGGCATCCTGGCGGTGCGGGCCCACATCGTGGAACGGAACCTCCGCCTCGTGCTGGTGCTCGGGGTGGTGAGCGTCCTGGTCAACCTCGTGCTCGACGCGCTGCTGCTGCGCCCCTTCGGACTGGCCGGCGTGGCGCTGTCGACCACGCTCAACATGATGCTGGTGCCCGCGCTGTACCTGTGGGCGCTGCGCCGGACCTGGGGAGGAGCGGTCGAGGAGGGGGCGCGGCGGGCGTGGAGCATCACGGCCCTGCTGCTGGCCGGATCCGCCGCCGTCGCCTTCCTCGTCGAGCTGAGCGTCGGCCCGCCGTCCTCGGTGGCCGACCCCATGTTGTGGGTGGCCTCGGTGCCCTGCTTTCTCCTTCTCGCCGCAGGCTGGCTGCTGAGCCGCCGTGGCCTGGAGCCGGCGTGAGCGAGCCCAGCGCGACGATCCTCGCGCGGACCATCGTGGCGCTGGTCGCGACCGTGCTGCTCACCCACGCCTTCATCGACCTCGCCCCCGGCGCGGACCTGCCACTGCCCGGCGGCCGCACCTGGCACGCCGACGCCCCCATCGCCGACCTCGCCGGGCTGCTGCTGCTCGGCCTGCTCGCCCTCACGCACCGGCGCCTGCTCCCGCTGCCGCCGCCCCCTGGGCTCGCCGGCTGGGGGCTGCTGCTGATCGCGTCCGTGCTGGGGCTGACAGTGACCGCCGCCCCCGCCGCCGCGCTGCACCACTTCGTCCGCAAGCCCCTGCTGGTCTACCTGATCTACGGCGTCGGCCTGTCGTGGGCGGTGGCGCGCCTCGTCCCCCTCCGAAGGCTTGCCACCCTCGTGGCCGCCGCGGTCGGGCTGACCGCAGCGATCTCGCTGTCGACCAGCGTCGTCCGCATCGCCGCCGGCGACACCCTGTGGTTCCAGCAGATCGAGGGCCTGACGCCCAACCACAAGACGCTGGCTGTCTGCCTCGCGGGGTGGCTGCCACTGCTGTGGACTCTGCCCTTGCGCCGCCGCACCCGCCTGCTCGTCACCGGGCTCGCTGTGAGCGCCGTCGCCGTCAGCCTCAGCAAGACGGCCCTCATCACGACCGCGCTGTCCGCCACGCTCTTCCTGCCCCGCCGCCGCCCCCTGGCCTGGCGCCCGAACCTGCTGCTGCCCGCCGCCGCGCTCGCCTTCGCCCTGGCCTACTACGCCCCCGTGCTGCTGCAGTCCCGCACCATGCTCGACGCCGCCCGGGCGCGGCACTCGCTCAACGTCCGCGCCTGGCGCATGTTCGTCGAGCACCCGCTGCTCGGCACCGGCAGCGGCACCAGCACCACCTACGAGATGGCCACCTTCCCGCACTACCGGATCAACGGCGTCGACGCCCACGGCGCCATCCAGAAGGTCACCGCCGAGGACGGCCTGCTGGGGCTGCTCGGCCTGCTGCTGTTCGTCGGCGGCACGGGTCGGACGCTGTCGACCCGGTGGCGCGACGAACGCGACGCGCAGCCGGACCGCGATCCGCTCACCCTCGTCAGCTACGGCGCCCTCGGCAGCTTCGCCGCGCTGCACAGCAACCTGCTGCTCTCCACCGAGCTGTACTCGCCCACCCACTGGGTGCCCCTGGCAACGGCCTGGGGGCTGGCCCACGCCGGCCCCGCAGCCGATCCCCTGCGTGTCGAGGAGGACGCCCCGTGCGCGTCCTGATGGTGCACAGCTTCCACCACGCCCGCGGTGGGGACGCGACCTACACCCGCGACCTGTCGGCGCTGCTGCGCCAGGCGGGCGACGAGGTCGTCCCGCTGGCCATGCGCCACCCCGACAACGACCCCTCGGTCTGGGAGCGCCGCTTCCCCTCCTGGGTGGACTTCCGCCAGACCGAGGACCCCGTCGCCCGCGGCCGCGCCGCCCTGCGCATGCTGTGGTCGGCGGAAGCCGCCCGCGCCTGCCGCCGGCTCATCGCCGACGCGCGCCCCGACATCGCCCACATCCAGCACGTCCACCGCCACCTCACGCCCTCGGTGCTCCGCCCCCTGCGGCGCGCCGGCGTGCCCATCGTCTGGACCGTCCACGACTACGAGCTGATCTGCCCCAGCGCCCACCTCTTCGCCCAGGGGGCCGTCTGCGAGCGCTGCGCCGACGGCCGCTACCACCACGCCCTCGAGACCCGCTGCAAGTGGGGCTCGACCAGCGCCAGCCTCGCGGTGGCGGTGGAGAAGACGCTGCATCGCGCGCTGGGCGTCTGGTCCATGGTCGACCGCTTCCTGTGCCCCAGCGCCCACCTCGCCCGCACCCTCGTCCGCTTCGGCGTCCCCGCCGACCGGGTCGAGCACCTCGAGAACTGCCTGGACACCGGTGACCGCGCCCCGGGCCGGGAGCCGGGTGAGGGCTGGCTCTACGCCGGCCGGCTGACCGAGGAGAAGGGTGTGCAGGTGGCCATCGCCGCCGCCCGCAAGCTGCCCGGCCACCCCTTCTACATCTGTGGCGACGGCCCCATGCGCAGCACCCTGGAGCGCCAGGCCGCCGACCTGCCCTGGGTCCACTTCCTAGGCCAGCGCCCCCGCGCCGAGCTGGCGCAGCGCCTCGCCACGGTCCGGGCCGTCGTCGTGCCCTCGCTGTGGCCCGAGAACTTCCCCTACGCCGTGCTCGAAGCCCAGGCCGCCGCCCGCGCCGTCGTCGCCAGCGACATCGGCGGGATCCCCGAGCAGATCACCCACGGCCGCGACGGCCTGCTCGTGCCCCCCGGCGACGCCGACGCCCTCGCTCGCACCGTTGCCCGCCTGCTCTCCGACCCGGACCGGGCGCAGCGGATCGGGGCCGCCGGCCGAGTGCGGGTGGAGACCCGCCTCCGACCCGACGAGCACCTGCGCCGGCTTCGCCGGGTCTACGCGGAGGTCGGCGGTTGAGGTAGAGGAGCGGACCAGTCCCGGGTTCCCTGTGCGCGCGCTGTTCTGCATCCCGCCGAGCGAGCTGAATGCTCGCGGCCTGCCCATCGACCGTGTCTACGGTTGCAACTACGGCTTCGACTACAAGCCGGCAATCCACTTCCTGGCCGTCGCCACCTATGCGCGCGACGTGCTGGGGTGGGAGGTCCGCTTCCTGGACTGCCCGGCCGAGGGGCTCGGGCTGCGTGAATTCGAGGAGATCGCCCGCGGCACCCAGTGGGACGTGGTGTTGCACTGGGCGACCTACCTGTCGGCGGTCGAAGACCTCGCCGCCGCCCGCATCGTCCAGGCGGCGTGGCCCCAGGCCCGGGCGGTCTTCATGGGGACCGCGCCCACCTGGAAGCCCGACGAGTTCGCGCTGGCGGGCGAGAGCTACTGCCTGCTGGGCGAGCCCGAACACACGCTGCGCGATCTCGACGCCGCGTGGCGGGGGCAGCGCCCGGTCGAGGGCATCGACGGGCTGGCCTGGTTCTCCGGCGGCGGCGTGTCCCGCGGCGGCTTCCGCGACCTGCTCGACGTCACCAGCCTGCCCATGCCCGATCGCGGCCTGCTGCTTGGAAGCTACCGCGCCAACCGGCTCGACGTCGCGCCCATCACGACCATGGCCGTCAGCCGCGGCTGCGGCTTCCGATGCACCTTCTGCTGCACGAACGCCGTCGACCAGGCCATCGAGCTGGAGTTCAAGCGCCTGCAGCCGACCTACGTCAAGCGCCCGCCCCTGCGCAAGCGCAGCGTGGACCAGATCATCGCCGAGTTCCAGGACATCGCCGCCCGTGGGATCCGCGGCGTCGAGATCGCCGACAACGTGTTCACCTGGGGCAAGAAACGCACCATGGAGATCTGCGCCGGCATCGCGCCGCTGGGGATCGAGTGGATCTGCCTGGCGCGGGCCAACATGCTGCACGACGGCGAACAGATCCGGGCCATGGCCGCGGCCGGCTGCAAGATGGTCTACATGGGCAGCGAGACCTTCGACGACGGCCTGCTCGAGGACTGCGTCAAGGAGATCCACGTCCAGGACGTGATCAAGGCGGTGCAGACCTGCCGGGACAACGGCGTCGACCCCGAGATCAGCGTGCTCATCGGCGCCAGCCCCAAGGAGTCCTGGACGACCCTGCTCAACTCGTGGCGCATGTCCCGCCGCCTTGGCACCCGCTTCGTCCACTTCAGCGTGGCGCTGCCCTCGCCCAGCACCGCCATGTACGACGACGCGATGGACAACGGCTGGTTCGTCGAGGGGGACTTCCGCCCGGCCGACAACGCCCGCGAGGTCATCATCGACCTGCCCAACCTCTCCCGCCGCGAGCTGCAGCTCGCGCTGAAGCTGGCCTACGGCGCGCAGTACCTCTCCCCCTCGGGCATCCGCAAGCAGGCGCAGAAGGTCCGCAGCCGCGGCGACCTCGTCCACAAGGTCAAGAGCGCCTTCCGCCTGCTGGGCTTCCTGGCGGAACGCGGCGGCTCCACGCCGGGCCCGCGGATCCCGCCGGGGCGGGTGACCCCGCTGCCGGGCTGAAGCCCGGTCCCGTCGCGCCCTCTACACGGGATGGCTTGCGCCGCCGGGGTGTCCATGGCTACGGTGCGCCGCAGCGCCTCCTTTCGCCGGGCCCTCCATGCTCCAGCACACCCCGCATCGCCGCCTCTCCACCCTCGCGATCACCGCCCTGCTGTCAGGCTGCGGCGGCCTGTTCGACGCGGGCACGATCGAGGAGACCTGCAACGACCTGCCCCAGGGCTGCAACGGCGGCGGCGACGGCGGCAGCGGCGACACCGGCACCCCCATCGACCTGGCCGTTGACAGCGTCGACCCCGAGTACGGCCCCACGGCGGGCGGGACCTCCGTGACCATCACCGGCGGGCCCTTCACGTCCGACGCCACGGTGTCCTTTGGCGGCGTGGACGCCACGGTGCGGAGCTGGACGGACAGCACGCTGCAGGTCGACACCCCCGCCATCGGAAACGGCGACTGGGTCGACGTCACGGTCCAGACCGGAGAGGGAGAGGGCAGCCTGTCCCACGCCTACCGCTACTTCGAAGACGGCGGCGGCAAGACGAGCCTGCTCGGCTACTTCTCCTACACCGAGTCGGTGGGGGCGCTGGCCGGTGCCGGCAACCTCGCCCACGCCAGCCTCCAGTTCATCCAGCCGGAAGCCGGCGCAACCTGGTGGACGACCGTCACCTCGGCCATCAACACCTGCGAGCTGAACTGGGACGGCAGCCCGACCTGGCTGGCGGTGGACCCCGGCGCCGACAGCCTGCGCATCACCCGCAGCGACGGCGACACCATCGATCTCGCCTGGGACAGCGCCGAGAAGAGCTTCAACGGCACCGACGGCGACGGCGACGTCCCCGCCGACATCCTGCTGCCTGACACCATCTGGTCGGTGGCCAGTTTCGACAGCGACGAGTTGCCGTCGTTCGGCCTGTCCGGGCTCGCGACAATGCCGGGAGCGTTCACGCTCACCTCTCCGGATCTCGACGGCTACAGCACACCCGTGGTCAAGGAGAAGGCGCTGGACTTCTACTGGACGGCCAGCGGCGCCGACGCCGTCATCATCGACATGCGGCTGGTCGACGGCGGCACCGGCGCCGAGGTCGAACGCGTGACCTGCGCCGTCGACGACGACGGCAGCTTCCACGTGCCGGCCAACACCTTCACCCAGTGGGCAGCCAACCTCGTGCTCTACGTCAAGGTGGGCCCCGGTGTCGAGTCCCACGGCGTAGTCGAGCTGGACGGCTCCGAGTCCCGCGTGTTGGCCACCTACCTGCTGTCGGGCGCGGCCACGACGGAGTAGGAGCCCGACCATGACGGCTCCTCTCCACAGCGAAGACCCGGCCAGCGAGGACCGGGCCAGCGGCGCCGTCGACGTGCTCGGCGTGCCGGTACACCCGGTCAGCCTCGACGGGCTCCTGGACCGGGTGGGCGCCGAGATCGCCCGCGGCGGCCCGTTCACCCTGACCTACGCCAACGTGCACGTGCTCAACACCGCCGCACGCGACGGACGGCTGACCCGCTTCCTCCGCGGCGTGGATCTCTGCTTCTGCGACGGAAACGGCGTGCGCATGGGGGCACGCATCCTCGGCTACGACCTGCCCCACCGCATGACTGGCGCCGACTGGATCTGGGACCTCGCCGCCCGCGCGGAGGCGGAGGGCTGGCGGATCTGGTGGATCGGCGGCGAACCCGGCGTCACCGACGACGCCGCCGACACGCTGCGCCAGCGCCACCCGGGGCTGCAGATCGGCAGCGACCACGGCTTCCACGCGCGGCAGGGACCCGAAGACGACGCCAGCATCGACCGGATCAACGCCTTTGCGCCCGACATCGTGCTGGTGGGCATGGGCACCCCCGTCCAGGAGTACTGGACCGAGGAGCGCCGAGACCGCATCGACGCCCCGGTGGTCTGGTGCCTGGGGGCCACGGCCGACTTCATCGCCGGCCGGACCGCGCGCGGGCCCCGGTGGTTCACCGACCGGGCCGAGTGGGTCGGCCGACTGGTGGCCGAGCCCCGCCGCCTGTGGAAGCGCTACCTGCTCGGCAACCCCGCCTTCCTGCTGCGGGTCACGGCCCAGCGCCTGGGGCGACCCCAGGAGCGTTGACCCGGACGCCGACCCCCGCGGGCAGGCGCGCCCGCCACAGGCCGCGGTCGGACAGCAGCCAGGCGGCATCACCGTCGTCGTCCACCACGAGCCCGCGCGGCACGGGAGGGTCAGCGCCCGGCAGGGTGACCAGGCGCAGCTCGCCGTCGGCGAGGAGGCGCCCCACCGTGCCATCCACGGCAGCGAACCAGGCGCCACCGTGGCCGTCGGCGGCGACCGCCGGCACCGCAACCCCGCGGTCGAGCTCGGCGAGGAGATCGACCACCTCGCCCTCGTCGGGACCCGACGCCCTCAGCAGCTCCAGCCCGTCCTCGGTCCCCACCCAGACCCGGGTCGGGTCGGTGGGATCCACCGCCAGCGACAGCGCCGGGTGGGTCTGCAGGAAGGGGCGGGACACGCCGGGGGCGGCGCGCAGCACGCGGTCGCTGGAGATCGCCCAGAGCGAGGGCCCTGCGGTCTCCAGCACCGTCGCGTCGCGCAACGGCTGCACCGCGACCGGCCGCCGGCTGCCGTCGGGCAGCCACCACAGCAGGTCGCTCATGGCCAGCCACAGCCCCCCGCGGCCCCGCGTGGCGGCGGTGGGCGGCGCGGGCAGCTCGACCACCGACAGGTCGCCATGGCGGTCGAGGTGGACCGCGGTCGGGCCGATGGCCCAGGCGCCACCGTGGTCGTCGTCCAGCAGCGCCACCACGGGCTGGGGGGCTGCGACCACGAGATCGTCGGCCGCCCGGTGCGGCCTCCCCAGGCGGGTCACGCCGTCGGGGCCGGCCAGCCAGAGCCCGCGGTCGCGGAGCAGCAGCGCCGTCGTGTCCCGATCCGCCGGCCAGGCGGTCACCGGGGCCGCCGCCACCCGCGGCGTCGCCGAGCCGGCGGCCGGCGGCAGGACCCGCGCCAGGCCCCTGCGCGTCCCGACCCACACCCCCGCGCCCCCGTCCGCCACCGACCAGGCCGTCGACGAGGGCAGGCCATGCTCGTGGCCGAGCCGGCCGCCTCCTGGTATCTCCAGGCCGGACGGACCGCGGGCCACCCACAGCCCCTCCCGCGTCGCCGCGACGCCGTAGGCGGCGCGACCATCGCCTTCCGGCGGCGTGTCGGCGGCCGGGTCGAGGTGCACGAGGCCCTCTTCCAGGGTGGCCAGCACCAGACCGTTGGCCTGCTCAGCCAGGCCATAGACGTGGGCGTCGGTGGACAGCAGGGTGGCCGAGACCTCGTCCCCGTCCGCAGAGAGGTGCTGCAGCCCGTCGTAGCCAGCCCACACCCCGCCCCGGCCATCCGCCGTCAACGAGAACACGCTCCACGGCGAGAGCAGCTCGGTGACCTGCGTCCCCTCGGCCCGAGCGAGCCCCCGGTAGGTGCCGAGCCAGGCGACGTCGTGCTCCTGGCCCAGGGCCACCGCCTGGACCCAGGGGCTCGGCAGGGACTCCGACCACAGGCGCACCACCTGCGGGCCCTCTCCCTCGTCCACGAGCAACAGCGCCCCCTCGGCCGTGCCGAGCAGCACCCGGTCGCCGCGCACGTCGACGTCGACCACTCGGTCGTCGGGCAGCCCCTCGAAGCGGGTCCACGGCCGCGCCCGCAGGGTCGCGGGGTCCACGTCTGCCGCCCCGCCGCCCAGCGTCGCCGCCCACACGCGACCGGACGACAGGTCGGCGGCGACCTGGCCGACCCGCTCGCCCAGCAGCGCCCCCTCGCCCGCCCACAGCCGCGCCAGGTCCGAGGGCGAGGTCACCGGAAGCGCGGTCACCGGCGCGCTGAAACGCCCAGCCGTCGCCGGGCAGGCGCCCTCCCCTCTCCCATCCGAGCGCGGCAGCCGCACCCGGAAGCGCGTCCCCACCGGCACCGGCCGGCTGATCCAACCGGGCGGAGCCGCGCGGTCCACCGTCCGCCAGCGCCCACCACGCTCGACCTGTACCTCGGCAAGGGCACAGTCCACGCCGACATCCGCGGCGGCGCCGGTGGCGACAGCGAGGCTGTCCGGACGGTCCCACCACAGCCGCACCGGCCGCCGGTCGCGGTGGAGGTCGCCGAGCCGCGCGGGCGGCGCCTGGACGGCCCGCAGGTGGGCGGGTCGCCCCCAGGGATCGGCGGCGTGGGCCACGCCGGCGCGGCACAGCAAGCCCGCCGCGAACAGCGGCGCAAGGCGGGCGTTCACAGCGCCTCGATCACCTTCTTGTAGCGTTCCACCTGGCGCTGCATGGCGTTCAGGGGGCCGTCGAGTTCGATGGCGCCCTCCGGGCAGACCCACCAGCAGTACAGGCAGCCGATGCAGTGTTCGGGATCGGTCTTGACGCCGATGTCGTCCAAGTCCAGTTCCGTGGGGCAGAAGTCCACGCACTTGCGGCACTCGCCGCAGACGTCGGTCTTGCGCGAGATCGACTGCACCGCGTCGTCTTCGCGGCTGTAGACGTCCTGGATGATCTTGAGCTTGTAGGCGGCTTCGAGGACTTCGGGCTTGTCCGTCAGCGGCCGGGCCAGCTTCTTGAGCCAGAAGATCTTGCGGCTGTCGGCCAGCTCGGCGACCCGGGTCCGGGGCGGCGGCAGCTTGATGTCGCAGATGCGCGGCAGGCGCGCGGCGATGTCTGCGAGCAGCGCAGCGTCGACGTGCCCGGCGTCCCGGGCGTGCACCAGGTAGGGCACGCGGTCGAAGGGCATGCCCACCAGGTGGGCGACGATGCCGTCGTTGAGGAAGGCGTTGTCGCAGGCCATCAGCCGGCCGAGCCGGAAGGGTTCGCCGTCCCCGGGGCCGTTGCCCTCCATGCCGACGAGGCCGTCGACCACGATGAGGTCGGGCATCACGACTTCGTTGATGGCGAAGATGTTGCGCCCCAGGTCGTAGTGCATGTGGCGCTTTTCCTGGCCCCGGGCGATGCCCACCCAGTTCTTCATGGCACAGGACAGACCGGCTTCGACGTGGGTCTTGACCTTGGGCACGGAGATGAGGAAGTCGCAGTCGAGCACGGTGCGGGCCACCCGCGGGTGGGCCCCGGCGGCGAGCACGATCTGGTGGCCGTCGTCGTGGTTGAGGTCGACGATCCGCGCCCCCTCCAGGGTCGCGAGGCGGTCCACCCGCAGCCGCTTGAAGGTGTCGATCTCACGCCGCTCCACGCCGACGTTGCTGCCGTCGGCGATGGTGAAGTCGTGGTAGCCGCGGTCCCGCAGGTCGGCGATGATCGCCCGCAGAACGCGCAGATCGACGCAGTTCCCGGTGAGCGCCACCAGGTCGTTGTTGAGGTTGGGCTTGATGACGATGCGCGCGTCGCGCTTGTCCGGCAGCAAGCCAGCGTGGGCTTCGATCAGGTCGTGGACCGCAGCCTTGATCTCGGTCACCGTCCAGGCTTCCGCCAGGCAGAAGCGCCCACGGTCGAAGTCGTACTGCTGCACCATGCCTCCCGGGTCGACCGCAGCCTATCGCCAAAAGCACCGATGCTCACCCCGGCGAGGGGGGCGCCGTCAGCTCGCGATGGAGGCGAGCACGTCTTCGTAGCGCTGCCAGACCGAGGTCCACGAGCAGTGGGCCACGACGTGCGCGCGGCCGGCGTCGCCGAGGCTGCGCCGCAGGTCGGGGTCGTCCATCAGCCGCACCATGGCGTCGCGCAGGGCCTGGGTGTCCCCGCGGGGGACCGGCACCCCGAGTCCCCCGGTGGCCTCGCGGATCGCCGGCTGGTCGAACCAGATCACCGGCCGACCGCAGGCCATGCCCTCGACCGCGGTGAAGCCGAAGCCCTCGTCCATGACCGTGGGGAAGAGGATCACGTCGGCGTCGCGGTAGTAGGGCGCCATCTCCGGCACGTCGGTGGCGAAGTCCACGGGCTGTTCGAAGGCCTGGACGCGGATCTGGTCGAGGTAGACCGGGTCGGCGGCGGCCCCCACGATGGTCAGCTTGGCGCGCTTCTTGTGGTCCCGGGGCATGCGGGCCATGGCGTCGATGGCGTGGTGCTGGCCCTTGCCCTGGAGGATGCGCGAGGGGTAGGCGAAGCGCACCGGCGCGTCCGCGCTACCCGTCCCGGCGGCGCCGGGGTCTCCATCGGGGGTGAAGCGGTTGATGGCGACGCCGTTGTGGATGACGTGGACCTTGTCAGCCGGCACCCCGGCGTCGGCGAGCACCCGGGCGCTGGCGTCGCTGACCGTGATGACCGCGTCGAGCCCCCGCGAGCGGGCCGCGTAGAAGCGGGCCTTGGCCCGGCCGCTGACGGTCGCGCGGACGCTCTGGCCGGCGCCCTCTCCGAAGTTAAGGTCGTGGACGATGCAGGCCGTTGGGAAGCCCGTCGGCGGCACCTCGATGCTGTTGCTGAGGATGGCGTCCGGCTGGAAGCTGCGGGCTTCCGACAGGATGGCCTTGCTCATCCGCGCCCACTTCCGGGCCTTGCCACAGTCCTTCAGCTCCACCGCCACCGCTTCGGGCGGCACCATGTGCCGGGCCTGGGTCCAGCCGACCACCAGCCGGACTTCGTGTCCGGCGTCCCGCGCCCGTTCGTACAGGTTCTGGAAGACGGTCTCGGTGCCCGACCAGACATCGGGCGGGTAGCGACGGGCGCAGAAGAGCAGTCTCATGGGGTGGAGGGCTAACGTGGTGGGGCCGGACGGCGGGCCGCGAGGGCGCGAGGGCGCGAGGGCGCGGGGGCGCGGGGGCGCGGGGGCGCGAGGGCGCGGGGGCGCGGGGGCGCGACAGCACGAGGCCGCGAGGCCACGAGTCCGCGAGTCCGCGAACCGCGAGGCCGCGAAGCCGCGAGCCGCGGGGGCGCGAGGGC
>CAZRFD010000059.1:0-7754 GCA_964599085.1 uncultured Enterobacterales bacterium | reverse complement strand
ACCGCGAGGCCGCGAAGCCGCGAGCCGCGGGGGCGCGAGGGCGCGAGGGCGCGAACCGCGAGGCCGCGAAGCCGCGAGCCGCGGGGGCGCGAGGGCGCGAGGGCGCGAAGGCGCGGGGGCGCGAGGCCGCGACAGCACGAGGCCGCGAGCCGCGCGGGCGCGCAAGCGATGGTGCCTGCTCGTCCGGTCCGCCCGGGGGTGAGAGCGCCGGCCCCTTCACGGGGTGAGGGCCGGCGACTCTCACCCCCGGTCGGCCCTCCGGAGCACCCCATGCGCATGGCTCACGAACGCCTCGATGTCTACCAGCTCGCCCTGGATGTGGCGCGGTGGATGGTGAAGCAGCCCTTTCCTCGGGGGCTCTCCGACCTGAAGAACCAGGGGGTACGGTCGGCCTGCTCGGTGGTGCTGAACATCGCCGAAGGAAGCCGCCGCCGCGGCAAGGCGCGGACAAACCACTATGAAATCGCCCGGGGCTCTGCAGCGGAGACACTGGCGGTGCTGATGATCGCCGACCTCGCAGGCAGTGAAGAACAGGCACACAAGCTGCGACGGGTGGACCGAATGCTCGAACGGATGGGCGGCTGAGCAACAGCGTGGACTACAGCCGCGTGGTGGGGGGTGCCCTCGTGGTTCGTGCTTCGTGGTGCGGGCGAGCCCGGCGCCGCGAGGGCGCGAGGGCGCGAAGCCGCGAGGGCGCGGGGGCGCGAGGGCGCGAGCCGCAAGGCCGGGAGGCCGCGAGGGCGCGGGGGCGCGGGGGCGCGGGGGCGCGAGCCGGGGGGGGGGGCGCGAGGGCGCGAGGGCGCGAAGGCTCGGGCGCGCGAGTCCACGAACCGCGAGGCCACGAGTCCGCGAGGCCACGAGTCCGCGAGGCCACGAACCGCGAGGGCGCGAGGGCGCGGGGGCGCGGGGGCGGGAGGGTGTGGGCGGCGACCCGGGGTCGCGGGCGCAGAGAGGGCGCGGCGGGTAGGATGCCCCCATGGATAGCCCCGTCCGTCTCAGCGCCGCGTGGGTCCGCCCGCTGGACACCGATCCCGGACTGCTGGTGGACCGCGAAGCAGCGCGCGAGCAGCTCAAGAGCTTCGTCCTCGACGAGCTGGACGCTGGCGACGGTGAAGCGCGCATCCTGATCGCCGGGGATCGCGGCGTCGGCAAGAGCATCTTCGGCCGAACGGTCCTCGACGAGATCGCCGCCGAGCGCAAGCAGACCGTGATCGCCGTGCACGTCGACGGGCGCAACCGCAGCGAGCTCAGCTTCCTCAAGGGCTTCGCCGCGCGCCTCGCGACCGCCGGGCTGGAGCTGTCCCGCTACATCGACAAGCCCGCCCTCGGCCTGTGGTTCCGACAGCTCGCGCTGGTCGCCAACAGCGACGAGTTCACGGAGTCCCAGGCCGAGTCCATCCGGAGGGAGCACGGCCGGGACGTGGACGTCGGCGTCACCTTGATGGGGGCGCTCGACGCCCGCGGTGGCCTACGGTGGAAGGAGACCCGGGACCTCGGGCAGGTGGTCGCCCGAACCCAGAAGGTCGACGCCGACCTGGTCGTCTCGGCGATCAGCCACGTGCTCGCGCGCGTGGCCAACGCGGGTCTGCGCGTCGTGGTCTTCCACGACGATCTCGACCAGGCCATCGACACCCGCGATGCCCAGGGGGCCAAGGACGCGCGACCGGTAGTTCCTGCCGACCATGATCATCATGTTCGCGCGTACTGCGGGCGCGAAGCGGCCGCCGCGGGGGAGGTGCCGAAGGCACCGGGGGTCGCGAGACCCCCTCAAAGGACACCGATGGTACCGGAGGCCCCAGGTTCCGGAGGGCAGCCGCAGCGACGGCCAAAGGGACGCGGCAGGAACTTGGGGCCGCAGGTACCAGACGCGCTCGCCCGCATCCTGTCGGCACGCCCCTGCGTGTCCATGGCGCACATCCGCAACGAAGCGCTGGCCGCCGAGCTGCGGCGCGAATTCGAAGAGACGGTCGAGCTCCCGGGGCTCGGGGCGGACGTGCTGTTCGACCTCATCGAAGCCCGGGCCGCACAGTCCGGCGCGCCCGGACAGCGCGCACTTCAGGTGGGGAGGGTCCGCGAAGACCTCGCCCGGCTCGCGACCGTCTCCGACAATTCGCTGGCCTACCTGCGCTGGAGCTACGGCTACCTGCGCCTCTACCCGCAGCCCCCCGCCCCCGACGACTGGACCGACCGGACCCGGCTGGCCGAGCTGGTGAAGCGGGTCGGCAACCTGCCGGTCGACACCGGGATGCTCATCCGCCTGGTCGACGCCTGCGCCCGCGCGGTCGAAGCCCACGACGGCGAAGCCCTGCAGCGGCAGGCCCTGCTGGACACCGCCCCCGACGACCAGGCGCCGCTGACCGAAGACGACCTGGAATTCCTGGAGAACGCCGGGGTGCTCATCAAGCGATCGCGCTTCGAACCGGATCGCGGCTATCGCCTCGACCCCGTGGTCCACCTCCTGCTCCCCGACAAGGCCGACCGCCTCCGCTCCGCCTGATGCAGACCCTCTCCCTGCTGGAGCTCGACGCAGAGGGTGGGGGCCGCCCGGCGTACCACCCCACCCCCGACGCGGGCCCCCTCATCCTCCACGAGGTGATGAGTGTAGCGGACCAGCGGCTGCTGACCGAGGTCTACCGGTCCGTCCTGCGGCCCGCCCCACGGCTGCGCTTCGAGCTGGACTGGCGGGATGGCGTGCTGCAGTCCAGCCGCCGATACCTGCAGGCCCAGGCCGACCGGCGTGGCGCCGACGCCATCTTCGTGGTGGTCGACGCAGGAGAAGAGGCCACCGACCTGGACCGCGTCCTCTCCGACCCCCTGCTCCGCCGCCACCGCTTCCAGGTGATCCGCACCGCCAGCGCGACGACCACCGGTGGGCACCTCGGCGCCCTCCGCGAGCTGGCCGCCTCCCTGCGCCCGCACATCGAAGCCACCTACCGATCACGCTGCGCCGAGGTCGGTCTGGACGCCAGCGCCCTCGACGGCTTCGGCGACATGCTCGATGCCCTGGTCAACCCGGTCAACCAGCTCGCCCTGGCCAACGACCTGATCGACCTGCAGCTCGACGACGTGCCGCCCACATCCCACCGCGTGATGCTCAAGCGCCGGCTCCTCCTGCGCGAGCTGTCCTGGCGCCGACCGCGGGACCTGGCCGCGCTGCTCGGCTGGGCGTGGCGAGGCACCGGCGGGCTGGAGCCGCTGGATCCCGCCGAGCGAAGGGCCGCGCTGACCCGGCTGTCGCGCCAGCTCCTGCGCCAGGGCGATCGCCCCGCACGCTGGGCCGCCTGGCTGACCGACGCCGAAGCGCTCACCGGCGTCATCGGCGGCCAGGCTCCGCCCATTCCCCGACCGGTCCAGCGTGAGGAGGGCTGGGGCACGCGGCTCGACGCCGTCCTGGCCATGCAGCCCCGACCCGCCGCACCACCTGAAGCCGCGCCCTCGGGGGCCGACCCGGCACCGTCGTCGCCGCTGGGCGACATCTACACGGTCTTCCCGCTGCTGAACCAGGGCCAGCGCTCCCGCGCCCGGCGCGCGCTGCAGGGCTTGGCCGCGGCCGCCCAGGACCCCGGCCAGGACCCACGTCTCCGCGGGGACTATTGGGACGCCGTCGGGCGACTGCGCCTGCAGGAGGGCAACTGGCCGGCGGCGCAGGATGCCTTCAAGCGGTCCTTGTCGCTGCTGGACGAGGGCGGAGCCTCCCCCACGAGCATCGGCATCACGCTCGATTCCTACGCCCGCGGCGAGCGAGACCACGGCGACTGGAGGCGCGCACGAGAGCTCTTCGACGACGCCATCCAGCACAAGACCGAGGGCGGAGACTCCCCCACGAGCATCGGCATCACGCTTGGCGAATACGGCCGTGGGGAGCGAGACCACGGCGACTGGAGGCGCGCACGAGAGCTCTTCGACGACGCCATCCAGCACAAGACCGAGGGCGGAGACTCCCCCACGAGCATCGGCATCACGCTTGGCGAATACGGCCGTGGGGAGCGAGACCACGGCGACTGGAGGCGCGCACGAGAGCTCTTCGACGACGCCATCCAGCACAAGACCGAGGGCGGAGACTCCCCCACGAGCATCGGCATCACGCTTGGCGAATACGGCCGTGGGGAGCGGCGCCATGGAGACGTCATGGCTGCGGCTCGGCACTACGAAGCCGCCGTCACCCTGATCACCACGGCCGGAGCCACACCAACCTGGCTACCCAAGCTGCTCGCCGAGGCTGCCTTGACCTACGACGCGGCCGGCCTGCCTGACAAGGCCGCCCAGGCCCGGGCTCGCGCCGCCGCCATCAAGTCCGGGCGCTGACGGGCCGGGAGCCCTACAACCCCACCCCATACACCACAAAGATCCCGCCGGACCCGGACCCTCCGCCGTCGTACTCCGGCGCGCCGATGGCCAGCTCGTCGCAGCAGTCGCCGTCGAGGTTGCCGACAAAGGAGAGCGAGGCGCCGGCTTCGTCGCGGGCGGTGGCGCCGAGCAGGTGCAGGTCGGCGTCGGCGTCCTGGTAGCTGCCGGCGGTGGGCGCGTAGAACAGGAAGGCGGCGCCGGCGTCGGTGCCGTCGGCGTCGGCGACGACGGAGCCGAAGGCGACGTCGGCGCGTCCGTCGTTGTCGGCGTCGCCGCCCCCGGCCACACTGTAGCCGAGGTTGGCGCGGTCTTCGGTGCCGGCGATGCGCACGTCGGCGTCGGCCAGGGAGATGTCGGCCATGGGGCCGAAGACGACGTAGCCGACCCCGGCTTCGGTCCCGTCGCCGTCGGCTTCGGGCGCCCCGGTGACGAGGTCGGCGTGGCCGTCGCCGTCCACATCACCCGCGGCGGCGAGATCCCAGCCGGCCTGGCCGTCCTCCTGTTCGCCGGTCAGCGTCGCGTCGGCGGCGTCGATGCTCAGCGCCCCCGACAGCGGGCCCTGGAACACGAAGACCCCGCCGAAGGCGTCGTTGTCGGGGTAGCTGTAGCCACCGACGGCGAGGTCGCCGACCCCGTCGCCGTCGACGTCTCCCAGCGACGCCACCCGGCTGATGCGGTCGTAGCTGTCCAGCCCATCGACGCTGGCGGCGGCCTTGGACAGGTCGAGGTCGCCGCTGACCGGCCCGGCGACTACGTAGGCCCGGCCGTGGCTCTGGGCGGAGCCCTCGCCCACCCCTGACGCACCCACGAGCAGATCGACCCGTCCATCCCCCGTCAGGTCGCCGCCCCCGCCCACGCCGAGGCCGGCGTAGTCGTAGGAAAGCTCGCCCCGCAGGGTGGCGTCGGCTTCCCCCGCCAGCAGGTGGACGCCGGTGGTCGGTCCGCGGACGAGGTAGGCGCCGCCGGCGTCGTTGCCGCCGAGGTCGGCGTGGTAGCTGCCGATGAGCACGTCGTCGTAGCCGTCGCCGTCGACGTCGCCGACCCCGGCCACGGCGATGCCGGCGTTCTCGGACGCGTCGGTCCCCAGCCAGGTGGCGTCGGCCACGGACAGCGAGGTGCGGCCCGTCGCCGGTCCGCGGACGAGGTAGGCGGCGCCGGCGTTGCTGGTGCCGGCGTCGCTGTAGGGGGCGCCGACGATCACGTCGTCGTAGCCGTCGCCGTCGATGTCGCCCGCGGCGGCCACCACGAAGCCCGCCTTGTCGGCGCCCGCCGCCCCCGACCAGATGCCCCCGACGTCGTCCAGGGACAGATCGCCGGCCAGGGCGCACTCGGTGCTGTCACCGTTGCAGTTGTTGTCGGCGCCGTCGTTGCAGATCTCTTCGGCCGCCGGGTTGGTGGAGGCGTCGTCGTCGTCGCAGTCGTCCCCGGAGGTGACGAAGCCGGGCGGCTGGCTGCAGGCCGACACCGTGCGGGAGTCGTCGCCGAAGCCGTCGCCGTCGCCGTCCTGGTAGTAGAGCACCGCGTCGACGGCGTCGTTGACGTCGATGATCCCGTTGCAGTCGTTGTCGATGCCGTCGCAGACCTCTGTCGCGTCGGGGTGGATCGCGTCGTCCTGGTCGTTGCAGTCGTCGGGCGTGAACCAGCCGTCGCCGTCGGCGTCGGTGGGCACCACACCCGTGTCGTCCCCGGCGCCGGTGCCGCTGTCGTCGGTCACGACGCCACCGCCAGCAAAGGTCGACATCCCGCAGCCGCCGAGGGACAGCGAGATCAAGGCGGCGGCTGGCAGCATCGGCGGGCTCCGGAGGGGTCGTCCTGGCGATGGTATCCTCCGCGTGCGCCACACGGGGGTCGCCGTGCTGCTGTCCACCCTCCTCCTCGGCACGGCCCTCCTCGGCACGGCCGCCGCCGCCAGCCTGACCGTCGATGCCAGCGGCGGTGGCGACTACACGACGCTGCAGGATGCGGTGAACGCAGCGGACGACGGCGACCGCATCGAGGTCGCGCCGGGGACCTACGAGGGCGGCGTGGTGGTGCAGGGCAAGGCGCTGACCATCACCGCGGCGGGCAGCGCAGACGACACCTTCCTCATCGGCGACGGGGTCACGCCGATCATCACCATGACGGCCATCGCCGGCCCCGCCGAGGTCTCGGGCTTCTCCTTCGACAACCCCGGCGCCCAGGGGCTGGTGCTCGAAGGGGTCGATGTGCTCATCGCGGGCGATGTCTTCGACGGGCTGGGGGACTCGGAGACCAACGGGGGGGCGGTCTACGCGGTGGACAGCGTCGTCGATGTCAAGGCATGCAGCTTCAGCTACTGCGAGGCGCGACGGGGGGGAGCGATCGCAGCCGAGGGTGGTGATCTTGTGGTTCGAGGGAGCGAATTCTTCGCCAACAGCGCCGCTCGCGACGGCGGCGCGCTGGCCCTGCTCGGTGTAGACGCCTCCACCATCACCAACAGCGAGTTCAGACACAACCACACCACCACAGGCGATGGGGGCGGTGTGCTGGCATCCGGCGGCGGCAGCCTCGACATCGAAGACACCATCTTCTCGGGCAACAAGGCCAGAGGAAACAACCGCGCGGTCGGTGCCATCTATGTCGAGGATCTCGAAGGTGTCGACTTCGAACGCAACGAGATGACGGCCAACCACGCGGCAGATGGCGGCGCCTGCGCCGTGGTCCGAACGGACGCAAGACTGCAGGACAACACCTTCAGTGCCAACCGAGCGAAGAGCAACGGAGGCGCAGCCTGGGCCAACAAGTCGTCGTGGTTCGACAACGGCAGCGTCTACGAGGGCAACGTCAGCCATTCGGGTGGGGCGGTCGACCTGACCGCGACACCACCGACATTCTGGGCCTGCAGCTTCCAAGCCAACGCCGCGAGCGCTGGTAACGGCGGTGCCGTCGTGGTCGAGACTCCCGGAGAGGACGCGGTCGTCGACATCTTCGACTGCGACTTCGGCGGCAACTACGCCCTCGACAACGGCGGCGCGCTCATGATCTCCGCAGACGACCACGGCCCGATGGCCGTCGTCGTCAGAGAGTCACGGATGTCCGGGAACACTGCAGACACAGGCACTGGCGGTGCCTTATACATCGACGCCGGCCACCTTCAGATCGACCATGCCCGCTTCTCGGACAACTCCGCGCCCGACGGAGGGGGCGGGCTGTACTGCGCCAAGCACTGTTCGGCGACCATCAACTACGCGATGTTCTCGGGCAACCAGACAGACAGAGGCGGTGGAGCGGTCAACATCTCAACGCGCACAACCAGTACAATCACCATCACGGACGCCAGCTTCGAGAACAACGTGGGATGTTGGGGTGGCGCGCTCGAGGTCGAGGGTCGCACGAAGGTTGAGCCCCCCGTAAAAAGTCCGTCCACGCCAGCATCGAGCGCGGCAGGT
>CAZRFD010000058.1:0-41061 GCA_964599085.1 uncultured Enterobacterales bacterium | reverse complement strand
ACGATGCTTCCGCGCAATAAAATCCATACAAATGGGGGGAAGATCCGTCAGAGGGAGAGACCGGCGGGGTCGGCCTCGGCGACCTCGTGCTGGACACGGCGGTGCTCGCCGCCGCGGTGGATCCGGACGCCGGCCGGCGGCTCGTGGCGGCGGCGGCTCCCAACGACGACCTCCACGGCCTCCTCCTCGGACTGCTGCACGGCCACCCGGGCTCGCGCGTGACCAGCCACGAGATCGTCCTGACCGACGCCCGGGTGGACCCGGCGCTCGCGTCGCAGTGGCTCGAGGAGTGCCTGGCCTTGTCGGCGGCGCTGGGCCGGGCGGCCGAGCGCGCCGAGCTTTCCGGGGCCATCGCCCGTGGCCGGGGACACCTCGCCGAGCGGGAGGCGGCGGTCTTCAACGACCCGCCCGCATCGGCGGCGGAACAAGGGACGGACCGGGAACCTGCAGAGGGCTGATCAGCGCCGGAGCTGCACCAGCGCGGCGGCCACCAGCGGCGGCACCAGCGCCGCGTAGACGGGCAGGACCTCCTGGTCGGGGAGGCCAAGGAGCGCACGCCCCAGGCCGATGAGCGCCAGCGCCGCGAGCCCGGCCGACAGCAGGCGCCGCCGGGTCCGGCCCGCCTCCCCGGAGCCGAGCGTGGCGAGCAGCAACCAGGACAGCAGGCTCGCCACCCACCAGGTCTCGTTGGCGCCCAGGCCGACCAGATCGCCGAAGGCCCACAGCAGGGTGGTGGCCGTGCCGACGCTCCCGAGGACGACGGCCAGCGCGGCGATGGCCGCGGATCCGACGGCCCGCAGCTTGCGGGACGCCGCGGTCAGCACCAGCAACGCCCAAGCCGCGCCGACTGTTGCGAGCACCGGGCCCCGCGTGGGGGGCTGGTCGGCCACGAAGTCATGGCCGCCCCGCCGGAGCACGCACTCGTCAGCGACGAGGTCGCGGCGGCTGTCGTCGGGCCAGTCCAGGCGAACTGCGCGCAGCTCCCGCATCAGGTCCTGGGGGATGAACATGGAGTCCCAGGCGTCGATGGGGTCGTCGGACTGCTCGGTCAGGGCCAGCTCGAAGACTCCCCACCACAGCCAGCCGCTGGCTCCGCGTTCGCTGGCCCCGACGTGTCGCAGCACCTCGGACCGCCGGGTCACCTGCAGGGGCAACCGGGTCTGCGCGCGGATCGCCCCCTGGGTGGCCCGGTCCAGCGCGTCGCGGATGCGGGTCGAGCAGTTGTCGAGGCCCGGCTCGTACTTGAAGCGGCGGTCGTCCTGCTGCAGGGCGGCGTCGACGTCGGTGAACAGCCGCTCGATGGCGTCTGGCGGTAGCGCGAGGCGCTGTGCCACCACCGTGCGGTCCTGCACCCGGGCCCGGCCCATCAGGTGGTTGGAGGGCACGGACTCCAGCGAGTAGTCCATGCGCCCGGTCACGAACAGCACCAGGGGGTTGCCCTGGCGCGGGTCGTAGGTGCCCCAGTCCAGCACCAGGGGTTCGGCGAGGCCGCCGCCGGAGATGCGGAGTGCCGAGTGTCCGAAGGCGGTGAACACGGTGTCGCCCGGCGCCGTGGTCATCACGGTGGCCTGCGCCGGATCGGTCGGGGCCGCGGCCTGGCAGGAGGCTGCCGCCGGGCGCGCCGGGATGGCCCAGGTCAGGAAAGCGGCGAGGGCGAGCGGGGTCGTACGCACCTTCGACGCCTATCTCCTGGCACCGCCGAGGCCTCGCAGCGGCTACGGTGATGCCGTGGCAAGCATCACCCTCACCCTGGCCCCCGAGTTCGGCGGCACCTGCTTCGGCCCCTTCCCGGCAGGCAACGTCGCGCTGGGCAGCGACGCCCAGCACTGCCACATCGCCCTGAGCGCCGCGCTCGGCCTCGACCCCGTGCACGCCTGGGTCACGCTCCAGGACGACGGCGCCTGCTGGCTGCAGCCCACCCGCGTTGGCACGGGCCTGTTCCTGTACCGGGCGACAGGGGGAGGGGCCCAGCCGGTCTCGGGGGCAGTGCCGCTGCGCCCCGGCGACAGCTTCGCCCTCGGCCAGCCGCACGGCCCGCGCTTCATCGTGGCCGAGGCCCCAGACCAGCCCGCCACGGCGGGCGCTCGGGGGGCGAGGGTGTCACCGAGGGGGGGGCGCGGCGTGCCCACCGCGGACGCCATGGCCAACGAAGTCAAGCGCCAGATCTCCAGCACCGCCATGACCTACGGCCCCTTCGCCCAGCTCAGCCAGGTCTTCTACCGGTTCAAGTCCGGCGCGCTCATGCAGCCGCGCTACCTCGTTGGGGCGGCCATCGCGCTGCTCGGCATGCTGGCCACGGCCTGCGCCGGCCTGCTGGCGACCCTGCAGCACGCCCTCTGAGCCCCATGCTGGCGTCGCTGCCGCTGTGGTTCGGCCTGCTGTCGGCCTGCGCGCCCCCCGGCCCGCCGGGGCCGACGGTCGTGCTCGTGACCTGGGACACGACCCGCGCCGACGCCCTGTCCGCTTGGGTCGAGGAGCTGCCCGGACCCGCCGGCGCGCCCGCTCCTCGGACCCCCAACGCCGACGCCCTCGCCGCCCGCGGTGTCCGCTTCTCGTGGGCCCTCGCCCACGCCCCGACCACCTTGTCCAGCCACACCAGCATCATGTCGGGCGAGGATCCACACGGCCACGGCGTACCCCGCAACGGCTTCCCGGTGCGCGCCGATCTCCCCCTGTTCGCCGAGCGCTTCCAGGCCGCGGGCTGGCAGACGCGGGCGGTCGTCGGCGCCAGCAGCCTGGCGGCGGACATGGGCCTCTCCCGGGGCTTCGACGCCTACGACGACGCCGTCGGGACCCGGGTCCGCCTCCGCTACGAGGATCCGGCCGACCGCGTGACCGAGCGCGCCCTGGCCAGCGTCCACGACGCGCGCCGGGACCGGCCGCTGTTCCTCTTCGTGCACTACTTCGACGCCCACAGCCCCTGGTCGAGCGCGCCCGATGACCTCCAGGCCACCTTCGTCGACGACCTCTCGCAGGCGGTCGAGGAGCCGGCTCCGCTCATCGCCGCCCTGCGCGAGGGACGGCTGAGCGCGGCGCAGTCGCGCCGGGCCCGCGGGCTCTACCTCGCCGAGGTCTCGTGGGCGGACCAGGCGCTCGGCGAGCTGCTCGCCGGCCTCGACGCCGAGGGGCGGCTGGCCGACAGCCTCGTGGTCCTCGCGGGCGACCACGGCGAAGCTCTCGACGACGTGGGCCTCGCCCCCTATGGCCACGGCCTCGACGCCGATCTCGCCGCCATCCACGTGCCCTTGATCATCGCGGGCCGCGGCCGCTTCGCGACACCCGAGGGCGCCGTCGTCGCCCAGCCCGTGCGGCTCATGGACGTGGCGCCGACGGTGCTGGGCCGCGTGCTGCCCGGCACCACCATCGGCCACGGTCGCGACCTCGCCCCCACCTGGTCCGGCGCCACCGAGCCCGCGCCTCCCTCCTTCGCCGAAGCCACCAAGCCCCACGAGCTGCCGCGCAGCCACGACGGCTGGAACAACCTCGTCTTCGACCGCAGCGTGGCCTTCGACGGCTACCTCCTCACCCGCACCCCCTGGCAGGACGGCCGGCCGCAGCTCTTCCACCTCGCCGCCGGTCAGCCCGTCGCCGCACCTGATCCCGACCGGGTCGCAGCCCTCGACCAGCTCCTGACGCACTGGGACGCCGCCGCACCCCCGTGGCGGGAGGAGGTCATGGAGGAGGACACGCGCAGGGCGCTCGAAGCCCTCGGCTACGTGGAGGGAGCGGGCAAGCCCCGGGTCGTGCGGGACGCCGGGGACTGACGGCGCTGCTCAGCCGGCCGGCGCCACCGCAAAGCTCCCGGCCGGGCCGACGATGCCCTTGCCGACGCCGTCGCTGACTTCCCGGCTCGCGGACCACTGGAGCTGGCCGGTCCAGCCCTTCGGGTCCCCGGCTGCGGACACGTCGAGGGTGGCATGGTCCCACTCGGTCGGGTCGAAGTCGGGCTGGTAGGCGCCGCCCATTTCGGTGGCGTCCTTGGCGAAGGACAGGCTGGCCGAGGTCGGGGACCACAGGACGACGGGCCCGGTCCAGATCTCGTAGAGCCACAGCTCGTAGAGATCCTTGGGCGGCGAGCTCGTCAGCGTGCCGGACGCCGCCAGCTCGTAGTAGTCGGGGCAGCCCGCGGGATCGGCACCGGGCGCTCCGACGGCCGGGCCCGTGTCGCTGCCGCCAGCGGTGTCGTCCGGCTCCATGTCGACGGCCTCGACCGCTTCCTCTGCGGAGACCGAGAAGGCGGCGGCCACGGCCGCCTGCTCTCCCGTCGACAGCACGAGCGAGGCCGTGCCCTGAAAGCTGCCGAGCGCCCAGGCCAGCGCGTCGTCCGCCGCGAAGTCGAGGGTCCCGGCGGGGTTCGAGGTGTCGGTCACCGGCGCGCGGTTCACCTCCACGCAGCCGCCCGTCGGCGCGCCCGTCGTGAGCCCGCTGTCGCCGCCGCTGTCCTGGGGCGTCGTGCCGGTGCAGGCCAGCACCAGGAGC
This sequence comes from uncultured Enterobacterales bacterium, assembly GCA_964599085.1. Taxonomy (GTDB): domain Bacteria; phylum Myxococcota_A; class UBA796; order UBA796; family UBA2385; genus J125. The sequence continues at coordinate 36,582 of CAZRFD010000058.1, read as the reverse complement.
GCCATCACCATCGTGTCCTCCTGGCCGGAGTGTAGCGACGGCAGCGCCTGGTGGCTGCACTGCGACCACCGGTCGTTGCGGGATCGGATATCGTCGCGCCATGTCTACGACCTGGCTCCTCCTGCTGCTCGCCTGTCCCGCCGACAATCCCACCGGCGACTCCGGCACCCCTGCCGGCGACTCGGGAACGCCCTCCACGGTGACCCCCACCGTCGAGATCGGCGCTGGCGAAACCGCCTGGGAAGCTCTCGCAGAGGGCGCCGAGCACACCATGGTCCACGGCCCCCAGGGCGGCTGGCACATGCTCGGCAGCGTCAAGGCCACCGGCTTCGACGACGTGCTCGAGGTCCACTACTTCATCACCGCCAGCGAACACGACGACGCCATCATCAGCGACAACAACTACCGGGTGCTCAGCATTCGCGACGAGTCCGACGACACCGTCGCCACCTACCCGGGCATGTACGGCTACCTCAACGTCGACGACCTGGCGGAGGGCGAGCTCGACACCCCACCAGAGCTGCTCGCCTGGCAGGAGGTCGTGCTCCACATGGAGGTGGTCGACGCCTCGGGCCACTCGGCCAGCGACGAGGTCATGGTGATCGCCGCCCCCGACCCGGCGGACGAGGGCAAGGTCCCGAAGTAGCGACGACCGGCCGCGTTCGCGGCGGTGGCCGTGGCCGCCCTCAGAGCGCGGTGCGGTCGACCGTGATCGCCTGGTTGACGCAGATGTCCGAGAAGCCGTCGGTCTGCCCGTCCGGCCAGGTGACCGTCAGGCTGTCGATGGTGTCCACGTCGTCGAGACCGAAGTGCATGGAGAGCGGACCGCCGGACGCGAAGCCGATGGAGCCAGCGGTCAGCCAGCGCTTGAAGACCCGGTCGCCGGACGTGATCTCCACCACGGCGCCGACGGCGTAGGTGTTGGGGGCGGCGTCGCGCAGCGAGACCTCCAGCCAGGCGTGGTCGTCGCAGTGGCTGACGTAGACTTCGGGACCCAGGTCGAAGGAGCGCTTGACGAGGTCGAGCATGCCGTCCTTGTTGAGGTCGGTGACGATGACGCCGCGGCCGATGCTCAGATCGGCGACGCCCCAGTCGGCGGCGACTTCTGTGAACATCCCGTCGTCGCCCTGCAGCCACAGGGCGTCGGGCTGCGGGCCCCCGCGCTCGCTCTCGGGGTCGATGCCCTCGAAGCGGCCGAACTGCACGTAGGCGTCCAGATCCCCGTCGTTGTCCAGGTCGGCGAGGTCGTTGCCCCACGCCAGGATCCGCTGCTGGTCGGGGGTGAGGTCCTCCATCACCAGGCCGCGGGCGGTCGCGCTGTCGTACCAGACGCCCTTGCCCAGGCTCTCCAGCAGTGTCATGTCCTGCTGGCCGGACATCAGCAGGTCCATGAGCCCGTCGCCGTTGAGGTCGCCGATGCCCAGGCCCATGCCGGCGATGCGCACGTCGAGCCCGCTGCCCTGCATCCCGTCTTCGAACACCCAGGCGTCGGTCTGCACCGCGATCTGGTTGCCGAGCAGCTCGGGCTTGTGGTTGATGATGTAGACGTCCTTGTCGCCGTCGTAGTCCAGGTCTTCGATGAGGGCGATGCGCGTGTAGCCGTCGATCAGCTCGCCGCCGATGGCGTCTTCGTCCTGGGTGAAGTGGCCGCCCCCGTCGTTGCGGAAGATCCGGTTCATGTCCGGCAGCACGTCGTCGTAGTCGCCGCTGCCATCACCCGGTGCGTTGTCGCACTCGAACAGGTCGAGGTCGCCGTCTTCGTCGATGTCGCCAAAGACCAGGGCTTCGTGGTACTCGTCGCCGTAGTCCAGCCCGGCGGCCGCCGTACCGTCGCTGAAGCTGCCCTGCCCGTCGTTGATCACCACGCGATCGGGCGCGCCCATGTTGGAGATCACCACGTCGAGGTCGCCGTCTTCGTCGATGTCGACGGCGGTGCCGCCAAATGACATGTCGGCCATGGGGTCCGCGGTGGCGTCGAGGTCGGCCTGGACGAAGCTGCCGTCCCCCTGGCCGATGTAGAGCAGGTCGGTGCCGCGCATCGGCAGGAAGAGGTCGAGGATGCCGTCGCCGGTCAGCTCGGCCACGATGAGCCCGACGCTGTGGATGTAGGAGATCTCGCCGCCGGTGTCTTCGGTGGCGACCGGCAGGTCGGGGACCTCGATCCGCTGGTAGGGACCCTCTGTGTCGCGGACCGTGGGATCGGCGCAGGTCACGATGCCCTCGCTGCTGATCCCTGGTGGCAGATCGTCGCAGCTTCCTGGCTCGACGCCGCCGCCGTCGCCGCTGCTGGCGCCGCCATCGACCGCGGCCGTGTCGCCGCCGCCGCTGCCGCCCGTGCAGGCGACCAGCCCCGCGAGCATGCTCGCGAGTACTCCGATTTCCAGACCCGACATGCGTACTCCCGTCGCACCATGGTAACCGCCGCATTCGGGGCCTGGGAGGAAGTCGCGAGGAGGGGGTGAGCCTGCCGCCACCGCTCCGCCGTGGTAGCGGGAAGAGCCGTGCGCGGGCAGGATGTCGGGCACGGACCGGGTCAGAGAGAGGAGACGACGTGATGAGCCAACGCTTCGGATGGTCTGGTGTGGCCGTGTGGTCCGCCCTGGTACTGGTCGGATGCACCGACAAGGGCGGGGACTCCGGGCTGCCCTCCGACGGCGGCGCGGCCGACGGTGGGGCGGCCAGCACGGTGTCCTGGGACGCCGCCTTCGACACCAGCAGCGCCGGCGCGCTGTCCGGGGTCTGGGGCACGGCTCCCGACGACGTCTTCATCGTCGGCGGCACCGACGTCCAGGGCGAGGTGTACCACTACGACGGCGCCGCCTGGTCGGCGATGGACGTGCCCAAGGGACTCGCGCTGCTCGTCTGGTCCTACGGCTTCGGTCCCGACGACGTCTACAGCGTCGGCGTCGATGGCAGCATGGCCCACTACGATGGCGCCACCTGGACGGCGATCGACACGGGCACGGACGCCGATCTCTGGGGTGTGTGGGGGACCTCGGGCTCCGACCTGTGGGTCGTCGGGGGCGTTCCCGACTCGGGCGGCGACTGCGGCGACGAAGCCGTCGACGGCGAGAAGACCTGCATCTGGCACTACGACGGCAGCTCGCTGAGCCCGGTAGCCATCGGCAAGGGCGAGAACGACCGTGGCGCCACCTCGATGTTCAAGGTCTGGGGCATCGACGACAAGCTGTTCACCGTCGGTCAGAACGGGCTGGTCCTGCAGTACGACGGCAGCGCCTGGACGCGGATCAGCGCCGGCGCCGAAGCCAACGACGACTTCGTGTCGCTGTGGGGACCGAGCAGCGACAACATCGTCGCTGTCGGTGGTCGCAGCAGCGCGCGCATCGCGCACTTCGACGGCAGCGCCTGGGAGACCACGGCCCCCAGCGGCTACGGCGGGCTCAACGCCGTCTACATGCTGCAAGACGACCTCGCCGTCATCGGCGGAATCTACGGGATGGTCGGCACGTATCAGCCTTCCACAGGCGAGATCGTCGAGGAGGGGCCGGTGTCCGGCGGTGACATCCACGCCATCTGGGGGGACGGCGCCGGGCGCTACTATGCGGTCGGTGGTCACTTCACGGACCCGTACACCGGCGTCGCATACGTCCGCACCGGAGGCTAGCGTGCAGCCCCTGATCAGCCTGCTCATCCCCTCGCTGCTCGCCTGCAACGGCGGCGGCGACGACTCCGGCCCGGCGACGGCGACGGGCTGGGTCAGCCACGGCGACATCGCCGCCGACATCTCCGCGCCGCTCGGCGACCCGGTCCCCTTCGCGACCGCGACCCAGCTCGAGACCTTCGCGCGGGGAGAACAGGTCGCGCTGCGCCGCTTCTCGCTGGCCGACGGCCTGGGGCCGGGCTTCAACGTGACCTTCTGTGCGGCCTGCCACGAAAAGCCCGTCACCGGCGGTGCGGCCGGGCTGTACCGCAACTTCTACATCGCCGCCCGGACCACCGAAGACGGCGTCGTCGTGACCACCGACTCCGCGAACAACGGCAGCGGCGTCATCCGGATGTACTACTACGGCCACGACTTCGACGCGCGGCCCGAAGTGGACGATGCCATCGACGTCATCGGCCAGCGCAACCCGATCCCCTTCTTTGGCGTGGGGCTCATCGCCGAGCTGAGCGAGGACGAGATCCTGTCGCGGGCCGACCCCGACGACGAAGACGGCGACGGCATCAGCGGCCGCCCCAACTACGAAGAGGGCTTCGTCGGGCGCTTCGGCATGAAGGCCCAGACGGTCAGCATCGAGGGCTTCATCCGCGGCCCGCTGTTCAACCACCTCGGCGTCACCACCGACCCGCTCTGCCACGACCAGCGCGCAGCACTCCCCGTCGACTCCAGCTCCGACGACGATCCGCCCTGCGACACCATGGGCAGCCGTGACCTGGACTGGCTCGTCGACGGCGTCCGCCCCTACGGCCAGGCCGCGGCCCAGTCGGGGCCCCTCGAAGACGAAGACGACGCCCCGGATCCCGAGCTATCCACCGACGACCTCTTCGACCTTGTGAGCTGGGCGATGCTGCTTGCGGCTCCAGAGGTCGAAGACATCAGCGACAACGCCCTGGCCCAGCAGGGGCAGATGGTCTTCGACGAGATCGGCTGCGGGTCCTGCCACGCGCCGCGGCTCAACGGACCTCGCGGGCCGCTGCCGGTCTACAGCGATCTGCTTCTGCACGACATGGGCGACGACCTCGGCGACGGATTGGACATCGCCGGCTTCCAGGAAGCCGACGGCAACGAGTTCCGCACCCAGCCGCTGTGGGGTGTCGGCACCGAGGGCCCCTACCTGCACGACGGCCGCGCGACGACGCTCATCGAAGCCATCGAGCTGCACGGCGGAGAAGCCGCCGGCCAGGCCCGGCGCTTCGCTGCCCGCTCCGACGACGACAAGGCCGCCATGGTCGAGTTCCTCACCAGCCTCGGCGCTCGCAGCCAGCACTCCATGGGCCTGTTGCCGCCCGACCAGCCGCTGCCGGCGGTCGGCGACTGGGGAGGACCGCTGAACGACCTGAGCGCGGAAGAAGAAGCCAGCTTCCAGGCGGCGCTCGAGCTGTTCGACCGGGAGTTCGGACACTCCGAGGGCACCGGTGGCCCGCGCTTCAACGGCGACTCCTGTCGCGCCTGTCACTTCGAGCCCGTGATCGGCGGTGCCGGGCCCCGCGGCGTCAACGTGATGCGGCACGGCATCCTCAACGACAACGGCGAGTACACCGTGCCCAGCGTGGGCACGATCCTCCACAAGCAGACGGCGCTGCTGGACTCGGTGAACGCCCCGCAGCTCGAAGCCAACATCTTCGAGCACCGCAACACCCCGCACCTGTTCGGGCTGGGGCTCATCGACGGCATCTCGGAAGACACGATCATCGCCAACGCCGACCCCGACGACACGGCGTCGCCGGACGGCATCACCGGTCGCGTGTCCTGGACCGACGAGGGACGCGTGGGCCGCTTCGGCTGGAAGGCCCAAGTCCCCAGCGTCGAAGAGTTCGTCCGCGACGCGCTCACCTCCGAGCTGGGCATGACGATCGAGTACCAGGAGGGGCTGACCTTCGGCCGCATCCAGGACAACGACGCCGTCGCCGACCCTGAGATCGACGTCGCCACTGCCGAACAGCTCACCTACCTGCTGTCCAACTTCGCGCCGCCGCCGCGAACGCACGGTGACGACACGGCCGCCGAAGCCGCGGGTGAAGCGCTGTTCGACAGTGTCGGCTGTGCGGCCTGCCACATTCCGGCCCTCGATGGCGCCGACGGGCCCGTGCCGCTCTACTCCGACCTGCTCCTGCACGAGATCCTGCCGCCTGACTCGGTCGGCATCGAAGACGCCAGCGCCAGCATGTGGGAGTTCCGCACGGCCCCGCTGTGGGGCATCGCCCAGACCGCCCCCTACATGCACAACGGCGCCGCCGACACGATCGAAGAAGCCATCGCGCTGCACGACGGGGAAGCCGTCGCCGCGCGGGACGCCTTCGACGCCCTCGACGACAGCCAGAGGTCCGACCTGCTCGCCTTCCTCCAGTCGCTCTGAAGCCCCGGTCCGCGGCCATGCCACTCTCCCTCCTCCTCGTGCTCCCAGTCAGCGGCCTGCTGGCCGGCTGCAACGGCGACAAGCCTGGCGACAGCGGCGCGCCGGTCACCGACAGCGGTGACACCGGCGTGACCGTCGTGGACCCCAACCACGACGATCTCTCCATGCCGGCCGACCCGACGCTGGACCCGGCCAGCTTCACGTCGGCGGCGGAGTGCGCGGACTGCCACCCCGACCACTTCAGCCAGTGGTCGCAGTCGATGCACGCCTACGCCATGGTCGACCCCATCTACCAGGTGCTCGTCGGGATCCGGCAGACCGACCTCGACGGGACCCAGGACCAGTTCTGCACCCAGTGCCACTCGGCCATCGGCACCCGCGGCGGCGAGATCGTCCCTGGCTTCTCCTTTGATGACCTCTCCCCCATCGTCATGGAGGGGATCACCTGCGAGTCCTGCCACAAGGTCGCGAGCATCGACCGGGTCTACAACAGCGGGCATGTGCTCGATCCCGACGGTCCCATCCGTGGCCCCATCGTCGACCCGGAACCCGCCAGCTTCCACAACGCCGCGGGCATGGAGTACAGCGAGATCTTCGAGAGCGCCGAGTTCTGCGGGGCCTGCCACGACGTCGTGGAGCTCACGGGCCTGCCCCTGGAGCGGCCCTACGAAGAGTGGACGACCTCGCCGGGCCGCGACGAGGGGCAGACCTGCCAGACCTGCCACATGCCGGAATCCACGGGCTACGCCGCCACGGACACCACCACCCAGCGGACGCTGCACGACCACAGCTTCGTCGGCGTCGACGTGCCGCTGCTCGATGGCTGGGCCACGCCTGACGAGGTCGAAGCCACCCGTGCGCGGGTCGAAGAGCTGGTGGCCACCGCGGCGACGGTGACGCTGACGCTGCCAGACAGCGTGGTCGCGGGCGAACAGCTCGATGTCGTGGTCGACATCAAGAACGACATCGACGCCCACAACCTGCCGACCGGCTCGACCTTCCTGCGCCAGGTCTGGCTCGAAGTCATCGCCACCGACGCCCTGGGCAACCAGCTCTACGCGACCGGCGACCTCGACGACAACGGCGATCTCCGCGACTACTGGAGCAGCCTCGACCAGTACGGTGACGACGATCTCATCTCGCTGTCGTCGGGCTTCATCGACGCCGAGGGTGCGCCCACCGTGTTCACCCACGTCGCCGCCGAACACACCAGCAACGCCATCTCGCCGCTGTACGAGCGCACCTACACCTTGTTCGTGCCCACAGAGGGTGCCGCGCCCGGGCCGATCACTGTGTCGGCGCGCCTGCGCCTGCGCTCCTTCCCGCCCTTCCTGCTGCGGGTGATCGGGCTCGAGGACCTGGTCGACAAGGTCGAGATCTACGACCTCGACGCGGTCGTCGGCGATGTCTCGGTGAGCCCGCCGGGGTGAGCGGCTGGCTGCTCGCGGTGGCGCTGGCCTGTGGTGGCGAGCCGCCAGCGTCCGTCGCGTCGCTGCCTGTCTGTGGGGATGGGCCGGCTCGGACGCCGTCCTCGCTGCGTCCCGTCAGCTTGCGCGTGCTGGTGGGGCCCGGCGTGGAGCCCGGCGAGGTGGCGGCCCGCATCGACCAGCAGCAGGCGCTCGCTGCGAAGCTCGGCGTCGCGCTCGAGGTGGTGGGGGCAGTGGCGACGATCGAGCTGCTCGCGCCGGTGGCCGGAACTTCCGACGAGGTGGCCGGGGTGTGGGCGGCGGCGGACCCCAAGGACAGCGCGGCGCATGACGCCATCGCTCGAGCGATCTTCACCCCGGCGCTGGACCTGCTCCGGGCCCGCGCGGACGCTGCCGCTGCCGATGCCATCGACCTCGTGGTCACCCAGCGGCTCGTCGCGGGGGGCTCTCCGGCGCGCGACGCACTCGCCGGGCTGGCGGCGTTCACGCTATCGCCCCGGCTGCCGGCCGACCCGTCGACCGCGGGGGGCTTCGACCTGCACAACCTCCTGCCGGAGCACTACCGGCCCACCATCTTCGTCTCCTGGTCGGACTGGTCCGCGGCGCGCGCGGCCGCGGTCGACAGCCTGTTGCTGCACGAGGTCGGCCACGCGCTGGGGCTTGCCCACGTGCAGGATCCCGACAACCTCATGGGTCCGCGCCGCTGGTCGTCCTGTCTCCCGGTGCTCGACGATGCGCAGCGCCGCGCAGAAGGTGTCAGGTGAATTCCATTACCCTTTTTAAAGGGTAATGGAATTCACCTGACACCTTGCGGGCACCCCCTTGGCAGGCGCGACATTCCGTGGCAAGCTGGTGGCCGCGGGTTAGCCGCCTCGCTCTCGGGGAAGAACGTGTCGCTGAAGTGGTCCCTCCTGCTGCTGCCTCTGTCGCTGGCCGTCGCCTGTGGTGACGACGGGGATGACTCTGGCGCGGACGCCGATCCTGTCAGCTTTGCGGACGTGCAGGAAGCGGTCCTCGTCGACTCCTGTGGCGGTGCGGGCTGCCACGGGCCGGCCACGGTCGCTGGTGGCTTGGTGCTGGAGGGCGAGGGTGCCTACGACTCGCTCATGAACGACCCCTGCCAGAATGAACTGGCGGTGGCCGAGGGCCTGCTGCGCGTGGCGGCCGGTGAACCGGACAACAGCTTCCTCTACGTGAAGGTGACGGACGCACGCGGCATGGGCGATCCGATGCCCCCGTGGGACTCGCTGGACGACGCCGACATCGAGCTGATCCGTCAGTGGATCATCGACGGCGCCCGGCCATAGGGACCGCGCTCCTCCTCGCCCTGCTGGCGGGCTGCCCGTCCACCGGTCCAGACGGTACAGGCGACACCGGAGCCGGTTCGGAGTGGCGCTGCGAAGACCACCCGATCGCGGACGCCACCTGCGAGATCGGGACCGGAGAGTACAGCTTCCAGCCGGTGGTCGACGGCGACACGCTGGCCGTGTACCGCGGCGTCCAGGGGGCGCTCCACGTCTTCGGCAGCCTGCGCTGCGCGGGGGTGATGCCCGGCAACCTCGACGACCTGGCCGACCCCGACAATCCCATCGTCAGCTTCTCCGTCATCGCCGACGACGCCTGGCTCGGCGGCTATCACTCGCTGCCTCGACCGCTCACCCCCACCGATGGTGACTCCGCCGAGCTGGTCGGTGACATCCTGCCCCTGGACATCGACAGCTTCGACGCCCTCCCCGTCGAACCCGTGCGCTTCTCCATGGAGCTGGCCGACGGCTGCGGCGCCCACGTAGCGGCCGACGTCTCGGTGACCCTGGTCGAGGGGTGATGTCCGTACTCATGTTGCTGGATTCCTGAGTACGTTCCTTGGTCTTCCCCTCCGCAGCTCCAGGCCTGTGGCGTATGCTGGGGCCTCTCGCACACCGGTGATCGGAATGAAGGAGCAGCGCAGCAAGTCGACGACCGCCGGCGGCTCCTCCTCCGCGGGCGGCAGCGCCTACAACGACGGCGCCCAGACCTTCGACACCACGGCCTGGATGGAGAATTCCTGGCTCACCGAGCAGGTGATGGCCTTGCGGGGGCTGATGCCGGACGCGCTGCGGCAGGGTCCCCAGGCGGCCGCGCCGGACCCGGTGATGGCGCAGCAGGGCGATCAGGATCAGACCGCCCGCTATCAGGAACTCGTCAAGCTCGCCGAGCAGGGCGAGAACACGCTGCCGCCGGACGCGGCCAACTACGTGTACCTCAACGTGCCCGGGCTCATCACCGAACACTACGTCGGGTACATGGACCAGAGCATGGCGCGCATGCGGCAGCTCGGTCTGGACGCGCGCGTGATGCCGCTCGACACCGACGCGGCCGTCGCCACGAACGCCAAGGTCCTGCGCGACGAGATCATGGAGATCGCCAACAAGGAGGGCAAGCAGGTCGTCCTCACTGGCCACAGCAAGGGCGGGGTGGACATCGGCGCTGCGCTGCAGCTCTACCCCGAGCTGAAGGATCACGTCCGGGCCGTGGTGACCATGCAGTCGCCCTTCCGCGGCACCGAGATCGCCGATGACGTCAGCAAGAACGCGACCCTCGGTCCCCTGGCCTTCTCGATCCTCGAAGACTCCTGGCACGGCGACCAGCGCGCGTTGACCGATCTCAGCCGTCAGACCCGCGCCGACTTCAATGAAGCCCACCCCTACGACCAGGACATCCCAACGGTCAGCCTGGCCAGTGAGTTGGGATCGGCGCACTCGCCGCTGAAGCTGGCGTCGGACTACCTGGGTGGGCAGTACAGCGAACGCTCCGATGGCCTCGTCCCGACGGACAGCGCCGTGTTGCCGGGTGCGGACTACGTCTTCCTCACCGGTGTCGACCACTCCAACACCGTCAATCTCGACCTCACGGGGACGACGCCCGGAGCGAACCAGCAGGCGCTGCTCAGCCTGGCGCTGGAAAAGGCCAACCGACGGGACCAGTCGTCGCGGTGACGGGCCGCCGCCGCGGCATATGATGGACGCCCGCTTCGTGTCCTCACCGCCCGGGCCCACGCCGTGGACCAGCCGAAGGCTCCCCCACTCCGCAAGCGCCTCCAGGCCATGTTCACGGCCCTGGACAAGCACATCCGCGGCATCCGGCTGTACCAGGGCGAGGGCCGCATCGTCGAACAGATGGGCGAGGATCTGCAGGCGGCCATCGCGGCGGTGGTGAAGGACGGGGCGGTCACCGTGCGGGTTGCCCCCTTCGGCGTCGCCTTCGATGGCGAGCCGGTGACGGATCCGGAGAATCGCCCGCCGTACCTGTTCCGCCTGTACCTCGACGGCGTGCGCGAGCTGGGCTTCCTGCCCGGGCTGGAGGGAGAGGAGGTGGAGCGCTTCGTCGAGTTGCTCGCTTCGGACCCGCCAGAGGGCGAGGACATGGTGACGCGCCTGTGGAAGGCCGACCTCCGCCACGTCCAGCACTACGCCGTGGACCGCTTCGCCGAGCGCGAGGGGCTGGGTGAGGGAGAGGCGGCCGAGCTGGTCAAGGGCAAAGCCCGCCGCAGTCTGCAGTCGGCGCAGGCGGGAGGGGGCGCCGAGATCACCATGTCGGCCACCGACGTGCGCGCGCTGCACACCGACGATGTCGCCGCGTGGGTGCAGCGGGCGCGCTGCTCGGTGCAGGCCGGCGACAACGAGCAGGCGCTCGCCGCGGAGCTGCGGGTGGCGTGGGCCGACGCCATGGACCTCGCCCGCTTCCTGGCCATCGCAGCGACGGCCGAGGGTGGGGATGCCGCCGTGGCCAGCCCGATGGTGCTGGGGGTCTACGACGCCGCCCTGATTCGGGGAGACGCTGAGGGGGTGGCCAGCATGCTGCGGCGGGTCGCGGCTCCGGACGTCGACGGCACGCCGGCGCTGGCGGCGGTGCGCGATGCCCTGATCGACCCGACGCGGATGGAGCGCCTGGCCCCGGTGCTGAAGCGGCATGCGGATGTGGTGATGCCGGCGGTGCTGGGACTGGTGCCGCAGGGGCGTGACGGCCTGCTCGCGCTGCTCGACGCCCTCGACGAGCCTGCGCTCGCGGGTCAGATCCAGCGCGCGCTCGCGGGGGCGGGGGTGGACCTGACGCCGCTGTTCGCACGGCGCCTGCACTCCGACGACACCGACGAAGTGATCGCCGCGGTCCAGGCCCTCGGCCAGATCGGTGGCCCGGAAGCGGTGCGGGCGCTGGTCCTCGCCCTGGAGTCGTCCCTGGGCGTGGTGCGCAAGGCGGCGCTCGCGGCGATGCGCGGCCACTACGACGAGACCGCGCGGGTCGCGCTCGGACACGCCCTGCGCGATCCCGACCCCGACAACCGCCTCGTGGCGCTGGACATCCTGTCGTCCTCGGGTGATCCCCGCGTGACCTGGTTGCTGCTCTCGGCCGCGGAGCATGCCGACTTCGAGACACACGACCTCGAAGAACAGCACGCGATCCTCGATGGGCTGGCCCGCGTCCGTGACCCTCGGACCATCGACTACTTCGACGGCCTGCTGGCCAAGCACACCGCACTCGGCGGCGGCAACCTCGTGCCCCTGCAGCTCCAGGCGGTCGAAGCCCTCGTGGGCATCGGCACCCAGCAGGCGCTGGGCGCGCTGCGCAAGGCGACCGGGCGGTGGCTGCTGTCGGCTGACGTCAAGACCGCCGCCAAGGCGGCGCTGGCGCGCGCCGGAGGTGGCGGATGATCCCCCAGGAACCGGGCCTCGACCCGCGCCAGCAGGCGGGCTCCGACCTGCTCAACGGCGTCTTCTCGCTGACCCGGGCGCTGCGGCTCTACGACCCCAACAACGCCGCCGTGGTGCGCATCATCGATGAATTCATGCACGCGTTGGACGAGGGCTTCGCTACCGGAGAGCAGGAACTACAGCTCCGCTTGCTCCACGACGAAGCCTTCATCAACGGGCGGCTGCTGCGGGCAGACCTGTCCCTCTACGAGCACATCACCTCGCTGTACGGCCGCCTCGCGCCAGCCGGCGTCAACGAGCTGAGCTTCCGCCGCGGTGTGCAGCGCCGCGACGTCGAAGCCCTCGCCGCCGCCCTGTCGGACGCGCTGCGCGTGACCGACCAGCGTGTCCAGTGGCCCCCCAATGACCACCTGTCGCTGGCGTGGACGGAGGGCGACTCCATTGCCTCCTTCCGCTTCGACCCCGACCGGCTGGCCGTCTGGTTGCACCGCAGCCTCCTCGACATGGTCGACACCCTGTACGAACAGGCCCGTGCCGGCGGTCGTCCCTCGCTGCTCCCGCTGCGCCGGACGCTGCAGCTCGTCATCGACAGCATGCGCTCGCACGGCGGCGTGTTCCAGCTCCTCGCGGCGCTCCGCGATCCAACGGAGGTGCCCGATCTCGCAGCGCAGCGAGTCATGGTCTCCGTCGACCTCATGGGCTTCGCGCTGTGGCTGGGGCTGCCCCTGGGTGACGTGCTCACCCTGGGGCTCGCCGGGCTGCTCGGCGGCATCGCCCGGGGCCGGGATCCCGACGCCGCGGTGCGCTCCCTGCTGCACTTCGACGGCCTCGGCGAGTCCGCGCTGCCGCTCACCCTGCTGCTGCACGACGCTGTCAGCATCCGCGCAGGTGGGCAGGGGGGGATGCCCGGTCGCTGCCTCGCCCTCGTCGAGCTCTACATCGCGGGCTGCCTGCCAGCGGAGGGACGCGCAGGCCAGGCGCCCCACGCGGTACTGGAGGCCTTCGTCAAGGGCCGCGTGCGGTGGGCCGACAAGCACCTCGTCGCGGCGTTTGCGCGGTACAAGGGCCCGTTCCCGCTTGGCTCGCTGGTGGTCCTCGACCCGGGCGGGCTCGCGGTCGTGGTGGCGACGGAGGGTGACGCGGGTCGGCGGCGCCCGACGGTCGTGCAGATCCGCCCCGACGGCCGCGCGGGGGAGGTCTTCGACCTCGCGGCGGACACCAGCCGGCGCATCATCGGCGCCCCCAAGCCGTCGGAGGGCCGCTTCTCACCGGCCCTGCTGCTGTCGCACGAGGATTAGCCGGTGTTGCTGCTGCTGGTCCTGGCCTGTGGCGCGCCCTGCGCGCCGGACGACGACTGCGCGCGGTGTGTGGCCCGGGACCGCCGGGACGCCTGCCTCTACGAGCGGCTGCAGACGGTGCCTGCGGCACAGCTCGATCTCGCCATCCAGACGGCGGATGCCATCAACGACCCGGTGGTCCGCGGGGCCGGTGTGTCGCTGTGGCTGGAGCGCTCCGCTCCCGCCTTGAGCCGTCCAGAGCAGGAGTCCATGTGCAGCCTCCTCGAAGGATCCGTGCGCCGCGCGTGCGACCGCCGGGCAGCCTCGCCGCACTTGCAGCGGTGATCGCGACCGCCTGCGGCGTGTCGAACGCCCCGCCGCCGGCTCCTCTGCCGGTCGACCTGCCACAGGCCGTCGAGCAGGCTTGCTCCACCTATGTCGCAAGCGGTGATGTCTTCGGCTGGTGCGTCCGCGGCGCCGTCGCCGCCGTCCCCGAGGCCGGTGACGCCGTGCGCGCCTGTGCTGCGGCGGGCCGCTGGGAACAGCGCTGCCGGTCGGCCTGGGTCGAGCCGCGGCTGACCGACGCTTCCATCGCCACCAACGTGCTCATCGGGGTCTGCGGCGACGCCGCGGACTGCGCCTTCCGCGTGCTCGACGCTCGGCCGGAGGGCGCCGTCGCCGCGCAGGTGGGGCGCTGTCGTGCGCTCGCGGCGCGCTACGAGGTCGACTGTGTCCGCCACGCCATGCAGCGCTGGGTCGCGAGCGGGCCGGACGCGTCCGCGCTGCAGGCGGCATGTGCCATCGACTTCCCCGACATCGACGACGCTGGACGCTGGCTGGCCTGGCCCGTGGCCTGTGCCGAGGTGGGGAGCTGCTGCACCGAACCGGCCCCCGTCGCCGGTGCCTGCCGGCGGGCCGTCGCCGAGCTTCGCGCCGACCCGGCCCGCTGCGGCGCCGGGCCACTGGGTCCGGGGTGACCGCTATCGGAACAGACTGCCGGCCTTCGCCGCGCGACCGCCCAGGCTCTGCTCGACCTCGGCGTAGCTCTCGGAGACCTGTTCGTAGCGACTGGCTTCGGACTGGATCGCCGTGATCGCCTTCTGCACCTCGTGGCGCATCTCCCGTTCGGAGTCGCCGTGGGCGGGGGGGAGCTGCGCCATTTGCTCGACCATGACCGCGGTGAGGTTCTGGGCGGCGACGACCTTGGCTTCGAGGTCGGGGGCTTCTTCGTAGCGCTTGCGCATCGCGTACAGCAGCTTGGCGTCGCCGCCGGCGGCGACCAGCCGCGGCACCTGGGCCACGACGCCGTCCATGGCGCCGGAGAGGTTGTTGGCGGCCGAGGTGCGCTGGCTGTCGAGGTCGGTGAGCAGCGCGCCGGCCTGGTGGCCGTACCAGGCCAGGAAACCCATCAGGATCAGGAGCGGCAGGGCGCCGTGCTTCAGCGCGCGACCGAGCGCCCAGGCGGTCGCCGACAGCATCGAGCCGATGAGGTCGCCGACCTCGCGCTTCGCGTCCTCGGCGCTCACACCCTCGGCGATGTGCGAGGGGTCTTCGGGGCGTACCTCCTCGTCGCGCATCGAGTCGAGGTAGCGGGACAGGGTCGTCTGCGGCTGCTTGCGGTCGAGCTGGATCTCGAGGTCGGTGGGGTCGTCGTCGCGGCCCTGTGCGGTGTCGTCGACGAGACCGGCCCAGGTGATGCGGTCGGGGACGGGTGCAGCGGTGGGGGGAGCCGCGGCGCGGTCCACGTCGGCGGCGAGGTTTGCGAGAGGCGAGGGATGCGGGGGTTCGGTGGGCGCTTCGTCGTCGAAGGGGTGTGGGTCCCGGCGGGCGATGGTCCCCAGCGCGCTGACCAGCGTGCGGTTGCGACGGTCTTCGTCGGACGGCGGTGCCAGGGTGGGCAGGGGCGCCGAGGCGGTGGGACGGATGGCTTCGAAGGGTCCGAGGCCCTTGGACGCGGGGCGTGCAACGAAGCGGTCGTCGCCGTACAGCTCGCGGGCCATGGTGGCGCAGTCCGGTGTGCGCCGGTCCCGGTCGACCTGGAGCGCGTGGTCCACGGCGTGGCAGACGTGTGCCGGGATCCCCGGCATCCGGTCCTGGATGCGCGGGTAGTCGCCCTCCGCTGTGGCGTTGAGGATCGCCAGCATGTCGTCGCCGTGAAAGGCGCGATCGCCGGTGATCATCTCGTAGAGGATGGCACCGAGGGCAAAGACGTCGGCGCGGTGGTCGGTGTCCGTGGCGTCGGTGATCTGCTCGGGGGCCATGTAGCCGGGAGTCCCCATCGTGGTGCCGGCGCGGGTGGCGCCCCGGGTCTGGCCGTCCTCGATCACCTTGGCGATGCCGAAGTCCAGGACCTTTGCGACGACATCTTCCCCGCGGGTCGTCAGCAGGATGTTGGCGGGCTTGAGATCGCGGTGGGTCACGCCGGCGGCGTGGGCGGCGCCGACCCCTGCCAGGATCTGCTTGAACGTGGCGAGCGCTTCGTCCAGAGCCATGCGGCCGCCGTTGAGGCAGTCTTCGAGGCTGTAGCCCTCGACGTACTCCATGAGCAGGCCGATGGCGTCCCCGTGCTCGACGACGTCGGTCACCGCGACCACGTTGGGGTGGCGCAGCTTCGCCTGGATCTTGCCTTCCTGCAGGAGCCGTCGGGACAGGCCGCGCTGGTTGATGGTGAGCATCTTGAGCGCGTGCAGCGTGTCGAGCTGGGGGTGTCGGACCTGGTAGACCGTCGCGATGCCGCCCTGGCCGAGGGTCCGCTGCACCTCGAAGCGACCGATGTACTGTCCCGGCTGCATGGTTCTCCCGGATCCGCAGGGGGCACGATAGCTGCGCCACCCCTTGCAGCGCAGCGGGCAATGCCCAGACGCGACGAAAGGTGGCGTCGACCAACGCCGGGCGACATCGTGCCCGGCGGTGTGGAGTCGGCGGCGCGGCTCTGCCTATGATCGGGCATGACCGACCCCACTTCTCCCCACGATGGCGGCGCGCCGGAGCTGTCCTCCGGTGGCCCTCCCGAACCCGAAACCGCGGCCGAGCCGTCTCCGGCCGAGCGCGCGGCCGCGGCCCTCGACGGCGTCGACGCCGCCGCTGCGCTGGAGTCGATGGACCCCGTCGCCCTCATCGAGCTGGCGGCCACGGCCTGCGGGGCCGCCCGCGTCAACCCCGACCACACCTGGCTCCGTCGCCTCGTGCTCCTGCGTGGGGTCCTGCTGATGCGCAACCAGCGCGCCGCCTTCGCCATGGTCCTCGGCGCGCTCGCCGAGGTCTGCGGCACGCTCGGCGAGACTGACCGTCAGCTCGCCGAGCTGGACACGCTCGTCGGGGTTCGCGACCTGCTGGAGCAGCCGGAAGCCGCCTGGCGCGCCAGCGTGCAGCTCGCCCGGGCGCAGGCTGCCGCGGGTCAGCCGGACATGGCGGAGGAGACTCTGCAGGCCGCCATGAAGCGGGCGCGCGGGCTCCCTCCGGGCCACCACCCCGACGAAGCTGCCGCGCGCATGGCCGAGACCATGCGCGCGCTGTCGGCCGTGCTCGCCCAGCAGGGTCGCGACGAGGAGGCGGCCATCTGGGAGCAGGGGGCCGAAGAGCTCGATCCCGCCTGACTCGTAGCGGCGTGAGGGCTTCGGCCAGGCCGCCAGCGCAGGGGCGCGCGCTCCGCGCCGGGACCCTCCCCCCTTGGCTCGCTGGACCAACGGGCTACACCGGGGCCGCGCCGGTCCCCGGCCACTCCTGCGCCGGGGCCGGCGCCCTCCTCTCCCCCTTCCCGAGGTCCCCATGACCATCCAGATCGGCGACGCCCTGCCAGCCGGCACCCTGACCGAGAACACCCCCGCCAACAAGGTCGACGTGCTCGACGCACTCGGCACCGGCAAGCACGTGCTCTTCGGCGTCCCCGGCGCCTTCACCCCCGGCTGCTCGAAGACCCACCTGCCCGGCTACGTCGCCGACCACGACCAGTGGGCCGCCAAGGGCGTGCAGTCCATCAACTGCATGGCCGTCAACGACGCCTTCGTGATGGGCGCCTGGGGAGAGGCCCACGGCGCCGCCGGCAAGGTGCGCCTCCTCGCCGACGCCGGCGCCAGCTACACCAAGGCCTTGGGGCTCGACGTGCAGTCGGCCGGCCTGGGCGGAACCCGCTGCAAGCGCTTCGCCCTCGTGGTCGAGGACGGCAAGGTGACCCACCTCCAGGTCGAGCCCGACAGCTTCGGCCTGAGCTGCAGCCTCTCGAACTCGCTGCTCGCCGAGCTGTAAGCGCGCATAAGGTGCCAGGCGAATTCCATTACCCTCAAAAGGGTAATGGAATTCGCCTGGCACCTGCTGCTCCTGCTGCGCGTGGCCGACATCTCCGGCGTCGATGGCCTATGATCGGGGCTCGGCCGGAGCAGCCATGCAGGACTACGCTACCTCTCGTCCCCACCGTCGCGATCGCGGCGGCTTCGGGGCGACGCACACGACCAGCACCACGACGACGTCCTCCACCACCGGGGGCAACCAGGGCGCGGTGACGGACCTGGGCCTCGACGGCCAGGGGCTCGCCGCCCTCATCGCCGGCGGTGGCACCCTGCGCGAGGGCGACACGGGGACCGCAGTCATGGACCTGCAGGCTCGCCTGGGCATCGCCCAGTCCGGCTCCTTCGACGGCACGACGAAGGCCGCCCTCGTCCAGTTCCAGCTCGCCCACAGCCTGGGCGCCGACGGGGTGGTCGGCAAGAACACGCTGGCCGCCCTCGATCGCGTCGCCGCCGAGATCGCGGCGGCCCCCAAGGGCAGCGAGATCCTCTTCCAGGTGACGACCACGGGCGCGTCGTCGGCGACCGCGTCCCAGGACAAGCTCAAGGGCGGGGTCAGCGCCAGCGAGACCATGGCCGACACCGACGAACAGCGGGTGCTCGCCATGAAGGATGCGTTCGTGCAGGCCGGTCGGGACCACGGCATCCCCGCGGCCCTGCTCGCGGCCATCGCCAGCCGGGAGACGCGGGGGGGCAACTCGCTGAAGTCCGATGGCTACTCCCGTTACGACGACAACGGCTTCGGCGTGATGCAGGTCGACAAGCGCCACCACACGCCCGAGGGCACGGCGAAGAGCCTCACCCACATCGACCAGGCGGCCTCCATCCTCGCCGACTTCCGCGACCAGGTCGCCGACAAGCACCCCGACTGGACCGAAGCGATGATCCTGCGCGGGGCGGTGGCGGCGTACAACAAGGGGCCGGGCAGCGTGGGCTCGTACAGTCGCATCGACAAGAACACCACCGGCAGCGACTACTCGTCAGACGTGTGGGCGCGGGCCCGCCGGTACGCCCGCCTGTTCGGCGAACCCGCCGTGAGCTGAGGGCTGGTGACCGGGGCCTACGACCGCATCGTCGCCTGCGTGCGCTTCATCCTGCACCGCTTCTTCCGCAGCGTCGAGGTGACGGGCCTCGAGCACCTTCCGGCGGAGGGTGGCGGCATCCTGGTGTCCTGGCACCCCAACGGGCTGATGGACCCCGCCCTCATCCTGACCCACTGTCCACGTCAGGTGATCTTCGGCGCGCGCCATGGTCTGTTCAAGTGGCCGGTCCTTGGGCAGGTGATGCGGGCCGTCGGCACCGTGCCCATCGTGCGGGCCCAGGACAGCAAGGACCTCGACCCGGTGGCGCGCCGCGAAGCCAACGCACGCGCGCTGGATGCGCTGGCTCTCCAGGTGGCCGAGGGCTCCTTCTCCTGCCTCTTCCCGGAGGGGGACAGCCACGACTCGCCCCACCTGTTGCAGCTCAAGACGGGGGCTGCGCGCTTCTACTACCGGGCCCGTCAGCTCCAGGACGCGGGAGACGACCCGGTGATCATCCCCGTCGGGCTGCACTACGACGCCAAGCACGCGTTTCGGAGCAACGCCCTGGTCGCCTTCCATCCACCCATCCGCCTCTCCGCCCTGCTGGCGCAGACGCCGGCCGAGGGCGAAGCGCAGGACCGCTTCCGCGATCGGGTGCGCAGCCTGACCGCCGAGATCGACCGGGTCCTGCGGGAGGTGGTGCACGCCACCGAGTCCTGGGAGGTCCACCACCTGATGCACCGCGTCCGCAAGCTGGTCCGCGCCGAGCGCGCGCAGCGGGCGGGCGCCAGCCTGCATCGGCCGCGCATCGGTGAGCGCACGCTGGGCTTCGCCCGGGTGTGGGCCGGCTACCACGAGCGGCTGCGGACACACCCGGAACAGGTGGCCGAGCTGCGGCGTCGGGTGACGGAGTACGACGCCGACCTGCGGGCGCTGCGCATCGAAGACCATGAACTGGACGCCAGCCCGCGGCTGGCCAGCCCGTGGCTGCTCTTCCTGCTGCTCCTGCAGCTCCTGCTCGTGTTCCTGGTGCTGCCGCCCATCCTGCTGTTCGGCATGCTGGTCAACGCCCCGCCCATGTTGGGGCTGTGGGGACTGTCCAAGCTCGCGGCACGCCGCCGCAAGGACGAAGCCACCATCAAGGTCCTCTTCGGTCTCATCGCCTTTCCGCTGACGTGGTCGGTCGCCGGCATCGTCGCGGCACAAACCCACGCCTGGCTCAACACCGTCTACCCGGTGCTCCCCGACCACGGCTGGTCGGTCGCGACCGTCACCGTGCTGCTCGCCATCCTCGGCGGCATGCTCAGCCTGCGCTACCTTCGGGTGGTCCGTGAGACGGCGCGTTCGGTGCGGATCCGCCTGACCCGTGCCCGCGCCCGGGTCCACCTCGCCCGCCTCAAGGTCGAGCGCAGCGACCTGTACGACGCCGTGATGGACCTGGTCGGAGACCTGGACCTGCCGGGTGCAGTCAGCGCCGAGGGCAAGGTCGTTGCCGAGGATCACCCCGACGCGGTGTTGCCTTGAGCCGGCTCACTCCCCGCCGCGCAGCTCGAGGATGTAGCCGGTGGTCGACTCGTTGCCGGTGGGCACGCGGCCGTTCTCGTCGTCACCGTCGCTGGCGACGTACTCGCCCACCTGGTTGACGACGCCGTCGGGCTTGGGGCCGGAGTCAGCGTAGGCCCACAGGTAGACCACCGTGTCGTTGGGCACCCAAAGCTGGAAGGGCAGGCTGGTCTCGTCTTCGTAGTCGCCGGGGCCCCAGACCTCCATGTCGTAGGAGTTCTCGGTGAGCGTGGCGAGGTCGAAGTCGCCCTTGGGGCGGTACTTGAGCGCCGTGGCGTAGATCTTCGTGTGTTCCGGCAGCTCCTCGAAGCCCTTGGGTGGCGGGAGGACGTCACCGCTGAGGCTGACGAAGGGGACCAGACCGAGGTTGGACTCACCGTCGCCCAGCGGGATCTGGATGTCGAGATCCTCCATGTCGTCGAAGCCGATGACGACGGGGTTGGCATCGGTGTCGGGCTTGACGACGTAGCCGCCCCAGGTGTCTTCGGGGTCGACGAGGTTGTTGAGGTTGGTGTCCCACGCGCCGCGGAGGTTTGCCGCGCCGTAGCCGCAGCTCGTCGTGATGGACCAGGGCGTGCTGGCACCGCCGCCGTCGACCTCGGGCGTGTAGCGCTCGACGGCGATCGGGCCGGAGTTGTCGGGGCCGTAGAGCAGGACGGCGACGTCCCCCTCGATCCAGGACGAGGTGATGGTGGCGGTGCCCGACAGCACGACGCTGCTGCAGCTGTGGCCGCCGCCTCCGCCGCCGCCTCCGCCGCCACCTCCGCCGCCTCCGCCGCCTCCGCTTCCGCCGCTTCCGCTGCCGCCGCCGCTGCTGATGTACTCGTCGTAGTCGACGAGGATGACGATGTCGCGACCGTCGAGCACGGCGTCGGGCGTGAGCGAGATGACGTCGGGGTGCACGCCGCTTGGTTCGTTGCTGCCGATGACGCCGTCGTCGCCGAGGTCCAGGGTCGCCGAGAGCTGGACGTCGCCGTCGGCCAATTCGCCAAGGGCGATGGAGAAGGCGTCCCCGGCGACGCTGGGTTCGCTGATGGTGTCGGAGCCGAGGTAGCGCAGGCTGCCCTCGTCGTCGGTGGTCGTCGCGCTGACCCAGATGGCGCCGAAGGGGAAGTCCTTGCCGAACTCGGTGTCCTCCCAGGCGACGGGCGAGCGATCGCCGTTGTCGTCTTCGGTGTACAGCTCGACCGACACGGTGCCGGAGAGCACCGGGTCCCAGGTCTCGATGCCACCGTCGCCGCTGCCGGCGTCGCCGGCGTCCCCGCCGTCGCTGCCGCCGTCGCTGGCCGTGCCGCTGTCCGACGCGATGTCACCGGTCGAGGGATCCCACTTTGGGGGATCCGTGCAGGCGATTTGGAGGAGGATGGATGCGAGGAGGAGGGGGACCGCTGGTGCAGGCATGCCATGACCTTGAGTGAGCTGAGCCGGAGCGCCGCGCGGGCTCGGAGCCAAGAGATTCGCACTGGCACCGCGGCGCGGCAAGGGCTGTGTCGTCGCGGGGCAGGTGGTGGTGGGGGAAGGCGTCGACCGCCCCGGTCTCCGCACGTGCCATCATGTCGCCCTTCGGGTCACCCATGCACCCTCGGGGAGTGCCCATGCTGCTGTCGCTGCTCTTCGCCACCGCCCAGGCGGCGCCGCTGTCCATCGACCAGGTCCCCAACCCCCGCGCGCAGGGGAGCTGGGTGGCCGACGTGGCCGACGTCGTGGATGCTTCCCACGAAGTCGCCATCGACACCATCGTCGACTCCCTGCAGGCCGAGCTGGGCGCGGAGATCGCCGTTGTGACCGTTGACCAGGTCGAGGGGTCGCCGAAGTCCTTCGCCACGGGATTGTTCAACCTCTGGGAGGTCGGCGACGCGCAGGCCAACAACGGCGTGCTCGTGCTGCTGGTGGTCGACGCCCGGCGCGTGGAGATCGAGACCGGCTACGGCGTCGAGGGGATCCTGGCGGATGGCTGGCTCGGGCGAATGATGGACAGCGCCATGGTGCCCCGCTTCAAGGAGGGGGACCTCGGCCAGGGGTTGCTCGCTGGCGTCTCAGCCATCGACGTGCGGCTGCGCGCGCACCCTGAAGAGACCCGCACGGGCACGGGTGGGGCAGTGGTCTCGCCGGTCATGCCGACGTCACAGGCGTCGCGCTCCCACGTGTCGCCCTACTTGATCGGCGCTGCGGCGGGCGTCGTCCCCATCCTGACCCTCGTTGGCATTTCCTTCGTGCAGCGACGCCGAAGGCAGTGCCCCGTATGCAAGAAGGAGATGACCGAGCTGTCCGAGGTCGACGACGACGCCCACCTCGACGACGGGCAGATCAGGGAGGAGGAGCTGGGCAGCGTCGACTACATCGTGCTGGTATGCGAGGAGCACGAGCAGGTCCGCATTCTGCCCAGGAGGAAGATGTTTTCGGGCTACGTGCGCTGCGAGCAGTGTGGCTACAAGACGTCGAAGAGAAACAGCCACACCCTGGTAAGCGCCACCTACACCCACGGAGGGACGATCCGGGTCACGGAGTCGTGCAAGAACTGCGGCCACAAGCGGACCTATACGCGGCACACCCCTCGCAAGACCCGCACCAGCAGCAGCACCCACCATGGCGGCGGCAGCAGCTTCGGTGGCGGCAGCAGCTTCGGTGGCGGTCACTCCGGCGGCGGCGGCAGCTTCGGTGGCGGCAGCTCCGGTGGCGGCGGGGCCGGTCGGAGCTGGTAGGGCGCCACGGCCCCGCGGGTCACGGTGCGGTCAGGGCCCCTCGACCAGGCCCAGGCCGATCGCCAGGCCCCCGGTGAAGCTGTCGCCAGCGGCTTCCCAGCGGGCCTCGGCTTCGTTGTAGCGGCGCAGTTCGACCGTGACCCGGTTCTGCCCGCCGGTGATCTCATCCTGGAGGTTGAGGCGGGCGGTGGCTTCGGCGTCCGTCGTGGCCGCCGGGAGCTGGCCGAGCTGACGGGCCATGGCGGCGCTCAGCGCGTCGGCCGCGGCGAGGCGGGCCTGCAGGTCGGGCGCGTCGCGCACGGCCGCCTGCAGCGCGGCGAGGTCTTCGCCCTCGGCCCCAGCGAGGCCGGCGAGCTGCGGGGCGAGGCTGGCCTGCCGCGACAGCGCGGTGTCGACGCGAGCCTGGGCTTCGGCGACCTCGCGTTCGGCCTGGAGCACCGTCGAGCGTCCCGACATGGCCAGGCCGCCCGTGAGCAGCGACAGCGCCAGGCCCACGACCCCCGCCGCGACGGCGATGCGCCGAAGCAGCGTGGTCCGGCGTGACCGCGCCAGGGCCTGCTGACGCTGCGCTTCGGCCGCTGCTTCGGCGGCCGCCTGCCGGCGCTGGTGCAGCGCTGCGATGGCCGCTTCCACGTGTTCGGGGGCAATGTCCAGCTCTGCGGCGACGGCCTTGACCTGCTCCACCGTCGCCCGCCCCTCGGTCGCGGACCGGGCTTCGTCCTGCTGCTGCTGGGCCAGCTCGATGATGTCGTCGATGTCTTCGTCGGCGACATCCCGGCGGGCACGGAGCTGCTGGCGGAGGTTCTGATCGAGCATGGCATCCCAGCGTATCGTGGCGCGTGCTCACAAGGTCGCCTCTCCGGACCAGCCTGCTCGCCGCGGCGGCCTGCGCGCTGCCGGTGCTGGCGCTGCCCTTCATGCTCGACGACTGGTTCCAGCTCGCCGCGGTGCGCGCGTGGCGCGGGTTCGGCGTCGTGCACCCCTACTTCGAGGGCTGGGAGGATCCCTGGGGCACGCTGAACTGCTTCGCCTTCTTCCGGGGCCCCGACGGCAACCTCCCCCAGCTCCACAACGGCCTGGCCCCCTGGTGGCTGGACCCCGATCTCGAGATCCGCTTCCTCCGTCCCCTGGCCAGCACCTCGGCGCTGCTGGACAGTGTGCTCTTCGGGGAGCGGGCGTGGCTGTACCACGCCCACTCGCTGCTGTGGTACGGCGTGCTCGTCGTGGTCGTGGGTCGGCTCTACCGGCGGTACCTGTCCCCGCCGGTCGCGGCCCTCGCCCTGCTGTGTTTCGCCGTCGACGACGCCCACTGGTTCCCCGTCGCGTGGATCGCCAACCGCAACGCGCTGATGTCGACGGCGCTCGGGCTGTCGGGGCTGCTCGCACACCAGGCGTGGCAGGCGGACGGGCGCCGGTCGGGCCTGCCGCTGTCGCTCCTGCTGCTGGCGCTGGGCCTCGCCGCCGGCGAGACGGCGCTCGGTGTCTTCGGGCTGCTCGCGACCTGGCAGATCGTCGCCGCGCCGGGGTCACCCGGTCGACGCCTGGTCGGGCTGATGCCGGCGCTGCTGCTCGGGCTCGGGTGGGCGCTCCTCTACAAGGGCTTCGGCTACGGCGCCCACGGCTCGGGCCTCTACCTGGACCCGGTCAGCGACCCGCTGGCCTTCGCGGTCGCCGGCCTGGAACGCGCCCCCATGCTGCTCTCCGGGCAGCTCCTCGGCCTGCCGGTGGACGCCTGGTTCTTCGCGCCCGTGCTGCGCTTCGGCATGGTGGCGATCGGGGCTGCCGCCGTGCTGCTCTCCGCCTGGCTGCTGGTCCGCGCCTGGCCCTCCCTCGATCCGGCTGACCGCCACGCCTTGCGCTGGCTCATCCCCGGCGGCCTCCTCGCCCTCGTTCCGGTGCTGGCCACCTTCCCGCTTGCCCGCCTGCTCCTGGTCCCCGGCGTCGGCCTCACCGTCCTCGTCGCCGCCCTCATGCATGCCGCCTGGACCGGCGGCCGGCGCGGGCTGGCCCTGGCCCTGGCTGCACCGCACCTGCTCCTCGCCCCTGTGAGCTGGTGGGGCCAGACCGCCGGCGCCCTGTACGTGGAGCACCGCTACGAGCAGCTCGCGCAGTCGCCCGTCCTCCACGATCCCCGCCCCGTCCTCGCCCCCGTCCTCTCCGACCCCTCGCTGGCCATCTACCTGCCGGTCGCCCAGGGCGTCCAGGGGGTCGAGGGCCCCGCGCGCTGGCACCTCCTGTCCATGACGCCGGGCGATCGCCGCCTGACACGGACCGGTCCGGCCTCCCTGCGGATCGACCTCGTCGGCGAGGCCCTGCCCCAGGCCCCCTACGAAGCGCTCTTCCGCGACTTCCACGCCCGTCCGATCGCCGTCGGCGAGGTCCACCGGGCAGAGGGGCTCATCATCGAGGTGCTCACCGTGCAGGAGGGCCGCCCGCGGAGCCTGTCTGTCCAGGTCGACGGGGACCTCGACGCCTGGCAGCTCGTCGCCTGGCAGGAGGGCACGCTTCGTCGCGTCGCTCCTCCGGCGGTGGGTGAGAATGTGCTGCTGCCCTGGTCCCGCGGACCGATGGGGATCTGAGTCACCTCCGCCCCAGCAGCTCCAACATCACCGCCGTCGCGCGGGCGTGCAGCGCGTCGACCTGCTCGGTCTCGTGGACGGGGTCGTAGGGGGGCGGGTGCAGCAGCGGCGCGATGTGGCTGACCAGGCGCACCGGGCGTGGGACGAGGGTCGGCCCCAGGCCACGCAGCAGCGGCAGCGGGACGTGGTGCTGCTGGTAGAGGTGGTCGGTCAGCCGGCTTCCGTACACCGTGTACAGTTCGTCGGCACGGGGGCACGCCCAGAGCATCATCGGTGCCCCGGCCCGGAGGGCCAGGCGGACGAAGCCCTTGCGGTGCTCCCAGCGGACCGTGTAGCGCTCGGTGCGGGGGCGCAGGGACTCCCACATACCGCCGGGGGCGACACCGACGATGTGGCCGGCGGCGAGCAGATCCTCACCCGCTGTGGGAGACGCCGGCACCAGCCCGATGCGCCGGGCGAAGCCGGCGAGGCCGGGCACGTCGAAGATCCGATCGTCGCCCAGGCCGCGCGGCACCCGCCCGGTGGCGTCGACGATGGCGACACCGAGCAGGAAGCCGTCGTAGGTGGCCAGGCTGTGGTGGGCCACCATCAGGCAGGCCCCGCTGCGCGGGACGTGCTCCATGCCGCGCACCTCGAAGCGGTGGTAGCGCATCAGGGGGCGCAGCAGCTTGATCCCCCGGCGGATGGTCCGGGGGTCGGTCGCCGGGATCGGGGTCGGGTCGGTCAGGGCAGCCTCCGCGCGGCCCCTTCTACCCCGCTGCTCCCCCGCTGCTCTACCCCGCAGCGGCGGCGTCCTGCTCCGTGGGCAGCAGCGCTCGGATCGCGTCGAGCAGGCGCGCGAGCCGGTAGGGCTTCTGGATGAAGCCCGCCCGTCCATCCGCGGTGAAGTGGCTCGTCGCGTCGGCCTGGTTGTAGCCGCTGGTGAGCAGGATCCGGATGTCGGGCCGGATCTCGCGGAGGGCGTGGAAGGTCTCGACCCCACTCATGCGCGGCATCGTCATGTCGAGGAGCACGAGGTCGACCGCGTCGGGGTCGCGCGCGAACACGTCCACCGCGACGTCCCCGTCGTCGGCCGCGAGCACGGTGTGGCCGTGCATCTCGAGGGCGGCCTGGAGGAAGGTGCGGACGCCGTCTTCGTCGTCGACCACCAGCACGCAGGGCGGGCGTTCCTCGACCAGGGGCTCGGGGGGCGTCGAGGTCGTGCAGGGGCAGTCGTCTTCGACCGAGCGCATCAGCACCTGGATCGCGGTGCCCCTCCCCACCTCGCTGACCACGCGTAGTGCGCCTTCGTGCCCGCGCACGATGCCCTGGATGGCCGCCATGCCCAGGCCGTGGCCATGGTCCTTGGTCGAGAAGAAGGGGTCGAACATGTGCTGTTGCGTGTCGTGGTCCATGCCACAGCCGGTGTCCGCGACCTCCAGCTCGACGTAGCAGCCCGGCGGCAGCTCGCGATCGAGCCAGGCCGACGCCAGGCTGTCGCCGTCCGCCTGGACGGCGCGGGTGGTGATCGTGATGGTCCCCGGCTGGTCTTCGAGGGCGTCGGAGGCGTTCGTGATGAGGTTCATCACGAGCTGGCGGAGCTGGGCGGCGTCGGCGCGGACGAGGGGGAGGTCGGGGGCCGTGCGGAGCTGCAGGCGTGCTGCCTTCGAGATCGTGACGCCGAGCAGGTCGGCGCTCTCTTCGACGAGAGCCGACAGATCCAGCGGCTCGACGACGAAGCGCCCCTTGCCCGAGTAGGCGAGCATCTGCTTGGTGAGGCTGGCCGCGGTGTCGGCGCTGGCGACGACCCGCTCGACCGCCCGGTGCGCGTCGGATCCTGCAGGAAGGACGGACAGGGCCAGGCTTGCGTTGCCCAGGATGCTGGCCAGCAGGTTGTTGAAGTCGTGGGCGATGCCGCCGGCGAGCAGGCCGAGGGTCTCGAGCTGCTGGGCGCGCGTGAGGCGGTCCTGGACCTGCTCGGCTTCCTGCTGGCGGCGCGGGGTGACGTCGCGGGCCAGACGCAGATCTTCCCGGAGGCGATCGATCGTCGCCTGCAATTGCGCGATCTCGGCATCTTGCCGATCGTCGTGGTCAGCCATGAGCGCCGCGCCCTGGGATGTTCGAAGCATAGCAGATTGATCTCCAGCCTCGTTCCCCAGAAGCCGAGGAGTCGCCGAGTGAAACGCTGCGGACCGCCGGTGCCACCCGCCGCTGCCGCATCTCGTGACTACCTGAGCCGCAGGAGGATCCGATGTCCGCACCTCGCTCCATCCGCTCGCTGCACGCCGCAATCCCCACTTCGGACGGCGCGGGTGTGCGCCTGCGCCGCGCGCTCGGCCACCGCGGCCTGCCGCAGGTCGACCCCTTCCTGATGCTCGACGAGTTCCGCAGCGACAGCGCCGATGACTACATCGCCGGCTTCCCCGACCACCCGCACCGGGGCTTCGAGACGGTCACCTACATGCTCGCCGGTGCGATGCACCACCGCGACAGCGTGGGCAATTCGGGCCACCTGCGCGCGGGCTCGGTCCAGTGGATGACCGCCGGCCGCGGCATCATCCACAGCGAGATGCCCGAACAGGTCGACGGGCTGATGTGGGGCTTCCAGCTCTGGGTCAACCTGCCGTCCGCCGACAAGATGCGGCCGCCCCGCTACCAGGACATCCCGGCCGAAGACGTGCCGGTGGTCTCCGATGGCGCCGCCACCGTCAAGATCATCGCTGGCGAGCTGCAGGGTGTGTCGGGTCCGGTGCAGGGCATCGTGACCGACCCCGAGATGCTCGACGTGTCGCTGCCGCCGGGGGCGGCCTGGGCGCAGGCTGTCGACGTCGACAAGAACGCCTTCCTCTATGTGTTCGGTGGTGGGCTGCAGGTCGGTGGCGTCGACGTGGCCGACCAGCACATCGCCGAGCTGTCGGCGGGCGATGGCGTCGCCGTCGTCGCGGGCCCGCAGGGCGCCCGCTTCCTGCTGCTGGCGGCCCGCCCCTGCGGGGAACCCGTCGCCCGCCATGGGCCCTTCGTCATGAACACAGAGACGCAGATCCGCGACGCGATCCGCGACTACCGCAGCGGGCGCTTTGTGGGTTGAGCTGCGGCTGAACCACGGCGGCCGGTCGGGCGCGGACACGCTACAGGCGTCCTCCCCAAGGAGGAAGTCATGCCCCTGACCATCAACGGTGCCGACGGCCTGCGGGCCCTTGCCGGCCAGGACCTCGGCGCCACCGCCTGGTCCCCCATGAGCTTCGAGCGCATCCAGGCCTTCGCCGACGCGACCGACGATCACCAGTGGATCCACGTCGATCGCGACCGCATCGCCAAGGAGTCTCCGTTCGGTGCACCCATCGCCCACGGCTACCTCACCCTCGCCCTGGTCGCCGGCCGCTTCTTCGAGCTGCTGGATCTGCAGGGCTTCCAGATGGTCATCAACTACGGCACCAACAAGGTGCGCTTCCCCAACCCGCTCAAGGAGGGGAAGAACTGGCGGCTGTCCCTGAAGCTCGGCGACGTCACCGACAAGGGTGACTGGCTCGAAGCCATCTTCCTCGCGACCATCGAGATCGAGGGCGAGAAGAAGCCGGCCTGCGTCGCTGAGCTCGCCTACCGCTTCCTGCCGGCCTGAGCCGACAGCGGCGTGCCAGCGGATCGCCGCCCCCTGTCCGGCCTCGAGCGGGTCTGGCTGACAGCGGAGCGGCTGCAGCCGCCTTTTGCCTTCCAGTGGGTGCTGGAGGGCCAGGGTGCGCTGCCGCCGGACCGGGTGCGCGACGCCCTGGCCACCCTGGCCGTGCGCCTGCCCTCACTGCGCGCGCGGCTGCGGGGGGTGCTGCGCGGGGCGCACTGGCGCTTCGACGGGCCGCTGCCCCTGGTCGAGGTCTGGGACGCCCCGCGCTGGGACGGGATCGGGTCGCCGGGGGCGGGGCGGCTCGAAGCGCCCATGCGTCACCCGGTCGAGGTGCTGCTGGGCGACGGCCGCGTGGTCGTGCGGGTGCGACACGCGCTGATGGACGGCATCGGCAGCCTGTTGCTGCTGGGCGGCCTGTTCTCGGTGCTCCGCGGTGAGCTGCCACCGGCGGAGGACAGCGTCGTGGACCTCGACCTCGTGGAGGGGATCGAGGTGGACGCCGCCCCGCCGCCGCCCCGGGACGCCCTCCCACCGCTGCGTCCCACCGATGTCCACGTCGAGGGGCGACGCTGGGCGCGACGCAGCTACGAGGGGCCGACGAGCTCGCTGCTGCCGCGCACCCTGCACGCCCTCGCCGGGATCGCCCGGCAAGATCACGGCCAGCCGGACGGCGTCGTGCGCCTGGAAGCCCCCGTGGACCTGCGCCGCTACCGCCCCGAGCTCCGGGCCACCGCCAACCTCACGGCGCTGCTGCGCCTGCAACTCGACCCGGCCTGTGACCAGCAGCGGGTCCGCCAGCAGCTCCGCGACGCCCTCGAGGGGCACGAGCACGTCGCCTCCGTCCGCACGGCCGACCTGACGCGCGGGCTGCCGCTGTGGCTGTTGTCGTTCATCGGCGGCTGGCAGGCGGGCATCGGGCACCGCACCGGCCGCTTCAGCACGACGGGCACCGTGTCCACGCTGGGGCGCGTCGATCTCGACCCGCTGTCCTGCCCGGGCTGGCGGACCACGGGGCTGTTCGTGATCCCGCCCGCCAACCCCGACCTGCCGCTGTTGATGACCATGGTGGGCGGCCCGGCAGGCGTGGAGCTCTGCGCCACCATGCCGGGCTGGCTGGGGGGGGAGGAGGGCCCCGGACGGCTGCTCGACGAGCTGGTGCGGCGATTGGGGAGGGGCTGAGCGGGCGGCTCGGCGGCCTCTCGCCTGCGCCAGCGCGATCGCCGCCCCGACCTTCGCACCGCGATAGTCCCGAGCCATGCCCATCACCGCCATCACCTTCGACATGTGGGACACCCTGGTCCTCGATGACAGCGACGAGCCCGAGCGGGCGCGACGCGGCCTGGCCCCCAAGGCCATGGCCCGCCGCGCGCTGTTCGTGGACCTGCTGCGGGCCAGCAGCAAGCTGCCCGACAGCGCCCTCGACGAAGCCTGGGATGTGGCCGAAGCCCGCTTCCGCCACCAGTGGAAGGTGGACCACCGCACGCCCTGCGTCGCCGATCGGCTGCAGGTCGCGCTGGACCACCTCGGCCTCTCGCGCCCGGCGGGCTTCGACGACGTGGTCGCCGCGCTGGAGTCCATGGAGGTCGACATCCCGCCGCAGCCGGTGCCCGGCATCGACAAGGCGCTGGACCAGCTCGCTGCCCACCACCGGCTCGGGATGATCAGCGACGCCATCGTCACGCCCGGGCGAGGGCTGCGCGAGATCCTCGACCAGCACGGCCTGCGTCGCTACTTCAGCCACTTCGTGTTCAGCGACGAAGCCGGCGCCAGCAAGCCCGCGCCGCGCGTCTTTCAGCTCGCCGCCGAGGGGCTCGGCGCCCCGCTGCGCGCCATGGCCCACGTCGGCGACCGGGAGTCCAACGACATCGAAGGCCCGCTCGCCGTCGGCATGAAGGCCATCCTGTTCACCGCGGCCGTGGACCGTGGCAGCGCCGCGTCGCGCGCCAGCGCCGTCTGCCGTAGCGCGGCGCTCCTGCCCGACGTGGTCGCGGCCCTCGACCGCTTCTGAGAGAGCCTGTCGCGCGCTCCGTCCCGCCACCCCCCTGGAGGCTCCATGCCCCGGTCCGCCGCTGACGCCGAGCGCGTCGCCCACCACCTCGCCGGCATCGCGGCCCGGTTCAGCTCGGGTTTCGCCGAAGGGCCCGCCGGCTGGCGCACCGTGGGGCGCGAAGCCGAGTACCCGGTGGTCCGGGCCGACGGCACCGCCGCAGAGGTGAGCGCCCTGTGGATGCCGCTGTCGGAGCTGTCGGCCGAGCGGGGGCATCCGCTCAAGGTGAAGCGCGAGGGGGACCTTGTCGTCGCCCTGGTGGGCATGCACTTCACCTTCTTCTCGGAGGTCGGCCGCGGCACCATCGAGGTGCTCACCGGGCCTCGCGACGACCTGATGGAGCTGGCCCAGGACCACGACGATGCCATGGCCATCCTGCTGGACGCGGCGGCGGCGCTGGGCTTCTCCGTGCTCGGCTACGGCATCCAGCCCCGGACGCCGGCGACCGGCGACTTCATGATGCCCAAGGCTCGCTACGGCGTGCTGCTGGAGGCCATCGGCGACCCGTGGCTGTGGTTCACCCTGACGGCCAGCGACCAGGTCCACGCCAGCATCGCGCGGGACGAGGTGGTCCCGCTGTCCAACACCGCGAACCTGCTCAGCGGCGTCACGGTTGCGCTCACGGCCAACTCGCCGATCTTCGCAGACCGCGTCAGCGGCTTCATGAGCGCCCGCGAGGGGAGCATGGGCGAGATCCACGCCGCCGAGCACCGCCACGGCATGACCGGCGGACCGGTCGCCGACATGCTGGATCTCGTGCAGCACTTCGCACGCCAGCGCTTCATCATGGAGCTGCGGCGGGCCGCCGACGGGACCTGGCGGCACGAGGTCTGTCCCGACAGCTTCGCGTCGTGGCTCGCACAGTTCGGCGACGACCCGGCCGCCGCCGGGCGGCAGCCAGTGTACGACGCCTTCATGCTGCATGAACATTACATCTGGAACAGTGCCCGGCCGCGGTCCAACCACGGCACCCTCGAGCTGCGCGCCGCCTGCCAGCAGCCGTGGACAGAGCCCGGCCATGATGGGCCCTACCCCCACATGGCAGCCAGCGCCCTCGGCGTGGGGCTGGTCTGTGCGGGCGCTGCGCTCGGCGAGTACCTCGATGCTCAGCTCGGCGCCGACGCATGGCCGGCGATGGCGCGGTACCACGCCGACGCCATCGCCCGCGGGCTGGCGGCGACAGAGCCAGCGCCCGGGCTCGTGCGCGGCGTGCTCGAGCGCTGTGCCGACGCCCTCCGGGACCGCGGCCGCGGTGAAGAGCAGCTCCTGACGCCCCTGTTCTCACGGCTCGAAGCCGGGCAGAACCCCGCACAGCGGGCGGTCGCCCTCTTCGAGCGCGACGGCGTCGGCGCCCTCGTCGACAGCCTGCGCATCCGGCGGTGACCATGGAGCGTTGCGTCATGGGCGGCCGATGCTGATCCTCGCCCTCCTGCTGGCATGCAGCGGCAAGCCCGCACCGCCACCGACGGTCGTCGTCATCTCGGTCGACACGACGCGCGCAGACGCCATCGGCGCCTACGCCGCCGAGCTGCCCTGGCACCCGGAGCTGTCCGAGGATGCGCGCCCGAAGCCGTTCTCTCCGACCATCGACGGCCTGGCGGCGCGCGGCACGCGGTTTTCATGGGCGCTGTCCCAGGCGCCGACGACCCTGTCCTCCCACACCAGCATGATGGCCGGGGTCGACCCCCACGAACACCGCATCGTGCGCAACGGCTACCCGGTACCGGACGATCTGCCGTTGCTCGCCGAGCGGCTGCAGGCGCAGGGCTGGGACACCATCGCGTCCATCGGCGCGGCCGCGCTGGAACGCCGCATGGGGCTCGACCGTGGCTTCCGCGTGTACGAAGACCACCGCGAGGCCGCCGGCCGAGGGGAGTACTCCGTGGCGGGCACGGCGGTCACGCTGACGGCGCTGCAGGCCGTCGACACCCACCCCGCGGGCACGCCCCTGTTCCTCTTCGTCCACTACTACGATCCCCATATGCTCTGGGTGTCGGCCCCGCCCGAGCTTCGCCGGGCCTTCCTCGATCCCACCTACGCGGGCGCCATCACCGGCTCTCTGTCCGACATCGGCCGCCTGACGCGCGCCGCCGTCAGCCACCGCCTCGACCCCGCCGACCGTCGCCAGGCGCGGGGGCTCTACCTGGCGGAGGTCGCCTACGTCGACCGGGAGATCGGGCGCCTGCTCGGCGGGCTGTCGGACCGCGGCCTGCTGGACGACAGCCTCGTCGTCGTCCTCTCCGACCACGGCGAGACCCACGACGAAGCCGACCGCGGCCGCCCCTGGAGCCACGGCCCCGACGTGGACCTCGTCGACATCCACGTGCCCATGGTGTGGGCGGGCACCGGTCGCTTCGGGCCGGATGGCGACCGGGGGGTTCCAGCCGGTCAGGTCGTCGACCGCCAGGTGCGCGTGATGGACCTGGCCCCCACCGTCCTCGGCTTCCTCGGTCTGCCGCCCATCGGCCACGCCGAAGATCTCGGCCCGCTGTTCCGGGGCAAGCGTCCGCCGGCCCCACCCTCATTCGCGGAAGCCACGCAGCCCGTCGATGCTGAGCGGTCGGACGCCTGGAACAACCTGCAGATGGAGCGGGCGGTGGCCCTGGATGGAGCCCTCCTGATGCGCACACCGCTGCTGTCCGACGTCGACATGCTCTACGCGCTCGACGCCGAACAGTCCGTCGTCAAGGACCCGGCCACGGCCACCCGCCTGCGCGCCCTCCTCGACTCCTGGGACGCCGCTGCACCTCCGCACCGTGACGTGACCATGTCCGCGGAGACCGTCGAGGGGCTCAAGGCGCTGGGGTACATCGAGGAGTAGCGCCAGGCTCAGCCCGCGTCATCGAAACGGAGGCCGGCGAGCGCTTCGTTCACGGCGGTCGCCACCTCGGACTCCTGTTCCATCGCCGGCGTGGTGTCGAAGACCAGCACCGCCGAAGGCCCGATCAGCAGTGACATCAGGCGCACCCGGTGCGGGGCATCCGGCCACTCCGGAGACGGTGGAAGCTCCACGCGCGCCTGCCGGACCGTGTGGGGGCCGATGGTGTTGGTCTCGGTCGTCACTTCGCCGAAGTGGCCCATGCCCTGCGTCATGTGCCGGACGGTGGCCGGCACGTGGGCGGACATCCGGACGGTGGTCTCGGCGATGGTGAAGCCGAGCACGTGGCCCGGCAGCAGTGGCACGCAGTCGTAGGGGCCGACGGTGGCACCCGAGGGGAGCGGGATCGAGATCCCAGCCGTGTCGTTGCACAGGCGGCCCTTGCGCAGGACCGCGGTCGGTGGGGGGAGGCGAGGGGTGGAGGTGGTTCCGGCATGCCTGTCCATCCCGCGCACGGCCTTCCGGGCGGCGTCCCGCGTCTTCCAGCGAAGCCAGGTCTGAAACGGGAGCTGGAAGGGCGCGGTAGCAACCCGGAGCAGGCAGCCGATGGCTTGCCCCGAGCGCTTCATGGCGGCGAGCTGCTCGGCGGCGGCGGCGCGCTCTTCTGCCGTCAGTCCCGCGAAGGGATCGGGGCGCGGGGGCGGCTCGAAGGACAGCCGGTCGATGTCGAAGCCTGCCAGCGGATCCCAGCCCACGTCGCGAAACCACAGGTCCTCCCGCTCCCATTCGGGCGGTGGCCAGTCTGCGCCGGGGCTGCTTCCGTACTGTGCGGCCCCCGCCTCGGCCGCCAGCGCTTCGGCGAAGGCGCGCGAGGACTGCTCGGCGAAGGTCGGCCGCTGGCGCTGGATCCTGCGGATCGCCACCGGGTCTCCGCGCCCGACGAGCCGGCACAGGGTCTCGGGATCGTCAGGGCCTCGCGCGGGTTCCGCCGGCCCGAAGTAGCGTGGGTTCGAGTTGAAGGCGCTGGCGATCCGGCCCTCGTGCCAGAGCTGGTAGCCCCAGATGTCGCTGTCGTGCATCCACAGCTCGACGAGGGGGCGCCCCAGCTTGCGCAGCTCGAAGGCCTGGCGATCGAGCTCGGCGAGGGTGTCGCCCAGCACCACCACGACGCCATCTCGCCAGGCCAGCCACACCCCGCGTTCGTGTGCGGGGTCCAGCGCCGTCAGCGGCTTTCCGTCCTGCAGTGCCAGCCCCTTGGCTCGCATCCAGGCGAAGAGCTGCTCCCGCGCTGCCTGCGGATCGACATCGAACAGGATGTGGGAGAAGTGGTTGGAGCCCATGCGCGATTGCGGAATCTGGAGGAGCAGTCTGCCCGTCTATTCGGCCAGTTCGCGACAGCGGGTCATCAGCGACTGGGGCCCGGGGGCGGCGTCGGGGTCGCCGGGGTGGCCGTCGATCGTCGAGGTCTCTTGGGTGCCGAGGCCGAGGGTTTCGCGTAGGAGCTGGTTGTGCTGGTCGATCAGTGCTTCGACCTCGATGCGGTCGAGGACGGCCACGGGCCCGGTGGCGCGCAGGGGGTTCTTCGGCTTCGGGGTGAAGATCGCGGGGACGCTCGCCCAGCCTCTGGACAGTCCACCCATGAAGGTGTTGCCGGGGGCGTCCGGGTCGCCGCTCAGCGCGCCGAGCTCCTCCAGCTTCAGCGGTACGTCGTCTCCACGACAGACGACGGTGTAGTCGACTTCCTGGACCTGGATGTACTTCCTGTCGATCGGTTCATTCGGCAGCTCGTGCGGATCGTCGATCTCCTGGAAGCGCCGGGTGGCTGTGCCCAGGTAGAGGCGCCGGGCCCGGTAGCTGTCGAGGGGTGCTGCGGCCGGATCCACCACCACGGCGTCGGCGGGGATCCTCGGCACCACCGGCAGCCCCAGCGAGGCGGGGCAGTCGCCGAGCGTTGCGACGAAGAGAGCGCCAGCGACCTCTGCGGCGCGGACGCCGCACGGCGCGCCGGACTTCGAGAAGTCCTCGACCGCGTCGGTGGAGTCGATGATCCGCGCGGCATGGTCGAGCTTGCGGCTGGCCTTGCGGATGGCCGAGGCGGCATCATCATCGGTGAGGTAGACGGGGATCGGTGGCTCCGCTTCGGACAGCGTCGACATCAGGTCGCGGGCTGCTTGCGCCAGGTACACGTCGCCGGCTGAAGCCGGTGACGTGGTGGACAGGACGGCGAGGATGAGGGTCATGGCCGGACGCGGCTCGCTTGGCGGGATGCGTGTCCGTGATGGTACCCGATGTGGTCTCCCGAGTTTCGTGCACGCGGGGCGGGGCTCACCTGCCATGGGCGACTGACTTTGGTGGCGGACTCTCCACGCGGCCTGCGCCTGTTGGGTTGAGCCCCGAGATCGGGTCCCCGTCCCCCCCCCCCCCCCGGGGGGGGGCCGCCCCCCCCCCCCCCCCCCCCCCCCGCCCCCCCCCCCCCCCCCCCGGGCCCCCCCCCCCCCCCCGCCCCCCCCCCCCCCCCCCCCCCCCCCCCCCCCCCCCCC
>CAZRFD010000057.1:36176-41090 GCA_964599085.1 uncultured Enterobacterales bacterium | reverse complement strand
AAGGGCCAACTGCGACGAGGGGTGGCGGGGGGAACCTGGAGGGGTTCCCCCCTGGAAAACACTACTCAGCGCAGCACTGGGCGCCTGGCACATCGGCAGCTTCCACCAGAAGACGGTCATCGTCGACGACAGCCTGGGCTTCTGCGGGGGCATGAACCTGCGCGAGAACGACTGGGACCGCCGCAAGCACGCCCCCTTCGACGCGCACCGCGTCTCCTTCGGTCGCCCGGCGGCCTTCCGGCGCCGGGTCCGCAAGGCGCTGCAGCTCCCCGACCACCGCCCGCGCCACGACTACATCGCGCGCCTGCGGGGCCCGGCCGTGGCCCACCTCCAGCACAACTTCCAGGAGCGCTGGAACCACCTGTTGGCCACCGACGCGCGGTACAGCGACAAGGCCACGCCCGTGCCCGATCCCCGCCCGCCACCAGCCGCCGGGCCCGCGGCGGTGCAGGTCGTGCGCACGATGCCCGCCCCCTACGGCCCCGAGGGCGCCAGCGAACGCGGCATCCTCGACGTCTACCTGCGGGCCATCGCCGCCGCGCGCCGTCTCATCTACATCGAGGACCAGTACTTCCGCTCCACCCACGTCAGCGACGCCATCGCCGACGCGGTGCGCGCCTGGCCGGATCTGCAGGTCATCGTCGTGACCCAGGCTTCCTACGCCGACGACGCCCTGGCCGGTGGGTGGACCCAGGAGTGCTTCGAGCGGATCCGGGCCCGCCGACCCGGCTTCGAGCTCCACACCCTGCGGGTGCTGGACCGGCCGGCGTCGGGCAGCGCGAGCCTCGACGAGATCGACAACCACGCCAAGCTCATGATCGTCGACGACATCTTCCTGACCGTGGGCAGCGCCAACATCAACGACCGGGGCTTCGAGTACGAGGGAGAGATCAACCTCGCCGTGGTCGACCGTGACCTCGTCGCCGCGACCCGGCTCGACATCTGGCGGGAGCACCTCACCGACGACGCCCGACTCAGCGGTGATCTCGACCACGACATCGCGGTCTGGCGCGAGCACGCCGAGGCCAACCGCCGCTTCGACCTCGACGCCGATGACAGCCCCCGCAGCCACGTCTTCCCCTTCGTGCCGCAGGTCGAGCGACAGGTGTGGCTCGGCCACGACGTGATGTAGGGCGGGGGGCGCGTGCCGGTACCCGACGCCTGCTACCAGGGCGTCGACCTGGTACCCGCCCCGGAACGCCCCGGCCCGGCAGCCTGACCGCCACCCGGGCTACCGTCGACCGGTGCAACCCGGCCAGCCCGCGACAGCCTCCTCCGTGCCCACGCTCAAGAACCGAGCCGCCTGGCTGCTGATCGGGCTCCTGCTGCTGTGGCACGCCGTGCTGCCGAACCTCGACCGCACAGGCAACGCCTTCCCCGGCTACTGGCTGGTCGCCCGGGAGCTGCTCCACGGCACGCCCGCGATCCAGCTCTACGATGACGCCTGGCTGGCCGGGCGCCTCGCCGAGCACGGCTTCCCGGCCGACCGCATGCTGGGACCGCCCACCCTGGCGCTCACCCTGCTGCTCCTGGCCTGGCTGCCCTACCCCGCGGCCCGGGCCGTCTGGATGCTCGGGGTGCTCACGCCTGCGCTGCTGCTGTCGCTGTGGTGGCTGTCGCGGCGCCTCTCGCCATGGACAGGGGCGGGGCTTGCGCTGGCATTCGCCCTGTCGCGGCCGGTGCAGGCCGGCATGGAGAGCGCTCAGATCTACCCGCTGATGCTCGCCCTGCACTGCGCGGCGCTGTCGGGGTGGGAGCGGGAGCGGCCGGTCCTCGGCGGGCTGGCGCTGGCGCCGATGGTCGCCGTCCGCGGCTGGCACGGCCTGCCGCAGGCCGCGGGCTGGCTGTGGCGTGGAGCCTGGCGCGGGACGGCCTGGGCGGCGGCGGGGACGCTGGCGGTGGTCGTGGGCTCGCTGCCCCTGCTCGGCGTCGCCGCGTGGCGCTACTTCCTGCTGGTGCAGAGCCGGGAGGTCGCCGCGTCAGCGTCGGCCCAGGCGCTGGCCTACCAGACCTGGCGGAGCCTCGCCCTGCACCTGACCACCCAGGACGCCGTGCTGTCGCCCGACCCGCCGCTGCCGGGGCTCGGCCCCCTGCCGTGGCTCCTCGGTGCCACGGTCATCGTCGCCGGCAGCCTGTGGGCCGCCCGCCGCCTCGGCGCGCGGGCCGAGGGCCTTGCGCTGTGGACCTGCGTGGCCCTGCTGCTGGCCCCCTACGCCGAAGACCACCACATGGTGCTCTCGGCCCTGCCGGCGGCGGTGCTCTGGTCCCGCCCACGCGCCCGACCGCTCGTGCTCCTCGCCCTGCTCCTGCTGCTGCCCCCCTGGCCCTTCGACCAGCCAGCGCTGACCGGGGGGTGGCGCAGCCTGCTGGCCTACCCCCGCGTCTATGGTGTGGGCCTGCTGTGGCTGGCCTGCCTCGGCGCGGCGACGACCACCGCGGCGCCGCCTCGCCCCGGATAGAGTCGCCGCCATGTCGCCGTCCCGCATGTCGCTGACCCCGATCCTCCTCGCCTCGCTGTGCCTCTCCGGCGGGTGTGCGGGCATGGTCGACCGGGCGGTCGTCCGCCGGGCCGTGCCCCAGCTCGCGCTGCAGCGCGATCTCCCCCTCGCCTGCAGCTTCGGCGAGCTGGGCGCTGGCGCCGTCCCGGTCGTCTCCGGCGACCGCTCGCAGCAGGCGCTCACTGTCGGCTGGACCATCTCCGGCCTGTGCGCCGAGCTCGACGGCTGGGAGCACGGCCTGGACAGCCAGCTCGCCCTGGTCAACGCGCCGGCGGACACGCGCGCGGCCATGGCCATGGACGCGCGGATTGCGGCCATCCGGGCGCACACCCTTGCCGCCACCCGCTACCAGGCCGGGTACAGGTGGGCGCTGAGCCGCTTCGGCGACGCGACCGACTGCAAGCTGCGCAACGACTGGGACGCCTCGGCCTACATGCTCGGGCTGCTCAGCGGCGTGCTGGCCCTGGTCAACGACGCCGTCGCCGAACAGGCCGTGGGCGTCCCCCAGAACCAGCTCCTCGACGTCGCACGGGCGGCCGACTGCCTCGACGACGACCGCTGGTGGGGGATCCCCAGCGGCGTACAGCACGCCGCCTGGGCGGTGGTGCCAGGCTCTGCGCCCGACGGGGTCGACCCCTGGGCCGGCCTGCGGGCGGCCGCTGAGAAAGGCGACGCCGTCGGCCAGGGGATCCCGCGGGCGCTGTGGCTGTTCACCGCCGCAAACGCTGGGGATGCAGCGCTTGTGCGCGAGATCCTCGAGGGCTGGCCCGCGCTGTCGACCGCGCCGACAGCTCAGTGGCCGCTGCTGGACGCCTACGCCCGGGCCGTCGCCCAGCACGAGAGCGACCTCCTGTGGATCGCGGCCGAGGGCCACCGCGCACCCTCGCCCCCGGCACCGCCGGCCGGCGCAGCGCCCGCCGCCGACCCCTTCGCCGGCGACAACCCCTTCGGCAGCGGGCCCGCCGACGACAACCCCTTCGACGTCGCGCCGACCGCACCGGACGCGCTGCCCCAGCCCCCGGACCAAACGGAATAGGGGGCCGCGTCCCGCCGTTGGCGGGGGGACCCGCCCCACCAAGGAGCGTCCATGCTGCGCACCGCCCTGTCCGCCCTCGTCTTCGGCCTGACGCTCTCCGCGCCGGCGGCCGCCGCCGAGACCCGCTCGATGTGCGTCTACGATCCGGCCGGGCGCACCGGCTTCATCTTCAAGCTGATGGAGGGCTGGGCGATCAACGCCAGCGCCTGGGGCGCCACGGTCGACCTGAAGCCGTACACGGACGAAGCCACCGCGGTCAACGACTTCACGGCCGGCCGCTGCGACGGCGTGGCCGCGTCGGGGGTCCGCCTGCAGCGCTACAACAAGAGCGCCTACACCGTCGAAGCCGTGGGCGGCATCCCGACCTACGACCTGCTCAAGCCGGTGCTGTCGACCCTGCAGACCAACGCCGCCTACGCGCCGATGTTCGACGCCGGCGACTACGAGACCATCGGGATCTACCCCCTGGGCGCCGTCTACGTGTTGACGCGCGATCGCGGCCGCGACGAGCTCAAGGAGTACGCTGGCGCCCGCGTGGCGACGCTGGACTACGACCAGGCCAGCGCCGTCGCGGTCGAGGGCATGGGCGGCGTCAAGGTCCCCGCCGACCTCGCCACCCTCGGGCCGATGTTCAACAACGGGGAACTGGACGTGTGCTTCCTGCCGGCCACGGCCTACACCCCCTTCGAGCTGTGGCATGGCCTGGGGGATGCGGGCGGGATCATCACCTCTCCCCTGCTGCAGGTCACGCTGCAGCTCATGGTCCACGACGGCCGCTTCCCCGACGGCTTCGGCGCGGACTCGCGCAAGTTCGTGGCCGGCGACTTCGAGTCCGCGATGAAGTCCGTGCGGGCCGCGGAAGCCGAGATCCCCAGCAAGTACTGGATCAAGCCCACCGCCGCCGCACAGGCCGAGCTGGACGCCCTCTTCCAACGCATGCGGCTGTCGCTGCGCGACGACCGGAAGTCCTATGACGGCCGCGTGCTGTCGCTGCTCAAGAAGGCTCGCTGCAACGCCGATGCCAGCCGCGCCGAGTGCGCCCAGAACCTCGAGTAGCGCTGCAGCGTGTCCGACACCGACCCGCACCGCTCCCGCTGGCTGACGCGCACCGTCGCGGCAGCGCTCTTCGTGGTGCTGGCCACGATCCTCCTGCAGCAGACCGCCGACAAGATCGACGCCCGGCTGGTGCTGGCCGGCGACGCCATCTTCCCGGGCTACGCGCTGCAGCTCCGCCAGGACCCCACGGCGCCGGCCTGTGATCTGGACGCCGCCCGCGCCGCGGTGGCCACCTGCGTCGAGCCGACGGCGCCCCCTGCGGGCACCGCCGGCGACGACCCCTTCGGCACCAAGGACGGCGACGACCCCTTCGGCACCAAGGAC
>CAZRFD010000057.1:10321-36076 GCA_964599085.1 uncultured Enterobacterales bacterium | reverse complement strand
GACCCCTTCGGCACCAAGGACGGCGACGACCCCTTCGGCACCAAGGACGGCGACGACCCCTTCGCCGCCCCCGCAGCGGGAGCGTCTGCCGGTGTCTCCTGCGATGCCGCCCGCGCCCTGGTCGAGCAGTGCACCACAGCGCACACCGCCTACGACGAAGCCGTCCAGCGGCTCTCCGGCGCTGTCCGGGCCTACCGCGCCGTCGAGCTCTTCTTCCGCGACCTCGCCCAGTTCGCCTATGGCGCCCACCTCCTGTCCATCGCGCTGATCCTCGGCGGGATCCAGGCGACCTGGCTGCGCGTCCACATCTCGCTGCAGCCGGTCCGACGGCGGACCGAGCACATGGTCAGCCAGCTCTCCCAGCTCGCGGCCCACGCCCTCTTTGCAGCATCAGCCTGGGCCGACTGGGGGGTGCAGACCGGCCTGAGCATCGACGTGGAGCACCCAGAGATCCCGCTGATCTGGGCCATGGGCTTCGGCCTGCTGGTGCTCGTCAACCTCTTCCACCTGCTGCGGCCACCGCCCGGGCTGCCCCCCGGGGGCAGCGTCGGCTCCGCGCTGTTGACCGTCCCGCTGTACGCGTGGATGGCCGTGCTGGGCGGCGCGTGGTTCCTCGGCGTCGAACACCACGCCAGCGGCCAGGCGATCTACCTGCACAAGTTCGCCCAGATCCCGTCGATCTACCTGGCGGTCGCGCTCTACGTGTGGGCGGGCATGCTGCTGGAGCGCACCAACCTCTCGGCGCGCGTCTTCGACCTGGTGCGCCCGCTGCGCCTTCCCGTGGCGTTGCTGGCCTGGGTGGTGGTGGTCGCCGCCGCCCTGCCCACCGCCTACAGCGGCGCGTCGGGCATCTTCGTCATCGCCGCGGGCTCGGTCATCTTCGGCGAGCTGCGCAAGGCCGGCGCCTCGACCCAGCAGGCGCGCATGGTCACCGCCATGTCGGGCAGCCTCGGCGTCGTCCTGCGCCCCTGCCTGGTGGTCGTGCTCATCTCGGCGCTGAACAAGCAGGTCACGACCGACCAGCTCTACGGCAGCGGCGTCCTGGTCTTCCTGCTCACCACGGTGATCTTCCTCGGGGTGCTGCTGCTGGTGTACCGGCCATCGCTGCGCATCTCTCCGGTGGAGGGGGCCGCAGACGCCGTGCGACAAGCCGGCCGGATGCTCGTGCCCTACCTGGTCATCGGCGCCGTCGTCATCGCCGTCTACGCGCTGCTGCTCGACGCCCCGCTCAACGAGCGCTCCGCCCCGTGGATCCTCCCGATCCTCCTGCTGGTGGTGCTCGTGTGGGAGCGACGCAAGCGGCGTGGCGGCGTCCACGCCCGACCACTCCGCCGCGAGCTGGTCCAGGCCACCGAGACCACCGGCGAGCACATCGGCGCGCTGCTGTTCCTGATGGCCGCCACCGTCGGCATCGGCGGCGTGGTCGAGCGCTCCGAGGTCATGGCCATGATGCCGGAGTCCTTCGGCAGCCGGCCCATGACCATGGCGGTCCTCGTCGTCGTCATGATCATCGTCGGCATGACCATGGATGCCATGGGCGCCGTCATCCTGGTGAGCGTGACCGTCGCCGACATCGCCTACCGCAACGGCATCGACCCGGTCCACTTCTGGATGATGGTGCTGGTCGGCTTCGAGCTCGGCTACCTGACGCCGCCGGTCGCGCTCAACCACCTGCTGACCCGACAGGTGGTCGGCGACGCCGCAGACGTCGTGCCGCAGCCAGGCGACAGCTTCTGGTCTCGACACGAACACGTCTTGTTGCCCATGATCGTGATGGGTACCGCGCTGCTCGTGGTGGCCTTCCTGCCCTTCGCCTGGACCTGACCCCCGATGTCGAGCCCCACCCCCTCCCCTCGCCTCCTCGGCCGGATCGTGCTGGCAACGGACCTGGGTGCAGGCAGCCTGGAGCTGCTGGCCCATGGGCTCCGCCTGGCGCTGGATGCCCGGGCCCGCCTGTGCGTCGTCCACGCGCACCGCGGTCCACCACCGTCACCGCCGTGGGATGTGCGCCCGGTCCTGCGCGGTCTCGCCGGCGAGTGGTTCGACCTGCCCGCCCACCCTGACCCCCTCGATCGCCTTGAACTGGACCTCGTCCAGGCCGACAGCAGCGACAGCTCCGTGCTCTCCGGACTCGTGCACACCACCGAAGACCTCGGCCCCGACCTGCTCATCGTCGGTACCGAGCGGCGGCAGGGCCTCGACCGCCTCGTGCGGGCGAGCACCGCCGAGCGTCTCGCCCGCACCTTCCAGGTGGGGACGCTGTTCCTGGGAGAGGGCATGCGGGCACTTGTCCGCAGCGATGACGGTGTGCTCCGCATCCGCCGCGTGCTCGTCCCGGTCGGCGGCACGGTCCTGCCCCAGGACGCCGTCGACGCCGCGCTGACCTTCCTGTCCGCCATCGGCTGCCGCGACGCCGCCCTCGACCTGGTCAGCGTCGGTGGCAGCGCCGAAGCGCCGACGCTGGCCGTGCCGGCGGGGCAGGCCCACACCTGGCACGCCTGGCCCGCCGGGCCGGTGGTCCCGGCGCTGGAGCGCGCCTGCCGTGATCTGGACGCCGACCTGGTGGTCATGGTCACCCGCGGCCACGACAGCTTCGTCGACGACATCGCCGGCAGCAAGACCGAGCGCCTGATGCGCACCGCGAGCTGCCCGCTGCTCGCCGTGCCGCTGCTGGACTGAGCAGCCGGCGCGGCAGGTGGAGGCCTGCCGGCCGCCGCGCAGCGCCTACAGCACGCCGAGCGCCCCCTGGCGCCAGCGGCGCAGTTCGGTCTCGATGATTGCGACGTGGTCGCTCTCCTCGGCCTCCAGCTCGCGGTAGAGCCGCCACTCCGTGCTGCCCTCGGTCAGGTCGTGGGCGCGCGCCGCGAAGAAGTCGCGCGCCCGCTCCTCCAGCCGGAGCGCCAGGCGGAGCAGGGCTTCTCCGTCCGTCGGCAGCTCCGCCGCGCCGAGCACGGCCTGCCAGGTGCTGCCGGTGACCGCGTCGGGGACATCGGCGGCGTCCGGCACGGCGGCGTGGTAGCGCCGCCCGAGCACGGCGAGGTGCTCGGCCTCCATGGCGGCGAGGCGGGCGAACAGCGCGGCCAGCTCGGGGTCGTCGGCGCGCTCCGCCCCCGCCGCGTAGAAGGCCGCACCGCCCAGCTCGATCTCGACCGCCTGGCGCACCGCCACCAGGAGCAGGTCGGCAGCGGCGGCACTCCCCGGCGCCTGGTCCAGGCTCAGGCTGCCCCCGCAGGCCGGGCAGCGGCCGTAGGGGAAGGCGTAGCCCTCGTAGACCTTGTGGCAGTCCGTGCAGTGGAAGCGCAGGGTCTCCTCGGCGCAGCAGACGTAGGACTCGCCCGGCTCGATGGGCCGGTGACAACGCGGGCAGACCCCGGCACCGACCAGC
The DNA here is from genome assembly GCA_964599085.1 of uncultured Enterobacterales bacterium. Lineage (GTDB taxonomy): Bacteria > Myxococcota_A > UBA796 > UBA796 > UBA2385 > J125. The sequence goes on along the minus strand of CAZRFD010000057.1, from coordinate 32,691 downwards.
GGCGGCGCGGCCTCGTCGTCGACGACCGGCGGCCACTGGCCCGGCTGCCGCAGGTAGTGCAGCATCGCCCGGGCCGCCCGTCGCCCGGCCCCCAGCGCCAGGATGACCGTGGCCCCGCCGGTGACGATGTCGCCGCCGGCGAACAGGCCCTCGATGTTCGTCGCCTGGGACCGCTCGTCGGCGACGATGTAGCCCCAGCGGTTGAGCGCGAGATCCGGTGTGGCCCGGGAGATGATGGGGTTGGCGCGCGTCCCGAGCGCGTAGATGACCGTGTCACAGGAGAAGACCTGCTCCTGGCCCTCCACCGGGACCGGCCGGCGCCGACCGCTGGCGTCGGGCTCACCGAGCTGCATGACCTGGGTGCGCAGGCCGGCGACGTTGCCGTCGGCATCGAGCAGCACTTCCGTCGGCGACCGCAGCCAGTCGAACTCGATGCCCTCCTCACGGGCGTGGCGCAGCTCCTCCTTGCGGGCGGGCGCCTCGGCCTCGCTGCGGCGGTACACGCAGTGGACCTCGTCGGCGCCCATGCGCTTGCTGACCCGCAGGCAGTCCATCGCCGTGTTGCCGGCGCCGATGACGACCACCTTGCGCGGTCGGCCCACCGGCGTGTCCTTGAACGGAAAGCGGTCGCCGCCCATCAGGTTGACGCGGGTGAGGAACTCGTTGGCGCTGTAGACCTGCCCGGCGCCCTCTCCCGGAAGGCCGAGGAAGGTCGGGAAGCCCGCCCCCGTCGCCACGAAGGCCACGCGGAAGCCCTTCTCGCCCAGGAGCTGCTCGATGGTGAAGGTCTGGCCGATCACCTTGTCGACCTCGAAGCGGACCCCGAGGCGCTGCAGGGCCTCGACCTCGCGGTCGATGATGGGCCGCGGCAGGCGGAAGGAGGGGATCCCGTAGCGGAGCACGCCGCCGACGACGTGCAGCGCCTCGAAGACCGTGACCTCTGCACCCGCGCGGGCCAGGTCTCCCGCGCAGGCCAGCCCCGCCGGCCCCGATCCGATGATGGCGACCTTGCCGAGCGTGGGATCCAGGTCCGGACGGCGACCGCGCGCGCCGGGCGCGTGGTCCCCTACGAAGCGCTCCAGCCGCCCGATGGCCACCGGCTCCAGCTTGCGCCCGACGATGCACAGCGCCTCGCACTGGCTCTCCTGGGGGCAGACCCGGCCGCAGATGCTGGGGAAGAGGTTGCTGCCGTGGATCACGTCGAGGGCGCCGTCGAGATCCCGCAGCAGCAGCTTGCGGATGAAGCCCGGGATGTCGATGCCGACCGGGCAGCCCGACACGCAGCCGGGGCGGCTGCACTGGATGCAGCGCTCCGCTTCGGCCATGGCCTGCTCCCAGCCGTAGCCGAGGTTGACCTCCAGGAAGTTGCCGGCTCGTTCCGTGGCGTCGCGCTCGGGCATCGGCGTGGCCTGCGGCGCCACCACCTTCAGCTTCTTGTAGTTGCGCTTGCCGTCCACCACGAGCTGTTGCTCGAGGTTGCAGACGTGGGCGAAGTCTTCGCTGGCCTGCTGCTCATCGCCGACGAAGCGCCGCTGCCGCCTGAGCAGCTCGTCGAAGTCGACCTCGTGGGCGTCGAAGTCGGGCCCGTCGACGCAGGCGAAGCGCACCTGCCGAGCATCGGGCGGCCCCACGCTGACGCGGCAGGAACCACACATGCCCGTGCCGTCCACCATGATGACGTTGAGGCTCACGACGGTGTGCACGCCGTAGGGGCGCGTGACCTCTGCGGCCGCCCGCATCATGGGCATCGGGCCGATGGCGACCACGCGATCGGGCCGGGCGTCACCTTGGCAGAGCTCGTCGAGGGCGAGGGTCACGAAGCCCGCCCGGCCGGCACTGCCGTCGTCCGTGCAGAGGATGAGCTGATCGTCGGCCCCGTCGAGGAGCGCCCGGAAGCGGTCCTCCCAGAAGATCTGCTGCTGGCTGCGGAACCCGATGATCGCCGTCACCCGCTTGCCCGCTTCCTTCGCCGCCCGGAGCTGCGGGTAGATGGGCGCGACGCCGAGGCCGCCCCCGACGAAGGCCACGTGGCCACCGTCACCGACGTGGCTGGCGACGCCGAGCGGGCCGACGAGGTCGCTGAACCAGTCGCCGGCGTCGTAGCCCCGCATCATCTCGACCGTCGTCCGCCCCAGCGCCTGCACCACCATGGTCACGCTGCCCCGCACCGCGTCGAAGTCTGCGATGGTCAGCGGGATGCGCTCCCCGCCCTCGCGCAGTCGCAGCATCACGAACTGGCCGGCGCGCGCTGCTCGGGCGATGTCCGGGGCGTAGACCTCCCACAGGAAGGTGTTGTCGGAGAGCTGCTCGCGGTGCAGGACCTGGAACATCGGGACCTCTCGGGACAGGGATCACCCGCGGCGGTGCGGCACGCGGCGGGAACAGGCGGGGCGATGACAGCCTAAGCAGAGGGGGTACCGGCATCGCGGTCGGGTGGACTGCTCGTCGCGGGGCGAGTTGCCGCGCCACCGTGGACAGCTCGGGCCCATGGGCCCCACGGGCCTTAGGGGAAGGTCCTGGAGGCCCCATGGATCGCAAGCACAAGGCGACCGGTCACGAGTTCAACCCCGAGACCCTCGCGCTCGGCTACGGCTACGACCCGACGCTCTCCCAGGGGGCCGTGAAGCCTCCGGTCTTCCTGACCTCGACCTTTCAGTTCGCGTCGGCGGACGAGGGGCGACGCTTCTTCGAGGTGGCCTACGGGCTGCGAGAGCGGGACCCGGGCGAGGACCCGGGCCTCATCTACAGCCGGCTGAACAACCCCAACCTCCAGATCTTCGAAGAGCGCATCGCCGCCTGGGACAAGACCGAGAAGGCGGCGTCGTTCAGCAGCGGAATGGCGGCCATCTCGACGACCGTGCTCGCCCTGCTGGGACCCGGTGACCACGTGCTGTCCACGGCCCCCGTCTACGGCGGCACCCACTTCCTCTTCGAGAACATCCTGCCCACCCTCGGCATGCAGGCCCGCCAGGTCCTGGGCGGCACCGGCGCAGAGGAACGCCTGCGCGCCGCGGCCGCGGAAGTCGAGCCCGGCAAGGTCGCGATGCTCTACGTCGAGACCCCCGCCAACCCCAGCAACGCGCTCACCGACATCGCCGCCGTCTCCGCCCTGGCCGACGAGCTGGGTGAGCAGACCGGTCGCCGCCCCGTGGTCGTCGTCGACAACACCTTCCTCGGACCGGTCTTCCAGCGGCCGGCGCTGTTCGGCGCCGACCTCGTCATCTACAGCGCGACCAAGTTCATCGGCGGCCACAGCGACCTCATCGGCGGGGTCGTGTCCGGCCGGGCCGCGCTCCTCGACCAGGTCTCGGTCTACCGGACCATCCTGGGGACCATGGCGCAGCCCTTCACGGGCTGGATGCTGCTGCGCTCACTGGAGACGCTGTCCATCCGCATGCGCCGGCAGGCCAAGAGCGCGCGTCGCCTCGCGGTTCAGCTCCAGGAGCACCCCGCCGTGGCGCGCGTCTGGTACCCCGGCCTGCTGCAGCCCGGTGACCCCCAGCACGACATCTACGCCCGCCAGTGCACGGGGCCCGGCTCGCTCATCGCCTTCGAGCTGAAGGGTGGCCAGCCCGCCGCCTACCAGGTGCTCGACAGCTTCGAGGTCTTCCGTCTCGCCGTGTCGCTCGGCGGCACCGAGAGCCTCGTCGAGCACCCCATGACCATGACCCACAGCGACGTGCCCCCCGACGTGCTGGAGACCTACGGTGTCACACCGGGGCTGGTCCGCATGAGCATCGGCCTGGAGCACATCAGCGACCTGCGCCGCGACCTGGCCACCGCACTGGACGGGCTGGGCTGAGCGCCTCCCTTCTCAACGTCCGTCAAGCCCCCATGTCGTCGGTCCAGGCGACGGTCTCGGCCCGCACCTCGGCCGCGCGCTGCTGGACGAGGGCAAGGTGGTCGTTGGCCTGCGCGAGCTGGGCCACCAGCGCGTCCATCAGGCAGCGCCGCAGCACCATGCCCTCGGCGGAGGGGTCGTCGACAAGGGCTTCGCCCAGGGCCCGCGGCAGCCGGAAGAGCCAGGCGGGGGTCTCGGCGACGCAGGTAGCGGTACGCGACTCGCCGTCGACGATGGCGACGTGGCCGAACAGCGTCCCGGGCCCCAGCACCGCGAGGTGCTCACGGCGATCGTCTTCTGTCGTCCGCCAGGCACCGATCTCGCCGCTGCCGACGATCCAGGCGTCGCCGCCGTAGTCGCCCTCCTGCAGGACCGCGTCTCCCCTTGCGAAGGCCACCGGCTCGAGCTGGTCGGCGAGCTGCTGCCGGAGGTTTCGGGTGAGCCGCGTGAACGTCGGCGACTCCTGCAGCACCCGCTCGACGTCGGGCGGCCGGCGGGTGGGCTGGCGCGACGACAGCGCCTGCATCAGGCGCTGCCAGGGGTGGGGGCGGTCCTCGTCCAGCTCGTCTCCGACGGCAACGGTGGCGATCTCGCGGTCGATCTCCCGCAGGCGCTGGGCGAGCGACCGAAGCGCCTCGCCCTCGATCCGCTCGACGACCGGGTTGTGGGCAGCGCGCAGGCGGCCCAGACCGGTCTCGTCCAGCACGAGGAGGTCGACGTCGGACTCGGCCGCGACGGAGATCATCCGTCGCGGCACCAGGCCGAGGACCGACAGCTCGCCGAGCTGCTCGCCCCGCACGAAGCGCCGCAGCGTCATCCGCGTCGGTCCCTCCCCCCGCCAGGTCTCCAGCGTGCCCACCAGCACGAAGAGCATGGAGGGGTCCACCTCGCCCTGCGCGATGAGCAGGCTGCCCGCCCGGGCGGACACCGGCTCACAGGCCCCGACGAACTCCAGGATCTGCTCATCGTCGAGGTCGCGGAGGGGACGGATGAACCTCAGCTCGGTGGGATCGAGGGCCACGGTGGTGCTCCCGCGCTTGCAGGTGGACGACAGACCCCAGACCACGGGGCCCATCCGATCATGTCCCCAGGAGGGCCTGCTGTGCCGGTCCAGGATGTCCCACCCGGCGCCCACCGGAGCCGGGTGCACCGCGCCGCAGCGTCACCCCTGTGACCGGTACCAGTCCAGGATGAAGGCGGCGATGCCGTCGATGTCGTCGGGCGAGAGGCTCGGGCGGCCCGGGACCGGTGGTGCGTCGTCGCTGACCACGGCCACGACGCCGGGGTCGCCCGGCGCCAGCGGCGGTCGGTCGACGCTGGCCCGCCAGACCTCGACCCGTGGGATCTCGGCGGACTTGAAGCCCTCGACCAGCACGAGATCCACGGGCACCATCCGGTCCAGCAGCGCCGACAGCGGCGGTGGCGGCTCGTCGCGCAGCTCGTGCAGCAGTGCCCAGCGCTCCCCAGACAGGACCAGCGTCTCCCGCGCCCCGGCCTGCCGGTGGACGTAGGAGTCCTTGCCCGGCCGGTCGATGTCGAAGCCGTGGTGGGCATTCTTGACGGTGCTGACCGTCAGGCCGGCGTCGATGAGCCGGGGCAGGAGCCGGCGGATGAGGGTGGTCTTGCCGGACCCGCTCCAGCCCACGATTCCGAGCACGACCATATCGGCCTCCAGGTCGACGAAGCCTAACGGACCTCCACCTCCGGCGACCACGCGCAACCGGCGCACGCAGCGCTGCGCTCCCGTGCCCCAGGTGTGTCAGACAGATTGCCGCACCCGGACCGCCGGGCACGTCGCTGTCATCGGCGTCCGTTGCGGAGGTTGCGCGCCGACGACGACGCCAAGGACCGCCAGTGCTGGACGCGCCTCCCTGCCGGCTGCTACAAGCTCGCCTCAATAGACCTCCACCTCCCCATAGCCGAGGACATCCATGACGAGGATCCGCAGCATCGCTGCAGCCGCAGCGCTTCTCCTCTCCGGCGCCGCCAGCGCCGACGACTCGATGTACCGGGCCGATCAGGCTCCGGGCACACCCGAACAGGTCGAAGCCGGCAAGGCAGCCTTCGCCATGTGCGCCGCTTGTCACGGCATGGAAGCGGAGGGCAAGGTCGGCGTCGCCCCCCGCCTGAACAGCAGCAACTACCTCGCCGTCGCCCCCAACGACTTCTTCAAGCAGACGCTGATGAAGGGCCGGACCGGCACGAACATGGCGCCGCTTGGCGCTGGCATGCCGCCGGAACAGGTCGACGCCATCATCGCCTACATCCGCAGCCTCCAGGACAAGCCGGGCGTGCAGCTCGACGACAGCCCGCTGAAGGGCGATGTCGCCACCGGCGAGAAGCTGTGGAACGACATCTGCGTGCGCTGCCACGGCAAGGCCGGGGCCGGCTACTCCGAAGCCGGGTCGGGCACCGGCATCGGCCGCAAGGACTTCCTCGACGTGGCCAGCGACGGCTTCCTCCGCGCCGTGATCCGCCTGGGCAAGGACAACACGCCCATGCGCTCCTTCTCCGACGACTCTCCGGTGGCCATCGCCAACCTCAGCGACGCCGAGATCGACTCCATCATCCAGTACCTCCGCGCCAACGCCTGGTAGCAGGGAGACCACCATGTCCAGCCACGACACGACCAGGGGCACCCGCTCCATCGACGCCGCCAAGGCCGCCGAGCTCCTCGACCACCTGCCCGCCGACGCACCCGCCACCGGCTTCACCCGCCGCGGTGTGCTCGCGGCGGCCGGGGCCGGCACGGTGGCCATCGCCGCGACGGCCTGCTCCGGGGGCGGCCAGACCACGCCCGCCGACAAGCCCGCCGACAAGCCCGCCGTCACCGGCCCGGTGACCGCCGGTGGCGACGCGATGGCGCCCCCCGAGAAGGACGTGCCCACCAACATCCTGTCGGCCTGCCCCTACTGCGGGGTCGGCTGCGGCACGATGATCCAGACCGAGAAGGGCCGCATCGTCGGCATGGTGCCCGACCCCAAGCACCCGACCAACAAGGGCCTGCAGTGCATCAAGGGCCTGTCCAGCAACGAAGCCATCTACGTCGACCGGCTCACCAAGCCGCTGGTCCGCAAGGACATGAGCGACCCGCTGACCGGCCACGTCTCGCAGACCAAGGGCGGCTTCGACGACGACATGTTCCGCGAAGCCGAGTGGGACGAGGTCGAAGAGCTGGTCGCCGAAAAGATCGCCGCCATCGTCAAGGCCAAGGGCGGCAACACCGTCGGCCTGTACGGTTCCGGGCAGCTCCCCGTCGAGGGGCAGTGGCTCGAGAACCTGTTCATGAAGGGCGTGCTCGGCAGCAACACCATCGAAGCCAACGCCCGCATGTGCATGACCTCGGCGGTGACCGGCTACTTCAAGAGCCTCGGTAGCGACACGCCGCCGACGGCCTACGAAGACATCGAGAAGGCCGACATGGTCACCCACTGGGGGCACAACTCCCGTGGCGCCCACCCCATCGTCTTCTGGCGCATCGCCGACCACAAGAAGAAGAACCACATCCCCACCCTGGTCGTCGATCCCCGCCGCACCGGCACGGTGCAGGGCTACGAGGAGATCGACCCCAACAACAGCTTCCACTTCAGCACCATCAACGGTGACATCAGCATCCACAACGCCCTGGCGTACTGCATGCTGACGAAGTTCAAGGACGCCGTCGACTGGGATCTGCTCAAGAACAACACGACCGGCTGGAAGGAGTACACCGAAGCCGTCAAGCGCTACGCGCCCGAGAAGGTCGCGGACATGACGATGATCGACCCCGACCACCTCTGGAAGGTCGCCGAGAAGTGGGCCGAAGCCAGCGTCAAGGGTCGCGAGCGCGGCGAGGGCGGCGTCCTGACCTTCTGGGGTATTGGCTACAACCAGCACCTGCACGGCCAGAACAACACGGTCAACCTCGTCAACCTGATGGCCCTGACCGGCAACATCGGGCGGCCCGGCTGCGGCCCCTTCTCCATGACCGGCCAGCCCAACGCCATGGGCGAGCGCCTCACGGGCGGGCTGACCGGACGCCTGCCCTTCAACCAGGGGCTGAAGAACGAAGCCTGGCGCAAGCACATCGCCGAAGCCTGGCGGATCCCCGCCGAGCGCCTCGACGCCGTCGCCAGCGCCGCCAACCCCGGCATGGCCGTCGGCATGATGGAGCGGGCGCTCAAGGGCGACGTGCACGCGATGTTCCTCATCTACGCGACGCACATCGACCTGCCCGACCAGAACCACCTCGTGCGTCCGGCCCTGTCGCGCATGTTCGTCGTCGCCCAGGAGATCTACCGGCACGCCCCCAACAACCTGTTCGCCGACGTCATCCTGCCGGCGGCGACCTGGGGCGAGTGGGTCGGCGGCACCTACATCCAGTCGGAACGGCGCTTCTACGTCTGCGACGGCACGGCCAACCCGGTGCCGGGCACCCGCCCCGACATCGACATGGTCATCGACAAGGGCCGGCTCATCGCCAACAAGCTCGGGCTCAACGGCGACGAGATCTTCCCCTACAAGCGCAAGGACAACGGCTTCTACGACCCCGAAGAGATCTTCCGGGACTTCGTGGTCGCGTCCAAGGGCAGCGATGCGGATCTGACCGGCATGTTGGAGGTCGAGGAGAAGGATGGCATCGGCCTGTACGACCAGATCCGCCAGCACCGCGGCATCCAGTGGCCGGCCCCGAACTACGAAGTCGCCAAGGCCGGTGGCACCAAGCGCCGGTACATGAACCAGGAGGACGCGAGCTGGGTGGAGAAGCCCTACGGGGCGTTCCGGCACAAGGACGGCAAGCTGCACATGCACGCCTGCGAGCAGGACTACACCGACCGGGAGGCGATCACGAAGGAGCTGATGCGCATGGGGGCCGAAGACGACTTCTACGCCATCGACCACCTCGACCTGCTGGAGAAGGCCCGCGACAACGCGCTGACGCCGGAGCTGCCGGACTTCGATCACCTGGGCAAGAAGTCCGCCGACGTGCCCGAGGGCAAGTACCCCTTCTGGGTCGGCCTGGGCGTCGTCTACGAGCACTTCCACACCAGCAAGACCATCCGGTCGGGCACGACGCGCAAGCTGGTGCCCGAACAGTACGTCGAGATGCACCCCGACGACGCCAAGGAGCTGGGCGTGGAAGACGGTGAGTGGGTCGAGATCGAGACCCGCCGCGGCAAGTACCAGGCCCGCGTCAGCGTGGGACTGGACAGCGTGGTCCGGCCGGCGCGCAACCTCGTGCCCAAGGGCTACCTGTTCTCGCCGTGGAACCTGTCGGTCGCCGACTCCGCCGACCCCAAGGACAACCGCTGGCTCGTCAACGCCGTCAGCCACCGCGCCTTCGATCCCGTCAGCGGCCAGGCCGACTTCAAGAAGCTGGCCGGCCGCGTCAACAAGCTCAAGGCCTGACCGCAGGCACGGGCCTTCGCCGGGGCCCTCTCATCCACCCGCCCCGGCGAGGGCCGGTCGCTGTCGCGACCGCGCGCACTCGCTCCTCCCCTCGGAGGACACCATGAACCGTCGGCAAGCCCTCACCACGCTCGTCGGCGGTGCGCTGTCTGCCGGCTGCACCGCTTCCCGACCCGGGGGGCCAGCGAGGAGCCCCGAGGGAACCTTGCTGCCCCCCACCGCCGGGCCGCGCGAACGCTTCCTGTCGCGCTGCATCCGCTGCTACCGCTGCGGCGAGGTGTGCACGGCCGGCTGCATCGAGTTCCACCCGCCGTGGGCCTCGCCGACCATCGCCGGCACGCCATACCTCGTGCCTCGCCGCGCGGGCTGCAACACCTGCATGCGCTGCACGCAGGTCTGCCCCAGTGGTGCGCTGACCCCCGTCGAGGCCGAGCGTGACGAGGTCCTCGCCAGCGTCCAGATGGGCCTCGCCTACGTCGACGAGGGGCTCTGCCTCAGCCACCTCGGGCGGATCTGCGGCGTCTGCCACGACGCCTGCCCCTACGCCGGAGACGCCATCGTGCTCGGGCCCGGGGCCCGTCCAGAGGTCCAGGACCCCTGCGTCGGCTGCGGTCGCTGCGAGGAGCGCTGCCCGCAGATACCGGCCGCCATCCGCGTGTTCCGCGATGCACCCGGGCCTCGCTGGTCCGGCCCGGACTGGACGCCGCGGGTCGAGGGAGGTGCCGCGTGACCGCTACCATCCGACGCCTCCTGCAGCTCCTGGTCTGGGGGCTGGTCATCGCCGCCCCCATCCTGGGCGTGTGGAGCGTCACCTCGGCCCGGTCCTGGTCCCCGGTCGAGCTGTCCTGGCGCTACGGGCCGCTCGCCGCACCCACGCGCCAGCTCCTGGACGCCACCGTGGGCAACGCCCCCGACGCGGCCACCGGCGTCATCGTCGGCGCCCCCTGGTCGATCCGAATCGGTGGCATCGAGCTCACCGACCCCATCGCCGCGATGTCCCTGGTCACCGGCGGTGGGCTGTCGAGCCAGGCGCAGGGGCTGCTGCTGGGCGCGCTGCTGGTCGTCGTCTTCCAGCTCCTCACCGGTCGCTTCTTCTGCGGCTACCTGTGCCCCTACGGCGTCCTGGCCCGGGCCGTCGGCCGGCTTCGGCGCCCCTTGCAGCGACACGGGCTGGTGTTGTCGCTGAACCCTCCGACCTGGCTGCGCTACTCGCTGCTGGCGCTGGTGGTTCTCGCGCCGATCGCTGGCGTGGGTGTCGCGACCGTGGTCCTGCCCTACCTGGCCACCGCCCGGCTGGTCACCGCCCTGTTCTTCGGGGGGGCGGCCGCCTGGGGAGGCTGGGTGTTGGCGCTGTTGCTGTCGGACCTCCTGCTGTGGGACCACGGCACCTGCCGGCACCTCTGTCCGGCAGGCGCTTGGATGCGCCTGATCGCCCGCTGGCGCGTGCTTCGCCTCGCCGCGGTGACCGAGCGAGCCTGCACCCGGGGCTGCCACAACTGCGAACAGGCCTGCTGGCTCGGCCTCGACCCGCGGGGCGGCGCCCCGGCCCCCGACTGCGACGGCTGCGGTCGCTGTGTGCGGGTGTGCCCCAACAACCGGCTGACGGTCCACCTCGGCCGCAAGCAGCACATCCACGTGGCGAAGGCCGCAGCGCTGTTCCTGCTGGTCCTCGTTCCCCTGTCCGGCTGCCGATCGGCACAGGCGCCCGCCGTGGTCCAGCGCAACTCGGACGTCTCGACGCCCTTCATGCCGCCGGCCGAGGGCCTGGCGGTGGAGCGCGGCGCGGCCGCCGAGCTGTCGAGCGGAGAGTCCGCCGCCCCGTCGGCCTTCGTCGAGCGAGAGGGGCCGCAGGGCATGGTCTCGGTCGGGACCGCCAACACGGCGGACGGCCTGCACCATGTCCGCATCTACGTGGAGGAGTCACCCGGTGAGCCCTGGCGAGGGCCGCTGCAGGTCCGCGTCGACAACGCGGCCGGCACGGCGGACGTCCAGTTCGACCGCCCTCGCGAGCCGCGCAGCACGCCCAAGCCCTCGCAGTACGAGGCCACCTTCGCCGGCACCCTCCCCGCTACGCTCACGCTTCTCGATGGACCCGCCGCCGGGCTCCAGGTTCCGCTCCCCGACCCGCAGGCCTCCGCCCGCCGCGCCCGCACCCTCGCCGCCGTTCCCCCGCTGGCGGTGATCCTGGTGTGGCTGATTGGCCTGTCGACTCGCCGCCTTCGCTCCACCGTGTGAGGTTGTCCTCAACCGACCTCTGAGTCTGCCGTGTCCCCTCCCCTCACCCGCCGCACACTCCTCGGTGCCGCGCTGACGCTCGCCGGTGCCGTGGGCGGTCGCGCCGTCGGCATGGTGTCCAAGGTCCGCGGCAAGCGCCTGCTGCGTCCGCCCGGGGCCGTCGGCGAGCAGGAGTTCCTCGGCCGCTGCATCCGCTGCTACCAGTGCGGCGAGGTGTGCCCCAACGGCTGCATCGAATTCCACGGCCTCGACGCCGGGCTGGCGGTGGTGGCCACCCCCTACATCCACGCCCGCAGCCAGGGCTGCGTGGCGTGCATGAAGTGCACCCAGGTCTGTCCCACCGGGGCCCTGCAGCCCGTCGACCCCGACCCCGACACCGTCATGGCCACGGTCAAGATGGGGGTGGCGCGGCTCAACAAGGACATGTGCTACTCCTACGCGGACCCGCCCCGGACCTGCGGCGTCTGCTACCGAGCCTGCCCCTTCCCCGGCAAGGCCATGAGCATCGGTCTGTTCGAACAGCCGACGGTGCACACCGATCACTGCATCGGCTGCGGGCTCTGCGAGCAATCCTGCATCCACCTGCCCCAGGCGATCGCCGTGATCCCGGCGGCGCGATCATGAGTGCGCCGCGCCCCCGTCGGTCACACGCGATGGCGTGGTCCGTGCTGCGCAAGCTCTGCCAGCTCGCCGTGCTCGCCACCATCGTCTACGCCGCCCTCGGCACCCCGTGGCGTAACTACAAGGTCGCCCACAACAGCGCCCGCCTCGTGGGGCTGCTCACCAACGACGCCTGGGCGACGCTGTACCGCATCAACGACCGAGCGCTGACCGGCCTCGGCGAGCTGACGGGCCACAGCGCGCTGCAACTGTCGGAGTCGACGCTGGGCGCACCCTGGGCCTTCCGCGTCGCCGGCTGGACCTTCGTCGACCCCTGGGCGGCCGGCTCGGTCCTGGCGCAGGGTCACCTGCCGCCGCTGGCCATGCTGGTCGGGGCGCTGGTGCCGCTGCTGCTCGCCCTCCTCCTCGGCAAGCTCTTCTGTTCCTTCCTGTGCCCCGCCCGCCTGCTCTTCGAGCTGTCGAGCGCGGTGCGCATGGGGCTGCTGCGCCTGGGCCTGCCGCTGCCTTCCGTGGCCCTGCCGCGGGTCGGCCTCGCCGTGGGTGCGGGGGGGCTGCTGTTCGCCGCCGGCGCCGGTGCGGGCGTGCTGCACCTGCTGCTGCCCTACATGGCGCTGTCCTCGGGCGTGATCTCGGTGGTGCTCTCCGGCAGCCTCGGGGCAGCGGGGACCGTCTTCGTCGGCATGCTGGCCGTCGACGGCCTGCTCGCCCCCGGCCAGATCTGCCACAGCCTGTGTCCCACGGGCGCCCTGCTGGCGCTCGTCGGTCGCGGCAGCCGCCTGCGCCTGCACAAGCAGCCGACACCCTGCCCCCGATCCTGCACGCTCTGCCAGCGGGCCTGCCCCTACGGGCTGTTCCCCGGCCACGACACCCACCGCCCAGCCTGCGACACCTGCGGGCGCTGTGCCACGGTCTGCCCCGAACAGAAGCTCCATCCACGCTTCCGGGCGCGGTGGCCGGCCGCGCCATCGTCCCTCCCAACCCCCTCGAAGCCGGAGCTGGAAGATGTGGCCTGAGCTGCTCCTGGCCGCCGTCCTCGCCACGCCGGCGTCGGCCCACCACAACAAGGGCCTGCCGCACTACGGCTACTTCGAGAACTACCCCCAGGTCCCGACTGAAGACTACGTGCTCGTCGACGGCGACTGGGAGATCGGCGGCGTGCTGTTCAACTTCCAGGGGCTGCAACGCCGGACCTCGGACACCCCCAACGACGTCAAGTTCTTCGTCTACGCCTACAACATCGCGGACGACAAGACCTGGCGGGGGCCGATCACCTTCGACCTCGTCAAGGACGGCCAGGTCATCAGCACCTGGGCCCGGGTCCATCCCGACGAAGAGGGCGTGTTCATCAGCCGCGAGACGCTGCCGGAGTCGGGCGCCTACGACCTCGTCTACCACCTCGTCGACGACGACGGCCAGCCGGTCGACTTGTCCCTGCCGGTCTACGTCGACCTCGCCGCCGACCGGGTCAACTGGCCGCTCATCGCCGCGCTCGGCGGGGGCACCACCGTCATCTTCCTGCTCGCCCTGGCCGGCCGGCGCCGCCGCTTCGCCGCCCGCGCCCCCGCGGCGGGCTGAGAGGGCGCCATGGCCACACCCAGCGCTGCCGAGACGGCCCTGGTCCCCGCGTCGAGCGGGGCAGACGCCGCCCCGGTGTGCGTGGCGGGCAGCCCCGTCGGCGACGGTGCGCAGACCGCCCAGCTCGTCCCGGCCATGGAACACGCCCTGGCCGACGACGGCTCGCTGGTGATGGTGATGGCCGGGATCCCCGGGTGGAGCTTCGGCATGGCCATGGGCGCCGTCGTGCTGCTGTCCTTCGTCGCCGTCGAGCGCGCCCGGCCGCGGGCGTGGGTGCCGCGTGCGCTCAACCTCACGGCCTCGCCCCGCGTGCACCGCATCGTCCGCCACCGCTTCTTCCAGGCGGCCTTCCAGCTCCCGATCCTCGCCATCTTCCTGTTCACCATCTACGCCGGGCTGGTCGGCAACTACGCCCACAACATCGCGCCCGTGCTGGTCTGGACCGTGTGGTGGGCCGGGCTGGTGTTCGCCGTGGCCCTGCTGGGCAACGCCTTCTGCTTCGTCTGTCCGTGGGATGCCCTGGCCAACCTGTCCAGCCGCCTGAGCTTCTGGCGCAAGACCGAGACACTCTCGCTGTCGCTGCCCTGGCCCCGCGTCTTCCACACGGTCTACCCGGCCATCGCCCTGTTCATCGGCCTGACCTGGCTGGAGCTGGGCTGGGGGATCACCCAGGATCCACGGGCGACCGCGACGCTTGGCCTGGGCATGGCCGCCGTCGCCGCCAGCATGGCGCTGCTCTTCGAGAAGAAGGCCTTCTGCCGGTCGGTCTGCCTGGTCGGGCGGGTCAGCGGCATGTACGCCAACGCCGCGCCCGTCGAGATCCGCCCCCGAGACCTGCGGGTCTGTGGGGTCTGCCGCAGCCGGGCCTGCGAGACCGGGGGTGGCCAGGGCTACCCCTGCCCCACGGGCATCGACCTCGGCACGACGCAGATGAACACCTACTGCACCCAGTGCACGGAGTGCTTCAAGAGCTGCCGCAGCCTGGCCCCGGCGATCCGCGTCCGGGCGCCGGGCGCCGATCTGACGCGCACCGCCCACGTCCGCATGGACGAAGCCCTGCTCGCGGTCGTGCTGCTGGCGCTGACGGCCTTCCACGGCCTGTCCATGACGCCCGCCTGGGAGAGCTTCACACCTGGCAGCACCGGCCTCATCGACTGGATGCGCGGCAGCCTCGGGCTGCCCCGCATGCTGGCCTTCTCCATCGGCATGACCGGGGTGAGTGCTGTACCCATCGGCGCCTACGCCCTGGCGTCCTGGGTCGCCTGGCGGCTGGTCCGGGGCAGCCCCATCCGCACCCTGGACGGGCCGCGGGCCGTGCGCCCGACGGATCTGTTCAAGCGGCAGGCGCTGGCCGTGCTGCCCGTCGCGCTGTGCTACCACATGGCCCACAACGCCGCCCACATCCTGATGGAGGGGCAGCAGATCGTGCCGCTGCTCAGCGATCCGCTGGGCACCGGGTCGGACTGGTTCGGCACGGCGAGCTGGCACCTGCAGCCCATCCTGTCGCAGGAGGCGGTCTGGCTCATCCAGGTCGTGCTCGTGCTGACCGGCCACCTCGCCGCCGTCTGGGTCAGCCACCGGATCGCCCACGACAGCTTCGACGACAAGGACGCCGCCTTGCGCAGCGGACTGCCCTTCCTCGCCCTGATGGTCGCCTTGAGCGTCGGCGGGCTCTGGCTGATGCACCTCGACATGAACATGCGCATCGGGAGGATGTGATGGCGGCAGACCCGACCGGCGGCGGGCGCCGCGCCGCCTTCGCCGCAGTGGGCCGCGCGATGCGGGACCTGACCCGCACGCCCGTGGTCGAGCCACCGCATCCGCGTCCCCCCGGAGCCCTGCCCGAAGCCAGCTTCCGGGAACGCTGCACCGGCCCCGACGGCTGCCGCGCCTGTGTCGACGCCTGCCCCCACGGGGCCATCGGCCCCTACCCGGACAGCTCCCAGCACCACGCCGGCACGCCGGCGCTGGACCCCAACGCCGCCCCCTGCCACCTCTGCGCCGACCTGCCCTGCGTCGCCGCCTGCGAGCAGGGCGCGCTCGTCCCCATCCCCACGGACGCGCTGTTCTTCGGCCTCGCCCGGATCCTGCCCGACCGCTGCTTCGTGTTCTCCGGGCCCGAGTGCGGCGCCTGCGCACCGGCCTGCCCCGTCGGTGCCCTGCGGATGGTGGCCGGCAAGCCCCACATCGACGCCAGCGCCTGCAACGGCTGCGGCCTGTGCCGACAAGCCTGCCCGGTCTGGAACAAGGCCATCGTCGTCGACGTGTAGGCCCCGCCCGCGGTCGCGTCACAGACCGGTGTGGACAGCGGCCTCGACAGCAGGCATGGTCCGCGCCCGCACCAACGGAGCCCCGGTGTCCCTGCTGCTCGCTCTCGCCTGCATCGTCGGCTGCACGCCGACCGACAAGACCACCGACAGCGGCGCGGGGGATGGCGGCGCCGACGACGGCGGCACGCTCGACGGCGGCACGCTGGACGGCGGCACCACCACCGACGGTGGCGCCCCAGACGGCGGCACGACCGACGGCGGGGCCGGCGACGGCGGGACCGGCGACGGCGGGGCCGCGTACACAGAAGCCATGGTCTCCGACATCACCACCAGCCTCAACGACGAGTACGCGTCGCTGCTGACCGTGTCCTGGCAGCAGGACGCCCCGACCACCGCCTGGGTCGAGTACAGCGTCGACGAGGGCGTCTGGCGGCAGTCCCCCGCCCAGGACCTGGACGTTGGCCCCGCCTCCCAGCTCCTGCTGGGCATCCCCTACGACACCGACGTCAGCTTCCGCGTCGTCAACGACTTCGGCGCCGACAGCGCGACCGCCGAACCCCTGGCCACCGCCGAGCAGGCGGCCACCACGGGCCCGCTGCCGGCCGATGTCCCCGAAGCCCACCTGCTCACCGCCGACGACAGCGCCTGGGATCCGTCCATGTCCTACGTGCTGCTCTCGCTGAGCACCTCCCCGGGCTTCGGCGACTTCCAGGTGCTCATCATCGACCGCCAGGGCCGCGTCGTCTGGTCCCGCGCCACCCCCTCGACGGCGGTCAGCTTCCACCCGCGAATCTCCTGGGACGACAGCTACCTGCTCGTCGACGAGAGCACCTACTGGGCCATCTACGACAACGGCGCCGCCAGCCAGGTCATCCGCATGAAGATCGACGGGTCCTCGGCCGAGACCATCGCCATGCCGGGGCTGTACCATCCGTTCACCGACCTGCCGGATGGCAGCTACGCCTGGACCGCCCACGACGGCAGCGACGACATGATCGTCGTCCGCGATCCCAAGGGCGACATCACCGAGATCTGGGACTGCCACGCCGACCTGCCCGGGGTGGGCGGCGGCGGCTACTGCGGGTCCAACACGCTCAGCTACAACGACGGCGCCGACAGCTTCCTGTACTCGTCGTTCTCGGCCGACACCATCGTCGAGCTGGACGCCACCACCGGCGACACACTGCGGACCTTCGGCGAAGCCAAGGGATCGTGGGCGTTCGACCCGCCGGACAGCGCCTTCTTCTGGCAGCACGGCGGCACCTACACCGACGCCGGCACCCTGCTGACCAGCTCGGACCACAACAGCTTCCGCGGCCGGGAGACCGTCGTCCGCGAGTACGAGCTGGACGAGGAGACCCAGACCCTGGTCGAGGTGTGGAACCTCGGCGTGAACGAAGGACTGTACGGCTACCAGCTCGGCGAGGCCCACCGCCTGGCCGGCGGCAACACCCTGCAGAACACCGGCCAGGACACGCGGCTGCGCGAAGCCACCCCCGACAAGGAGATCGTCTGGGAGGTGGACTGGGACGAGGACGTGCTCGGCCGCTCCACCCCCATCGACGACATCTACATGCTGGCGCCGTGAGCGGCGACCGGCGTCCCCCGCCCCCCGTCGCTCAGAAGTCCCAGCGCAGCCCGACCTGCGCGCGGTCGTGTTCATCGAAGCCCAGCAGCGGGCCGCGCTCCGTCCCCGGGTGGTAGGTGATGGCGGCGACGCTGGCGGCGAGTCCGTCCATGATGTCATAGCTGACACCGGCTCGGCCGGCCCAGCCGTACTCCGCCGTCCAGCCCCAGCCGAGCACCATGGCTTCCACCTCCATGCGCTGGCGCAGCAGCGGCTTGGCGAAGCGCGCCGACCAGGCCGAGGCGTCGACCGGGAACAGGTAGTCGTCAGGACCCTTGACCTTGACGCCCTCGACCAGGTCCACGTCGAGGGTGGTCCCCTTCCACCCCGACCACGACAGGCCCAGCAGGCCCTGGACCAGGTCGACCTCGTCGGTGCGAATGGCGAAGGTCGGCACGAAGCCGCTGGTGTCGAGGATGTCGCCGGCGTTGATCGGGACGCCAGCCTTGTAGGCCAGCTCCCAGCGCAGGAGCAGCCACGGGAGCTGGCCGGCCCCCGAGTGGCCCACCATCGTGTAGCGACGGTGGTCGAGGTCGACGGCGATGGCTTCGCCGGTGTTCGCCGCGGTCACGAGATCGGTCAGCTCGGGCAGCAGGAAGACGCCCTGCTGGTCGAGCAGCGAGCCGCCCATCAGCGACAGATCCAGCCCCCGCCCGCGCCAGGACCAGCGACCAAAGCCCTGGATCTGGTTCAGATCCCAACGCTTCTGCAGGTGGTTCCACGAGATCTCGGCACCCGAGAGCAGGGCCGCCCAGTCGTCGATGCCGTTGATGTCGTAGTCGAGGCTGGCACTCTCGATGACACCCGGCAGGTTGCCGAAGGGACCGTTGGGCGGGCTGCGGTAGCCGAAGTCGGCTTCCGGCACGATCATCGCTTCGAAGCGGTGGCTCCCCTTCCAGAAGCCGTCACTGTTCAGGCTCAACGACAGGCGGGCCATGGTGACCGGCAGGCGCAGGTCTTCGAGGTCGACCATCCCGGGCTCGCGCAGGTCGCGGGGATTGACCAGGTCGACGACACTGATGGCGCGTCCCTCGCCCCAGCCGACCACCTGCCGACCCAGCGTCGTGTCCAGCGGTCCCGTCGAAAGCGACAGCCAGGCTTCGCGCAAGGCGAGCTGCTGTCGATACTCGTCGAGGGTGGCCTGGTCCCACTCGTCCTTGTTGACCTCCATGGCGATGTCGTACTCGCCATGCCCCGACAGCTTCGCGCGGACGATGCCCTGGCGGAAGCCCAGCCACAGGTCCGCGCTCTGGCGGGCCTTGGCGAAGGCGCTGTGGTCCTGCCGCGGCTCCAGCCAGAAGGCCTCCGACGTGGCCAGTGACCCGCCGAAGCTCAGGGGGAAGGGTTTCTTGTCGGCGACCGGAGCGGCGACGTCCGCGTCGGCGAATCCACCGCTGTCGTCGTCGTCCCCCCAGCCGCCCTCGTCGCCCTCGTCGCCGTCGCCCCAGCCGGCGTCGTCCGTGGCGGGAGCGTCCGTCGCGCCGGGATCCGACGTGTCCGAATCCGACGTGTCAGAGTCCGACGCGCCAGTGTCCGACGCGCCAGTGTCCGACGCGCCAGTGTCCGACGCGCCAGAGTCCGACGCGTCTGTGTCATCGCCAGCCAGCGCCGGCCCCGCGGCGAGCAGCGCGGTCAGCAGGATCGTGCGTCGCACTCAGATCCCCCGCTCGAGTCGGGCCTCGGTGAAGTCGGCGTCGGTGACGTCAGGCTGGTTGAGCTTGAGATCGGTGAACTGCAGGACCGACTGGCTCTCCATCGCGCCCTCGCGCATGGTGCGCACGGTGACCTTGTGGGGGATCCAGATACCGTCGATCTGCTTGAAGTCGCCGAACTGGGTGTACTTCAGCCGCTTGCCGGAGATCACCCAGGCCTTGATCCGCACCGCCATGCCCTTGTCCTTGCTGACCCAGAGCTGCGTCTTGAGGTAGCCGGTCTCGGACTGCTCCTTGTCGGTCTTGGGACGGGCCTCGATCTGCCAGCAGGCTTCCCCGTCCACGTCGGCGTTGGCGTCGACCATGACGTAGTCGTAGGCGTCGGGGTCCTTCTGCGTCATGTCCGAGTAGGTCAGGTCGGTGCCCATGAAGGATCCCGACTTGTCGCCCGACGCGATGCGCGTGGTGCGGCCGAGGCTGGGCAGGTACAGCCACTGATCGTCGGTGGCGTCGCCGTCGGCGTAGTCGATGGACAGCAGGCCGGCACCGCGGACGTCGGCGGGCGCTTCGAAGATGAGCAGCTGCTTGGTGCCCCCGTCGAAGTGCATCGCCCGGGACATCAGGCTGCGGGTCCGCTCGCGGCCGGCCTTGTCCTGGATGGTGATCTGCAGGTGGCCGGTCTGCTTGTCGCCGGTCTCGCGCTGCTCGACCTCGTGCATGATCACCGAGGGGTCGGTCTCGGTCGGGGACAGCGCCAAGGCGGGCACGGGGGCGGTCAGCCCGCAGAGCAGCAGGCCGAGCGTGGTCAGGCGGAAGCGGCGGGAGTCAGCGACGGGCACGGGAGCCTCCGTAGAAGGTGCGGAGCAGGGTGGGAACGAGGACGAGGTTGGTGAGCAGGGCCACGAAGCAGGCCACGGACACCAGGATTCCGAAGCGCCGGACGTTGGCCATGGACGAGGCCATGTAGGCGGCGAAGCCGAGTGCGAGGATGGAGCTGGTGCTGACCAGCGCCCGGCCCGCGTGGTCCAGCGCGTAGCGGAGCCCGGCTTCGACGTCGTGGTTCTCGAGGTACACCACCCGGAACTGGTGCAGGTAGTGGATGGTGGTGTCGACGGCGATGCCGATGACGATGCTGGCGATGAGCAGGGTCGCCATGTCGATGGGGATGTGCGAGAAGCCCATGAAGCCCAGGATGAAGGCCACCGGCAGCAGGTTGGGCACCAGCGAGATGGCGGCGAGCTTGGGTGCCCGCAGCAGCGTCGCCATCATCACCGCGATGACGAAGACCGCCAGGCCGAAGCTGCGGATCAGGTCGCCGATGAGCGCCCCCACCGTGCTGACCAGCGAGTACGCCGTCCCGGTGATGGTCGCCGTGGCCGCGTCGCCGATGATCTCGTCGACGCCCCTGCGGACATAGGCGTCCAGCGGCTGCAGGGAGGTGGCGTCCATCCAGTCCAGGCGGAAGGTGATGTGCGTGCGCTTGAGGTCGGCGGTCACGACCCGCCGGAGGTCTTCGGGGCCGGCGTTCTCGAACAGCAGCAGATCGTCGCTGACCCCGCGCTGGCTGTCGGGCAGGGCATAGGCCGCCGCGTCGCCCTCGTGCAGGGCCCGGTTGACCTCCTTCACGATGCCGACGATGCTCATGGCGTTGCCGACGATCTTCTTCCCCGTCCGCGGGTGCTCGAAGGCCTGGACGTAGTCGATGAGCCGATCCATGCGGTCGAGCAGGTCCCGGTCCTTGACCCCCAGCTCTCCCGGCGCGTCGATCACGATGGCGACGTTGCTGGTCCCCCCGACCTCTTCGTCCAGCTCGTGGATGCTCGTCTGGATGGGGTGGCCCGACGGCAGCCAGGTCAGCGGGTCGTGGAAGACCTCGATGCGTGAGATCCCCACCCCGGCGACGATCGCGAGGACCAGGGTGCCGAGGTAGACCCGCCCGCGGCCGGCGCGGGACGCCGACCAGCCGGTGAGCACCCGAAGCACCCCGTCGACGAGGTCGTGGCGTCGCCCCGTCGTCGGCGCGTCCCGGTCGGCCACCGCCTTGGGCGGGCCGATCAGCGGGGAGAACAGGGGGATGACGGTCACCGACAGCCACAGCGCGACGAACACACCGAAGGCGGCGACCATTCCAAGCTCCTGGATGCCGAGGGTCGACGCCGAGCGGAAGGACAGCAGGCCCACCATGGTGGTCAGCGTGGTGAACAACACGGGCAGGCCGGTGCTGCCGACCGCCGCCAGGATGGCATCGCGGCGGGGCACTCCGTGGGCGAGCTTGTCGCGGTACACGGACTGGATGTGCACCGAGTCGCCCAGGCCGACACAGATGAGGAAGGCCGGCACGATGTTGGTGAGCAGGGTGATCGGCGTGCCCGTCGCCGCCATCACCCCCAGCGTGATGACGATGGACAGCCCGACGACGGTCAGCGGCGCGATGACGCCGACGAGGTTGCGGAAGTGGATGAACAGCACCAGCGCCATCAGCCCGAAGGCCACGCCGATGAGCACCCGCATGTCGCGCATCAGGCTGCCGCTGACTGCGTGTTCCAGTGCCGGCAGCCCCGTGACCACGATGTCGAAGTCCGGGCTGCTGTAGTCCTTGACCAGGCCCTGCAGCGCGTCCTGCACCTTGCGCGAGGCTTCGTTGCCGATGAGGGCCGTGCGGACGACGAGCACGGCGTGCTGGCCGTCGGGGCCGACGACGCTGCCGACGATGTCGGGATCGGCCATCACGTGGCGCTTGAACGCGTCGAGGTCGACCGGATCTTCGTCCATGAGGCCGCGGACGCGCAGCGCCCCGCCCTCGAACACGGTCTGGCGGAAGTTGACGAGGCTGGTCACCTCCTCGATGACCGAGCCGCCGCCCTCCGCCCAGGCATCACCAGCGGTGGAGAGCCCCTCCTGCTCCGGGCTGTCGGCAGGCGCCGCCGGGGGAGCGTCGCCGAAGCCTGCGGCGTCGTCGGCGCCCCACCCGGCGGCGTCCGTGGCGTCGGCCTTGGCGGGTTCTTCGCCCCACCCGGCGGCGTCCGTGGCGTCGGCCTTGGCGGGTTCTTCACCCCACCCGGCGGCGTCCGTGGCGTCGGCCTTGGCGGGCGCCTCTCCCCAGCCGGCGGCGTCGGTCGGATCCGCGCCTGCGGGCGCATCGCCCCAACCCGCGGCGTCGG
>CAZRFD010000057.1:0-10221 GCA_964599085.1 uncultured Enterobacterales bacterium | reverse complement strand
GCGGCGTCGGTCGGATCCGCGCCTGCGGGCGCATCGCCCCAACCCGCGGCGTCGGAGGCGTCGTCGCCCCAGCCGTCCCCGCTGGCCGGCTTGTCCGGGGCGGCGGCCGCCGCCGTCCCGGTCGGCGCGTCCGCAGCCGGGAGCGCCGCGGTCGCCGTGCCGGCCTCCAGGTCTATCTGCGCCGTCTCCAGCACGTGGTGCAGCACCCGCAGCCGGTCCAGGAAGTCGCGACTGAACACGTCGCCGCGGACCAGGACCATGTACTGGTCGTCGCGCCCGAAGGTCTCGCGGAAGGCTTCGAGCTTCTCGAAGGCGTCCGAGCTGCCCCGGGCGAAGTACTCCGGAGACGTCTCCACCCGCAGTGAGGTCCGAGCCTCCAGGGCGGCGGCGACCGTGACGACGACCAGCAGCGGGATCACCAGCACCCGCAGCCGCAGCACGAAGGCAGCCCAGCCGCGGAAGAAGCGGTTGTCGCGCTGGTCGGTCTTGTGCGTGTCGTCCCTGCGCGGGTCGGTCATGGCGGAGGCTCCAGAGTGGAGCCCCACTACTCCCGCGGGGGCTGGATCGCCACGCCGGGCCGGCAGAGATCCGCGTCCCCAACGCCCTCCGCGACCGACTCGGCCTGGTTCCGCGGGGCGCTTGCTCGCCGCGCCCTGCTCCTGTGCCCACATCCAACGGAGCAAGCATGCGCCTGCTCCCCGCCTCCCACCGCGTCGGGCGACACGAGGCGGCGCGCCGCGCGCACCTCGCCCCTTCGCAGCCATGGCCGTTGCGCTGGCACCTGCAGCACCGGTGCCAATGCCACCGGCGACCTCAACTCGGTTGGCCGAGCCAGAACCCGTGGTTGGCAAGCGCGTCTTGTGGCAACTACCATGACCACATGGTGCTCCTCCTATCCCTGATCATGACCAGCTCGACTTCATGGGCATGCAGTGTTGGAGTAGACTCGGGGCTGGTTTCACCGCGCTGGGGTGAGGTTCCTCAGGGTGGCGCGGTGGTCCTTGATGACGGGTACGAACCGGGCCCTCTCTGGTCCGACGAGTTGCAATACGAACTACTCTCCACCTCACTACCCGACGTCTACCATGTCCCTCCCGAAGTCGTTCCTGGCAGCTACACCCTCGACATCGTCCATCCCCCGTCCTCCGGAAACATATGGTCTCAAGTCCCCTACGAAGTCGTGACGCCGGATGAGTGGCCAACTGGCACATTTCCGGACTGGAACATCAGGTGGCACGATGTCCAATGGGACGTGGTCCGGGAAGGCTGCCCACCGCTCCCCGGACACTGGGAACTCTTCCTTGCAGCCGAAATCCAATTCAACCGCTTCGAGTCCGATGGGTGGTTCCTGCGTGCTCACGACGATGGGGCAAGCCTGGCGTACACCGCCGTCGAAGGCTTCTTTCCCGATGGCTACTCGCAGGAACACAGGTACTCCCTTGATGACCCATCCTGGACGGATAGGAGGTATTGCCCAACGCTTGACCTCTACGACGGCTTCGGCGTGCTTCAAGACTCCGTCGACCTTGATTGCAAGCGCGCCCCGCTCAAGCCACCCTGGCCTGCGTGCAGCGTCGTGTCAGCGTCGTCCACGTGTGGACTGACGGTGTGGGCATTCGTCGCGGTGTGGCGACGCCAACGGCGCCACCAGGACGCACGGCAGGGAACCCACTCGTACCGGATTCACGAAAGGCATGAATGATGCTTGACTTTGACTGGCAAACGCCTCCTCACGAATCGCCATGGCGTCGCGCCAACCACCCTGGCCATGGAGTAGCCATGCGGACGCCCGTCTTGTGGACCGCCGCGACCCTCCTCGCTGGCTGTCGCACGCCTGAGTACACTGCCGCCATCGAAGCCTCCGGCAACTACCTCTGCCTGCAGTCCAACCTCAACCGCGTGGAGTGCAGCCTGTACGAGGGGCTGGAGGGCTACCCCATCGAAGAACAGTCCTCGACGCAATACACCCGGCTCGGCGGTGAGCGGTGGACCATGTGCGGGCTCCTGCCCGACGGAGAGGCAGACTGCTGGGGCGACAGTGGATACGGACGCACAGACCCCATCCCCAAGGGCCCGTTCGTGGACCTGAAGACCGGCATGACCACCGCATGCGGGATCCGCCCCGACCACACCGCAGCCTGCTGGGGCACCCGCGTAGAGTACCTCAACTTCTTCGACCCGGCGCAGCCCTGGCGGTCACTGGCCATGGGTGACCAGTCGATCTGCGCGATCCCGTCCGACAGCGGCACGATCTCCTGCTGGGGCGAAGACGTGACCGAGCAGGGAGCCCTGGACCCGCCAGCGGGGGACTGGAGCGAGGTGTGGGGCAGCTCCGGCTTCTTCGCCGCCCGCGCCGACGACGGGCGCTTCGCCATGTGGGGCACGAACTACGACGGCGAGACATCTCCGCCACCCGACCTGGAGTTCACGGACCTCGCCCTGGGCTTCGATCACGCCTGCGCGCTCCAGCCCGACGGCACCGCCGCCTGCTGGGGAAGCGACGAGTTCGGCCAGAGCGACGTCCCCGAGGGAGAGCTATTCGTGGACATCGCCGCCCGCGGCCGCTTCACCTGTGGGCTCAGACCGGACCACACGGTCCAGTGCTGGGGCTGCTTCTCGGACGCCCTCTACGACGAAGGCCACGACTGGTGCCGGGTGCCCGTTCCCTCGTGGGACGAGTAGCGACGCCGCCCTCCACCGAGATCAGCCCGCCAGACGCGCGGCGGAAGCCGCGGCGAGCCGCCAGGGGCCCCGCCGCGGCGGAGCTCTCCCCTCTACAGGCTGCCGAGGAAGGCCAGGATGTCGGAGATGTCGGCGTCGCTGAGGCTGCTGGCGAAGCCCGGCATGTTCTCGGTGCCGTTGAGGATGGTGTCGATGACGGCGTTGGAGTCGGAGACGCCGGCCAGGGCCGGGCCGACGCCGCCCTCGGCGTTGGTGCCGTGACAGCCGGCACAGTTGGAGCTGTACAGCGACTGGCCGGCGCCCACGTCGCCGGACGAGGCCGACGCCGACGAGCTGTTGCCCGCGGAGTCGCCGCAGCCGGCGGCCAGCGACAGGATGGACAGGGTGGTCAGGGCGGACAGAGCGAGCTTGCGCATGGTGGTTCCTCTGGGGAGTGGAGCGCCGGAGCGTGCCATTCCCAACTGCAACCACCGTGCCAACCGCCCGCGACGGTCAGATGCGGCTCTTCGTGCGCTCACCCGGCCACCGGCGGCAGATCTCTGCCGCTCCTGCGGCAACCGTCTGCCGCCGCAGGCTCCTCCAGCCGCGACGCGCTGCGCCCGCGCGCGTTGCGCTACAACGCCAGCTCGAGCACCAGCCGCGGCACCGGCTTGAAGCCGGCGTGGCCAAGGAAGGCCGTCAGCCCGTGCTCGGTCCAGTCGACCTCGGTGCGGATGTGCTCGATGCCCAGCGCCCGCAGGTTGCGGACGAGCTGGTCGAGCAGCTCGCGCCCGACGCCGTGCCCCGACATGCCCGGATCGACCAGGATGGTGTCCATGACGGCGAGGGGCTGGGGCTGCCCGAACTCGCCGTACTGCAGGCTGCCGAGCAGGGCCCCGACGAGGATCCCGTCGATCTCCGCACCCAGCGAGATGCAGACATCGGACTCGCTGAGCGCCCGGTTGAGCCGGCCCTTGAACCACTCGCCGCGCGAGCGCCCGGTCAACTTCTTGTCGATGGCCACGATGCGCGCGTGGTCGTCCAGCGTCAGCGTGCGGATCACGATGCGTGCGTTGGAATCGGTTCCGAGCTGGTCCATGCAGGCCTCCTGAGATCGAGCTTGTCGTGCCGGAACGCGCCCCAGATGGCGGCCCCGAGGGCGCCGGCGAAGATGGAGAGGGGGTGGGCGGTGAGCTTGACATTGCGGCCCTTGAGCCGCTTGTCCTTGTCCATGGCTTCCTCGAGCGCTGCCTTCAGGCCGACGTCTGCGGCGAGGCCGCCGGTCATCAGCACCGTCCCCTCGACCTTCATGGAGCGGATCAGGCGGGCATAGCGGCCGGCCATGCTCTGGTGGATGCCCTTGAGGATGTCGGGCGTGGAGATGCCCCGAGACACCATGTTGATCACGTCGGTCTCTGCCAGGACCGCGCAGATGGAGCTGACCGTCTCTGGCGAGGTGCCCTGCAGCGACAGCTCGCCGACCTCGGACAGGGACACGCCCAGGTAGCGCGCGATGTTCTCCAGGAACTGCCCGGACCCCGACGCGCACTGGCTGGTCATCTTGTAGTCCAGCACCTTGCCACGCGCGTCCATGGACACGGCCCGGGTGTGCAGCGCGCCGATGTCCAGCACCGCCCGGGCATCGGGCTCAAGGAAGAGCCCGCCCCGCGCATGCGTGGTCATGCCATAGAAGTGGCCGGTGCCGAAGGGGATGTCCTCCCCCTCGCCCGTCGTGGCGACGTAGTCGATGTGGTCCACGTCGCAGTCGCCGAGCGCGGCCCCGAAGACCTCATCCACCACGCGCCAGATCTCGCGGCGCCGGATGCGCCCGACGCGCTTCGCCAGCACGTCTTCCCTGCCGTCTTCGATGCGCATCACGACGGCCTTGACCGCGCCGGTCCCGACGTCGATGCCTGCGGTGATCGCCATCTATGCCTCCTGCCGGGTGCCGGTGCCCGCCACGCCGTGGCCTTCCTCGGCGGCGCGCATCGCGAAGATCGCCCCACCGAGCGCCCCGGTGTAGATGCTCGACGGGCTGATGTTGAGGGTCTTGTCGCCGTAGTTCTCGAAGACCAGCTCCTTGAGCGCGGCGACGGCGGCGGCGTTTCGTGCGACGCCACCGGTGAAGGTGAACTGCTCGTCGACACCACCGGAGCGGGCCAGCAGGCTCATGGCCCGCAGGATCACCGCCCGGTGCAGACCGGCGAGGATGTCTTCGCGGTTCTCACCCAGCGACAGCCGCTCTCGCAGCTCGGCGCCGGCGAAGACCGTACACGTCGAGTTGATCTTGACCCGCCGCGAGCTCTGCTGGGCCAGCGGCCCCAGCTCGTGAAGGCCGATGTTCATCTCGTCGGCGATGTAGCCGAGGTAGCGCCCGCAGCCCGCCGCGCAGCGGTCGTTCATCTGGAAGCTGGTGACGATACCCCGACCGTCCACCTGGATGGCCTTGGTGTCCTGGCCGCCGATGTCGAGCACCGTCCGGGTGTCGGGGAACATCCGGTGCGCCCCGAGCCCGTGGCAGAGGATCTCGCTGCGGATCTGCTCCTTTTCAAAGGGCAGCCGAGCGCGACCGTAGCCGGTGCCGATGGTGGCCACTTCTACGATGTCTGTGTCGCGGGCCAGCTCGACGCCTCGGCGGACCGCGTCGACACCCTCGACCGCGCCGATCCGGGCCAGGGCGGCGTCGATGTGATCCTGGAAGCCCAGCTCCAGGGGTTCGTTCTCGACCTTGATGATGCACTTGTCGTACAGGCTCAGCAGCAGGTCGAAGCTGACGTCGACCGGCGGGCCCAGCTCCTCGGACAGGCGGGCCCAGCCCGAACCGACGTGGTCCCGGAAGAAGTCCGAGCGGGCCCCCTCCATGCGGCCGGCGAACCACGCTTCCTCTTCCTGGCGGAGCCGCCGGAAGATCTCGTCGAGGACCTCGGTGACCGCGCCCTGCTTGCCGGCGACCACCGTGCTCGCCACCTCGGCGTCGATGTGGTGCTGCAAGCGGTCGAGCTGCACCAGCGTCTGTTCGGTGCGGAAGGCCCGCAGGAGCTGGTCGAGCATGGCCGTGCCCGCCGCCTTCTCGACCTCCTTGCGGAGCAGCCCGAAGCGGGCGGTCACGAAGGCTTCGGTCCGGGCGACCTCCGCCGCCAGGTCATAGTTGCTGCGTGAGTTGGTGATGCCACGCCCCAGCACTTCCCCGGCTTCGTCGAGGATGACGGCCTTGGTGGTGGTGGAGCCCAGGTCGATGCCGACAAAGCACCTCATGCGTGCCTCCCGAGCGCTTCGGACGAGACGGCGCCACCGACGCGGCGGGCCTCGATCATCTGCAGGTAGCTCTCCAGGCGGTTCTTGATGTTCGCCGCCGAGAAGTAGCGCGGGTCGACCAGGTCGGACTCGACGAAGCCGCCGGGGATCCCGGTGCGCTTCTCGACCTCGCGGAGGATCATGAGCTGGCCCGCCGAGAACGAGTTGCAGCTCTTCACGGAATTGATGACGAAGCCGTCGGCTTCGTACTCTTCCACGTAGCGCTGGAGCATCTCGATGCGCCCCGGCAGGTTGTGGTTGGTGTAGCAGCCGCCGCAGTAGTCGGCGAGGGTGCCCAGCGGGTCCGTCGGGTCGTGGCGGAAGCCGAAGTCGTAGGTGCCACCGACCTTGGTGTAGGTGGACGCCACCACGACGGCGCCCTCTTCCGCGAACATCTTCCAGAACTCCCGGAAGCTCGTCCAGTTGGGCGGGCCCTCGACGACGAGGCGGTATTTCTGGTCATCGAGGCGGCCGATGGGGGTGAGCGGCCCCTGCCTTGCGGCCACCCGGGCGTCGACCTCCTGGCGCAGCGCCCGGTAGTAGGCCACGCCCTCGGGCGTGCCGCGGAAGGCGCTGAAGATCGGGCCCACGTAGTAGACGCCACCGAAGTAGGAGTCGATCGGGCTGGGGTGGTTCTTGGCCGAGAGGAGCACGCTGACGAGATCGTCTTCGGCCTGGGCGCTGCGGGCGAGGTTCTCGCGCAGGCGATCCTCGTCGTAGGCCCGCCCGGTCACCTTCTCGAGGGCGGGGATAATGGTCTCACGGAGCTGCTTGACGACGTACTCGCGGTGTTCTGGTAGCAGGGTGCCATCGCCCTGGTAGGGGACGTGGAGGAAGACCGTCGGGCAGTCGTACTCTTCACGGAGCAGCTCGAACCACTTCATGAAGGTGTAGCAGCCGGTGTAGGACAGCAGCAGCAGGTCGGGCTTCGGCAGCCGGGTGCCGGTCGGTCCGACGTTGCCGGAGCGCAGCATCCCGATGTCGCACTTGACGTAGGTGCAGACGTCTTCGGAGTGCCCGTTGCGCTCGGCTTCGGCGATGTAGCCCTTGGACTTTCCGCGCATGCCCGACTGCAGGGCGTTGATCTCCGGCAGCAGCGGCAGCGCGCCGAAGCTGCGGATCAGCTCCGTGAGGTTGCCCGGCACGAAGGTGTAGACCACCTTCTCGCCGGTCTCCGGTGCCTTCTCCAGCCGCTCGAAGTGCCCGGCGATCATCTCCTTCTGGAGAACCATCGACCGGTCCTTCTGGACCTTCACCTCTTCCTTTGTCGTCGGTGCCATCACACACCTCCCCAGAGCTTGATCGAGTCGGAGAACGTGCCCGCCTGCTCGCGGAACTGCTGGAACTGTCCACTGTTCTCAGAGAATTTGAACGCGATGCACGGCACGCCGTGCGCTTCGGCCCCAGCCCGCAGCATGGGCCGGTCGAGCAGGGCCGGGTCGCAGAAGGACGCCGCCGCGAAGATGACGCCGTCGGCGCGGGCCTCGTCCACCTGCTGCTTGACGGTGACGTGCTTGGCTTCCGGGTCCGGTTCGTACATCACCGACGAGGGCTGGTGGTGGAACAGCAGGGTCCGGGCCAGGGCTTCGATGGGGTCGCCGCCGAGCTCCGGTGGCTGCGTCAGCATGCGGTTGCCGAGCAGGAAGTCGTCGCCGACGATGTAGCAGCCGGCCCGCTCGATCGTCTTGATCAGGCCCAGGGGCGGCTGCTCGCAGAAGGAGCCCACGACGACCACGCGGGTGTTGTCGCGCTGGCGCAGCGGCTCGGCGTGGCAGGCTGCGAGGTAGGCCGTCGCCAGCTCGACGAAGTCCGGCGGCGGGAGCACTTCTCCAGCCCGCATCAGCAGGTAGAGCTCTTCCGTCGGGACCTTCCAGGGCTCGTCCCGGCGCAGCGCGTAGAGCTGACCGAGGATGGCGCGCACTCGGTCGTAGTCGTCGATGGCCGCCCAGAGCGCTTCGTCGGAGGGCTCCGTGCCGGCCAGGGCACACATGTCCCGGTAGATGGCCGACAGCTCACCCTCCCAGAACTGCGTGCCGGTGACGGCATGTTCGACCTGGGGCACGTCGACGTAGCGGACGTACAGATCCGGCCGGAGGATCTGCCACATGCCCGACAGGTTGCGGATCACGTCGCAGGTGCTCGGGAAGAGCATGCCCGAGAGCATGTCGAGGCGGCCGGTCAGGCCCAGCTCGATGACCGAGCGCGGCAGGTGGCAGATGTAGGACTGGTAGTAGGCGTCGCCGCGGATGATCTCCAGGCGGTCGCCCCCACCGTGCACGCCGACCGGCAGCACGCCGGCGGCCCACACGACCTCGCGGGGGATGTAGACCGGCAGGCAGCCGACGGCCTTGCGGCCCTCGCCGGCGGCCAGCCAGTCCTTGACGGCGGTGAAGTCCAGGTCTTCGTACAGACCTCGCGCATAGGCGACGATGTCCTCGCGCGTCCTGGGCAGGTCGGTGGTCATGGGCGGCTCCAGGCGGGGGTACGCTTCTCCAGGAAGGCGTACAGTCCCTCGGTGGGATCGGGGTGGGCCATCAGCTCGTCGAGGTAGAGGCGCTCCAGCGCCGGCAGCTCTTCGAGAAGGGCCCGGGCAATGGGGCGGCGGCTGGCGCGCCAGGCGAAGCGCAGCGACGCCGCCGAAAGGTTGGCGACGTTGGCGTCGTACCACGCCTGCAGGGCGTCTTCAGGGTCGTCGCTGCAGTCGTCCGCCAGGCCCATGGCACAGGCGTCGGGCCCGGAGACGCTGCGGCCGGTGAGCACGAGCCCGCTGCCGCGGTTGCCGCCGACCCGCCACTGCAGGGCCATGCAGGCGACCGGCGGGAACACGCCGAGCTTGATCTCGGGGAAGCCGATGTGGGCGGTGGCGTCGCAGAAGACCGTGCCGCACCAGGTGGCCAGCTCGGCGGCGCCGCCGAGGCACTGTCCACGAACGACGGCGGCGGTGGGGACGCCGAGCGCCTCGAGCTCCACGAACATCTGGTGGAAGGCGGGCAGCATGTTGCGGACCCGGCCCGGCAGGTGCTCCTCGACC
Organism: uncultured Enterobacterales bacterium; assembly: GCA_964599085.1. Lineage (GTDB taxonomy): Bacteria > Myxococcota_A > UBA796 > UBA796 > UBA2385 > J125. Next base: position 1,235 of record CAZRFD010000057.1, on the reverse strand, counting down.
GACGCACCGAAGCTGAAGTGCCGGCCCGCCCCCTCGAAGACCAGCAGCTTGAGCTGTTCATCTCCACGCAGCGCGACGAGCTGGTCGCGGATGGCCTGGATCATGGCTTCGTCGAGGACGTTGGCCTTGGGCCGATCGAGCACGATGCGCCCGACGTCGCCGTCGGCTTCCCGCCGGAAGCGGATGGGACTGTTGCTGTCGTGCGTGCTCATCACCCCTCCCGCATGGCCGCCGGGCCGACCGCGAGGATGAGCTCTTCGGACCAGCGCTCGCCCTGGGCGAGGCGGCGGCGCAGCTCGGGGAAGTTCACGTCGCGGTCGCCGCGCGTGCCGGAGTTGAAGGCCCGGAAGCCGGCGTTGGCTTCGGTCATCATGTTCAGGGACAGCCAGAAGCGGTTGGTCTCGCGGTTGCGGTCCCACCACTGCAGCTTGTGCTTGCGGATCGACTCGATGGTCTTGAGCAGGCAGCCGGGCATGGTCATGAGCAGCTTGGTGATGAAGGCGTCGACGGTCTCGTCCAGCAGCGAGAGGTCGACCTGTCCCGACTTGAGCAGGGCCTTGGCGGCGGCGGCGTCACCGCCGGCCTTGTACTCGCCGTTGCGGACCCGGCCGTACGCGTCGGTGCCGTCGAGCCAGACCATGGGGTTCGGCGTCCACTCTCCGTCCACCTTGAGCGCCGGCACGATGTCGGTGAGCATGCCCAGGCGGTAGGCCTTGTGCGCCGACCAGGGCTCGCACACGGTGCAGGACTCCATGGCCCGCTCCACCCCGATGTAGAGCGGCAGGAAGTCGGTGCTGCCGCCGTCGGGGGCGCTGCCGTGGCGGGGACCGGCCTGTCCGAAGCGCGCCAGGTCCTGGGCGATGGAGAAGTCGCAGGCCATGCCGATCTCCTGCCCTCCGCCGATGCGCATGCCGTTGACGCGGCAGATCACCGGCTTGTCGCAGTGCAGGATGGCCGAGACCATGTCGTTGAACAGCCGCATGTACTGGCGGTATTCCTCGGGCTGGCCGGCGTAGTACTCGGCGTACTCCTTGGTGTTGCCACCGGTACAGAAGGCCCGGCTGCCCGCCCCCGTGAACACCGTGGCGACGGCGGCGCGGTCGTTGCTGGCCTTGCGGAAGGCCAGGATGACTTCCTTGACGGCCTGCGTGGTGTACGAGTTGAGCTGGGCTTCGTTGTCCAGCCAGATCCACACCGAGTGCAGTCCCTCGGCCACCGAGCCGTCGGGCCGGTGG